>CAZLVF010000001.1:0-7337 GCA_964562925.1 uncultured Candidatus Bathyarchaeia archaeon
ATAGGACAACAACTTTACAAAGGCTTAAAGATGTTCTAGGAGATCTGTGCACGTGTGCGGCCGTAGTCCAGCCTGGTCTAAGACGTCGGCCTGCCAATCAATTAGCAGACCGCCGGTGACCCGGGAGATCGAACAACGCGATCCGGGAATTCAAATCCCGGCGGCCGCACCAGTCCAGACTTCAGTACGATGGACTCGCCAATTTTCTCCGAAAAACATATTCTGTTTCTAATCGAACTATAAGCGGTCCAAATGCAGGATAGTTCTGACGTACTCTTCTTCTTCGGTGCTGGCGCTTCAGCACCTTTTGGAATCCCTACGATGAAACAACTAGTGTTAGACTTTGGGCACTTCTTGGCAGAGAATGGAACTGACAAGGAGAAAGAAATCTTCGCTGACGATTGACCCAGCGGTATGTGTGACGTTGGAAGAGAAGTTCAAGAATTTCGTCAGAGAAAGATGCTTGATTCCGGATGATATGTTCGATAGAATATCCGACGTGTATCGAGACCTGTTCAATAGAATCTGGGACATGAGTAAGAGCAGGGCAACGTTCTTCCGCCAATTTGACGATTCTCTCTACCGTAGCGCGTGGTACATCTGCGTCCAAACGAACTCTCAATTTCACGTTCTGTATTATGGGATCTTTTGATAATCCCAACTGTTTTTGCAGGTTAACTCTGTTTTCCGCCGAAACTCGCAGGGACCTCAACTCAATCTTTTCGCTTGTAGCTGTAGCTACGTGTTGCTGCGAAGCAAGCGGCCAATCCGTAGAGGCAGTACTGTATTGGATCTGGACTTCCTCCCCAACCTCCAACAAAGGACGGAAGCTCACATGCCAACGAGACTTTACCCTTTGGATATTGAATCTCGGCGACGAACTGTGGCTGTCCATCTTTGAAGATCCATTCTCCAGTGACTCTCTTCTCCCTGATCGCTTGCTTCGAATCTTTCTTAACCGCCTTAACGAACTTTTCCATTTCCTTTAGATTTACGTTGTTCAACAACTTACCTCCCGACAATATGCAGTCTCGGTCAGAATTCCTTCACTTGGATGAACTGTCCATGCCAACTGTGATACCAGAGTTGGCCGCTATAGCCGTTGACGCTGAGCATGCCATAGATCTTGCCATCTTTCAAGATGTGGATCGTGTAGTAGCCGTAGAACACATCGGGTTCTTCAGTCGAAGAGCCTGGCAGATAGGTCTTCAAATAGTTCTCAGCAATGGTTCTTGCTTGGTCCCCGGTTAGGGTCATGTTTGTAGTTGGTGGCCCACGTTGGTTTCCCATCATGCCTCCGCCCATCATTCCACCCATACCTCCCATTCCATTCATCATGCCGTACTTGGTGTTCCACATCATGTTAGGGCCGTACTCGGGAAAGATTCGACCAGCGTATGGGTCTATGAGCATCTCGAAGCTGCGTACTCCAGTGCTCTTCTCATAGTAGATCACGTAGAAATTATGTTGGAACTCCATAATCTCGTCTATAGCCAAGTCAGGGTTAGCCAAGGAAGCGAGGTAGGTCTGCGCCACTTGTGTTGCTCGATCAATTGTTATTCGCTGTCCTGTTGGATTCGGGTTGTAGCTGTTGTAGCCCCCCATCATTCCACCCATCATACCGTTCATGGGACCCCAACCCATGTAGCTTCGAGATTGAATCGCAATGAAGGGAACAAAGATTGCCAAGCCTAACAGACCAATTATCACAAGCGCCAATCCAACAACTCGTCTATTGTCCATCTCATTCAATCCTCTCTACGATTCAAGATCCCTCTTCATCTTGGTATACTGTTCGGATGTTATCTCGCCTCGAGCATACCTCTCCTTCAGTATCCGGAGTGCATCGCTACCCGTATACCCAGCCGAAGAGACTTGCCTTCCCTGCCCCGAAAGCAGGTGGTAGAGCCCCAGAACCACTAGGACTACAAAGACCAGTGGAAACAGAAACATGAACGGCCATCCGAAGCCGAAACCCATTATCCCCGGGCCCATTCCCCAACCCCCATCATTCCGGGCCCCATCAATGCGAAGGACCCGAATCCCACAATCACCAGCACAACCACGATAATCAAGATAATGCACGTAGCATCTCTTTTCTCACTCATCCGCCTAACCTCCAGACTAGCTCTAGCCTTAGCGAAATATATAAATATATTCGATTACACTAATACACAATCAACGATCAACAATGCAAAAAACACTAGAGCCGGAAACGAAGATCTTCGAGTTGCACGCAGCTCTATGTCAGACCCTTGCTAACCCTGTCCGCCTCAGAATCTTGAACGCGTTAATGAATGGGGAGAAATCCGTCAACCAGTTGGTGGAGTTGATAGGAGCTCCTCAAGCCAACATCTCGCAGCATCTGGCAGTTCTCAGGGAGAGAAACATCGTGACCACGAGAAGAGATGGCGTAAGCATCTACTACAGCATCGCGAACCCCAAAATCATCAAGGCTTGCAACCTGATCAGAGAAGTACTCTTCGATCAAATGGCTGCGACAGGAGAGCTAGCCAAGAAATACGAGAAACTCACGAAATAAGAAGGTCATCCCGATGGCAGACAAGAAACGTCTAGGAATACTTTTGTTCTCAACACCCTACGGCTCTGAAAGCGCAGACACCACGGCAAAGGTAGCTGAAGCCGCCCTTAAGAGAGATTCAACATGAATTCATATGTATGCCCGACCCCCGTAGAGTTAAATTCAGGTAACATTTTGTTTGATGCCAAAGACAAAAATACTTGTCAAGCCATTGTTATCGATGTCCGAGATTTGTGACCTAGGCCGAACTGTGGGATTTGCTATTGAACAGTGGATCTCGGCGGCCCCACCACTTCTAAGTAGTAACGTGATCTCATCACTGCGGAGTAGCACTCTAATCTGAGGCTTTCAAGGCTATCTATCTCGGAACGAGTCGAACTCTACAGAATACCTCGGTTCCAAAATAGCTCTGGGTGTTGGTTAGTTCTATCTTCTATTCAGGTCACACTTGGAAGCCCATCTCATCGAAGGGATAGTCGCAATTCTGAATTCCCCGCGATTTGCCGTTAATAAAAACTCTGAATCACTCGGGACCTACAAATGGGCGTGTCGAACGCATCCGCCTTCACCAAAAGCTAGAGCGAATTCCTTATCACTCTTTTCTAAAGCCTTGGATAGAAAACGTCCAAACTAGCGTGACAGGAGCAGTACTATGAGCAACGCAAGCACCAAGATGACTATACCCAGAAAGAAGATAACATTTACTTGAATCAAGCCCATTGCGGATCGTCGAGCCATAACGTCCCGCCTATGCCCGAATATCAATATTGTCAGTGAAAAGTCATCATGAAGAAATCTCGCTTTGAACCTAAAAAACCCGTGTACTTTTCAGGGCATAATCTCTTTCTCGTCTGGTTCGACTCATTCCGAGCGTTCGCGATAGGTAGAAAAAGGGTAGCAGGACGCTCTTGGAAAAGGTGCGTTAGCTGAGCTCTTAGATCACTTTTTGAGTATGTATTGGAAAGGTGGCCATGTTTCCCATCCAAATTCAGTAACCCACGTAGCCTCGACCGTTCCAGCATCTCCCAGGGCTTCGCGGAACTCTTTTTGGAAATCGGCTATAGCCTTTTGGAAATCGCCTGAAGTCGTTGGGTTAGCGATATCCCAGATACACCAATGTTCATTCTTCAGAGGCACTGCACAGTATGTCTTAATGTATCTGTATCCTTTCTCAGGTTTGAGGTTTGCACCCCAGTCCCATGCTCTGCTGGAAAAAGCGTTGAAATCTTTGTACGTGTGACGAACGATCACCATTACCAAAGCTATCCCCCCATTCTGTAGAACATTGTGTTCTTGAGATAAGATTTTGTAGGCTTGACTGGTGCACATACAATTCATACTGGCAAGTGGAACTAAGGGAGGTCCTCTGGCACAATATTCACTCGACTACGCTATGCAAAGGTCTGTTCGGAACTTTTCTTTGTTAACCGCTTATGTATGCATTAAGGCATCTTCCTATCACGTACACTAGAGCCAAGCATAGGATCTACGATTGAGTCGGTTCGAACACCATCATTCTATGTTGCGAAAGAGATGGTACTCACGAGCTCTCAACCGCGGTCTACGCCGATCTCCTCTTTAGATGTCTGGATAGCACTAAAGCGCCGTAGAGAACAGCGTCTTCTCCAAGCTTTGTCATTTCTATCCGCGGTATCCTGTTCAGGCTGTATCGAGAAATCATACGTCTTATCGGTCCGAGAATTAAATTGGGGTTTGCTAGGGCTACTGCGCCGCCGACCGTGATCAGTTCAGGATCATAAGCGTCCGTTACATTAGCGAAGCCTATGGCATTGAGTCTTCCCATCTCTTCAACGATTTCCAAAGCAAGTCTATCGTGTCTTCTAGCTGAGTTGAAGAGGTCCTCTGAGATTAGCATGCTAAGGTTTCCTCTGCAAGTTTTGAACAGTAAGCTGGATTCGATTTCTGTGCGGGTTTTTGATTCGAATTGATACTTGATGAAATTCGATGTGTTCGCTCCTCCGCAGTAGGCTTCCCAGTGGCCTCGTCTCCCGCAGCCGCATACGAGTCTACCCGTATGATCTACAGTAATATGACCTACTTCGTGAGCGTTTCCATCCTTTCCGATTAGAAGGTGATCGTCAACGAATACGCCGGCTCCTATCCCGGAGCTTATCGTAACGTAGACGACGTTCGCGTGTTTCTTACCTTGGCCGAACTCTTTCTCGGCGATCACGGCGGCTACACAGTCGTTGACCAGGTAGACCGGAACTCCAAGCTCTCTTTCTAAGGGTTTGACGAGAGGAATGCGTTCATAGCCAAGGTGGGGAGAGTGAACAATGCAGCCATGCTTCAGGTCCAGTGGTCCGGCGGCGCCTATCCCAACGCATCTGATCCGACCTTTCAGTTCTAATGAGCGAATCATCCACACTATCTGCCGGCTTAGGCCCGTGGGACCTGAGCGCTTCTCTGACGTCTCGCTCAGACGAGAAACGATCTTGCCTTTGGTGTGCTCAAGAACTACCCTTACGTTGGTCCCGCCTACGTCAACGCCTACTGTGCAGCTCAAATCAACCCCTCGAGATTGTGCGATTGGTTCAAGATGTTGCGAGGGAGTTGATTCCACAACTAGAATCTTGCGGTTGCCTTTCTACGGTTAATAGTACAGGCGGGCTCGGATCCCTGTACGAAGGCCACATAAAGGTGTGAGGACAAGATAGTTGAGGCCTGCAAGAAAAAAGATCGGGGATGTCTAGTTTCATCGCCCTGATAAATCCGTGACCTACTTGCTTCTAGAAAACGTGCACGGCAGATTCTCAAGGAGATCCTCAAATATTTCTTCGTGTTCCGCTTCCTCAGCAAGAATATGCGTGATATGCTGGTACGTAATGTGATCTTTCCCGAACGTCATTTTGGCGATCTGGTTGTAGGCTCTCATGGCGCATCTTTCGCCTTCTAACGCGTCCTGTAGAAATCGTCTTAGATCCGTCGGATCTTCAGGTGGCTCCGCGTATTTGCAGTGAGCCAACTTTGCCCATTCGTTCGGGTTCCTTATAGGCAATCCTTCCAGCTCAAGTATTCGCGATGCAAGCTCTTCAGCATGTTCCCTCTCGTCCTCCAAAGCCTTCTTTATGGCGTCCATCACTATCGGCGACATCACCTGCTCCGGAACCAGCGACGCATACCAGTACTGGTAGATAGCGAACCATTCGTCAGCGACCGCTCTATTCAGTTCCTTCACAAGTTCTTTCACGTCTAAATCAGCTATCTCACTCGATGCCTTTCCCATCGAAATCACATCACTAACCGAATAGAGCGATTAGAACATATACGTTCTTCGGTTCAGAAAGATCTTTACGTTTGAAACGCTAATGAACTGAAAAGTTTCAATTGGGCCGGGACACAGCCAACTTGAAATCTTTTTCTGTCGAGAGAGGTAAGCCACAGGGCAGATACAAGCTACCGGAAATCTTCAAGGGGTTAACCGATTCGCCAGCTCTTGTTGACTTGTTCAAAGATGAAACAGAAAGAACTCGCATCTTGAACGAAACGACCGTTGAGATAACGGCTTCAGAGGACTATATGCATGTCAGCGATGAGGATGGAAGGCTTATCGTTGGAAGTAGGCACTTGAAAAAAGCTCGTGAGCAGACCCTGTATCTAGATATTATTCATGAGCTGGCGCATGTAAAACAGTTCGAGAAAGGCGAAGATCTATACGATCCAAGGTACGGCTACATAGACAGACCAACCGAGCTGGAGGCATACAAGCTGTCGGTTAAAGAGGCTAGGAGGCTCGGATGGAGCGAGCGAGAGATAGCTGACTATCTGCTTGTAGATTGGATCACCAAGGAGCAGAGAGATAGACTCGCACAAAAACTCGGGGTCAAGATATGATCACGAATGAGAAGCCAATCCTAGCTGAAGACTACACTAGCCTTCCCTGAGCTTTTCAGCCAGGGTCTTCAGCTCACCGCTCTCCAAGATTCGTATCTTTGTCTCAAGTCTCACATTCAACCCGAGATCTCTAAAGAACCAGAGCAACTGCTCTCCAGTGATCTGGGTCTTAAATTTGCCCTGTAGAAAAAGCTGTGCAAGCACTTCCTTAACCTTCTGGACAATCGTCGGGTACTGCCGTTCAGCCGCGTGGAATACCTCCCAGGCCCTACCAACGAACAGTCTGTCAAGAATTCTGTCCGGATCCGTTTCTTCAGGCTTCTTCTCGGGTTTCTCTTTCGCAACCTTTTTTTCCAGCATCTGTCGACGCATCTCAAGAATCCTCTTCCGCTTCCACAGTTCCAGTCCTGATTCCTCCGACAATATTATCAGCCCACAGAGGTTGATGGTTGAATCGAACTCTCAGCGAACCTTCCAACATTCAGACCAACCTAAAAAACTTCTCTCGTTACGTCAGGCGTAATAGATACTGAAAGACGACCTAGAATAGAAGAGTGAGCTGAATCAGTAACTGTTTAATCCATAACCGTGGAACTGAGTGATTTCAGCAAAATGTTGCATGGATATTTGACTGAACTCAGTTCGAGGGCGAACTTCAAAACCTACCTATCGCTGTTTCTGCTGCTTTCTCTACTCCCAATCTCGATGGTTTCTCCAGCCGTGGCGGCTGGCGTGGATATTGATGTTAGGATAGAGAACGGTCTCGAATGGGTCCTTGGTCAAGAGATAGACTACCTTCTGGGATCTAGAGCTTTTGTCAGCGCGGTCTCGACTAAACCTGACAAATACCGGATCTATGTTGATGAGAATTCGATGGCCGCCTCAGCCTTCGCAATGTACCATAAGGTCTACACTTCCGAGAAGTATGACCAGAAGCTAA
>CAZLVF010000001.1:7437-13516 GCA_964562925.1 uncultured Candidatus Bathyarchaeia archaeon
GTCTGGATACTCAGTCGACAAGAGAAAGACTCTTCCTCATGGGCCTATGGAGGGTTCTACCATGATGAGAGTGAGAGTATACAGTACACAGACTCGAATGGAAGAGCGATCTTCGGACTGACAGCCTACCTTAGAACGATCAACTCCCTCAGAGGGCAGACAGAGCCCACGTTCTCACATGTTAGGTCAAGCATTCACGTTTGGGCTGACAACTTCCTCCTGGAACTATTTGACAGCTACTGGGGGATCTCTTGGTACAGGACAAGGTCCGGAATAACATCGTACCCAAAACAGGTCTTTAGAGCAGCCGAAGTCATGAAAGCCCTGATAGAGGCTTGGATTGTCCTAGGTGATTTCAAATTTCAATATTACGCGTCACGAGTCTATGACTGGATAACCGGAATGAATGAGAACTCCATTGACCTTCAACAGGCCTTGAACCGCAAGTCGAAGGGTGGGGGATTCTATATTGGAATCAACGCGGACGGATCGGTCGAAGAAGAGTCAAATCTCGAAACGACCGCCACCGCTACTGGTGCCTTTATCTATGGAAGATGGATCGCAATCCCAGAGTTTCCGAATCATGCGTTCAGCCTGCTTATGCTACTGACACTTATCATAACCTTGTCTGCTTCAAAGTACACGAAACTGAGACAGAGCGGTCTCAGCTCTTCCTAGAATAGTAACGTGTTCATTTGGACGATTCAACCTCGTACTCGTAGACTATCCTTGAAGCAACAACCCACGCGTCGAGCGGCTTATGATAGATCGATACCACCATGTCAGCTGAATCTAGTGTTCTCCGAGAGAAGTGTCCATGGGCAAAGCCTCCAACAACTACGGTAGGTCGACTTTCCTTTGCTAGGTTTCTACAGACCTCTTGTATCGTGGCTGGATCTCCAACTGAACTGAAAGCCACCGTCTTCGTTGGTTGGATGGATTCAAGAAGTTGTGTTATGCCCATCTTTTCCATCGAAAGCAAAGGTTTACCTTCCGGCGGAACTTTACCGTCCAGAAAGACACGTTCAATTAGGCCTACGAACCTGTCGTAGTTTCTCGGTAGCTTGGTTCTTTCATCAACCGTTATGACGTAGTCGTTCACAGTGTGAACGTACAACCTGAGCCTCCCCTCCTTGTTCAGAGGAGTGGAAAGGATCTCGAGAAGTGTTAGGTGCGTTATGTCTGGCCTCCCCCGTTTCTCAGAGTTCAGAAGCCCAAGCATCGCCCTATGGTGATAAGTCCTGTCCAACAGAGTCTGTTCTGAACGTTTCCCCTCAACCTTTGCCCGTGCAGTAACGGATCGGTGATGCATGATGGTTCTTGGAACCGTCTCGAGAGCCGCTTCTGCAAGAATGAAAGTGAGTGGCAACTTTCTACAGGTTTTAACGTCGCCTATCAATGATATAAGAATGAGAGCTCGATGAGACGCTGGAGAGAGGCGGAACGAGACATAGCTAGGGAGAGGGTTGAGATACTTTTCAACCTAGCCAAGAAGACCGTGAAGAGGGACCCTAAATTGACACGTAGATACCTTGAACTGGCGAAAAGAGTCGGCATGAGATCTCAGGTAAAGATCCCAAAGGAATACAAGTTGTTGATATGTAAGGGCTGTGGAACCTTACTTGTACCAGGGTTCAACTGCAGGGTGAGGACTCGCGCAGAGGGGGGAACTAAAGTCATTATTACCTGTCTAGACTGTGGCGTCCAGAAGAGGTATCCTACGTTGAAGGAGAGGAGTGTCCGATGAGAGTTTCAGCGAAGCTTTTCAGAAGATCTGGGATCGCAAAGCCAACGGTCTGGATTGGAAAGGATGGAGTTACGCAGCCTATGCTTGATCAGATCAAGGCGCAGTTGAAGGCTAATGAGTTGGTGAAAGCGAAGGTTCAGAGAGCAAGCCTATCCTCAGAGTCGGTAAAGGAGATGGCGGAGCGAGTGGCGAAGCGAACATCCTCAACACTCGTTGATACCAGAGGTAGAACGTTCACTCTCTACAAGAAGGCCTCAAAGAGCTAACCTGTCAAAACTTATATGATCCCGTCGAAACTCTAGTGAAATCCTGTTTGAAACAAGATGTGTAGAGTAATTGCCGACTCCACGTGATGTTTCCGCGGACACATTTCTAAGTAGGCTGTCGAAACACCTGAAGGAGAATGTCGGAGAGGTTACTCCGCCCGCATGGTCCGTAACCGCCAAGACCAGTTCACATAAGGAGTTCCCTCCACAAAACATGGACTGGTGGTATCTGAGATGTGCCTCGCTACTTAGGAAACTCTACATTCACGGTCCGATAGGCGTTTCAAGACTCAGAACCGAGTATGGAGGTCGGAAGAGAAGGGGGAGAAGCGTCGAGCATGTGAGACCCGGCGGAGGATCAAGCATCAGAGAACCACTCCAACAGCTCGAGAAGGCCGGGCTTGTAACACGCGTCGAGAAAGAGGGAAGAAAACTCTCGAGAGATGGAGTAAGCCTGCTCAACAAGCTAGCGGCACAGATCTTGAAAGAGACTCGGACTCCAACAAAGGAGAGTTGAGATGAGCGAGGAAGAAAACGAAGAGGAACTTGAACTACTGAGAAGAAGGAGGACATCTGAGCTACAACGCGCGGTCGCTGAGGAGCAGAGAAGAACTCAAGTCCAACAAGAGCTTGAGGTCCAGAAACAAACGATCTTGAGGAGGATCCTAACCCCTGAAGCCCGACAGAGGCTGACGAATATTAGGATGGTCAAACCTGAATTTGCCAGTCAGCTCGAACTGCAGCTCATACAGCTTGTACAGACAGGCAAGCTTCGGATCCCTATAGGCGATGAACAACTCAAGGAAGCGTTGGCACACCTTCAGTCTCAGAGGAGAGAGATCCGGATAAGGAGAGCGTGAACTTGGCTAGGAACAAGCCCACCGCACGCAAACGTAGACTCGCCCGAGCCCTAAAACAGAAGAGAAGCGTCCCAACCTGGGTTATCGCAAGAACTATGGGACGAGTGAGGACGCATCCAAAGAAGAGGCATTGGAGGAGAACCAAACTCAAGGTGTAGGAAGCCCCACCATGTCGAAGAGTGAAGAGGCTGAAGAAGAGGAGATCGTTGAGGAGCCAAAGGAGGAGGCGAAGGCTCCATCCGAGGCTGAAAAGCCACCTGAGGAAGAGAAACCTGAAGAAGAAATTGAGATAGTAGAGGAGAAAGCCTACACGGTAAACCTGCGGGAGGCTTGGAAAGCTCCTAGAAAACGTAGAACACCAAGGGCGATTCGACTCTTAAGAGAGTTCGTAAAGCGGAATATGAAGGTTGAAAACGTAATTATGAGCAATGAGATAAATGAAGCGGTTTGGTCACGGAGCATAGAGAGGCCCCCTAGAAGACTGAAGATCAGGGCTGTGAAAGACAAGGAGGGCAACGTGATAATATACCCGCCTACAAAGACGTAGAGAACCAGGATATCATCTCTTGACCCTTTCAAGCGTAGTAAAGCCTTGGCAGATCAGACTTTGCCGGTAATCCTCGACGACATCTTTGGAAGCCCGAACATAGGCGTGTACGGTTTCTCAAATGAGATACTATGCCTAGTTCCTCTAGGACTCTCGCCGAGGAAGGTTCAAAGATTCCGTGACTGCCTCAATGTAGGTGTTATCCAATGTAGCATAAGCGGATCCAACCTAATCGGAGCCCTAGTATGCGCAAACTCTGAAGGCATGCTACTTCCGCATACCATACGGGACTATGAGATCAAAGCGGTCAAGAAAGCGACGAAGCTACGGGTTGACATCCTCAAAGTAAGATGGACAGCTCTGGGAAACCTCATCCTAGCGAACGATTACGGGGCCGTGGTTGATCCGAGGCTGCCAGAACCCGCGGTTGAGAAGATCTCAAAGACGCTCAGGGTTGAGACGGTTAGGGGAGGGATCTACAGCCTACCTTTGGTCGGGTCGCTTGCGGTGGCATCAAACAAGGGAGCGATCGTTCATCCAAAGATTAGAGAGACAGAGAAGGAGAATATTCGAGAAGCTCTCAAGGTTCCAGTGGATACTGGAACTGTAAACGGGGGAGTACCATACCCAAGATCGGGTCTCCTTGTAAATAGCTACGGAGCAATAGCAGGCTCATTGACTTCCGGACCCGAGCTTATGACGATCAGCCAGACCATGAACTTGTAGAAGCTCAGTCCCGTGTGTTTGGATCGAATCCTTCGATTCATCACAGCCATTCTACACAGCCTTTATTATTGCGCGGCTCTAATGGGACAGAAACAGAAAGAGAAAAGGATGCTGTCAATTCTGATAGAAGGCTCTCGGAAATGGATCAAGTGAAGACGTTCAAGATAACGGGTTACATCAAGAAACATGGAACAAAGATATCCTTCACAAAGAACGTAAGGGCTTTGAATGAACCTAACGCGCTGGAAAAGATCTATTCTGAAATAGGTAGCAGACACAAGGCGAAGAGATTTGACATAAAGGTCACAGCGGTTCAGGAATCCCAGGATACAACGGAGTCAAGATAGAAGATGAAGCCGGCAGACCAGTCTATAAGGGAACTACTGGTTGAACAGAGGCTCCTCGAAGGATCTGTAAGAATAGTTCAAACCAGACTGGACATAGTGAACGCTTCTCTAACCGACATATACGTGGCCAACCAGACACTCGAGGGGATCAAGGGGAAACCCAAAGGATCCGAAACGCTAGTGCCCATCGGCGGAGGATCGTTCATTAAGGCTGAACTTGCGGACACTGAGAAGATCATTATGGGCGTTGGAGCAGGAGTAGCAGTAGAGAAGAGCGTGGACGACTCGATCTTTGAACTGAAGAGCAGGCAAGCGGAACTTGAGAGAGTGAGAACCTCACTCCAGAATCAACTTACACAGGTCGCCTCGAAGATTGAGGCTGGCAGGTCAAAGCTCTCAGAGCTTGTGAGAAAGAAGGGTGGAGAAACTATAGAAGTAATCTAAGTCCTTAGCAAGCAACGAAGGAAACTGTCGTGCTCAAACCAAAGGTCGAAGGCTACAAGTTTTTCAGAAACTCTTTCGCCTGATGCTCCCACTCCCGGCTCTCGACCTCTACCTCCGTGTTGTCGTTCACAGACAACGAAACCTTGACATGGCCTCCTGCACCTTCAAAATACGCGCAGCAGGGGTTGACATCGGTCAATTTCAGGCCAAGCTCCTCCGAGAAGTATTTCTTCGCTCTTTCTATAACTTCTTCCGGCTTCACTTTGGTCTTGACAGAGATACGGATCATACACAACTCCTGACTCTACATGCTGCAGGCCAAGGTTAATATTTCTAGCGTTCTATTGCATGTCGCGTCTCTGAAATGCGCAAGGAATAGAGCGTGAACATGTGACCTTTGGAACTGCCTTTGTTCCGTTGATATAGGTTGTTTGATAGACTGAAGAGTGGCGTCAACAATATCCTCCAAAAGATCTCAAAATCTGAGCTTGGTGGAAAAGACCTCGACCAGTTTCTAGAAGAGTTCAAACTTGATCTTATACAAAATGACGTTGCGCTGCCGGTCGCTGAACGTATCTGCCACCTTATGAAAGACAAGCTCCACGGAACCCCTGTACCAAGGTTCAGCGATAAACGCGGCGTAGTAGGCTCTGCCCTGAGAGAAAGCCTCAGGAAGATTATGTCTGCAACTCAAGAGGTTGATCTGATAAGTCTGATCGAACAGAAACGTGCGCAGAACTCTCCTACGATAATTGTTTTTCTAGGGATCAACGGCACAGGTAAGACGACTAGTATAGCCAAGATTGCCAAACTGCTTCTCAAGCGTGGTTTCACAGCCATCATAGCCTGTGCAGACACCTACCGCGCAGGCTCGATCGAGCAGATGGAAGGACACGCCCAGAGGATCGGCGTAAAAACTATCAAACATAAGTATGGAGCAGACGCGGCGGCAGTTGCTTTTGACGCGGTCAACTATGCGCGTTCGCATGGAACGAACACTGTTCTAGTCGACACGGCCGGGAGGATGCAGACCAATCGCAACCTCTTAGACGAGATGAAGAAGATCATTCGCGTATCAAATCCTGATCTCAAGATTCTAGTCGTGGACGCCCTGACAGCAAACGATGCTGTAGAACAATCCA
>CAZLVF010000001.1:13616-17079 GCA_964562925.1 uncultured Candidatus Bathyarchaeia archaeon
CTTGCTCTGATATTCGAGAAGCCTTCTACGCGAACGAGGGTATCCTTCGAAGTGGCGATGGAAAGCTTGGGCGGACATGTGATGTCTCTCGGATGGAACGAACTGCAGCTGGGCCGAGGCGAGACGGTTGGCGATACAGCCCGGGTCATGAGCAGATACGTTGACGGAGTCATGGCACGTGTCTACAGACACTCAACACTCGAAGAATTTGCCAAGTATGCAGACATCCCAGTTATAAACGGTCTCTCTGACCTGTCACATCCTGTTCAGATCCTAGCCGATCTCCTAACGATATGGGAGAAGAAGAAACGACTGGAGGGGTTGAAACTCGCTTATGTAGGGGATGGAAACAATGTCTGTAACTCTCTCTTGATCGGCTGCTCCGTGTTCGGGTTGGATGTAAATGTCGCGTGTCCGCACGGATTCGAACCCCACCAGAAATACGTTCAGTCAGCGATGCAGAACGCGGCAGAGTCGGGTTCGAAGGTCGAGATAATTCATGAACCTTATGGAGCTGTTAGAAACGCAGATATCGTGTACACCGACGTCTTCGTAAGCATGGGCATGGATGCTGAGAGAGAGAAGAGGCTGAGTATTTTTCTTCCGAAATACCAAGTTACGAAAGAACTGTTCTCAGCCGCCTCAAGAGACGCCATCTTCATGCACGATCTTCCGTGCCACCGCGAGGAAGAGGTTCAGAGCGTCGTAATAGATGGAGATAGATCCGCAGCGTGGGATCAAGCTGAGAATAGAGTTCACTCGACTAGAGGCCTCCTGTACCTGCTACTCTGAGAAAGCTTCCCTAGTATACGCTCATGACTGGTTTCCGTAATGTCGATACTCATAGCCGCCTCGCAGAAAGACCCAGCATCGATGAATATTGCAGAAAGGTTGATTCGGAATCATGATTTCAAGGAGACCGAGGAGATATACTGTGGAAAACGTATCTTGAGACATAACGAGATTTTACTAGTTCAACTTGATGTTGACGGCGTGTATGCGAGAAGTTTGGACAGAGACTTTGATGTTGAGACGATAATATTCATCTCGCGCCACATGAGCGAGAGCGGTCAACGAAGCCTAACCGTACATACAACAGGAAACCCAACCGGCTCCGCCGTATATGGCGGGAGACCTAAAAGCCTAGCATGGGTCGACCCCCAGAGAATGAAGGCCGCACTTGCGACGCTCATGCAGAAGGTGGAAGATATGAGATTGAGCAAGTACTCGGTCTCTCTTGAAGCGACTCATCACGGCCCAACTGAGATGAAGGCCCCAGTGATGTTTGTGGAGATTGGGAGCTCACTGGAATACTGGAATGATAGACTGGCCGGAGAAGCCGCGGCCTCAGCTGCCTTTTCGGCGGCAACGACAAGGTTGGAAGGAAGAGCCTCCGTAGGATTTGGAGGAGGACACTATCCGTCAAAACATACAGAGGCTGACATGAAAGGGGAGTTTGCCATCGGCCATATACTGCCAAAGTATTTCTTCAAGGAGTTCACGCCCGAGATTGTCGAGTTGACCTTTAAGAGGACGATTGGAGACTGCCGGACGGCAATAATAGACTGGAAAGGGATCCCTGGAAGAGAACGTTCCGAGTTGATCGAAATTCTAGAGAAGGACGAGACAGAGATAGTGAAGGTTTAACCAAACATCCACGTGATCCGCAGACGAAGTTTCAATGAAGGGAATATTGACTGTTAAGTATGGATTCTCGCGAGCCTCATGCGCTCGCTTTCTTTTTCACCCATTTCGACGATTCGATATGTGAGTGGGTCGTCGGAGTGTGTGTCCTAGATAGCCACCCAAAGGAGTTAGGCAGCCGAGAGAATCAAAGTAGAATCTTGGAAGATGCACAAAATAGTATGTAAAACAGATAACTACGAATGAACACAGTAGTGAATTGTCAGCTAACGAGTTTACGGAGCAAGTGACATACAGGGAATCAGGACGAATCTTAGAGATTATGGACCACGTTGCAAACAATAACGGATGGCAACGAGCCGATCTTATCCGAAAAGCTATTAGACAATTCCTAGGAGCTGGAGCTCACCTTGGCGAGCAGGAGGAGAAAGATCTCGGCCTATGAGAATATGAGACAGGTAGTATTGCTATCTTGCTTCTAAGATGGATGTTTTCTGACCCTGTCCATACGCTGACGATTCATAACCCCAGCCTGGTGCTACAGTGTAAATCCCACTGAACCACATGTTAGCCATGATCCCGCTAACGCTCGGTGTGGCTCTTGGATTCGTATCTTTTCTAATGCGTTCATTTGTAGATCCGATCCTAGCACAGAATTTCCTAAGCATTGGGACAAGGCCAGAATGGGCAGGGTCTCCAGGACTGATCTTTGAATACAACATTAGTCTCGAAGAGACTTTAGAAGGGGCTTCAATTCTCGGCCTATCATTAGGTGTTACCTTTCTAGGTTTGTCTCTGCTAAAGTCTAGGCTGTACAACAAGTGGGTCATGTTGGCAGGGGTGGCCGTCTTTGGATTCTCATTCTTTGGGTATATTGCCTCTAAAATCCTGCTTTACTACTACAGTTACCTCATAGACATTGATCCGTTCCTTATTTTCGGATGGATCTACGTGCTTCTGTACTACAAACTTCAGATATGGAAAGCAACTTTCCTGTATTCCCTGTTGAAAGATGCGGGCGCTTTAATCGCTACCTGGCTATTCATCGTCGGCGTATTTCATTACCGTGGAAGAGAGATCCAACTTTGAGTGGTCTCTATGTACAGCCGTTGAATCGAATCGCTAGTTACCAACTTTAGCAACCGAGACATTGAATTAGGATTTTGTTGCCGACCCTAGATCAGTCGATCAGTAGCTAAGATCATCATCGACTACGAGTCCATGAATCAAGAGACGAAGAGCCAACCTTTTCAAGAGGCTATTACGGGATTTTTGTGTGGAAACCAAATCGTTGAAGGTGAGGGAATGACTGTTCCCCTGAAAGTTGCCGAGAAGATAGAAAACATCGAAAAGATAACGACCAAGAGGCTTTTGTGGGGAATAGATTCAATCTTGATAGGCCTCTTGGTGGGTGGCGCATCGGCTGAGCTGATCGCTAACTGGTCAGTACGATACAGCATGGTGAGCCTTCACAAAGTCCTGATCTATCTGGCTCCATTGATTACACTGTTGACCTTATTGGGAAATCTTTTTCCTCGCTTTCGTCCATCCAGAAGACAATCCTTTATTGTAGCCTTGGCAAGTCTAATATTTGCGAGCGCAACAGCTTTCTTTCTACTGATACTCATCAGTATTGTAGCGGGCATAGGGACAGGCGGATGACGATGGCCAGTTTGACGAGTACAAATTGGCCGCGCAGAGAGTTTGGAAAAGAGATAGCAGGCAAAATCAGAGGTTGATAGGAGCATCGGCATGAGTCGTTTTGGTCACAACACGGTCCGGTTGTAGAGCTCGTCAGTCTTTCGGAAACACCCATCAA
>CAZLVF010000001.1:17179-20765 GCA_964562925.1 uncultured Candidatus Bathyarchaeia archaeon
ACCCATCAACCATGCCAAGAGAGGTAAAGAAAACTATCACGACGGAAAAAACCTTCCACCACTCTCAGAAAAAGTACTGCAACTACCAAACCAAAACTACACCCCACCCAGAAAATTAACATCGCCAAAACCATAACGTAATATTGATTAGCATGAGGTGTCCATGCGTAGGAGGATTTAATAGTTGAGACGGCTTGAACCTGAGAGAATTCATAGATTCCACGAAGAGGCTGTTGCAGGTAACTAGGAGACCTCGAGGCAAAGAACTGCTAATGCTGATTAGGCTATCCTTCCTCGGGGTCCTAATAGTAGGCGCGATAGGGTTTGTGGTCAAGGTTCTCTTCTGGATCGTCGGTCTAGCCCCGAAGTGAGAACCCATGTCAGAAGAAGCACGAAAGATGTCGATCTACGCTGTGAGAACTACCAGTGGACAGGAGAGGACTGTGGCAGACCTGTTGGTCTCAAGGGTAGGCCTAAAGAAGTTGGCTGTCTGCAGTATCCTAGTTCCCGAAGTGATCAAGGGCTACATATTCGTAGAAGCCGCAGGCCCACATTTTGTTGATGAAGCCATCGCAGGCGTTAGACATGCCCGTGCACGGACCCGTGGCATGGCAGCTGTCTCAGCCGTGGAACGGTTCATAGTCACAAAACCTGTGATAGAAGACTTGAACCTTAATGATGTGGTCGAGGTTGTTGGCGGCCCGTTCAAGGGATCGAAAGCCAAGATAACTAGCATAGACAGGGTGAAGCAAGAGGTGACTATAGAACTCCTAGAGGAGGGATTCGCGATACTTCCGATCACCGTCCATGCAGACTACGTCAAACTAGTTCAGAGAGTAGAAGGTGAGAAAGGTGGCGGAAAAGAAGCAAGTTGAAGTATTGATAAACGGCGGAGAAGCTACAGCCGGTCCACCTTTAGGCCCAGCCCTAGGGCCGATGGGCGTCAACGTCCTCATGATCGTTAACAAGATCAATGAACTTACGAAAGCCTATTCTGGGATGAAGGTCCCGGTCAAGGTAATCGTCGATGTTGAGACCAAAGCTTTTGAAGTTGAGATCGGCACACCGACCACATCGGCCTTGATAGTCAAGGAACTTAGAATCGAGAAAGGCTCAGCAACCACAAAGACCCAGAAAGCCGGTAACATGACCATCGATCAAGCCCTTAGGATAGCTCAAATGAAAATATCCGGCAGCTACTCGAAGAGTTTGAAGAGCTGCGTCAAAGAGGTCTTAGGAACATGCGTGAGTATGGGCGTCACGGTGGAAGGAAAAGAGCCGAAAGAGATAATCGACGCGATCGAGAGAGGCATCCACGACCAGCTCTTCAAGGAAGAGAGAAAAGATTAACCAAACGAACCGCGCTCTTTGCTTATCATTCCCCAAAGGACAACTGACCGATAGCCTCTTCATGTGAGATCCACCCTTTTCGACAAGCCAGCCTCCAGTGTGGGGCAGGTAATGGTTTAGATTCCTCACATGAAGTTAGTAACCCTAATAAATACGGGTTCGCATGTCTGGGGGACGGGTTCAGAAGAGAAAGAGGCAAAATCGCTCTGGCGAAGAGATCGCACCGGGTCTCGAATAGGTTTCTCTTCAAGATCTGAGCCTCTTACAATCGGTATGGTGAGGTAACGGTTGCCACTTGCGAAAGAAGACCTGCTCAACTCTGTAGAGGAGCTTAGGAAGGTTTCACCAAAGAGTAAGTTTGCTCAGTCAGTAGAGCTAGTGATGAAGCTAAGAGAGCTGGACCTTAAGAAGTCTGAATCAAGGCTGAACGAAACGATCGAGTTACCAAACCCTTTGGGTAAAACCGTCAAGGTCTGCGTCTTGGCTGGCGGAGATCTCGCTTTGAGAGCGAAGAAGGAAGCAGATCTCACCTTGACCAGAGAAGATCTTGAAAAGATCACCAAGGACAAGAAGGCTATGAGAAAACTGGCAAATGATTATGATCACTTCATCGCCGAGGCGCCGCTCATGCCCTTGGTCGGGAAGACTATCGGTAGCGTCCTCGGCCCGAGAGGAAAGATGCCCACACCTGTTCCCCCAACAGCGCCGATCGAAGACCTTGTGAAACGTCATAGGAAGATGATAAGGGTCAGAGTTAGAGACCAGCCCGCAATTCGATGTCGGGTCGCGACTGAGGATATGCCCGACGACAAGATAATCGAGAATGTCCAGGCGGTGTACGCTGGAATCGAGGGAAAGCTTGAGAGAGGATCCAAAAACGTCGGAAACCTTATCTTGAAGACTACGATGGGCCCGCCTGTAAACGTACCGTTGGCCAAGGAATGATGTGAAATGTCAACAAAGAAGGTCGCGCCTTGGAAGAAGGAAGCTGTGGCGAATGTAGAGAAGAACCTTAAGACCTACAAGGTGGTTGCGGCGGCTAGCCTTGACAAGGTTCGATCCTCGCAGATCCATGAGGTTCGAAGGAAGCTCCGTGGCAGGGTTCAGCTTCTGGTTGCAAAGAACACCTTGATAGACAAAGCTGCAAGAGGCGTCAAGAAGAAGAACATGGAACAGTTCACTGAGAGACTACAAGGCTCAAGGATCTTGCTCTTCTCAGATATCGCCCCACATACCCTAGTCCTGTTACTGTACAAGAACAAAGTCAGAGTTCCAGCTAAGGCTGGAGATGTAGCCACAGCAGAGATACTCATACCCACAGGGAACACAGGCCTAGCTCCTGGGCCTGTGATAAGCGAGTTCAACGACGCCAAAGTTCCGACAAGGATCGAGTCCGGGAGCATATGGGTTGCAAGGGATACGGTTGTAGCGAGGAAAGGAGATGTTATCTCTCCGAAGCTTGCTTCGGTACTGTCAAAGCTTGGAGTGAAGCCGATAGAATTGGGCCTGTCGCTCGTCGCAGCCTACGATGATGGTACGGTCTTTGGAGAAGAAGACCTCAAGTTAGATCTAGAGGAGTTTCGAATAAACGTCAGGCAGGCCGCATCAGAAGCTTTTAACCTAGCCGTAAACTCCAGCTACATCCTACCAGAGACCGCCCCATGTATCCTTGGAAAAGTCTATCGTGAGGCCCTATCACTTGCGATCAACGCCGAGTACCCGGCAGAGGAGGCTCTACCACAGATCATCCGAAAAGCATACATAGAGATGCTTGGGTTGTCAGCCAAGGTTAGCTTTACGACCGACTCCGCTGCACAGGAGACGGAGGAAGAAAAGACCGGGGAAAAGGTTGAAAAGAAAGAGAAAGCCTAGTGACAGGAGCCCGTTAGAAACTTGATGCTTGAAACCCTTAAACAACCATCAGAGGTACGCAAACAATGAAGTACATTTACGCTGCAATGTTGCTTCACTCGTCCGGGCAGCCGATCAACGAAGCGAATGTGAAGAAAGTACTTACAGCCGCAGGCGTAAATTTTGAAGAGGCGAGAGTGAAAGCGCTAGTCGCCGCGCTCTCCGAAGTCAAGATAGACGAGGCTATCAAAGCAGCCTCGGTCGTCACTGTTCCAGCAGCCGGCTCCGCACCTGCAGCCGGCGAGAGCAAGAAGGAAGAGAAGAAACCAGCTGAGGAAAAGAAGAAAGAGGAAGAAGCTCTGGCTGGACTCGGCGCTTTGTTTGG
>CAZLVF010000001.1:20865-34148 GCA_964562925.1 uncultured Candidatus Bathyarchaeia archaeon
CTCCTAAGCCTTTGATAGCTCCTTATCCTCTTTCCACTTATCGAAATGGCTATGGCACAGAGGAGTTTCAGCCGGTTCTTTGTTCCTTTGAATGCCAATAGCGTCGTTCAATCATTTCGATCCTTTGCTTTTCATGCTTCTCGAATGGATTAATTTTCTAGAATCAGATTTATAGGGTACATGAAGTGCTGGGATACTGGACTGTGGGGTTGAGGTTGAAACTTCACGCGCTTGCTGCTCATGTCCTTGCTCTGTACTAGTAAGACACAGCATGAGGACAGATTTCAACACAAACCGTTGTGTTCTATTCTGTCACCTTGGAGGCAAAAGTACTGACTATACGGGATGATGAGTTCGCAATTCCGTTCTTCAAGGAGGAGGGTTTCCTTAGGAGTAAGTGTGAGTCCTGCGGAACCTTCTACTGGACTCAGGTTGCAGACTCAAAGAACTGTGGAGACGCTCCATGTCAAGAGTACACCTTCATAGGCAATCCACCCACAAAAGGAAGCTACAACCTAAGTGAGACCCGCAGATTATTCCTCTCATTCTTTGAGAAGAATGGCCACAAAGTCATAGATCCATACCCAGTAATCGCCCGCTGGAGAAATGATGTATATCTCGTTGGAGCCTCAATCTTCGACTTTCAACCCTACGTGACCGATGGGATCTATCCTCCACCAGCCAACCCCCTCGTGATTAGTCAACCATGCCTCAGGTTCACCGACCTCGACAACGTAGGTCCGACAGCGGGAAGACACCTCGTCATATTCGAGATGGGAGGAGCCCACGCCTTCAACTATCCAGATAAGAGCGTCTACTGGAAAGACCAGACCATCCGGTACCATCATGAACTCCTAACAAGAGAGCTTGGCGTTAGATCCGATAACGTCACCTACAAGGAAGATTTCTGGTCTGGTGGAGGAAATGCAGGCCCAGACGTAGAAGCCTGTGTTGGAGGACTGGAAATCTCAACACTTGTCTTCATGAGTTACAAGATTGTGAATAAGGATCTCGTGGAGATGCCGATAAAGACCGTGGACACGGGATACGGGATTGAACGTTGGGCCTGGCTCTCACAGGGCCTGCCGAGTTGCTTTCACGTTATCTATGGTTCCATCCTAGATAGGATAACGAACCTTGCAGGGCTCGATGTCGAAGAAAAGATACTGGTAGAGAGTTCAAGGCTCTCCGGTTTGATGAATGTAAGTGTTGCTGCAGACAAGATTGCCGTGAGGAAAAAGGTAGCTAACCGTTTAGGTACGAGTTGGGAGGATCTGGACAGGCTTCTAACACCGGTTGAAAGCGCATACGCCATAGCCGATCACATGAAGGCTCTTGCCTTCATGCTCTCGGAAGGGGTTGTGGCATCGAACGTTGAAGAGGGCTACCTCGCGAGACTCCTGATGAGAAGAACCTATCGGATGTTAAGAGTACTCGGAATAGAGGATAGGCTATCTGATCTGATGGACATGCAGATCTCGCTCTGGTCAAAGGATTTTCCCAACCTCAAGAGAATGAGGGACGAGATAATAGCCGCAATCGCCGCTGAGGAGAAGAAGTTCAAGAGAACACTAGAAAGAGGAGCTGAGATCGTAAAGAAAGCCTGTGACGACGTTAGATCGAAGGGAAAGAACGAGATCTCTTTAGAAACGTTGACCGAACTCTACGATTCCCATGGCATGGTACCTGACATGGTTAAGGAACTAGCCCTCAAGGAGGCCGTACAAGTCAACGTCCCAGGGAACTTCTACGGTATAGTCGCTGGGAAACACTCAAGCGCCCCCGTCGCGGAGGAGACGCCTATCGCTGAGAAGTTAAGAGAGAAGATCTCAGGGCTGGCCGAAACAAAGCCCCTGTACTACGAGGATCCCTACAGAACAGACTTCAAGGCAAAGGTTCTAACCTCTTTCGAAGGGGAACACACAGTCCTAGATCAAACCCTCTTCTACCCCGAGAGCGGAGGCCAGGTCGCCGATTTCGGCATCTTAACCTATGATGGAAAGAAGGTAAATGTGATAGATGCTCAGAAGGTCGGCAGCGTCATCGTCCACCGTGTCGATGGAGAAGCGCCTCCTCCAGGCGCAGAGGTCGAAGGCAGGATCGACTGGGAGAGACGAGCAAGCCTCATGCGCCACCACACAGCCACTCACATCTTGATCGGAGCAGCTCGAAGGGTTCTAGGCGAACATGCATGGCAGGCTGGCGCCAGAAAAGATGTGGACAAGAGCCGCCTCGACATATCCCACTACGAACGCTTAACCAATGGACAGGTCAGGGCTCTGGAAGACCTCGCTTGCAAAGTCATAACCCAAGATACGCCGGTCGACATCTCATGGATGCCGAGAGAGAAAGCTGAAGCCACCTACGGGTTCAGACTGTATCAGGGCGGAGCTGTTCCAGGCCGGGAGATTCGCGTAGTGAAGGTAGTCGACTGGGACGTTGAGGCGTGTGGCGGAACCCACTGCACAAGAACCGGAGAGGTTGGTATCCTAAAAATTCTCCGTGTAGAACGCCCACAGGACGGCGTAGAACGCATAACATTCGCTACTGGACCTCAAGCTCTCAAGTATATTCAAGAGAGAGAGGCAATACTCGAGAAGGCTGCTCAGACCCTAGATGTCCCAGTCGAGAACCTTGACAAAGCCGCAGAGGATCTGGTGAACAAGTCACGTGAAATGACGAAGGTTATTGAACGTTTTAGAAGCCAAGCCGTTTCGAATGATGCAGAAGGACTCTTGAGAAGATCCATCAAGGTTGGGAAGCTTAGACTGGTAGTGACAAAGAGAACAATAGGAGATGAGGATGAGCTTATCATGCTCACCAGCAAGGTCACTGAGTCGGATCCTCTTGCAGTGGCAGTAGCCGCACTTGTAAAAGAGAATGTGAGACTCTTCGTATCGGCAGGTAGAGAAGCTGTAGAGCAAGGCGTAGACGCAGGAAGACTTGCAGGGAAGTTAGCTGAAGTCGTTAGCGGCGGAGGTGGGGGAAAACCCTACTTCGGCCAAGGAGGAGGGACAGACCTCAAGAAGGTTGATGAGGCGCTCGGAACGGCTGAAGAGGCTCTGAAGAGACTGATGAGCGCCGGTGAGAGGATTTGACGCTAGACTGGTCGAAGATGGAGGAGAGATGGCGGAACGAATGGGAGAATCAACACGTCTACGAATCCAACCCGGACCCCTCGAAACCTAAGTTCTTCATAACGGTGGCCTATCCATACCCAAACTCTCCACAGCATGTCGGCCATGGTAGAACATACACGCTCACAGATGTCCACGCTCGTTATAGAAGGATGCGAGGATACAACGTCCTCTTCCCGATGGCGTTCCACTATACCGGAACGCCTGTGCTCGCTATGTCGAAGAGGCTTACCGCTGGAGACGAGGAACTCCGAGAAACCTTTCTCAAGATACATGGCGTCCCAGAAGAGAGGCTGAAGGACTTCACAGACCCACTCAAGATCGCACAGTATTTTCACCAAGAGATCAAACAGGGAATGAAGGAGATCGGCTACTCGATAGATTGGCGTAGAGAGTTCACGACGATAGATCCACAGTACAGCCGGTTCATCGAATGGCAGTTCAGTCGCCTGCGTGAGAAAGGCTTGATCACACGGGGAAGCCACCCAGTTGGTTGGTGTCCAAACTGTGAGAACCCGGTCGGCCAACATGACACTGTTGGAGACGTTGAACCAGAGATCGACGAATATGTACTCCTAAAGTTTGAGCTTGACGGATCCTTCATGCCTGCGGCAACGTTAAGACCGGAAACGGTTTTCGGAGTCACCAACATGTGGATCCGCCCCGACATCGAATACGTGAAGGCCGATGTCGACGGAGAGGAGTGGATTATAAGCAGAGAATCGGTCCGGAAACTTCTCTTCCAGAATCATAAGGTAATAATCAAAGGAAACGTGGCTGGGCACAGCCTTCTCGGGAAGATGATCAGGAATCCTATGACAGGCGATAAGCTCCCTATACTCCCCGCCGCGTTCGTCGACCCGAACAATGCAACCGGCGTCGTTATGTCTGTACCAGCACACGCCCCTTACGATTACCAGGCGTTGGAGGATCTACGAAAGAACCCGAGAGAACTGGAGAAGTATGGCTTATCCTCCACCATACTCGATCAGGTCAAACCGATCTCATTGATCAAGGTTGAAGGCTACTCTGAACTTCCAGCGTTTGACGCCATAAGGCGGTTTCATATAGAAAGCCAGGAAGACCCCTCTCTAGAAGACGCGACCGGCGAGATATACGGAAAGGAATTTCATGCTGGAAAGATGAAAGCCAACACTGGGAAGTATACGGATCTTCCTGTCTCAGTTGCGAAATACCTCGTGAAACAGGATCTCCTCGAGGCAAAGAAAGCCGACATAATGTTTGAGATAATCAACAAACCGGTCCAATGCAGATGTGGCACTGAGTGTCTCGTGAATATGTTTGAGAATCAATGGTTCATAAATTACGGAGATAAAGACTGGAAAAGTCTTGCAGAGACATGTCTAGACCAGATGGATATACTCCCCGAAGAAATTCGACCGGAGTTCGAGTATACTATCGGATGGCTAAGGGCGAAGGCTTGTGCGCGAAAGTCAGGCTTAGGTACAAGACTTCCATGGGATAGAGAATGGATAATCGAAAGCCTCTCGGACTCCGTTATCTACATGGCATATTATACTATAGCACACTATCTCACACAAAACCAAGTCGCCCCTGAGAAACTGACAGATCAGGTATTCAACTACGTATTCCTCGGACAAGGCCGTCCAGAAGACCTGGCACCTCTAGGCCTTGGCGCGGATACTCTGAAACATATGCGTGAGGAGTTTGCCTACTTCTATCCACTCGATACCAGACAGTCAGGAAGAGATCTTGTTCCCAATCACCTAACCTTCTTCATTTTCAACCATGTAGCCCTATTCCCCGAGGAGTTATGGCCGAAACAGATCATCGTCAATGGCAGCGTCCTCATGGAAGGGAAGAAGATGTCAAAGTCCTTGGGGAACATACTCCCGCTCCGTGAAGCATTGAGATCATTCGGAGCCGACCCCTTGAGGTTGGCGATCCTTGTAACCTCAGGCCTTCTCCAAGACGCTGACTTCAGCTTAGCTCTTGCAAAGACCCTCCGTGAGAGACTTGAACGATTCTACGCATGGACCAAGGAAGTGGTGGAGGTGGAAAACAAGTTTGGCGTTGGAGAGCCTGGGATCGAGGAGAGATGGTTGATTAGTAGACTGATGAGGGCTATCGACTCAGCAACGACCGCCATGGAGAGGCTTAAGGTAAGGGAGGCCATTCAAGCGGTCCTATACTCTCTCGATCAAGACATTCAATGGTACGCGAGGAAGAAATCGAGTAGCTCGCGAGGTTTGAACAATAGAGCCTCAGCCAAGACGTTGAACGAAGTTCTCGAGGCAAGGGTCCGTTTGCTCGCACCGTTCACACCGTACATCTGTGAAGAGATCTGGCATGAGATGGGAAACAATGGCCTGATAGCCAAGGCGTCATGGCCAACCTATGATGAGAGTAGAATCGACGTCAAGGCAGAGGAGTCGATGGAAATGGTTAGAAACCTCCTCGAGGACACGTTAAGCATCATCAAAGCCACGAAGAGACAGCCTAAACATATCTTCTATTATCCATGCAGCCCATGGAAATGGAAGATCTTCCTTCAGGTTTTGAAGAAAGCTGAGTCCGGACCCTTAGACGTTTCCGAGCTGATGAAAGAGTTCATGACCGATGATTCTTTTAAGGAGGTTAGAAAGGAGCTGCCGAAAACCATCCAGAAGAACATTGAAGACGTCTCAAAGATGGCCCATCAAGTTCGACTAAGCAAGGCTGCAGCCGGGATTTTGGATGAGTACTCAATCCTACGAGATGCCCAAGAATTCTATGAAAGAGAGTTGAACGCCGAGGTGACCGTCTACAGAGAGGAAGCCAAGGAAAGAGTTGATCCAAAGGATAGGGCACGTCTAGCCCTTCCCTATCGCCCTGCCATATACATCGAATAGACGTCTCCCCGATCTTTCCTAGATGCCACGGAAGGTTTAAGCCCTCCATAATCTTAACAGCTTTGATCGGGGCTCGTAGCTCAGCTTGGATAGAGCGCTGGCCCTCTATGCTTCTAGCGTGGAAAGCCGGAGGTCCGGGGTTCGAATCCCCGCGGGCCCGCCACAAAAATATCGTCGTCCTGCGGTCTACAGCATGTTCGGCCTTCGAGTCCGGCAGCCAGAGGCTATCAAATAGAATCTATAGGCGATAAGGAATTTCGTAATCACAAGAGCCGTATTTTGACACCGCGACAAAACTCAATTATTGGTTGCAGCTCAGTCATACTTCGTTCTGCGCCTTCTAGGTTATGATACAAGGATGTACGATGGGTCATGGGAGGAGTGGGGCAATAGAGAGGACCTACCAACAGAATGAGTGAAGGCGTATCGTTAGTCGACCTTAGAAACAGTTTCAGTGTTCCTTGACAGATTTTGTAACTCGTTTCAACTTGTAACTACAATACCCGTGATTGACTCCGGAACCCGGATGCACCTCAAAGCCCCTAGAGTTTCCTGATCGCCAACTCAGAATAGAATAACTTGCCGAAACACAAACGGGAGCCGAAACAAAGTCCCAGCACCTGCAATACTAGTACTAGTTTTTCATGAATATCATTTCAGATTCAACCCAACTCTTCGCTCTTAAGAACGCAATCGCTTGATTCAGTTTCACGTGGAACCGTACACGATTTCTACCTCCGCTATTTTTGCAAGTATTCAGATATTATCCTCTGACGAAGGAAGATAACCCTCAAAAATTCTAAGAAAAATTGAGAAGAAAAGCTTAAATTGATTAAATTTGCACTTAGAATCAGTGAAGCAGTATGCCAAGGAAAAAATCTTCCGGAATGATAGCGGACGTGCTGTCTTCTGCGGAACAGTTGAGGAATACCATAGCTTCTTTGCAGTCTGAAATTAGGGATAAAGCAAAGGATCTCGCTTTGGCAATAGTCAATCAGCCGGTTAAGAAACGAGGTCGCCCACCCAAAAAACCGGGAAGACCGAGAGGAAAACCAAGAGGTCGACCCAGAGGTAGACCGAAAGGTAGACCAAGAGGTCGACCAACGAAGGCGGAAATGCCATCTCAAGCATAGTCTTGGGAAATTTTGACACCCATCTCCCCCTTTTTTTGATTTCACTAACCCGATGCGACTGGAATTCTCCTGACATACGAATTACGGGTAGGTAACCATACTACGTTCTTTAGAGATGATCAAAAGTCAGTAAGACTCGGCAATCACGGCTACTCATGAACTCTAGCTTTCAAATAGAAAGTGTCATAAAGGCAACTTTCTATCTTTGGGCATCAAGTATCTTTCGGATCTTCCCTGCAATTATCTTGGCCTCGTCGTCGAGAGGGTCGAGCTCAATTTTTGAGGGTGAGTCAACGCCGACGCCCAATTCCGCGGCTCTAGATATCTGCTCTAGATCGAAGATACGATCCTTCATTACCTCTGGGGTGGAACCATAAGATCGCAATATCGCAACTCCAACGGCGTCGATGGCGACTCTGTCCTTGCTGGCTAGAATGACGTTGGGCTTCACGAGCTCTCCACGTTCCGGTCCACCTCTCACAAAGGCTTCAGCCGCATCCATTATGACGAAATCGACGTTGTAGAACCTGTTGATCTCAGCTATCATAAGCCTCTGGAAAGGAGATGTATGGAGTTCAGCCATGTAGTCGTACAGTCCGTTAGGGTCCCTTTTCGCAACAAGGCCGACCGAGTTCTTTAGGGACATAGTGATGTGCCCTCCAAATCTATGGGTCTTGAGACAGCATGTCTGAACGACCTTGTCAGCTTGGTCAAAGATTCTCGCGATTTTGAAACCTTTAACCCAGTGCAACCCATCAGAGCCGACCTTTAACCAGTCTTCTGCGGTTAACTCGTCCAAGACGGTCACTTTGAAGCCAAGCTCTTCAGAGAGTTCGAAGACCCCTCTATTCTCCAGCACTCTACGGGTGTCTCCCATACCACTTCGTTCTCCCAAGGTAATCTCGGCCGCGTCAGCCGCCCTTAACCCATCAACGATGGCTCGAAGTGTTTCTATATGTGTTGAGGCTGGAAATGGGTCATCGCTATTATAGTTCGGCTTCAGAGCTACCGTTGCATCTTTGAAACTCGTGAGGTCGAACCTTTCAAGTAGTCTATTGATCCCTTCAATCCTGTTTGAAGCGCTAACTAAGAAAACCTTTGACGTTTCGTGAGCCTTCAAAGGCGGGATGCAACGTCTCATTCTATGAATAGCGTATCCTCCTAAAGTTACACCAACGGCGGCTACTAAACCTGTGGCTACGAACTTCCGGCGCGAGATTCTCATGAAGATGGTGGACACCTTATTATGAGAGAGCAGAGAAATACGCTGTGGTGTAGCTTGGAAAAAAGCGGCAAACCCTCCAGTAGATTTCTTAGAACACTATGGACTGTTGCGGGAACGCTATCATTGGTACTTGGAGTAATCGGAATATTCCTCCCTCTCTTGCCTTCTACCCCTTTCTTCCTACTTTCGGCCGCATGTTACTTTAAGGGTTCCAAGAGAATGCACGAATGGCTTCTAAGCAACAAATGGCTCGGGGATTATATTAAGAGTTACCGTGAAGGAAGAGGAGTCCCACTGAAAATAAAAGCTGCATCCGTCTCCGCTCTATGGATAACGATAGGTTACTCGGCCATTTATGTAGTCAATAACCTCGTCGTCAGAGTCATTCTGGTTTTTATCGCAGTGGGAGTCACAACACATATTGTTCTGTTACCTAGGTTAAGAGAGGCAAAGGGAAATTCTTGACAGACTACCCACACGTTATGTCAGCAGTTTATTCAAGTAACTTCTAGACTAACACCCTTCTGTTTCAAGCGTTCAGTCGAGTCCGGTTGTAAATGATAGTGTTGAAATAGCGCAATCAATCAAATTTCCGTTCGAGTGGAATGGCAACAGACATTTCCTTCATGATAGGTGGAGAGGCGGGTCAAGGCCTTCAGTCGATAGGCTACATTCTCGCTAAGAGCCTTGCCAAAGGTGGCCTCTATGTTTTCGCAAATCAAGATAACGAGTCGAGAATTAGAGGGGGACATAACTTCTTTCAAGTACGTGCTAGCGCTAAGGCTGTCCAAGCTGTTTCCGAGAGGCTTCACGTCATAATCGCCTTGGATGAGAGAACCATGACTGAACGTAGGCGGGACTTGGTTGAAGGTGGCGTAATCCTATTCGACGTTGACAAGATCGAAACAACGGAATCAACTGAGACTTTGCTGGGCGTCCCCTTTGAGAGGTTGGCGAAAGAAAAGACGGGTAAGTTGATAATGGCTAACTCTGTAGCTGTAGGAGCAACACTTGGCCTGATAAAACATGATTTCAACATTTTGAAGACTGTTTTGAATGAAACTTTTCAGGCGAAGGGCGCGGAGGTTGCGGAGAAGAACATCCAAGCAGCACGGGCAGGATATGACTATATTGCTGACCGTTCAAGAATCAAATTCAGATACGCCGTTGAAACAACTGGTGAACCTACAGATCGAATACTAATCAGCGGAAATGAAGTCATAGCATCTAGCGCACTTGTCTCCGGTTGTAAGTTTATGTCAGGCTACCCGATGAGTCCCTCGACTCCAATTCAACAATTCTTCGCTTCAAAGATGAGAGGCCACAATGTAGTTTTCGAGCAGGCTGAGGACGAGATCGCGGCTATCAACATGGCTTTGGGAGCCTCTTTCACAGGGGTTAGAGCGATGGTAGCAACCTCTGGCGGAGGCTTCTCACTCATGGTTGAAGGGCTCAGTCTTGCCGGTATGACTGAAACGCCTGTAGTCATCATCATCTGTCAAAGGCCCGGACCTGCAACCGGTTTTCCAACCCGAACAGAACAAGCGGAGCTTGAGTTTGCGATTCACGCAGGGCATGGAGAGTTTCCAAGGGTTGTCTTTGCGCCTGGAACTCCTGAACAAGCCTTCTACCTGACATCGAAAGCTTTCAACCTAGCAGAGAAGTATCAGATTCCAGCGATCGTGTTATCCGACCAATACTTTTCAGACTCATACTTCACGACCGAAAGGTTCGACATATCTCTGATCGCAATAGAGAGAGGAGAATTCTTCACGGAGTCTGATGCCAAGAAACTGGGCGAGTACAAGAGACACTTGATCACGGAATCAGGGATATCCCCGAGACTGTTGCCGGGCCAGAGTTGGGGACTCTCCGTAACCGATAGTGACGAGCATACCGAGGATGGTCACATAACAGAGCTTGCCGAGGTAAGAACAAAGAATGTGAGGAAACGGTTGAAGAAGCTTGAATTAATCAGGCGGGAAATTGGACCGCCATACGTGTATGGTTCCGTAGACGCTGAAACCATCTTAATTGGTTGGGGATCTACCTACGGGCCGCTCAAGGAGGCAACCGATCTTCTGAATGGGCAGGGCTCAAGAGTGAAGATGCTTCATCTAAGCGAGATATGGCCTTTTCCCAGCGAAGTTCTTGCTGAAGAGTTGAAGAAAGTCAGATCCTTGGTATCGGTCGAAAGCAATTCCACTGGACAGATGGCCCATCTGATAAGAGCTGAAACTGGAATCGAAGTCGACTCAAAGGTCTTGAGATTTGATGGGAGACCTATCTCGCCAAGCTACATACTTAGAGAGTTTCAAACGATTGGGTGAGGCATGTGGTAACATTGAGGGATTATGAGGGCGGCGAAACCGCGTGGTGCCCCGGATGTGGGAACCTTCTCATCCTAACAGCGGTAAAGAAGGCGCTTGTGAAACTGGGCCTCGAACCGTACCAAGTGTTGATGGTTTCTGGAATAGGACAGGCGGCCAAGCTTCCACATTACATGAAATGTAACCTCTTCAACGGTCTACATGGCAGAACGCTGCCCGTTGCGACCGGGGCTAGGATAACCAACCCGAAGTTAACAGTCATAGCGGTCGGAGGAGACGGAGATGGATACGGTGAAGGTGGAAATCACCTAATCCACGCCATCAGAAGAAACCTTGACATCACATATCTTGTACACGACAACCAGGTCTACGGCCTCACTAAAGGACAGGCGTCTCCGACAAGCGAGGAGGGCTTCGTAACGAAGACTACCCCTGAGGGCGTGTTTGTAAGGCGACTGAACCCCATCGCCCTAGCGATATCTCTTGGGATTTCCTTCGTTGCGCGCGGCTACGCTGGCGATATAGAACATTTGGCAGATATTATAGCGCAAGGGATAACAAACAGAGGCTTCAGCCTAATCGATATTCTCCAACCCTGCGTCACATTCAACCGTGTAAACACTTACCAGTGGTACCGAGGTAGAGTCTACAAGCTCGACAGTTCATACAACCCCAAAGATCCGATGGCAGCTTTCCAGAAATCCCTGGAGTGGGAAGACAGGATTCCTATAGGAGTGATATACACCGAGGAAAGACCAACGTATGAAGATCATTACCCGAGAATTACTGAGACACCGCTTGTCGAGCAGCATCATGATATAAAGAGTTTTGAAGAAATACTCGAGGAGTTCAAGGTATAAACAAGCATCGAATGAAAACTCAAATGATCATCTATCATGAGTTGACTATTCTATGACTGAAGGCATAGAAAGTTACCTCAACGGAGCGGGTGTGGACTACAAGGCGCATACAGTTGAGGGCCCGACCGTTACGGCGCAAGATGCTGCAATTCAACTGCAGGTTCCTCTTCAGATGATCATAAAGACTATCGTATTCACAGATGAAAAGAACTCTCCTGTTTTAGCTATTCTTACGGGAGATAGACGGGTCGATAGACGAAAACTCTCTGCTGTTTTGGGCGTGTCGAAAGTCAAGATCGCCAGTCCTGAGGCCACGAAGAACCTCACCGGTTTCGAAGTCGGCGTCATGCCTCCTGTCGGTCACAGAGACAGAATAATGACTGTGATAGATCGAAACGTAATGAGTTTGCAAAAGGTCTACGGCGGAGATGGAATACCTAAGGTTTTGATCGAGATCGCCCCAGGTGACATAGCGAGACTTTCAAATGCCAAGGTTGCCGACATCTCTGAGTGATTGTTCTTAGACGGATATTCTCGTCGTAACTGATCGAAGTACGCCATAATCAGGCTCTACTGGATCATTTAGAAGCTCTTGGTCTAAGAGTTGTAGACTTCTTCAGCCAGCTCGTCCTTGTTCTAAGCCTATTTAGCACTCTCTTCGAGCAGTTTGATGATTTCTGGAGTTCACTTATCAGCGAGCTCCCAACGACGACGCCATCAGCTCCAGCTTTCACGATTTCTTCTACCTGTCTAGGGTTTGAAACGCCAAATCCGACGCTAAGAGGCACTCGACCTGCGACAGTATGCACAGCACGTTTGACATACTTGATAGAGCGTCCTATGCTTCGCCTGGGTCCAGTGACTCCGTAAACTGAAACTAGGTAGAGGAACCCTGACGTATAGGAAGCTATTTTGCTGAGCCTAACCTGCGACGTGGACGGCGCAGCTAACAGTATCACATCTATCCCATGCGCTCGGGCGATCATCCTCAAATTGTTCGATTCTTCCATGGGTAGGTCAGGTATGATTACGCCGTCCAATCCCGAAGCGTGAGCCTCTTGAAAAAACCTTTCACATCTCATCTGGTAGATTGGGTTAAGATAGCCCATCAATACGATTGGTACAGAGTAGTCCTCCCTGACCATTCTGCAAATTTTCAGGACCTTCCTTAGAGATGCTCCGCTTTCGAGAGCTTTCTTGGCAGCTGACTGAATGATGGGACCGTCGGCGATCGGATCCGAAAATGGAACACCAACCTCAAGTATGTCGGCGCCTCCATTGATGAGCGCTCTCGCCACATCAAGGGAACCTTCTACTGTTGGATATCCACCCATCATATATGTAACCAAGGCCGCCTCTTGGTCGCCGAGTTCATTGAAGGTTGTTTCGATCCTAGTCAAAGAGGTACCCCAAGCTCTTCGCCGACTATCTGAACGTCCTTGTCCCCACGTCCCGATAGAGTAACTACTATCGAATTTCTCTTCGACATATCTCGAGCTAGCTTGATTGCGAAAGCCAGAGCATGAGCAGATTCCAAGGCTGGCATTATACCCTCCGTCTCCGAAAGTGTTGTGAAAGCGTTTAATGCTTCACGATCTGTCGCTGTCACATAGTGGACTCTGCCCATCGTCTTGAGTAGAGCGTGCTCCGGTCCAACCGCTGGATAGTCTAGGCCAGCCGATACACTGTGCGTGCTCCCTATCTGGCCGTCATTATTCTGTAGAA
>CAZLVF010000001.1:34248-71376 GCA_964562925.1 uncultured Candidatus Bathyarchaeia archaeon
AAGTCTCTCACTATCTGCGGGTATGGGTGAGGCCCTACGACCGATCCTATTAGATAGTAGGTTGTAGGCGCGTTTGAAACCCAGTCCCTGAAGGCCTCGTTTATAGCGTCTTTGAGGGTTTTAGACCCCGAGGAAACCTCATGAACTTCAGCGCCGTGCAGACGCATTCTGAAGACATTAAGACTCTGTCTTTTCATATCCTTGGAGCCCATGTAGATCTCGGCATTGAGATTGAGTTTTGCGCATGCTATCGCTGTAGCAACCCCATGCTGGCCAGCGCCTGTCTCCGCGATCACACGCCTCTTCCCCATCCGTTTGGCGAGCAAAGCCTGGCCTAGAGTGTTGTTGATCTTGTGAGCTCCACCGTGAAGGAGGTCTTCCCGCTTCAGGTAGATTTTTGCTCCCCCAACTTTGCGGGTCAGGTTGGCCGCGAAATATAGTGGGGTTGGTCGACCAGCGAATTCAGAGAGGTGGCGTTTCAACTCCTTCTGTGAACCTCTATCATGGCGAAATTCCTTGTAGGCTTTCTCTAGCTCCATGAGATTGGACATCAATGTCTCGGGAACGAATCTTCCCCCGTAGTGACCGTATTTTCCATTGATCGGATGCTTTGACAGGCTTCTCAAAGTTGAACACTCTTGGCGTTCTTGATGAACTGGACTATTTTGGCGCGGTCCTTCTTGCCAGGGCTCGACTCCACGCCGCTGGCTACGTCCACAGCATATGGCTCCACCACCATGACGGCTATAGCCGCATTCTCCGGGTTCAAACCACCTGCGAGAATCGCCGGTTTTGGATCGATAGTCTGTCTCAATCGTCTGCTCAAAGCCCAGTTATGGACGCGTCCAGTTCCGCCACATCTCATCGGCGACAGCGTATCCAACAGAACCGCTTCACAGGATTCTAAGACATCTATTAAGTCTCCGAGCGAACAGTTCTCTGCGTCTACCCCAAGTATGGTTGCAACCTCTTGGCTCAGTTCGTTTAGTAGATTCTTACACTTCTTAATGTCGCAGTATATCTGAAGGAAGTCGGGCTCCAGCGTAGAAGACAAGTGCTTCAGATCTTCTAGGTTCGATCCTTTCGTGACAACCACGCTTGAGACGAATGGGGGAACTCTTTGCAAGAGCCATTGTGCCTGTTCTTCTGAAATACTTCTTGGAGACAATGGAACTCCGACTACAAACCCAACAGCGTCCGCGCCTGCATCGATCGCGTTGGCGAGGTCGACCTCGTTTGTGATTCCGCATATCTTGACTCTGACTGTTTTCATAGTACCATCGTGAACTCTCTCAGTTTCTCTTCTACGTCTCTAGCCTTCATGATCGATGTACCGATCAGAAAAGCATCAGCTCCAGCCTTCAAAAGTTGGACGAGAACGTTCCGATCCTGTATTCCACTCTCAACGACCACGGTTCTGTCGTCTGGGTGGTGATTCTTTAGAATCCTGGAAGCCGTTTCCGGGTCCACGCTGAGGTCGCGTAGATCTCTATTGTTTATCCCTATCATGTCTGCATCTGTACCCAGCGCATAAGAGAACTCTCCCTCATCGTGCGTCTCTAGTAGGACCTCCAGATTCTCTGAATGGACGAGTTTAATCATATCTTGGATCGGGGTCTGACAGTATCTTCTCTGAAAGAGCGTACTTATCAAGAGAACAGCGTTCGCTCCAAGCCTCGAGGCGGCTTCGATTTGAGCCTTGTTGGTTACGATGTCTTTCATCAAGAGGGGCAGACGCGCGGTTTGACGGACCTTGCGAAGTAGGTCAAGCGATCCTCCAAACCTGTCGCGTTCAGTGATCACTGAGATTCCGACCGCCCCTCCATTCTCGAATGCTTTGCAGATCTGTACGTGATCTATTCTTTCACGAATAATGCCCAGCGATGGAGAGCGCTTCTTGATCTCTGCCACTATGGGAACGTGCTTGCAGGTCGCTATCGCCTTTACGAAACGAGCCGGTTCTCCGCTTACGTGATCCTGAACATTATAGTAGCCCCTACTTGTTCTTTCAATACTTTCATTGGCTAGTACATCTAAGAAGTCAGTCAATCTCTGACTCCAGCTCTCTCAGTCTTGATAGGGAGCCGCCGGACGCTTTGATTAGGTCCTCGAGTTTTCGAATGGCATGGCCATCGTCGATCGACCTCCGTGCCAGTTCCATGGCATCTTCAAGACTGTCAGCTGTGCCTCCGAGTAGGATTGCAGCGGCCGCGTTTACTAGGACTACATCTCTTTTGGGGCCGTTCATTCCAAGCAGTATCTTAACGGTCATTTTTGCGTTCTCCGAAGTTGTTGACCCTTCAAGATCCTCTATCTTCGCTGTCTTAACGCCAAAGTCGGAGGGGGCCTTTACGGAAACTCTTACAGTTCCTTGCGTCACCCAAGCGATTCTTGTCTTTCCTATGGTTGATATCTCATCTATTCCATCTAAGCCGTATACTACCATGCCTTCCTCGCAGCCGAGTCCTCTCATCGAATGCGCAACTTTCTCAACTAGGTTCTGATCGTAGACGCCTATCAGCTGGGCGGATGCGTTCGCAGGGTTCGTCATCGGTCCGAGAATGTTGAATACTGTTCTAGCCCCGATCTCTTTTCGGGGCGCAGAGACGCGTTTCATCGCCGGATGAAATCTTGGTGCGAATAGGAATCCTACTCCAACGTTCTCTATCGATTCTTTAACCTGTTCGGCGTTCATTTCAAGGTTGAGGCCCAGCTCTTCCAGAACGTCAGCGCTTCCACATTTGCTTGTTACAGAGCGGTTGCCATGCTTTGCAACGTGTACTCCAGTCCCTGCCACGACAAAAGCGGAGGTCGTGCTGATGTTGAACGTTTTCAAACGGTCTCCTCCTGTGCCGCATGTGTCGACCAGTCTCCCATTGATTTGAGGGTGGAGTTGTATGGAGACACTCTTCATCACTTGAGCCATAGCCTGCAGCTCTTCAACAGTCTCGCCTTTCACCCTCAATGCTGCTAGAAATGCTCCAATCTGCGAGTCGGTCGCCAAACCAGATATTATCTCGGTCATGGCCTCGAATGCTTCTTTGCCAGAGAGATCCCGTCCTTCCACAAGTTTTCCAATCGATTCTCTGATCATTTCATTCTGCCCCGTCTAGGAAATTCTTAAGGATCCTCTTTCCGTCGGTGGTCAGTATCGATTCGGGATGGAACTGAATTCCATATATTGGATAACCCGTATGTCTAACAGCCATGACTTCTCTATCGTCCAAAGATTCTGCTGAGATCTCTAGGCACTTAGGGATCGATTCCCGAGCGCCTACGAGCGAGTGATATCGTGCTCCAACGAGGGGGTTTGTTAGGCCTCTAAAGATTCCTCGGCCGTCATGCCTTACTAGACTGGTCTTCCCGTGTACCTGCCTTTTAGCCCGTTTGATCTTGCCACCAAAACTGTGGATGATTCCTTGATGGCCGAGGCATACGCCGAGCAATGGTGTCTTTGGGCCTATCTCCCTGATAATCTCGGAGCAGATCCCAAAGTATCTTCTGTCCTCTGGGTTCCCAGGACCGGGTGAGATTACTAGTCTGTCGGCCGATTGCCTCTTAACGTGGGCGAGTGACACCTTATCGTTTCGAAATACTACTGGCCTAGCGCCGAGTTCTCCCACGTACTGGACAAGATTGTATACGAAGGAGTCATAATTGTCAATAACTAGAACTCTCATTCTTCATCTCCCGAGATTCTTCGAGCGCTTTCATAAGAGCCCTCGCCTTGTGCTCTGTCTCATACCACTCACGCTCGGGTTGAGAGTCAGCTACGATCCCTGCGCCGACCTGTATTGTGGCGCGTTTGCCATCGACAACTAACGTTCGGATCGCAATCGCAAAGTCAGCATCTCCATTCCTTGAGAAATAGCCTACAGCACCTGCGTATGGCCCCCTTCTAGTGGGTTCAAGTTCTTCTATGATCTCCATCGCGCTGACTTTAGGTGCGCCGCTCACTGTTCCAGCGGGAAAGCTCGCTCGTAGTACATCAAAGTTGTTGTATTCTTCTCTCAATGTTCCCACTACTCGGGATACGATGTGTTGGACATGGCTAAACCTTTGAACCCTCATGAACTCGGATACTCTCACCGTACCAAACTTGGAGACTCTACCGAGATCGTTCCTAGCAAGATCAACGAGCATCGCATGCTCTGCACGTTCCTTCTCATCTGACAATAATTCGCGTGCCATTCTCTGATCTTTCGCAGGCTGCTCAAACCTTGGCCGAGTTCCTGCTATGGGAAAAGTCTCAACAGTTCCACGTCGAACTCTCACAAGGGTCTCTGGGCTTGAACCTATGACCGCTCTATTCTTCATCTTCAAGAAGTACATGTATGGGGAAGGGTTGATCCTCCTCAAGAGCGCGTAGAAACGGAGGAGGTTCCCTTCAAGTTCAAACTCGCAACGCTTTGATAGAACAACTTGGAAGACCCTCCCACTAGCTATCTCTTCTTTGGCTTTGGAAACTATACTCTCGAAACGTTCCTTCGAAATATTCGTGGATATGTCTGAATGTGAGAGATCAAAATGCTTGACGGGGTTCTTCAACAGATTCTTGATGTCTACAAGCCTATCCTTCTCTGTGTAGAAGTAGAAGGCCCGTCTATTCTGATGATCGAATATTATGCCATCGTCGTAGATTCCCATCTCGATATCTGGGAAGGAAAGATCGTCTCTGCCTAGACTGGGTAGGTTTTCCCAGTATCTCACCGCATCATAGGAGATATAGCCAACAGCTCCCCCAACATAACTTACTCCTTTATAGATGATCGGCTTCTTGCCTACGAGACGTTCCAAATTGTCCAGAGGGTCACGGCTATTCTTGACAGATCTCTCTCCTGTTACACGATCGACTGTCTCGACCAAGTGGTCCTTCGCGGTCAATACTGTTGAAGGATCAAAACCTACAAACGAGAATCGAGACAGTTTACTTGGTCCTTGGACAGATTCGAGGAGGTAGGCGAAATCAAACCTGTTTTGGATCTTCTGGAAGGTCTCAAGGGGAGTCCGCGCAAAAGGAAATCTCTTAAGCTTCAGTCTAGCTTCAGGTCTCTCTTTCGAAACGCGAAGACCAAAGACGATACCCCATTCTTGTAGCTCCTTGCGAGTTAAGCCCGCCAGAATACATCCAGGTCTTATTTAAGCCGTTCGAGTACGGTTTTGTACCTTCAAGTCTCCACACAGCCCCTCGGCGCAATGTTAGAAGCTACTCTCGGAACCGTTAGGTCGCTCTAAAAGACGGCTACTTAGACCAGTCTTCGAAGAGCCCCTCCTCGATACGGCTTGGATAGACCTCAAGATTCGGTAGAAGCAGAACGTTTCATCTGTTCAAACATCAGAAGGTTTGGAGTAGCGACGATTTTTCCAAGGGAGAATCTAACAAGACTCTGGTGTAATGCAGAACAACCCCCGATACTTCAGGATACAAACCACATGTGCACGTGGCCAACCTTCAAGAATGATTCCGGCTACGCGAGAACAAGTCTCGTCATCGATTTTGGAGCTGGAACACCTCTTCAGTCCGCCCAACCTTTATCTGCTCAGTACCGCGATTCTAGAGCGACGCGGGGGTTCCCGAGACCTTATCATGAATCATAGAATAGGCGGGAGTCAGGTCAAAGGGGCAGGACGGCCTGCAAGGAGCCGTGCCAGACTTAAGATCCAGCCAGGATTGAGACATCCTGCGGCGTAGGCCTTCGTGGGTTCGAGTCCCACCCCCCGCACTTTTAGCGCCATCCCATGTAGTCTGATAGAATTCGCGTTTCATCTAAGGCGCGAGGGGTATAAGCCATCTACAATCGAATCTAACGTTAAGGCTCTCAAGGCTCTAGCTAAGTTATGCGATTTGGATGATTCGGAAAGTGTCAAAGACGCTCTTGCTAGACGAAACGTTTGTGACGGAAGGAAGGAAACACTAGTAGACTTCTACCGACGATATGCGAGATGGAAAGGAAGGGATCAAGGAGAATTATGAGCGCCCTAGGACGCACACTCGGTTGGTTGACTTGACCTCCGTGACATACGGAAATATGTTGCTCTAGCTATTAGCACTATCGAACTCTGGAAATGGGCGTGTCTCATTGACAGTTAGTTCTGTGGATGATCAAACATTGCGGGTTAAGTGGATTAATGGTTAAGAGAAGGTTCCGCCGAAGTAAGAGCTAGAGTCACGTGGCAAGTACATGAAGCACAGAACGGAATCCGAGCGACAGGCTGGAAAGAGCTCTGACTCGGACTCTAGAGTTCTGAAGGAGCTAGAAGCGATAAAGAAGCTTATGATCGCACAGTTACTGAATTCTGGCGTTCAAGCTGGTTCAATAGCCAAACTCTTGGATATGGATGCCGGAAATTTCAGCAAGATATTCCCGGCCAGAGAACTTGTAACAAAGAAACGCGAACCAAACAAGAGAATCCCACGAACTCGATCTTGAGAGCGCGGTGAGAGCTCGACTACTGGTTTCCTGTCAACAAGAAGAAAACGATGTGAGGTTGAGTAGATGAGAGTCAGGTCGGTTACTGACGCTGGTGCAAGTCGTCGCGAAAAGATCGCTAATGCTGCCGAGGTAATCGGGGAGTCGGAGGATCGAAGGAAGGTTTTCAGGGCGATTTATGCCGGAAAGAAGAAGGTGAAGACTCGTGATGAACTAGCAGCCTTGACGAAGCTAGATCGTATTAGAGTAGTGCAGGAAGCTGGTGTTCTTTCGGATAACGAGATCGTGAGCAAGTTCAGAATTGGCAGAAGAATGGCTTATGAGAAATACCCTTTCTACTCCCAAAACAAGGAAGCGATTCTGAAGCTTGCGGGAAACAAGAAGGCAATCGAGAAATATCCCACTAGATTCAATCCGAAAAGTACGTTTTCTGTGAGATTGAAAATTCCAGGAGACTTAGTCAAAGTCAAACTCTTGACAATTGATGATATCGACTCGTTCAGCAGAGTACGCAAGGTTCGTATCTCTTCAGAAGAAAGCAAAACCCCGTTGGACGAGAAGAAGTTCAAGATAGGTCTTCAAAAGATTATAGGTGAGAAGGGGACTTTTCAGGATTGGGGCGGCGAACCGAATGACTTGTTCTCCACTAGAGTAATGGTCAAAGGAAGAAGAGTTAGTACGGCCTTTGGATTGAAAGGAAAGGGGACAAAGGGCATCCTTTTTCCGAATATGATGGGAAGACGTGGCGATCAGATACTCAGGCTTTTTTCTTCACCGGCGCAAGTGTTTCTGATTCAATACTGGGGTCAAATCGATGAAAGTATACTGAATCAAATGAAACAATCTGCCATTGCCAAGTCTTGGTCAGACCACCGACCCATCTATTACGGCATAATTGACGGTGAGGATACCCAAAGAATTCTTGTTGCATATGGGAAATCGTTTTCTCGATAGTGTGAACAAGGCCCTCTGCCCTTTAGAAAGTCTGTCTCAACGTTCGCGGAGGACTCTTATTGCAGGAATTCGCAAGGATGTCGCAGTTAGCCTGGCTGTTTACTGCCCTGTGCGTTCAAAGCCATGGGTTTTGATCTAGGGACGCGAACCAGTTTTTGCACCAGTCTTAGGTAGCAGGCGGGCTATCTCAGTCACTCTTCGCATATCACACCTAGCGATCTTACGAATATGTTGATGCGGGACGTTTGCCAAGCCAAGCTGAACGATCAACAGATCTCTTAACAGCTCGGTCATCTCATCTTTGACTGTTTTGGCTCTAATTCCTGATCCCAAGGCAGCTATCTCCTCTCACAAGTGGAGTCGTTTCTGTACATCTTATGTTACCAGGAAGCAGAATTTGAATTCTCCGCAGGGTGAAGAGACGACGCCCCCAAGAGAGACTCAACCAGGTTTGGATGTGTGTGTCATCCGAGAAATCTTGGCTATCAGCAAACGTGATTCTCACCGGTCACAAAGCTCTTTACTGCGCAAGTAGTGGTAGATACGAATACACGTTGACAAGAAGTGAGAATGAAGAAGAAAGACTTGGCAACCTCTCATTGGTTCTAGGATTCTTGGCAGTCAAGGAGTTTGAGCGACTTGAAGACCAAGTGAAGGTACTTGCCAGACTTGGATACGGTAACCGTGAGATTGCAAAGATCTGTAATACAACACTGGCAACTGTCAGAACACTGAAATCTAGGCCCAAAACAAGGAGACGCAAAAAAACAGCCGGTAGGAAGACTTGAGGCGTCAACGCACCAGACCAAGACGTATGCTTCGAATACCTCAAGAGTATGTGGACCTCATACCTGCAGGAGAACGACTTTTCTCTCCAATCTTTCAATTTGAAAACGGACTTCGTTTGGCAGTTCATAACTTCCTTTCACAATGTTATGGTAACAATTGGTGGGAAGCATCGCTGAAGGTTAGATTGCCAGACATTTACAAATATGTCGAAGACGTGAAAACGAAAAAAGACCTTATGCCTTGGATTGGAGATTCTATATGCGTCACAATATTGCCGATTCATCAAATCACTTTGGGCCAGCTACAGAAGATAGTTGAGACATACCGATCGGAGTGCATTCCAGATTTGTTCCCCACCTTGGATTTCTTCTCAGGCCATATGGAGATAATCAAACGGGTTCGTAATCTTTATGCTCATATGGTCCCCTGTTTGACTCGAAAGGAAGAGAGAGTAGCGAGAAGGGAAATGCTGACTCTCTGTGAACACATTAATACAAAACTCTGACATGGTTTTGGATTCGAATTCCATTATCGGTTGGACAAACCTAAAATAAGATAGCGCGCTCTCTTACTTGTTCCAGAATGCAAGGGCGAAGGGATAAGTGCGCACCTAATCTGAGTATGGAGGCCCACCCCCCGCATCATTAGCGCAACCCTATGGCGTCTCATTGAATTTGGTTTTCACTTAAGGCGCAGCAGAAGCAACATCAATTCAAATCGATAGACGAATATGTGCAACGACACAACGAGGTTAAACCACACCTCGGCCTAAGCATTGAAACCCTCGAAATTCTGATCCTGACACGCGTGCCGACCGCCTACACTGAGTACGAGGCTGCGACCCACACGAAGTCCGAGCTCTAAGATTCGTAAGCAGGTTTCTTAACATTCAGAAAGATGAGTTATGTCGAAGATCCCACTATGCTCTGATATATCTTGGCGACATCGTCTCTAGAGATCGTGGATTTTGGCGGAATCTGCGCTATCAATACTCCACTCCTCAGAATACTCATTCGCACACCCTCAGAATTTCTGAACGTGATCCCAAAATGGCTTACTACATCCACGGTCATACCCTGGCTCTTAACGAGAGTTCTTAGACGTTCTGGATCAACCTTCTTTGTTTGGTTTGGACTGATGATCAAGACTCGCCTTCCATCCCTCGCGCAGGTTTCTTCCACAGGCTCGTCCTCGACCTTTTGTGGAGAGCCTGAGGGATACGTTCCACATACTGGGCAGTCGTCGCGCCGTGCGATATTCAAGATATCAAAAGAGAGGTTTTTCAAGTCGACATACAGGAGTTTACTCTCTAAACGAAGCGGCGCCCCTATCACGAGGTTTACTGTTTCAAGCACTTGGATACTTGAGATCAAGCTCGGGACTGAAGGGTGAACTCCAACCACAGCACATCTAGGCAGCGCATCATCTTCCAAGTTTGGATAGAAGCATTCGAGGCAGGCTGTTTTTCCAGGAATGATGCTGGAGACGTTTCCATAATACTCCAGTGCCGCGCCGAAAATATACGGGATCCTCAGTTTCTGACAGGCCCTGTTGACGAGGTAGCGTGGACCAATCCTGTCGAAACCGTCCACAGCTACGTCAACGCCTTCTAGAAAGGACTCTACGTTCCTCGAGTTGAGGGAAGCTGGGATCGGATCCAAGTCGACATCTGGGTTCAGCCTGCAGAGCTTCCTCCCGGCAACCTCAACTTTCGGGATCCCCAACGAGTCAACGTCATACAGTGTCTGCCGATGGAGATCCGACCGAGATACAACATCCCTGTCCACGATTCGTAGATAGCCGACACCCATCGCGACAAGCCTCAAAACGGTTGGGGAACCAAGGCCTCCTAAACCGAGAACGCATACCTTCGCTTTTCTAATCTTGAGTTGTCCTTCATACCCGATATCATCCAAAACTATCTGTCTCGAGTAGGTCTCAAGTTGCTCTATGGAGAGCTCATTTCTCACGTCTGCCAATAGTTCCTATCCGCCTCCGATCGCAGGTAGGATTACCAGTTGATCTACTTCCTTCAGCTCTGTCTCAAACTGTTTTAGAAACCTAACGTTGCGGTTATTAACCAGAAGATTCAGTGACCTCTTAACTACTCCGTTCGTATCGAAGAGTTCTTTTCCAAACTCTTCCCCAAACTTGGAAGTTACCGCTGTCAGGGCTTCGTATACGGTCGAAGCCGAGACCTCAACCTTTCTCTGGCCTTCGGCAAAGTTTACAAGGGTTCCAAAGAGGGTTACAGTAACCTTAACCGTCGCCCTCACCTCGACATACGCACACCTCAGATCACCAGACGTCTATGCATCAAGTTTATCGAGATTAGGAAGAGTATGGCTGACACCGCAACGATCCACACAAGGCTATAAAGCATCTCCCAATCGATAATGCCAAGCGTAAGACCTCTCAGGATTCTTACGACATGCGTCAACGGAAGGAGAACCTCCGCGATAATCCTGATCGGTGCAGGAAGAATCGACGTCGGAAAGAATGTGCCACTAAACAGGAACATCGGAGTGATTAGGAGATACGTGGGGTAGTTGAAGGAGTCGATGTTCGGAACGATGGCGGTGAAGCACATGGCTAATGCGGCAAATAGAACCCCTGAGAGGAACGAGAAAGGTACCACAAAGATGGCCCACTTAAGACTCACAAGTCCGAAACATGATATGACCAGAAGGATGATCGAGCAGTTGATCGCGCTCTTTGTAGCTCCCCATAACAACTCCCCTGCGATGACCTCATCAATTGTCAATGGCGTTGCGATTATGGCATCAAACGTTTTCTGATAGTACATTCTGACGTACGATCCGAAGGTGCACTCGAAAAAAGAGGAGTACATGGACGAGATCGCTACCAAGGCGGGTGCGATATAAGCCGCGTAGGAGGTCCCCTCGATCTCTCCCACATAGAATCCAATTCCAAAACCCAGCGCAAAAAGGTATAGCAAAGGCTCAATAAATGGAGGGATGAAGTTAACCTTGTATGTCTTCAAGAAAACGTCTCTATTCCTAAGCCAGACCTTCCAAGCCTTCTCTGACAATCTGGGGATTCGAAATATGCTTACGCTCATTCCCTCAACCCCCTTCCAGTCAACTCTAGAAAGACATCTTCGAGGGTGGCTTTCCTGATCAGCGTGCTCTCAACCCTGAACTTGGCCACCAGATCCCGGAGCAGACGCTCGGGGTCCTTCGAGAAGATGTGCACCTTGTTTTCGACCCTTTCGAAATGGAGATCACCATGATGTTCTCGTAGATATGATGTCATATTCTCGTCCGTTGTCACCTCTAGAACATCGCCCTCGACGTATTTCTCTACCAAGTCTCGAGGCTTTCCCTCAGCAATAATCTTGCCATAGTCCATTATGACCAGCCGATCGCACAGTTCTTCAGCCTCTTCCATATAGTGTGTGGTAAGCAGGATCGTTACGCCCTCTGCTCTAAGCTCTCGAAGCCTCTGCCATATCATATGCCTAGCTTGAGGATCAAGGCCAATCGTAGGCTCGTCGAGCACAAGCATATTGGGTTCGTTAAGCAGTGCCCGAGCAAGAATCAGCCTCCGCTTCATCCCTGTAGAGATCCTCTCTATAATGACGTTCCTCTTCTCCTCAAGTTGAAAAAACTCCAACAGCTCCTCTACTCTCTCCCGAGCCTCAACCCGTGGAATATCAAAATAACGAGAGTATACCATCAGATTCTCGAAAACTGTGAAGTCCGGGTCAAGGTTGTTTTCTTGCGGCACCACGCCTATTGTGGCTTTGATTTTCGCAGGGTCTCCATCTACGTCGATCCCATCCACCTCAAGCTTACCTGAGGTTTTTGGCGACACACAGTAAATCATCTTCATCGTCGTGGTCTTTCCAGCCCCATTCGGACCTAGGAAACCGAAGAACTCGCCTCGACTGACTTGGAAACCTACGTCATCCACGGCCGTGAGACCGCCAAACCTTTTGGTTAGATTCTCCGCATAGACCACGATTTCCAAAGCAATCCCGGCCAACCCTAGCAGTTTGAAACAATAACCATCATAGCGTGAAAATCCGAGTCAGGCATTCCTTAGGAAACCACTAGCACACCTTACGCGTACTCCACCCAGTAAGATTCACCTGTACACAGCGTCTCTTTCTTCCATATCGTTGCTTCTCTCTTAACCCTCTCAACCGTCTCCACGAGCGTAGGGAAAACCTCTTTCCTGTTGCCGCCTGCAACCATAACGACGAATATGAGATCTCCAATGTTTAGATGTCCTGTCACATGATGTATCAGAACCTCCACTATGCCAGGCCGTTTCTTCATCTCCTCAGCTATACTCGAGAATACATCCTCCGCTTTCTCCTTGTAGGCCTCCATATCGAGCCCTTTCACAGCCTTCCCATTCTTGCTGGTTCCACGAACTATGCCGAAGAACGATGTGACCGCTCCAACCTCTCCGAACCTCTTATTCGATCTTATCTTTTCCATGAGATCCTCAATCGAGATCTCCTCTTTCTTGTGAATCCCCACGTTATTAGAGATCACTGAGACCACCTAGAGGCTTGAACCGATAGTGTTGCGATTTAAGATTCCATTCCCTGAAGAAAAATTTACCTTTCTCAACTCTCCTATCTCTTCTTACCGGTACCTAGCCGCCCATGATGAAAGGCCTAGAACATGAACCCTGAAACGCTATCCAACCGCTATAACTTCTCCGTCGACTTCATAAGACAACTACAGAATCTATACAAGGATTCGATTGAGGTTTCGATCAAGGCTCTCAAGTCGCCTGGCAACAGGTACTATTTTCGAGCGAATACACTGAAGACCTCGGTAGACGACCTCCTCCAGAGGCTCCGGAAAAAAGGAATCAAAGTTGAGAAGCATGAAGTGATAGAAGAGGCTGTGCACACTCCAATCGAAGGCCCGTTCACCGTAAACATCGAAGGAAGGAAAGTTGTTGTTGACAAGTTCACAGCAGAATCCGTTGTGCAAGGGGCCCATGTGTATGCTCCTGGCATAGTGATGTGTCGAGGCCTTAGACAGGGAGAGCGGGTGACCGTTGTTGACGATCATGGGCAAGCTGTCGCTAACGGAACTGCGAAGATGAATGAAACACAGATTCTGACCTTTAGGAAGGGTTTGGCAATAGAAGTGACTGACTCGATCTACAAGACGCCGAGTCTGAGGGAGACCGAAGAATTCAGAAGAGGCCTCCTGTATCTGCAGTCTCTCCCAGCGATGGTAACCAGCCGAGTTCTAGACTCTCAGCCCGGAGAGACCATACTCGATATGACATGCTCTCCCGGCGGAAAGTTAACCCACATCTGTCAACTCACGAAGAACAGGAGTAACGTCATAGGCGTTGACCGGAACAAGAGAAAGATCTCAATCGCACAAGAAGCCGTCAGACGACTTGGCTGCGAGAACGTCAGCCTGATAGTCTCGGACGCACGATACTTGGATATCGATCACCCGCACATAACTGCAGACCGATGCTTGATCGACCCTCCCTGCAGCTGTCTTGGGATCGTGCCCAAACTATACGAACACATTAGGCAAGAAGAGATCCAAAGGCTCGCAGAGTATCAAAAGCAGTTTCTCAAGGTCGCTTCAAGAATAGTCAGACCGGGCGGGACCATCGTCTACAGCGTCTGCACGATCACCCCTGAAGAAAGCGAGAACGTTGCTCGGTTTGGAGAAGAACGATGCGAGATAAAGCTTGAGGAGCAGAAGATAATCTTGGGTTCGCAAGGCTTTGCATCTGACTTTGACCACGCCAAGTATACACAGAGGTTTCATCCTCACATTCATGGTGCAGGCTATTTTATCGCCCGTTTCAGGAAGCCATAGTCAAAGTGAGAGTATCCGAGACCGTCGAGTTAGAGATATTAGTCGAGGAAGATCAGTTTCTAAAATGGTGAGTAGGGAGTGAGGTTTTCTGAGAGCGTATTAACACGAGGAAAGACCGGGAGATTAGAGGTCAGAGCTCTCGAATCCAGAGGTTCATACGTAATCTGCAAGTACCTGAACCCTGATACTCTGAGGTTGGCAGATAAGAAGGTTAAACTATCCTTAAGGGACGAGCGAGGAGAGGTTAAGGAGTATTTTATCATACCCTTGAAAGATCCAAGACGTTCGCTTCTGATATCAGCTGAGATAGAAGAGAAAGAACGAAAAGTATGGAACGACAAGACTCAGCAAGCGGAGAACCTTTGGGAATAGAAGACATGAATATACCTTGCTCTCGACTAGGCTACAGGAAGCAACTCGATCAGAGACAATAACGGTATGCTCTCGATCTTGTCTCTACCAGTCTTGTTCACTAGAACCGCCACAGACGTTGGCTTTGCACCTGAGTCGTCCAGAATCTTTATGGCAGACTTGAAAACCTCCCCAGCGCCGGCGATAGTATCTACGAGCAGAACCTTCCGATTCCTTGGGTTACAAAATGACGGGTTGATAACGCCCGGCTGCTTGCTCTCTTCTATCCCTCCATGCACCCTTATAGCTGAAAACGGTTTCCCCAACTCTTCCGCAACGATATATCCTAGGAGCATTCCACTTCCTCCGATACCTGCAACGACTTCTGGATCATCACACTCTCCCTTCTCGACCGCTTCATGGACCAAGTCAGCCAAGGCCCAGCCTGCGAGAGAGAGCCTCCTAACACTCGAGCCAACATGATTCCAGTCAACGAAGACCTCGTGTGGGGCAGGCTTCCCAACCCTCTCTTTCCCCCGAAGGAGAAGCCAAACAACAGTATCTGGTTGAACCCCTAGCTCCTCAGCAATCTCATAGGTTGAGAGGCCCTTGGACTTGAGCTCATGAGCCTTTCCAACCAACTCCTCAAGCCTGTTCAAAACTGCCGCCTCTGGAACAAGCCGTTCCAAACCAGTATTCGGCTCCCACTGTTTATAAGGTATCGTCTGGAGACACAGAGAAGATCCAAGCCAAGTCACCTCTACTACAAAGCCGAAGGCGACGAGAAGTGGGTGTAGAATTCCAGATAACCTCGAATGAAATCTGCGGCCCCTTCAACCTAGATCATACGATGCAGAGCGGACAAACGTCAGAACCATGTTGGCAAAGGATAGGTGGCGCTTACTGGGATGCTGACGTAATCGAGGGGAAGCTGGTCGGATACGAAGTATATCCGTGCTCTGACGCTGAGAAACCTTCTCTAAACGTCCGCCTGATAGACAAAGACGTCGGTGAGGCTACGGCGAAGTCGGTAAAGACCCGTTTGATTGAACTCTTCAGGCTACGAGATGACTTGCCCTCATTCTATGAGAGATATCGAGCAGAAAAGATCTCCCAGACATTCAAAGGGTTTAGCGGTTTAAGGTTGATGAAGGCCTCAAACCCGTTTGAAAGCCTCATCTGCTCGATCTGTTCGCAGCACTCGTCGGTGGAGCAGTGGAATAGGACGATCCGTTGCATCCGAGCTTTCTTCGGAGAGAGGTTGAGGCTACCAAACGGCCTATCCTCTCACCTCTTTCCATCTCCTGAAACACTGGCCGCAGCCTCGGTAAGGAAGCTTGAACATTGCCAAGCTGGCTATAGATCCAAGTATATTCTAAAGGCCTCTCAGATGATAATCGATGGGAGGCTCGACTTAGAGCAGTTGAGAAAATCACGCTACGAGAATGCAAAGGAAAAGCTGATGGAAATCCCCGGAGTCGGACCGAAGGTGGCTGACTGTTTCCTACTATACGGCCTGGGCCAAACGAGAGCTGCGCCCGTTGACATCTGGATTCACAGGATAGTTCCTAAAGTGTACTTTGGAGGAACAAAGATGACCAAGGATGAGGTTGGAAAGTTTCTTAGAGAGAGGTTTGGAGAATGGGCTGGACTTGCGCAACTGTACCTATTCCATTACGGTCGAATTCACTCGAGAACCCTCTTCCCACCCGCTACGAGGCTAACAATCAAAACGAACGTATAGTGTAGATGTGTGTGAAGAGTATAGGTGCCAGGACGAGCATTACCTCGGACCTGAGACTTGAGACGTACCCCTGCGAGCCAGAGACTTTTTCGAAACTCTTCTCCTAAGCTCCGTCCCACAAACTTCGCACGTCATCCTTGAGCGATCTTGAGGGTACTTTCTGTAGCACGCAGGACAGTACAGCACCCAGCCGAACCTCTTCGAGATCCCGAAAGTCGCGAGTGAAGCATAGCCCAAGGCCAAGTGTTCGGCCACGTTTTGAACCGCATAGTCATCACTAACTATGGTTGGCATCATCCCCTCTGACTTGAGATCGATAGTCAAAGCCAGTACTTGAAAGTCTGTTTCGGATAGGGCAAGCTTTTCGCCAAGCTCCAGTGAAGCGTTACGGACGGTCTCAAGAGAGGTCTTCGTGGGAGTTCGAACGGTTAACTTTCCAGCCTCTCTCGAAGCGTCGGAACGAAGGATGGCGAGGCTTCGAGTCGAAAGCTCTCCGAGAACCGCTGGAACAGAGAAAGTTTGCATAGTAACGGAGGATGGGTTGAATCCCATAATGAAAGCCGTAGTGTCCAGGACTAGAACCTTATTCTCCAAGAGCTATTCACTGAGGATTCTTCCAGTTCAAGAGCGGATTTGGTCTACAGCCGATGCCCAATATATCTTGATGGATGTGCCCATTCCAAGTGTTTTGTGACACTCAAATTACCCTGAACTCTCTAGGCTGGAGTCGGGAGAGACTTCTTGAGAGTAGAGGTGCCTCAAACCTTACGAAGACCGCTTTGTGCTTCGACTTCCTAACATTCAATGGAATTTTGGGATAGAGCCTGCGCTGGTAGCGACCGTCAACAACAACCTCCCCTTGAGGTCGTTCGTCCAACAGGGAGATCTCAACAGTTGACTTTGAAGGGATAACGATGGGCCTTATAGGTTCGAAGGGACAGACGAACACTATAACAGCCGCTTCCAGCGAATTGTCGAGGATTGGTCCTCCAGCTGACATGGCATGCGCAGTCGAGCCTGTTGGGGTAGCAACGATCAGGCTGTCAGCTCTACACTCGACCAGTTGGCGATTTTCTAGGCGAAGGCTGAAGCGAAGCATCTTCGAAGGTGATGTTGAAGTTACAAGAGCCTCGTTCAACGCATCGGCCAGCCATCTATCATTAGAATATACCGACAGCTTCGAATGGTCCTCGAGCTTATACTTTCCCGCGAGGTAGCTTTCTATGGCCTTGACTGCGTTTGCTGGCTCAACCTCGGTAAGGTAGCCTCTCCGACCCATATTTATGGATAGGATCGGAGTATCAGGCTTTGGAATGTTTATACAAGTCTTGAGAACGGTCCCGTCTCCGCCGACAGTGACGATCAGGTCCGCGTTCATCTTTGAGATCGGGTGGCCCTGATCCCAATTCTCGAGTCGAGCCAATTCAGTCTCTGGAAGAACCGCGAGCCCCTTCGATGTGATGAACTTGTAAATCTCCCTTGCTTTCGCAAGGGCATCGTGGTCGTCCAGACGTGAGACGACGCCTATCCTCTTCGGCATCTTAACTCGTTCACCACTCTACAATGCATTCCCATTTTAAGTTTGCAAACAACCCTTTGAGCAGTGACGCTAAGATGGACCTATACTTGGAGGCCTCTTCCTGCAGCTAACGCTGGAACTACATCAGATCAGGCTAAATAGTTCTCGTTAAGCACAAGCTAGTAGCCCAAACGGTTTCTATTGTACGGTTCAATTCAAGGCGGATGACTTGCCCGAAGCCTCCAACAGTATTGCAACAGGTTGCCCCACATTGGACAGACTGTTGGAAGGAGGTATTAGACGTGGCGAGGTGACTCTCGTGTATGGAGAAGCCGCAACAGGAAAAACCAACCTTGCGTTACAGATCTCAGCGCAGACCGTTAGAATTGGGAGGAAAGTCATTTACGTCGATGCTGATCAGTCATTCACCCATCAACGGTTCTATCAGATCGCTCCAGAAGCAGAAGAACAAAGCCACAACATAGTGATATTTACTCCAGAATCCTTTCTCGAACAAACGAGAATAATCGAAAGTCTAGAAAAATATGTTACCGGACTTACATATCTAATCGTTGTCGACGCGGTTACGACGCTATATCGCGCTACGCCAGCTACAACAGGAGAACGGTTCGCGTTGAATCGTGAACTCAACCGACAACTCGCCTATCTAGCCTCGCTGGCGAACAACCGTAACATCACGACGCTTATCTCCAGCCAAGTTCATACAAGGCTCAACACTGCATTTGCGACCATCGAACCGGTCGCCCGAAGAACACTCTTTCACTGGCCAGAGACGATCATTCGCCTAGAATCAACAGCCAAGAAAAACGTGAAGCGAGCCGTCATAGAAAGGTACCATTCAAAAAATAAACCAGACATACTTTGTTACCTGACATTGACTGAAAGAGGCTTCGAATAGACTAACACTTATCTCTCAACGTAAGGATATCGTTGGGATTGTAGGCTGAGCAGAGAACTATGGAGATTACGTTCACCCTTAACGACCTTCTATCAGCTATCTACTTCATCATACCGGCCTACATCGCTAACTCAACACCAATAATCTTCGGCGGAGGAAGAGCCATAGACTCCAGTCGAACTTTCACAGATGGACAGAGGATATTTGGTCCTAACAAAACCGTTAGAGGATTTATCAGCGGACTATTTTTCGGATCACTTGTCGGCGTTATCGAGGACTTAACTGTACTACAAGGTATGACGCAATGGTGCTTCCTGGTGTCACTGGGCTCTCTCTCAGGAGATCTTGTTGGCGCATTCGTGAAGAGGCGAATGAAACTTCCACCAGGGTTTCCTCTCCCGCTTATGGATCAGCTCGACTTTGTTTTGGGGGCTCTACTATTCTCGTACCCCCTCCACAAGCTAAGCGCTAACGCAACCTTCATCGTGCTCCTCATAACGCCACCACTTCATCTGGCTACGAACATGGCGGCCTACGCCTTGAGGCTGAAAAATACTGCTTGGTAGATTGGAGCTAGCCAGCTCCTATCTTGTCTTGAAGCAGGGTATTGGTGTAGTAAACAACTATAAGGATGATTACTATCCCGACTATTAGAAGCAGGTATGCCTGTCTCGGCCTGTAGGCCAACCTTGTACTTCTCAACAGCATATAGAAGCCGACCATGCCGATAATGTAGAGGATGCCAGAAACGAGGCTCTCGTTAATCGTCTGCATATTTATGCTTCCACGATAGACGAATGTCCAACCTCCACCTCGCGGCAAGATAGCTAGAGGTTTCTCTAGAATGTCGTATATTCCTCCCACCAGAATGAAAACCGTGAAGGCAACCATTAAGCCTACGATCAACGTCGTGGATGGTCTTATAGCTTCGGTTGTTGGTAACCTTTGCACCTTAAGCCTGTAGCCTAAGTCTCCTATGCGTCTCTGAAGTCTCCAAGAAGTCTTCTCCAGTTTCTTCTTCATGCCAGTCATGATCTGTCGAGACCGTCTAGAGTGGGCGGAGTACCGGAATTAAGTATTATGCTTGGTCGCCTAATAATTCCAGAGATCTTCAGGGCTAGTTAATTATAAATGCGGATAGATCTTACTGGTTATCGTTTCGAGAAGGTGTGCTACAGTTGGCTGACAAGACCCAGGTTTACGAGTACCATGAAAAGAGTGGGCATATAGTTGAATTTGCAGGCTTCCTGATGCCCACATGGTACAAGGGGATAATACCCGAATGCGCCGCTGTAAGGAACGCTGTAGGTCTGTTCGACGTATCTCACATGGGGAGAATGATAGTTTCCGGAAAGAGTGCCGAGGCTTTTCTGAACTATCTCACTCCGAACAACGTTACAGGTTTGAAACCGTTTCAGGGCCACTATTCAGTGATGTGCAACGAGGAAGGAGGGATAGTTGACGATATCATAGTGACCAGATACGATCAAGAGTTGTTTATGGTAGTCTTCAACGCAAGCAATAGGAGGAAAGACGTAACGTGGATCACAGAGAACTCGAAGAGGTTCAACATTAAGCTCGACCATGCCTCGGACAAGGTTGCCATGTTCGCGGTCCAAGGCCCCAAAGCAAGAGCCACAGTCCAGAAGATCAGCAAAGAAGAGGTTTCGAAGATCCCCCGGTTTGGATGTGGATGGTTGACGGTCGACGAGGTTAGGTGCTCCGCATCTGGAACAGGATACACGGGAGAAGATGGACTTGAGATATACGTCTATGATGCTCCAGTCGATGAGCCGTGGCGAGCCATGAAAGTTTGGAACGCCATACTAGAGGCTGGAAGAGAGTTCGATATCGAACCCTGCGGACTGGGCTCCCGTGACGTACTCAGGCTCGAGGCAGGGATGTGTCTGTATGGAAATGATATAGACGAAACAACTACGCCCCTTGAAGCACGGATTGGTTGGGTTGTCAAACTCGAGAAGGGAGATTTCCTGGGGAGAGAGGCCTTGGCCAAGCAGAAGGCTGAAGGAGTGAAACGTCTACGTGTGGGTATGAAGATCTTGGATCGGGGCATAGCGAGAGCAGGACATGAGATTCTTAAGGATGGAAAACTGATCGGGAAGGTGACAAGCGGCACTCTATCGCCGCTTCTAGGTTATAGTATAGCGACGGGCTTCGTTCCAAAAGAATACTTTAACGAAGGAGAAAAGGTTGAGATCCGGGTCAGAGATAAAACTCTAGCAGCTGAGATTGTGAAGATGCCATTCTACGACACGTCAAAGTATGGATGGCAGCGAAAAGCTTGAAATCTCGGAAACACGAACTTACGCTACCAATCATGATATATACGATCCAACGTAGCATGATTCGGAACGGTTTCCGGCCTAGATGGAGGAATAAGAAATGAAAGTTGGCGAATACGAGTATCAGGAAGGGTTCTACTATACCAAGGAGCATGAATGGCTGAGAATTGAGGGGGACAAGTGTAGGATTGGATTATGTGACTATGCGCAAAAGCAGTTGCATGAGATCGTGTTCGTCGACCTTCCCAAGGTTGGAGCTAAGGTTACGCAGATGCAATCAATGGGAACGGTTGAATCCGTTAAGGCGGTCGCTGATGTTTTCGCACCTGCGTCAGGTGAGGTTGTGGAGACAAATACGAAGCTAACCAACAGCCCGGAGCTTTTGAATTCAAGCCCTTTTGGGGACGGCTGGATAGCCGTGATCAAACCTTCGAGCCTTGACCAGGATTTGAAGGCGTTGATGGATCCAAAAGCCTACGCAGAATTTCTCAAAACGATCTCAGAGAAGAAGTAGAAATCATTCCAACGGTCAGACCCACAGGGCGCTCGCGTTAGGACTTGAAAAAGGTCAAGACTGCTCAACTCACCTTTTTCCCTTAGTTGATGCCATCCCCATCTTGTATGCCCTCCCGCTTATGGTCCAAGTTTCTTCGAGTTCGGCTCTCAGTGTAGGTTTCTCCAGCGCCGACTTTGCCTCGAAACGGTTCGCTCTAACCTCCTCTTTGATGTAGGCGTATCTTCTCTTCAGCCCCCGTACGTCGTCTCTCGTTGGACATAAGATATAGACATCTACAAATCGGTCGACTGGTAGATCCATGCGTCGCCTCATCTCCTGGAGACGTCTTACCACATCTCTGACTAACCCTTCTAGAACCAGGCTCTTTGATAGCGCCGCTTGAACATACGCTCTGCCTTGGCTGAACGTTCCAGAGGCGTATCCTTCCGGCATCTCCTCTCTAAAAGAAACCATGGATGGCAGTATCTTCACTTGTCTTCCAGCCAGGTCTATGTAGTGGTACCCGATCTTTCTAAAGTTGTCAAGGATTACCTTGCCATCTGTCCTCTTTATGGCGTCTGCAACGGTTTTAGTCTCTTCCTTGAAGGTTGGGCCAAGTGCCTCGTATCTCGGTGAAGCCACTATCCTCTCAAGTCTCTTCTCTTCATCAACGGTTAGAAACTCAATCTTCTCTGTATTTGCCTGCTCATGGACGAGTCTTTCCAGTTTCTTTATAGCACCTTTTACTTTCGGGTTGTCGGTTACAATGATCGTCTTCTGAACAGGTTGTCTCAATTTGATCTTGAGAGATTGTCTCGCAGCTGCGATGGCGCTTGTAACCTCCTTTGCCATCTCCATTTCTCCCTCGAGCCTCTTGTCCAGCCATCTGCTTTGCAACCTTGGCCAATCGTTCATGTGAATGCTCTCAGTAGATCTTCTTTCCGCGGGTCGAACCATCGTCTGATACATCTTCTCTGTAGCAAACGGGATTATCGGAGATGAGAGTACAAGCCAATTTCTAAGCGCGTAGTACAAAACGACGTAAGCTGCCATTTTGTCCCTGCTCTCCTTTTCCTGCCAGAACCTCCTCCTAACAAGCCTGACGTACCAGTGGCTCAGGTCATTCAGTATGAAGTCGTTCAACGCTCTTGTGACTGTATGTATTTCAAAGGACTCCGATGCGTTGGTTACGGTTGCTTTGAGACTTTCAGTCTTCGAAACCAGCCACCTGTCTTCTCGTCTCATATTTCGAGACACCTTTGCAAGAGGCCACTTGTTCGGATCAAAAGAGTCCAAGTTCATGTAGAGACTGGCAAAGGCAAAGACGTTCCAAGTCACTTTCAGTGTACTCGACGCCTCTTCAACGGCATCCCAAGAGAATCTGAAATCTTCCCAGACAGTTCTCTGAAGCTCGTAAAACCTGAGCGCGTCACGTCCGAAACGAGCTATGACATCTTCTGGCGAGACAAAGTTTCCCAAAGACTTGCTCATCTTCTGGCCTGCCGCGTCGAGTGTATGCCCATGCATCAAAACCGACAGGTAGGGACTTTTTTCGAAGGCTATCATTCCTGATCCTAATTGTGTATAAAACCATCCCCGAGTTTGGTCGTGGGCTTCGGTGATAAAATCTGCAGGCCACCAAGACCGAAACGTCCGTTTATCGTTCGGATACCCGAGAGAAGCCCAAGAAGCTATTCCAGAATCCATCCAAACATCCACTATGTCGGGAACTCTCTTCGCAGATCCTCCACACTCGCATCTAAGTTCCATCCGGTCGACACATTGCCTATGAAGATCAAGGTACTTCGGCAGCTCCATCGCTCTTTTTCTCAATTGTGACTGGGATCCGACAACGATTCTCGCATTGCACTCTTCGCATATCCATACCGGCAATGGAGCTCCCCAGAATCTTTGTCTGGAGATAACCCAGTCTCTTGCACCGATTAGCCAATCTGCAAAGCGTTTCTTTCCGGCCCACTCTGGCACCCAGCGGATTTTCTCATTCTCTTCAAGAAGCTTCTCCTTGAGATCTGTGATCTTAACGAACCATTGCTGCGTCGCACGTTGGATGAGTGGCGTCTTGCATCGCCAGCAATGTGGGTATGAGTGCTCTACAACCGTTTCAAATAGAAGAAGACCTTTTTTCCTGAGGTCTTCAACTAAAGCTTCATTTGCTTTTGTAACGTACTCGCCAGCGTATTTTCCAGCCTCTTCTGTGAACCTCCCCGTCTGATCGACTGGGCAGAGTACGGGGAGGCCCTGCTCAAGTCCGACCTCAAAGTCCTCCTCACCGTGGCCTGGGGCAGAGTGAACACAGCCCGTTCCCTCTGTCATAGTAACATACTGTCTGGATGGAACTACACGATGGGCATTCTCAAGCTTTCCATGAATTGGAACCTCTTCGAGTAGTGGAGGTCTGAACCTTAATCCAACAAGCGAATCTCCTCTGAAGCTTTCAAGAATCTCACATTCCTGTCCCGTCTCTTGTGATACGGCTCTCCATCTCGCCTCGGCTAGAATGTAGACCTCGTCGCCGAATCTGGCTTTGACATAGGATTCGTCGGGATGAATCATAACTGCGACATTTGCAGGTAGGGTCCAGGGTGTTGTCGTCCAGATGAGAATGAACTCTTTCAATTTCCCAATGACTGGAAACTTCACGTAGATCGAACGATCTTTGACGGTTCTGTACTCATCGGTCGCTTCGTAACCTGCAAGAGCGGTCTCACATCTAGGACACCAGTGAACAACTCTCAAACCTTTTTGGAGTAGGCCTCTGTCATCCGCCCTCTTTATGGTCCACCATACGGACTCGATGTAGTCATTCGTGTACGTTAGGTACGGATGGCCCCAATCCATCCATACACCTAGGTTCATGAAAACTTCTGTTTGGTTCTTGACATTCTCCACAGCGTATCTTTTGCATCTTTCAATAAACGCCTCCACGGTTATCTTATCTTCAATCTCTTTCTTCGACTTGACTTGGAGATCCTCCTCTACCTTGACCTCGATTGGAAGACCATGACAGTCGTATCCAGGCTGGTCGCGAACATCGAAGCCTCTCATCCTCTTGTATCTTATCACTACGTCCTTCAACAGTTTGTTCCAAGCCGTCCCAACGTGTGGAGGATTTGTTACATAGGGAGGCCCGTCCAAAAAGTAGAACCTCTTCCTTCCCTTCCGCTGGCTCTTGCTCTTGGCATAGATAGATCTCTCCTCCCACCACCTCAACACCTCTTCCTCAACCGATCGAACCGCGTATTTTCTCGGCGTCTTTCCTACAGCAGGTCTCGCCAACTCATCATCTCCACAATGAGGGAGCATGGGCTTCTTGTCCATACGTGTCCTGCAAGAAGCGACCATTGCTTTCTCGGGGCTTCAGAGAGTATCCTTTGATGCTAATTAAACTCTTACCGAATATCAAGAAAGTTTCCAGTTCCAGATTGATTTTCCCCTTGATTCTTCCCAAAGTTTAATAAAACGTACTTTGGGATATCAGCCGGAACCCGGTGGCTAGGCAATTGGCACTTTCGAGCGTGTCCGACAGTTTAAGAGGCTTCTTCTCCACCCGACGAAAAGAGGCTTTGAGCCTCCGGTTTCGAAGCCTCAAGTCCGCCTTGTCGGGGGTGCCAAAATCCACTATAATCCAGTTCACAACCTTGTCAATCATAGTCGCCTTGGCAGCAATTATGAGGCTTATGCCATTACGATGGGGAATCTACCTTTCTGAATTTGACCCGTATCATCAGTATAGAATGACGGACTACATAGTGAGGAACGGTTTTGCAGAATGGTTCAGTTGGCATGATGACATGAGCTGGTACCCTTGGGGACGAGATATGGCGATCACAAACTATCCCGGAGTCGCTTTCACAGGCGCAGCCCTCTACATGCTTGTTCGAGGCATCGGCCTAGACGTAACATTATATCAATTCTGCATCTTCTTTCCAATATTGTTTGGATCGGCCACCGTAGTCACGCTCTACTTCCTTGGAAAAGAGGTGTGGAGCAGGAGCGTCGCCCTCTTCTCAGCGCTCTTTTTGGCGTTCAGCGCATCACACATCTCCAGAACCTCGTTGGGATGGTATGATGATGAAACCATCGGCCTGTTCTCGATGATACTATTTTTCACTTTCTTCCTCAAGGCGATCTCTCCTGACAGGTCGCTTAGGTCATGCGTTATCTACTCTACGCTAGCCGGGCTTACACTGTCCTATCTAAGTTGGGGATGGGGCGCCTTTAGGTATCCGATGTCTCTTGTAGCGTTATTCACGTTCGTTCTCATATTAGCCCGTCGATACTCGCGAAGGCTCTTCATGGCCTATTCTATGACGTACGGACTTTCTCTATTCGTGGCGACTCAGCTTCCAAGGCTGGGCTTTGAGTTCTTAAAAGAATTTTCGACTATGGCAATACTTGGAGTCTTCGTTCTTCTATGCGCCGCCGAGATCTACAGTTCTGCTGAGGATCTTCGTAACAAGATCTTGGTTACGGCGGTCTTTGCAGGCTTGCTGGCTATAGGAGGCGTGGTTCTCTGGCAGCTGGGACTTATCGCACCTTTGGGTGGAAAGTTCGCAGCTATATTGAATCCCTCGGCAAGGTTGGAGTTGCCTATCGTTGAGTCTGTGGCCGAGCATCGCCCAGCCACTTGGGCCTCATTCTTCTACGAGTTTGGGATAATGATTTTCCTAGGCGTCTTCGGCCTCTTCTTCGCCGCACAGCGAAGAAGGAATGGCGACATATTTCTAATAGTCTTCGGATTGTCATCCGTCTATTTCGCTGGGTCTCTTGTCCGTTTGACGCTACTACTCGCTCCAGTCTTCTGCATACTATCGGCTATAACGCTTGTTGAACTGGGGAAGCCTTCCGTCGACATAATGAGAGAGACAACGATCTTTCCGAAAAGGAAAGTTCGATTCACCACAAGGGTTGGAAAAGAGTTTGGAGTAGCTATAATCCTAATCCTGCTACTGGTTACTATGCCGACTTTCTATTACGCGACCGCATCGGCATACTCTCCTGCAACGATAGTCACGTCGAGCATTCCTATAGCTCCAAAGGAAGGCGAGGAAGGAAGATACAAGGACTGGCTGGAAGCTCTGACATGGATGCGGGAGAATCTTCCCGAGAACGCTGTCGTATTCTCCTGGTGGGACTATGGGTACTGGATTACGACGGTTGCAGAGAGACGGTCGATGGCGGATAACGGAACGATAAATGGAACTCAAGTAGCCATGATAGCACGCACCTTCCTATCAAATGAGACGAATGCCATCCCAGTGTTGAAGAGGTACGGAGTGACTCATGTAGCAATATTCGTAACCTGGACTACCGGAGAACAGGGAACGATAAGCTACGTAGGCTTTGGAGAAGACAACAAATGGTACTGGATGGCGAAGATAGGAAACGGAACCATATTCGAAGGCCAAAAGGTTATGTTCCGTGAACTGAGGGGCCCGGAAGAAACCCTGTTCAACAGGATCATCACTGTTGGGGACAGAGTTGTATCGAACGAGACGATAGCCGATCGAGACGGAATCAAAGAGACCACGATGCTAGGCAAGTTGATAACCATGGCGCTAAACCCACGAGGCGGAGAGACATCAGACTATTTCACACGGGTCTTCACATCTTCAAACAAGTTCGTCCTATTGTACGAGGTAAGTTACCTGAAGGCGACATCCCTCACGCTGCGACTGAACCGTTCAATGATAGACTACGGAGAGAACGTTACGGCCTCCGGAGTCTTAACAGAGGTTGAGGGTGGGGGTCTAGGAGACAGGATCGTTCTTCTAGAGTATTCGACCGACACGGGGAAAACTTGGGAGAAGCTTGTTGGAGTTCTGACCTTGCCGAATGGAACCTACCGGTACAACTGGAAGCCTGATGGGGGATCTTACCTGATCCTTGCAGTATGGGAAGGTGAAAAAGGCCAGTTTATCAGGTCTGTGAGCGAAAGCCAATCGTTGATTGTTCTGAGGAAGGAAAGCTCGATAACATTGATGCTCTCGTCAACAGCTGCAAAGGTTGGAGAACCAGTAGAGATAACGTCGACGCTCTCAGCGAGGTCGAGCTTCGGAACGTTGACGGTGGAGTACAGCGTGGACAAAGAGAACTGGAACACCATATTCTCAGGATCGCCAGTGGAAGGCGTCGTCTCAACCAAATGGACTCCAGAGGAGGCCGGAACATACTATATACGGGCCTCTTGGTCTGGAGATGCAGAGTACGATGCTGCTTCAAGCGAGATAGCCACATTGACGGTAGGAGCGTAGGGCTAGGCTATGTAGGAGAACCGCTCTTCCAGCTTTCTCTCTCCGATCTCTTCCTCCAATCTTTCGGCCGCGTGTCTTATCTTCTCCTCAAGCTCCGACATTCTCTTGATCTCCTGCTCCAAATCGAGGTCTAGCTTGAGATCGAGCATTTGACTTAGAACAGCTAGGACGCTCTTGGCAGCTCTGGGATCTGGAACATAACCAACAGTCTCTCCAAGTAGACAGATTGCGTCTATAGCTTGCGACCCCGCCAACGGTAGTATGAGCCCTGCGACACCTACAATCGGAATACCCATCTTGTTGATGACTACTCCAAGCCTAGCCAACTCTTTGGACAGTTTGTTACTCGTGGCTGCGCCAATAACCTTAGGTTGGCTAGTCTCATTTGAGCTGTATCCACCCACAGTTATGAGGAGTCTGGCATTGTACTTGGCAGCGTACTCCACTATCTTCTCAGCTACCTCATACTGTCCGATCGCGCTCTGAGGTTGAGAGTCACCTGTAATTATCACGTATTCCTTCTTTCCATCTTCACTCTTGCAATAATAGAACTCGTTTCTAGGAAGCCTCGCCACACCGCGTCTATCTATCAGGGCATAGTAGGGGAAGTGTGGCGAGTGGAGAACAGCTATCTTCTTCGCCTTAGACTGTCGGATCAGATATGACGCGACGATTGTTCCGATAGAACCGAGGCCTGGCAATCCCTCTATGATCATAGGCTTATTCGGTTGGACTTTCCCTTCGTTGACGCATGTATTCATCTGGACGCTTCCCTTCATACGCCTTGTATTTGGCATACTTGTCGAAAGGTGAGAACCTTGCTGGATGGGGCGGCCTCGTCTCGGAGCCGCATTGAGGACATGTCTCCCTCAAAGTATAGAGAAAGCACTTGTCACAACGTCTTATCAGCCATTTCAAGTGACCCGGCGTCCTTGTCCTCCAACATCATTTATCGTCACAAGGGCTTCATTCACAGCGTCGTTGAGGACGTTTTCCGCCTCAGTATAGTCTCTCGCCGTAATCTCTATTCTGTATCTAGGAGAACCTACTGCATAGACCCTTACTATTGTCCCTCGTGGCTTCCTTGCTTTCTCTGCAGTTTGAAGACTCTTCTTGATAAGATCGATGCCGTCAGGTTTGTAGCAGGTAAGTTCTACAATCGCGTTCAATCTGGCTTTTCCCGTCTTGATCTTGGTTCTTGCCACATCCACTAGAACCTTCGCCCAGCTTGGGTCCACCCCGAGTTTTGTGAATGTCTCCTCGCCCTCTTCAACTGCCTCTTGGAACGCGTCATAGTATGTACCATATTTCTCAGAGATCAGTCTATAGAGGTTCTCGACCGATGTCGGATCCAACGCCAACTTTTCAAGTGCGCTCTTTAGAATAGCCTTCGCTTTCTTGTCTTTTTTCCACTCCAGTAACGTCTCTGCCTTCTCTCGACCGGTAACTCTTCTCAGCGATAGATCTACTTGACCCTTCTCAGCGTTTATCCTTAGAACCTTGAGAACGAGCTTTTGACCTTCTCTCACATGGTCTCTAATGTTTCTGACCCATGTCGACGATATCTCCGATATGTGGATTAGTCCTTCCTTACCCTTGTACTCGTCAAGGCTTACGTAGGCTCCGTAGTCTGTGACCTTCGTTACAGAAGCTACAACGAGATCGCCTACGTCCGGGAACTCTGACGAAGAGATGCGTAGAGCCTCCTTCTACCCTAAGATCTGAAGAGTCTCGCCTTTTATCTCAGCTTTTCCCCCGCGTGGAACCGCCAAGGGTTCATCGCAGACGTTACATCTTACCTCCAGGGACACTCTATCGAAGACTATCTGCTCATTTCCACACTTGCCGCACTTTACTTTGACATAGACGCTCTCAGGCTTCGGGATCAACTCGTCACGTCTCATTCAAGCTCTAAGCTCCTATCTCAACCTTGCGAAGCCTGATTCCAAGTCTTGAAACTATAAACCCGCAAGATCTGCATTTCAACCTTAGCACCTGCTTCTTCGTGGTTTTCGCTGTCCTCTTTAGTTCAGGCCATTTCTGTCCACCGTAACCATGCTTCTCACGTTCATGCCTCCGAACGCCAGCAGCCAGTGAACGTTCTTTGCCCTTCTTGTAAAGTGAGATGGAGTGTACTGAGTGTTTCTTGCATTTGGGACAGTACGCGTTGGTCTCTTTGGGTACCTTCATCTTGGATCACATGTTCGAAGCAGGATATAGACACGGTTTCCCAGCGCTATTTATACGTTGTTGCACGCTACAAACATTTTCCAACTTGATCAGAGCTATTGAACATGAAACGATGTTCGAAAGAGCCTTGAGGTCGCTGTGAAGATTGAGATGCCCTAGACAAGGTCAGCGATGCAAGGCAACCGCTAACAAACGATCTTCAAAGCAGCTCTTCTGCTTACAAGTATCTCACCGTTCTCTAGGGGAAGAGTTGCGATGTCCTCTGACCTAAAAGGTCCGTACGGCTTCAGGTCTACACCCACTATAGTGGGGATTCCTGCAAGGAACCGGAGCAGTACCATTCTAGGTTCAGTCGGCACCAAACTTTTTGTCGAGCCACTCACTTCTGCTGATATTTTGTTGCACAAGGACTGATACTGCTTGGAGATTTCAAGTACGTTCTTGAGGATCTCCTTCTCCTCTTCAATATCTGTTTGAGAAGCTTCCGAGCCTCCGCCCGACTCAGCTAATCGAAGAATCTTCTGGAGTCTGACATTGAAGAGATCCTTTGACAGCTTCAGAGTTCTTTCAAGTTCTCCAGCTGTAAGTTTGGCCTTTAGAGCCTTTTCATCGGTCTTTCTTACGTAATCACTGAGTTGGCTAATGTACTTGGCCAAGCCTTCATAGAAGTCTTTGTTGATTAATTGTAGGTTCGGCTCAGCCTTCTCCTTTCTCCAATAGTGGTAGAGCCTCTCGTACGTTTCACGTCACCGGCTTTGCTTTGCCCTTGCATACGAGTAAAACAGCGGCAGCCGTTGGTAAGGTTACCCGTTGTTTACTGTATGGTCCGAATATTGAGCCTCCAAGTCTGAACTCAGGAGCCTCATCCACTTCAACCGTCTCCTGCCCATCTTCCATCCCGATGGCATTGTCTAATGGGTCGAAGTATTCCAGTTGATCTACGCTAACTTCCACAGTACGTAACCCTGTTCTTCCATTAAGCGTTTCTTTTGCGCGGATAAGCCTGTGCACATCGGTTGTTACGACCGTATCGACTTTTGCTGAACACGTCTCAACGATCTTCTCTAGTACATTCTTCCATCTCTCATGTCCCATAGCGCCTCTTCCTGATGAATCTCGTAAGGTCAGACTCTCGACTACGTTTCGGACTCCTTGATAGTCCGCAGCACGCGCTCTCTTTTCAACTATGGCATCGGCGGCTACTCTTCTGAAACCCAAGCCAATCAGGTAGTCTCGGTCGCCATTCAGAATAGCGTTGGCAAGTTTCTCAATGATTCTTTTCTTCCATCCTGTCGTGTAGTTCAGGTTTGTTGGCAGATCAGGCATAGTAGCATCTCTAGGAAGAATTCCTATTTCTTCAAGATCGATTCCTACGCCGAGAACATAATCAACTATCTCCTTCCTCTCCTCGCTATCCAGCTGAAGAATCATGTCTGACATGATGTGGATGTGATAGCCCCTATGACCCGTGAAGAAGATCTTTAAATCATTTTTCGAGAACCCATAGTCTTCAACTAGTATCTTTGATAGCTTCAAAGCTTCGCTCTCAGCTTCTCTGAGGCAGATCTCGCAGATCCATGAGCGTTGGTCAAATCTCTCGCTGTTACACGACGGGCAAACTTGTGGAGCAGCGCCCGTGCCAGATCTACCGCATATTCTACAGGTCCAATGGTCATGCGTTCCCTTGCATGGTGTCGGTATATGGTCAGCATCGATGTCGAAGACGAGGTCTGCACCGAGCCAGCCTTTCTTCTCCATCTCCTCTTCCGGGTTCGAATAGTAGGCAGTTGAATAGTACACATCACAGGGCGCGGAATCCACGACGAATTTTCTTAGTTCATCCTGCGACCTGAACTGTCTATGTCGTGTCATGATCCGGCCTTTGAAAAAGGCGAATCCATATTCTCTTTCCCCGAACCTTCGAGGGGGTTCTATTCTATTCGAGTTCTCTCTATAGTACTCTCTGAATTTTTTTTCTAGGAACTCCTCAGCTTCCACTCGATCGAACCCGCCTGTTGTAGACTCGTCTCTTGTAATAGAATAAGGGATGTTTTACGAGTCTACATAATTCATTTGGGTTCACGCAGAGTCCATGAGTCTTCAAAGTGTCACATTTGGGCGGAGAGTATTTGGTCCTAACCCCCTTCAAGCCGCCTATATGCTCTACTTGATATCTCGTCATCCTCTCGTCGAAGTCAGAAGTCTCTTTGAACATCTTCACGAGGTCTTCAACGTTTACGCCAATGCTAAGAAGAAAAGATGTTAGTGTGAACCTTCCCAAGTGAGAGAGATGTTTTCCCGAGGCCAATGCTTGATTAAGCGCTCTTATGCACGGAGGCATGGCATGAGCAACCACCATCTTGGGCACTTCCACATACGAAGGCTCCGGAGTCCCCGCCTCTTCTTTGAGCCTCCTGACACGTTCAGCGAGAGATTCAGGTAAAGCGGTCATTGGAGACCTTATCCTCGACAGTACTTTTCGCTGAACTTCTTCTTCGAGTAGTCTTGCGGTCTCATCCCATGTTACTGTGACAAAACCACGATAGAAGATACGGTTAGTCAATTTCCACCTCGCGTCTCGAATGTTCTTCGCATTTCTCAGATAATCTGTGAAGTGAAGACCGCAATTGGAATTGAAACCGCTTTCAACATTCTTTGCTGGTGTTATCTTCCAACTGAACGTGTTCTTTGCCATATGAAGAACCTTTTCTGGAGTTTCGTTTCTCATATGTTCATAGGCTCTCTTCGATTCCGACAGCGCATATCTTCTTGCGATCCTTTGATTTGCCATCTGACTTACGAACATTATCGCCGTGGGGAATGAGAGAACTTCCACATCGGTATCTTGCCACGCCGGCGAGATCATCGCATCTTTCTCGGATTCTCTTATTCTTTGCTCGGCTCTTTCCAGAACCCGGTCGTAGCCTCCGGAGGCAAGTTCTGAAACGCCTATCTTGAGACTCTTGACGTACTCGGATGCTTCGATCGTGAAAGGATATTTTGCAAGGTCCGTCGTGGTTAGCATTTCTTTGCTCTTATTCTGCTTCGATCCTAGGCGCGAGATAGTATAGAAGGTGGCCTTGCTGCGGCATCTCGAATTCAACCTTTATCGGCATGTTCGTCGAAAACTCCATTGTGACAATCTCTGACATGCCACTTCCCGCTCTTATGATGTTCGCAAGATAGTTCAGGTTAAAAGTGGCTTTGGATGGTTCTTTGACATCCATCTCTAGCATGGCCTCACTCCCCTTCTCTATCTCCATGTTGGCGCTGCTCAGCTCGGTGCTTGTGCTGACCAAGAACTTATCAGGAGTAGTCTCGAGTCTTACATTGTCGCTTATCGTTTGCGCGTCCTCGACAACGTCTCGGAAGCTTTCTGCCGTCATCTTTACTTTTGAATTGAAAACTATCTTTGGCGTCGGTACCTCTTCTTCGACCGATTCCAATGTGGGGAGGGTGAACCTCTTTGTTATCCTGCCTTTCAGTATCAAGCTTATCTTCTTGGTTGCGTTATCATACGAGATCTCCAAAGTCTCCTCACTCTTAGCTCTCTTGAGAAGTTTCAACATGCTTCCCAAGTTCACTCTTATTTTATTCGGCTCAGTGCAATCGAACTTTTCGAAGGCAGATTTTGGCAGTTCGAAATCGACCATGGCCACATGCGATGGATCCATCGATCTCAGTTTGATTCCTTCAGAAGAGGTGTTAAAATCAGCTTCTTCCACAAGGGTCGAGATAGCTGTCAGGATATTTCTCCAAAGCTTTGCGTCGGATAGAGAAGCTTGGAACAAGTTGACCACGCCTGGACTATGCCCGGTTGCATATCCTTCGAACTTGTTATAAGGTTGGCGCTCGCCTATGGTCTGAGTTAAAGTGTGACATGTGAGCTATCTAGGATGTCTCTCTCCAAGTCGTCCCACAACGTGTGCATCTAAAGAACTGTGTTGACGATTCATCCGCGCCGCGGGTCTGGACCAGCCAGTAGAACGCATCGAAATGTCCGCATTTGGGACACTCCACCTTAGTTTTTGGCAAAGTCCTAATCTTCTGTTCCTCTTTCCCAATTACAACTATCTTCTCCTTTTCCGGCTTTATCTTCGAGACTGCCTTCTCGGGTTTATCTGTCACATACCCGCACTTTGGGCAGTTTAAGAAGACCTTCCGCTCTTTCCTTGTAAGGACAAGAGCTGTGCCGCACTTGGAACAGAACTGCATGAGTTCCAGCTACCTAGAAATCGACCCCCATCATTCTCCGAGAGCGCAATTTAATCTTTTTGGGATTCTTTCGCGATCCGTTGACTTTCCATCGTATGCGTCTTTACCAGCTATTCTCTTATGACTGTCATGTCCAAGATTGGCAAACGCTCTAATCCTTCTGAAGGGGCAGCGGGTAATTCCAAGGCCCGCCAGCTTCTACCTTGACTTGACAGAGCTTCCTCTCCTAAGAAGATTGTTGAATGCTGAGGAGAAGATTCTAGCGACCCTGATCGGCTCCGGGACGTCATCTGTACAAACAAGCTTCATTACACTCTTCATCTCCTCGGGATCTATTCCAGCGCAGTAAGCGTACAGTGGCCTCGTTGCAGGCTTCAACAGGACAGGAACCACTTGGCCAGCCGCCTTAAAAGCGTCCCTTCTTGTACTCTTCGCATCTGACTTTTCGATCGCACCACTCAGCGGCCCCGCTTCTCGCCTTCCTTTTGAGACCGCGATTGTCGGGATTCCTGTCTTCTTGTGTAGAGCCTTGATGTTGACGATGTTTAGGCCTGCAAGGGCTAGACCATCTGTCATGAGAAGCCTGGTCTGCTGAAAGTGAGGGGAAGAGACTATCATACTTGCAATTTGAGATGTCGCGTCGAATCCGTTTCTTTCGATCCCCGTTCTCATAACACCTTCAAGCCAATAGGCTCCCCTAAAGACTACGCCCACAACCTGTACCCTTCGTCCCATTGACGAGCGTGGCGGACGGCCATCTGAAATGCCTAGAATCCGAATTTCTTTCTTCACATGCTCCGCTCTCAACTAATCCTAGAAAGTATGACTTTTAGGAGTTGGGCTACAGCCTCGGACAAATTGTCCAAGCGGTCATAAACAATCCGCGTCATTTCCTCAAGACTGAGAGACTTCTTCAGCCAAGAATCGACAATCAAAGCTTCAACAACATTGGCGACTTGTCCTCTTTTCATCCTGCCTGGAAGAGTCGATCTTATTCCAGACTTCCTCGCTGCGTCAAAGAGTATCTTGTCACTGACTCTGACCCCCACTGGTGTTCCAGTAGCTTGCGTCAAAGCTAGAGAAAAGAGAAAATTCACGTAGGCATCGCCAAGTCTCGCAAGCTTAAGGTTCCCAATAATTTCCTGAAGTTTGCGGTGAACAGAAAGGTTAGCCTGGGACAATTATGTTTCATCATAACCGTCTTGGAACGTCGGGCTAGGATGTTATTGTCCAAGGTTCTACTCGGAGGATCCTCTCGCCTCTCCGAATTTTTCCGAGAGTTCTGTGGCCCTCTCTCTTATTTTCGTAAGCGCTCTCTCCAGAGCCTTCGATGGCGATTTTTCACCTTTAGTCCTCAAGTAGAGTATAGGTGCAGGAACTAACGGATGAGGTTGATCGTATCCAGCTATCTCCACCTCACTGTCCTCTAGCAAGGTCTGTTGGAGGAGGTTGCAGAACGTATGCCCCTCACCGTATATCTCAATCTTCAACTCGTTCTTTACATTCTTGAGCGTCTTGATCTCCAAGATAGATCCCTTCAGACTTTCTCTTTCCCGTAATCCTCCGCCAGTTTTCTCCGTTCAATATTCATACATGTCTGGCATTGGAGAACCGTGCCCTTTAGCCTTAGTGGATCGCCGCATCTTGAACATGAAGCTCTTATGACCCCAAGGCCTCTACCTATGGTTGTTAGTTGAGGTACCCGATTTCTTGTGTTCACTACCCTAGCCCTAACCACATCAGCCGTCTTGCAAACCTCTACCATCACACGCTCATATTTGGGGCTTGACGTGGATATGTGGAGGAGAGCAGTGAACGGAGTCGATAGGGTTCTCTCTCCTATTTTGATCAGGTTCAACGTAGCCATTTTTCCCTGAGCGTTAACAACCGTGCCGGTAACAGTATCTCCCTCTCTTGGGATGAGAGGCTGCTTTACCGTAGGGCTTACCGCGATGATCTTGTTGATTTTGTCTCGTGTTGTGTACCCAGTTACCTCTGAGTATATCGTCCCGTTTCTCTCGTAGGTTCCAGGTCCAGGCATGAACTCTTCGACTACGCCTAGCCTCTCACCTGGTACGACAAATTGCATATTATTACTGTTTCTCGGCTGCACCTGTCACAACCCTGTAGAGATCCACCGGAACGACGTGTCTCCTCTGAGCGTGAAACCTGAATGTATGAGGAATTGTCAACGTCATTTGGTAGAGGTCTGTAATAGTAGCTCTATAGTTTGAAATCAGGCTTTTAATAAATTCTCTGTTTCTCTCGCCGCTCTTGTGCAGAGAATATATCACGTCACCAGTCTTCAGTGCCTTTTGTATGAAGACTCGATCGGCGCCCTTTCTCCTCACCCCGAATGGCGGATTCTGGAGGATCGTGTCAAACCTCCCTTTCAAAGCGTCCAAGCTCGAGATGATCCACTGAATCTTTTCTCTAACATTCATTTTTTCAGAATTATGTCGAGCTATTTGAATCGCTATAGGATCTATATCTATCCCGATCACTTCTCTTGCATCTAAAAGTGCAGCGCCTATACTCAGCCTGCCTGTTCCACATCCAAGGTCTACAACGGATTTCTCCTTAATGTCGTTGTGTAGGCCCGCGGCTATGAAGAGTATCTCAGCTGCTATCTGGGACGGTATAGTATACTGTTCAAGTTGAATCTTGGGGCTGGGATGGGGAGAGATCTGTTCAAGGGCTGTCTCAAGCTGTCTCCTGTTTGGAAGTTGGCTTACCATAGTCTTCCCATCGCTTTCTGCCGACGGCTATCAGAGCCTCATCCACGTTCAATATGGGTTTTCTGAACCTCTCTTGGTCGTCTATAGCCAGTCTCGGACAGGATGTGATAGCAAACGCTTCCACGTCAGAGAATGATTCCAAGCCGTCGGGTGTACACTCTCTTGCGCAGAGCAATACGCATTCCTTTCCTTGCTGCTCAAGTAACTCCTTGAGCGTCTTAGCCGGTTCAATGTTCACTTGGCCCGTCTTGAGTCCTACAACTATGCCAACCTTTTTTGAGTCTTGGAACTTCGTTATAGCCGCCCATCTCTTTTTCAGTAGAAGTCTAACGGCTTCCGTCATGTCTCTTGCCTCTTTAAGATAAGGGTC
>CAZLVF010000001.1:71476-74813 GCA_964562925.1 uncultured Candidatus Bathyarchaeia archaeon
GACATTTGTGAATGGCCGTAGTGTACTATGGCATCAGCTTTCAATATCCTCTGTGCCTCGACCGCAAGGTCGCAAGCGCCGTAGCAAATGTCGGCGGAGAGAACAATTTCGATGCCTGACATCTTTTCGAGTTCTTTTGCAAGTTCAAAGCCTTGAGGCTTCAGTCCCTCTGGAAACTGTATCAGAACTCTGCGGTACCTTCCCTTCCTAATGTACTCAAGTACCCTATCCTTCTCAAGATCGAACATCATCTCACCGTGATTTGGAAACTCGTAATAAACAGGCAGGATTCAGTGGCGATAGCCAACTAAATGTGGTCGCATTCCAACTTTCAGGTTACAATTCTCGTCATCCGAGTCTAGAGGTCTCTTTAATCGTCGTCAACTTAAACTTGAATATTGAGGGAGGGACAGCTTCTCTCTTTCATCCTGAGAGAGCTTTCGGATCATGCATGATCGGATTACTCTGGATCCCATGTGAGAAGAGGGTCTTTCATGAGGCCTCTGCCTAAGCTCTTTTCCAGCAAGAGTCTCTGCTCGATGCTCGCTACCCATTTCCTCACTTGGACAACAGCGTCAGGGTTTACAGATATTGAATCGATTCCGCTTTCTATTAGGAATCGGATGAAATCTGGTCCGTGCACGCTTGGTGCTTGACCGCAGATTGATACGGTCTTGCCGTCCCTATGAGCCACGTCGATCAGGTGTTTTATCGATCTCTTAACCGCGAGGTCGCGTTCGTCAAAGATTTGGCTTACACTTGCATTGTCTCTATCACAGCCGAGAACGAGCATCGTATAATCGTTCGAACCGACGCTATATCCATCAACGAACTTGTTGAACTGGTCGGCGAGTATCACGTTGCTCGGGATCTCTGCCATAAGCCAGATCTTGAAGTCGGGGCTTCTAGCCAATCGCTCTTCTTCAAGAATATCTATGCTTTTCTTCGCTTCTTCAACGGTTCGAACGAAAGGAAGCATCACCCACAAGTTCTTCAGTCCATACTCTTCACGAACTTTCTTGACGGCTTTCACCTCGAGCTTGAAGGCTTCCTTGTACTTGGGGTCATAGTATCTCGATGCACCACGCCACCCCAAGAGCGCTGAAGGTTCAACGGGTTCATACTTTTCGCCGCCTTCCAAGTCTCGATACTCGCTGGATTTGAAGTCGCTGAACCGTAAGACTACAGGCCTTGGGTTCATAGCTGCGCAGACCTTTCTTATCCCTTCGGCTAGCTTGTCGACGACTTTCTCGGGGTGACCTATCTCGATGAGATAGAGCGGGTGTTGGTTGATCTCTGATGCCCAGATGAACTCTTCTCTCATCAGGCCGACTCCATCACATGGAAGCCTTGCCGTTCTCTCAGCTATCTCTGGTTCGCCGAGGTTTACGAGGATCTTTGTTCCAGTAACGGGATAGGATTCAACGGCTGCTGTCAGAGAGGTTTCCTTCTCCTCAGCTTTCTTCTCAGCCTCTTCCAATATCCCCTGGTAGACGACACCATTCACCGCATCGACGGTGATCTCTGACAGGTTTGTGATGGCTTGGGTCGCAGGTCTGCCCTTGCTGGCGGTGCCGACGATACATGGAATACCAAGCTCGCGGCTCACTATCGCGGCGTGACAGGTCATGCCGCCGCTGTTGGTCACTATAGCCTCTGCCTTCCTCATGGCGGGTACCCAGTCTGGAGCTGTCATCTCGGTGACCAATATCTCTCCCTGTTTGAACTTGTTGATCTCTGTCACAGACGGTACAACATGAGCCTTCCCCGCGGCTAAGCCTGGAGAGGCTGGCAGGCCCTTTACTACCACTCTTCTTTCGGTCGGTGGTGAGGGTTTGGGCTCAACTTTCGTTGGAGCTTTCTTGAGGCTCCAAACTGTTTCCGGTCTAGCTTGAAGTATCCATAACTTGTTATTTCTTTCGTCCAAACCCCATTCGATGTCCATGTGACGACCATAATGTTTCTCTATAGCCAGAGCGTAGCCGGCGAGTTCCTTGATCTGTTCATCTGCCAGTACCTGTTTGTTTCGCAGATCAGCCGACACAGGCGCCTCGTAGGTGCCTCCGTTGGGTTTACGAATCAGCTGACGGGTCTTTTCCGGTGCGTTCTTACTAACTATATTGAGACTGCTCTTCTCTACGTAATATTCGTCTGGTGTGACTGTTCCCTGGACCACAAACTCTCCGAGCCCATATCCCGCCTCTATAAGGACCTGACTCTCATCTCCGTTCGACACGTTGAGTGTAAAGATGACTCCAGCCGCCTTCGAGTATACCATCATCTGGACCGCCGCTGATAAGGCAACGCCTAGATGGTCAAAGCCTTTCTGAATACGATAAAATATCGCCCTATCGGTGAAGAGGCTGGCATAGCATTCCTTAACTTTTTCTGCAACCTGATCTCCGCCAGAAACGTTCAGATAGGTCTCTTGTTGACCAGCAAAACTTGCGTCAGGCAGATCTTCAGCGGTTGCGGAAGAACGGATCGCCACATAGGCATGGGCTTCTCCACTCTTCTTCTCCAGTAGCCTATAAGCCGCTACAATCTCGTCGCGAAGATCTTTAGGCATCCTTGACTCAAGGATTAATGTCCTAACGGTTTTCCCTACCCCCTGCAGGGTCTTCGTATCGTTTGGGTCAACAAGCTCCTTCATAACCTCCGCTATCTTAGCATCCAACTTCGCGCTTTTCATGAAATATCTGTAGGCCGCCGCGGTCGTTGCAAAGCCGTACGGAACCGGCACCTTGGTCTTTTGGGTCATCTCTCCTAGGCTTGCGGACTTGCCTCCAACAAGAGGAGTATCATCCTTACCGAGCTCATCAAACCATAGAACATATTTCTCATTGTTTGTAAGCATCTGTTGAACCTGACCTGCTCATAGCAGTAGGCGCTAGATTTGCAGGCCCAGTCATCGATTTGTCCTTGATAAAAGGGTTTTGAATATGTCAATGCGGCCGAGGATGTTTCGAGTCTATGCTGCTTGTGACTTGATCCTTTCCACAGAAATTCTACAGGAGGTAGGCAACTTCGATGATGAAACTCTTAAGGCCTCTCTCGCATGATCAAGCGCTGGCTCGTTAACGTAGATATCGATGATAGGCCTGTTCGCTCTCACCAGCGCAGCTCTCCCGGTAGGCTTTCCGAATGACCTACGCATCCCCTCTTGCAGCCTATCTGCCCCAGCGGTGGCGATCATCCTATTCTCTCTTAGGATAATATGTGGGTATGTCACGACCTTGACGAGGTATCCTGTCTCTCCAAGCTTGTCAAACATAACCTTGTTCGCAGCGACCCGGGCTGCTTCAAGAGCGTTATGCCGGACTTGGATCTCACTATC
>CAZLVF010000001.1:74913-81988 GCA_964562925.1 uncultured Candidatus Bathyarchaeia archaeon
TCTTAGAGTTTTCCGGAATACCCCTGTGAGGAGGAAGGTCTCCCGCCGGGTGATGCACGATCGAAATATTATGTTGCGAAACGCTCTGTTGGCCAGTTTGCGTTTATGAGTTGGAATGTTGCTAAATGCAGCCAAACTCGTGAAGAGTTTCATCAATCTGTTCAAAGCCTGTCTTTCAGGTCCCATTTTCTTTGCGTCCTTTCTCTTTTGACTCGTCTTGAAGAGTTCGTAGAGGACTACGGTGGCCGCATGTGAGACGTTCATTGTCGGATAGTCTGGATTTGTGGGAATCGTTACTACCAAGTCGCACAGGTCTAGCTCCTCGTTTGAAAGCCCTGTCGTATCCCTTCCAAGAACGACTGCCACTTTCGCTCCAGACGAGATGACCCTGTCGGCGATTACCGCAGGGTCGCTTGTGGACCTCAATACGTTTCTCCCAGACTTTCCAGGTCGAGCCGTCGTTGCTATCGTGATATCCGCATCTGCTATTGCCTCCCTGAGAGAACCCAACACTTTCGCCTTCTGCACTACGTCTTTTGCATGCGCCGCGAATATCATAGACTCTTTTCCCAGATCGATCAGAGGGTTGACAATGCACATATCTCGTATGCCGAAATTCTTCATTACACGTGCAAGGTACCCTATGTTTACGCCATAAGAGGGTTCGACAAGGATAACTCTCAGATCCAACAATCCTGTCAAGGTTCCGATACCAGCTGAGCCCCACCCTAACGATGACAAAGAGCACATCAATTAAAGTTGAACTCTTTCCTTGAGGGCCAACCTAACGTTGTTCGAAAGCTCCTCGAACTCTTCTACGGTCATCTCGTAAACTCTTGAATCAGGTGGATCGAGTGTAGAGACTAGATCTAAACCCAAGATCCCAATCTTTGACTCCAAGTAGTGGGATAGAACCTTCTCGACCTTTTTCCTTCGTTGCGTGAAGAGTTCTCGAACCATCTCTTCAAAAACTGTTTCGTCGGCCAGCCTACGTGGTTCGGGCTTGGGACTCAAGCTTACTGTGACCGAGTCGACTCTGGGTACCGGGTAGAAGGCCTGCCTTGGGATTGAATCAAGTATCTTCACAATCATTTTGTGTTGGATAGCGACCGTTATTCTTCCGTAGTCAGACGTCCCATTCTTTGCAACAAGCCTCTGCACGAACTCCTTTTGTAAAGTGAAAACTCCTAACTCGAACGTCTTCTTGGTTAGAAAGAACATAAACTTGGACGATATATAATAGGGCAGGTTTGAAATGATCTTGTTGAAGCTTGGCAGATTCGCTTTGAAGATGTCGCCCTCAATTATTTGAACCCGACCTCGTGAGCTGAACCTTTCTCTTAACAGCTTGACCAACCTCGGATCCCTTTCGACGGCAATTACTTTGCCAGCGGTTTCCGCTATCAAAGAGGTTAGGTCGCCGTTTCCGGATCCAACCTCAACAACCACGTCGTGGTTCTTCAGACACGCATAACGAATCATTTTCTTCTGCGCGTCTACGTCAACCAAGAAGTGTTGGCCGAATCTTCTGTTCGGTTTCAATCCGACAACGGATGATTCAGTATTCATCTTACTGGGCGGCCCTCGTAAAGAGCCTATATTTCGATTCGCCGCCGAGTTCTTCGATGACTCTTTTTGCTAAGAGTTTGGCGGGATCGGTTATGCCTGTCCTCTCTCTTATGTCAGCAAAACTCTCGAACGGTTTCTTATCTCTCTGGTTGATTATTTGCCACATCAATTTCTTTCCGATCCCAGGCAGAAGTTCAAGGGCATGCATTCTCTGCGTAACGGCTTGGGCTGTGTTAAAGAAATCAACGAAACGCTTCTCTTGGTTTTTGGCTATTTCCTCGATTATTGATTGAAGTTCTGATTGAGCTCCTGCCGTTAGTTCATCCTTTCTCACGCGGCCTATAACGCGGTCGATCTTTTCTCTCCTTTCGCGTCCAACATAGATCCTATCTCGTATCTTTGTGGCGACGCTTGGTTTTAGTTGAGCCTCTAGAAGGGTGAAGAAGTTCTCTCCAATCACTTGAACGGTTGGCACGGCCATATGCTTTACCCTTTCAAAAGTAAGTCTTCCATACGGAAGGTAGTCCAAGACGTACGCGTATTCCTCGTAGACCTTCGTCGGATATTGTGTTGTTGAAAACGATGTAGTGTTCTCCGTTACCTTAACTCGTCTCTCACCGCTGCTCAACTGTTGCTCAACCCTCCCATTCCCAGAACTATTCGAACGGGTTCAGCGTTTCCACTTGATTCTTGGAGGTGTGCTCAGCGCTACCTGACAATAGGTTGAGCAGCGTAAGGCGTGCCATTAGATACCTGCTCAGAACTACGTTTCGTTGAAATTAAAATAGATTGCGAACTAGGCCGAGGTGCATAAGACTATGTTTGCCGATAGCTTTCAACTACCTTCAGAACACCTTCCAGTTGGCCTGTTGGAATTACGCGCCCCTTCACAGCTAGGATCGGCCGTAGCTCTTCCACCGTTGTCGGCATACAGTTGACTATCTGTATTGCATCGGACCTTTCAAACTTGAATTGGGAAATCAACTCCTCGAGTAACTTTGACGCATCCGACGCGGGTAACCTTGAAAACTTCACCGTATAGTCCAAAGTACGTCTTTGGAATTCGCCAAGCTCCTCCTGTTTTGCTTTTTCAAGGATCCTCCTAGCCTCAGCGACCGTTACCGTCTTCTTGTCAATCACCTTTCGCGGCATCAACGCTCACTTGTAAGTGGTGTAATATGTTCGGGCCTCACTATGAGGTTCTTCTCCTTGTCCCCGATCCTTAGGTTAACCAAGTAGCTTCTCCCCCGTCTTCCTTCGATTACTCCAACCTTGCCCTGGAACCTCCGATGCGGCATACCCTTATGCATGCTGGGATCAATCTTTACACAGACAATGTCTCCAGGCTCGTATGTTCTGAGTAACCTGCTTAATCCAAGCTTTCCCTTTTCTCTATACTCTTTCTGGAGGAGAGCTCTCGTTTTTGAACGGTAGCCGCTGGATTTCTTAACCAACGGTATTCACCAATAGAGCTGTTTTTGATTCCGCGTGTATTGCATCAAGGATCAGCTTATATGGATATCCCTACGGGATCGGAGTTCTCCTAGCAAAAGTGAGTTGGCGCCTCTTCAGAGATTTCACCATCTTCTTCATCATAAAGTACTGGTTGACAAGCTCTTTTACGTCTCTCTCGCTCTTTCCAGAGCCCCGAGCTATTCTATGCGCCCTAGAAGAATCTATTATCTTTGGATCGTTAACTTCCTCTCTTCTCATTGACTGGATAACAACTCTCCAATCGTCAAGTTTCTTCTCAGCGATCTCGATCTGATCTTCGGGTATGTTAGCTCCCCCAGGCATCATCTTCCATATCTTTCTCAGAGGCCCCATACGGCGGAGACCCTCCATCTGATTGTAAAGGTCGCTCAATGTGAAACGGCCCTGCATGAAGGTCTTCACTTTGGTCTCGGAAATGTTTAGCTCAGCCTCTTTCACCCGGTCGAGAAGCGCTTGAAGATCGCCCATTCCCAGAAGTCGGCCTACAAAGTTTGATGGGATGAACTGTTCAATATCCTCGATTTTCTCACCAACTCCAACGAACTTTATCTTTGCGCCTGTAGCTGCTACAGCGGAAAGCGCGCCGCCTCCTTTTGCAGTTCCATCAAGCTTCGTAACATAGATTGAACCTATTTTGGTCGCTTCGTTAAATGCCCTAGAATGTGTCATCGCTTGCTGGCCGATCGTTCCATCGATCGCCAGGAGAATCTCATCTGGTTTGATGGTTTCAGAAAGCCTCTTCATCTCCTCCATGAGTGCTTTCTCGTCCTTATGTCTGCCCGCTGTATCTATCATGATAACGTCAAACTTTTCCCGCCGGAGGTTGGCAACTCCGTTCCTTGCTATTCTCTCGGGATCCTTCGCTCCAAGCTCACCGTAGACGACTATTCCAATCCTGTCCGCCATCTGTTTCAGTTGCTCGAAGGCTCCGGGGCGGTAGGTATCAGCGCAGACGATACCTGCTCTTAGACCTCTCTTTTGGTAATACCTTGCGATTTTTACGGCGCCAGTCGTCTTTCCAGTTCCCTGAATACCGACCAGCATGATAACGTTGGTTCTCCCCTCTTGTATGGTGGTCTTAGCAGGTTCCACACCAAGAAACCTAGTCAGCTCCTCGTAGAGTACTTTAACGACATGTTCCCTTCTTGAGATTCCAGGTGGAAGAGCCTCTCTTATCGATCTGTCCTCAACTTTCTTCGATATTTCCAGAACGAGATTCACATTCACGTCAGCTTGGAGTAGAGCTCTCTGAAGATCCTTAACCAGCTCCTTTATGGCTGCCTCGTCAACAATAGGTAGCCTCAAGAGTCGTTTGACAGAGTCGCTCAGAGATCGGGCTAAGGTTTCAAGTGCACTCATTAAAGGTCCCTTGGGCTCTGCTAAACTCGGTATGATTCGAGAAGCTACCGTGCATGACCTTCTTAAACATTGGTTGGAACAAGTTGATTTGTTCACCGCAGGCCATATCAAGAGCGAGTTGATGACTGGCTCGAACTAAACCATCGGCTAATCGTCAGATGAGGCTCGTAGATGTTAACATACACTTAAGTGCGCAGAAGTCCTAGTCCTATTGATAGTACCGGTGGAAGGTGGGGATTGGCAAAGAGCCACCACGCCTTTTTTGAAGCCGTACGACGAAGGATCTGGGCTCTGGCATTCTTTGTTACCCTTGTCTGTATTAGCACGCTGGTTTTCTCGTATGTGGAAAAACGCGACCTCTTTGATTCGTTCTATTGGACGGTGACTGTCATTAGCACCGTTGGCTTTGGCGACATAACGCCCCACACCAGAATTGGCAAGTTGCTTTTCATAATCGATGCTGTTTCAGGGATAAACGTCTACATATATTTGATCACAAGTTGGCAGGCCTCAATAGTGGAGGCAAGACTTGAAAGAAAGTTTTGGAAGATTACGGACTCAAAGAACAGGTCTTCAAACGAACCACAAAAGGACTGATTCTAGAGGCCCGTAAACCTGGATGCAGAGCGCTAGGGATTGAAACATATTCTGCGGATCAGACACCAACCTTAAATCAAGTATCCTTTGACTTGGTTAATCTAGAGGAGTCTGCTGAATCCGAAAATGCCAAGAGCAGAGAAGAGAGCTACCGGCCAAGTGACGGATCTGGTGAGAGTTGTACAGAAGGAGAATCTGCCACGAAAGTTTACGCTAATGAACGGCCTGCCAGACGTAGGACTCGTGGGGGTAGTTGCCGGTTCACAGATCGTCTCCACTTTAAGGATGAAGGAGGTGGGAACAGTAGAGTCAGAGCTGTTTCCGCCACTTGTCGTTCTTCATGACGGTGTCCCAAAATCGCCGATCAGAGTCTTCGCAAAAGAATCATTAGCGGTAATCATTGCTGAGACCGCTATACCGGCAGGGGCGGTCTATCCCCTTGCAGAAGCCATAGTTAACTGGGCCTCCGTAAGAGGCGCAGACCTGGTGCTATCAATAGGCGGGATGGCTGTCCAAAATCGCCAGGACATAGAATCACCAAAGGTCTTTGCAGCGCTCTCAGACAAGAAACTCTCAAATCTCCTTAACGGCGCCGCTGAGGTTTTGGGCGAGGGATACATTGTAGGCGCCTACGCGCTTATGCTGAAGCGATGTGCCGAGATTGGACTTCCAGCGATCGCTCTCCTAACCCAGTCCTTCTACAATTATCCAGACCCCGAAGCGGCAGCTGCTGCGGTGAACTCTGTTAATAAGATCTTGGGATTGAATGTTGACACTTCTGAACTCCTGCGAAAGGCGGAAGAGATCCGGCTTCGATCGAAAGATATCATGAAACGAACCCAGACCGAGATGGCGAGGATTAACAAATCTCAAGAGTACGATGTGCCTCCTCTCTACGGATAGTGTATTACCGTGAATAAAGGAAAGAGGTTGAATTTTGCAGAATATCTAAGGAGAACCGAGCAGATAGCTGGTAAGATGCTTACTAGCGGATGGAACGAGGCATCCTCTACTATTGAACCACTTTCAGACATTATACTCGGAGCCAGAGAGGTTGTTGTAACCATGGACCTACCCTACGTCGACCCGAACGCCGTCAAAGTAGATGTGATAGCCGATGATACGATCGAGGTGCAAGCGAATACGAAGCATAAGATCTGCCTGAAAGATCTGGGAGTCAAACATAGGGGAACAGAATTCACGCTCTATCACACTGTAATTCATATGCCGGTTCCGGTCGATGAGAAGGGCATGACCCATAAGCTGAAGCGAGGCATACTCGAGATTCATCTGCCCAGACAAACATGATACCTACCTCTCCATCTATGTGAAGGCCATTAGGGCTCAAAGAAGAGCATGCACTCGCGTTTTTATATAGATCCAGCCTCAGAATACTCAAACCATTCTGAGCCTTCGGTTAGTGAGATCATGAGCAAGCCAGTAGACGTTGGAAGCATCAAGATAGGTCATTACATTGTAGTTGATGGCGAGCCCTGCAAAATAGTTGAATACGAAAAATCGAAACCTGGAAAACACGGTGCGGCAAAAGCGAGGATCGTCGCCATTTCAGCTCTGACAGGACAAAAGAAGAGCGTGATAAGCCCTGTCGATGCAAAGATAGAAGTCCCAATGATCGAGAAGAGAACTGGACAAGTTATCTCAATCACAGGAGACATGGTCCAACTGATGGACCTAGAGACATACCAAACCTTTGAGACAGAGATCCCCACAGATGAGGACCTCAAAGGAAAGCTAACTTCAGGATTGGAAGTCGAATACTGGAGTATGCTCGGTAAGAATAAGATAGTCAGAGTAAAAAGCTGAGGATCCGCTGTCAAGGTACACCTGTTGCAAAGGTCGCTCTGATGCGTCAAATCAAGCAGATTAAAGTTCAGCAAAGCATGAGCACAAGCGACCTTGCCAAGGAAATGAGCAGAGCAGGAGTTCTGGGAGCCGGAAGATTCGGGAAAGCTGTCAGCATATGTTCGGAGATGTTTTCTAACAAACGATGCACAAACATACTCTCAGTTGCGGGGCCACTCGTTCCGGCGGGGCT
>CAZLVF010000001.1:82088-109123 GCA_964562925.1 uncultured Candidatus Bathyarchaeia archaeon
AATTCTCGCGAAAATAGATGAACAGAAACGAAAAAATATTTCAACGTACGAACTACTCAGGGAATTTGGAAGAAAAGTTCAGGATGAAGATTCTATAATTCGAACTGCCCAGCGGAAAGATGTCCCGATCTTCTGTCCCGGAATTTTCGATTCAATGTTTGGGATGAACCTGTGGACATATAGTCAGACAAATACACTGGTGATAAACCCATTCCTAGACTTCAGTAAACTTGTCGATATGTCCTACGAGGCGGATAAGGTCGGCGTAATAATTCTGGGCGGAGGGTTACCTAAACATCATGTTCTAGCGGCAAACATCCTACGCGGCGGAGTCGACGCTGCTGTTCAAGTTACATTTGACCGGCCGGAGGCAGGTGGACTAAGCGGAGCTCCACTCGAGGAGGCCATAAGCTGGAAGAAGGTAGCAAACAAGAGAAACCTTGCGACGGTAATAGGCGACGCAACAATAATCTTCCCAATGATAGTCCTTGCGGCCCTTCAGAGAAGTTCGAAGAGAAAACCTTCTTCTAAGTAACTCTGACCGTTCAAGTAGCTTGCCCGCAGCTGGCTTCTATGGATAAGGACTCAAGAGAGAAGCTCCCGTCTCAGTATATGCAGGTTGACGTAAAAACGGGAAGAACCCTGCTCGTGTCCGGACCTGCATCACTCAGATTGCTCGATGGCAAAGTGAGAGTCTTGGGTTATCCACTCGAGAAGCAACGCAGAATTGTGATAAAAAAGGGAAGACAGCTACCAGTAGAGGCGCTAGACGACTCCAGACTAGATTGTTACATTTCAAACTCTGCCAGTTGTTCAGAGATTCGAGGAAGCCCTATTCCCGACTCTTGGTTCGATACCATGGAAACAATTCTGGAAGCTCGAAAGGGAAAAACCGTCATCGTGGGAAACGTTGACACAGGTAAGACCACTTTCTGTACGGTTGTGGCCAACCTTGCCAGAGAAGTCGGGTTAAAGGTTGCAGTTATTGATGCGGATCTTGGCCAGTCAGATATAGGGCCACCCGGTACTATAGGCCTCGGAAGGGTTGAGAACTACGTTCTCAGTCTGTCAGATGTGACTCCAGACCTTCTGTACTTTGTAGGATACATTAGTCCCACACCAATCAGAGAGAAGGTATTGCGTGGAATCGAGAGGCTGGTTGACCGTGTTACGACCTTCGATATCTTAGCGGTTAATACAGATGGATGGGTTGTGGACAGTCAGGCGATAGTCTACAAGAAACGCCTGATAGATACCGTTGATCCCGACTTCGTAGTTGGAGTAGGCGAAGAGCACGAGGTTAGCCCAATTCTCGAACTGACCGAGTGCATATCTTTTCAGATAGAGTCTTCAAGTATTGTTCTCAAGCGCACCAAGGAGCAAAGGAGAGAACTTAGGGAGTTTGGATATAGGAAGTACTTGACAGGCGCTAAGTCGATGATGGTTGATACTCGAAGGATTCAGCTCTCATATAGTGGAGGACGAATACTCAAGCCTACGGATATCGACGAGTCATTAGTCAAGGCGCTTGTCGGATTGATCGATGACCATGGTTGGCTCTTGGGGATAGGCGTCTTGCAAGGGGTCGATACGAAGGACAGATTTCTTAGGGTATATTCGCCTGTCACCCGAGGCTTTACAAAGATCGAGATAGGAGCCTTGAAGGTGAGCGAACAGGGGACCGAGTTATCCTATCTCGAATGGGAATAGTGAATTCTACAACCTTGGGAAGCTAGGCATATTATTATCTCACTTCTCCAAGCACTAGAACTAGAAGCGCCATTCTGGATAGGAGTCCATACCAGACCTGCTTAAAGTACTTAGCATGACCAGTTCCGTCTACATCATAAGCTATCTCGTCAACCCTTGGCAGTGGGTGCATTACGATCGCTAGCTTTCTTGCTTTTTTCATATCTCCTGCCGTCAATCTGTAGGAGCTCTTTACTTTTTCATACTCCTCAGGGTCTGCAAATCTCTCTTTTTGAATTCGGGTCATGTAGATCACATCTAGTTCGGAAAGAACTGCATTAAGATCCTGGGCCTCTATTACCTGTAGTTTCTTTGAAACGTCTTCAAGAACCTCCCTTCTCATTCTCAATGTTTCAGGAGAGACGAGGAACAGTTTCACATTGTATTGCGAGAGAGCGTAGGCAAGAGAGTGAGTTGTCCTTCCGTACCGTAGGTCGCCAACAAGTCCTACATTGAGGTCATCGATCGATCCGAGCTCACGCTTCATCGTGTAAAGGTCTAGTAGTGCCTGCGTAGGATGCTCCTCAGACCCCGAACCAGCGTTTATTATGGGGATTCTGGAGAATTCTGCTGCCAGACGTGCGGCTCCGTCCATGGTATGTCGGATTACAATTAGATCCGAATAGTTCTCTACGACCCTAACAGTATCCGCCAGGTTTTCACCCTTTTCAACCGAGGTGCCCCTCGAGCTGTGAAAACCAAGTGTTTCTCCTCCGAGCCTCTGCATAGCGGAGTCGAAACTCAGCTTCGTGCGGGTACTAGGCTCAAAGAATAATGTCGCCATAATTCTTCCGCGCAACATGTCCGAGCCCTTTCTCGCGAGAGGCTCCATCAAATCAGTGACTGACATTATGTGGTCTATCTCGTCTCGAGAAAAATCTCTGATTGAGATTATGTCTCTACCAACAAAATTCATACTATCTACTCCTTTCAAATCCAGTTTCAAGATGATCGTTGACGTTCATTATTTTTACGTCGATCCACTATTAAGACTGCGCCAGTCATATATTTGTGTGGCCAGAACAGAAAACGCACCTATTCAACAGGCGCGTCTTACACACGTGTCGGCTACATCCCTACGAATAACCTGTCAGCCAGAAATGTCGGTAGACGCTCCCGTAGTATTCGACTGGCCGCGGATTCAATGTCATATGGGACTCTTTCTATTCTACAGTCGATCTTGCTGTTGGAGACTTGTATAACGGCATAGCTTGCACGTGGGTCTCCATCCCTGGGTTGACCTATGCTCCCCGGGTTCACCAGTGTTCCAGAGCTTGTGGTTGAGTAGAAGGGTATATGTGTGTGGCCTAGAAGCAGCAGATTCGCAGCGGCTTCCTCAATTAGGGCCTGAAGTGTAAACTGCGGCATTCCCGGGTAGATATACTCGTTCAGGGGATCTCTCGGACTGCCATGATAGGAGCCTACTGTCAGGTTACCTAAGGTTTCAGTCGAAACGTAAGGAAGCTGTGAGAGGAAGGCAAGGTTTTCAGGTTTCAGCTCACGCCGCGTCCATTCAATCGCCAAAGTAGCGTAGGCAACAAAGTTTGACGTATCACCAGTGACTGTTGCGTAGTCATGATTCCCAGCTACGATAACCTTCGGGCCGAGTCGCCGTATCTCCTCCACCGCCTCGTTCGGCTGCGCGCCATAACCAACCAAATCACCTAGGCATACTAGAAGATCGCAGTCACGAATCTCATTAGATACGACTCTAATAGCGTCATAGTTTGCATGCACGTCTGAGATCACAACGAGTTTCAAAGTATCCACGACGGCCAACTTCTCTCGCGATCAAGGCTGTCTTAATAAGCTACATTCCACAGCCTTTTGACGGTATTGAAGGTTGAGCTTCCAAGAGGCCGACCTAAAGCGAGATGGACTATTATTAAAGATTAGTTTACTCGAGATGGAGAATGCTGTGTTGGCTTTTTTCTATGAAGGGACGATTGCTTTGGGAACGGTGGCTTTTGCGGTTCCAAGGTCGGGAGAGGTGAAAGCTGGGACCTCTTCGGTGCTCCTTGGTGGACGATACCTTCTCGCAAGTAGGGCGTTGGCAGAAAGGGTTTCCGCCACCTTTGGAAAGATGAGCTTGATCTCGGTGAGGACGACCCTTCCAGAAGCAGAAGCTCTAAGATTGTTCGTCAAGTTGTTTGAGAATGTTCTCTCTAAGAGATCGAATATTCCAATCCAGAAATGATGATAAATCTATCGGTTGCGTAAGCGTTCGATCGCGTTAGTATGATATCTTTGTTTCCGCAGGCAGGTTTCCCAGGACCTCTTTTGAGGATCGTCCTATCTTGTCTCTGTTAGCCTCGTCTGTGTAGACACGAATTATGTTCATGAAAACGCGAAGAACCTCGATCACTCTAGAGAGTTCTCCAAGTTTTCTTGGCAACCTCTCTCCTGTTCTGGATTCTTCAAAGATCGGTATTTCCATCGGTTCCGCTCCGATGGAGTGGGAGTATGGTACTGATGGAAGCGATGGAACGTCTATGATAACCTTATCTGTATCAATATTCGCTTTTCTGGCTATTTCGGTCTCAATCTGGTGGCGGACAGCTTCATTTGTGAAGAGGCTGGTTACGGTCTCGTCTCTTGTGAAGAACGTTTTCTCAAAAGCGCACTTTAGGAGATAGCGGGATTCGATATTTTCTAGGATTTGTTTCGAATCCTTGCATCTCTTTAACGTCGACCAAACGGTGTAGTCGTCTAGGCGGAGATATTCGTCTGGCGTTTTGAATTCGAGAATTCCAATGTCATCCCTCGCCAGATCTAAGGCTTTGACCAACATCAGCTGCACTGCACGTGAAGCACGATGGAAGTAGATCGCCCTGAACGATTCTAACCTCGCTAGAAGGAACGTCTCGAGCGTTGCTAGAGCCGTCGCATCCACAGCGAGGTTCCCTTCATACACGTCCATTGTGTATATCAGTCTGAAGACATCAGCGTGGCCATAGCCTGCGCCCGTATGATATGAATCTCTAGGGACAAAATCCATTTTGTCTACGTCGACCGTGCTAGAAATCATTTGGTCGAAGAACGGTCTCTTATGGTCGTGGAGTTTCCCCACAGATAGTTTGGCTAAGTCAGAAGGGTTGAAGCCCGAGTCTTCGAGAATATCTTTGACCTCGGAACTGGCGATGATTCGAGATGTCATATCCTCGTGTGTCTTGCGATAGTGTCTGATCAGAAACTGATCAAAGACATGGGAGAAAGGGCCGTGGCCCACGTCATGCAGCAGCGCAGCTATTTTCAGCATCTCAATTTCGTCGTTGGAAAGACCGACAGGTAGTGTTTCTGTCAAGATCCCTGCGAGGTACATCGTCCCCAGAACATGTTCAAACCTCGTATGGTTAGCAGCAGGGTATACGTATTCTGCTCCGGAGAGTTGTTTTATCCTTCTCAGCCTCTGAACTGGTTTGGTGTCAATGATTCGCTTCTCGGTCTCTGTTAGGCGAATGTAGCCGTATAACGGGTCTTTGATGAAGCCCCAATACATATAGGGGTCTCCTAGCTTCCGTGCTATAGATCATCCGCACCTTGGAAATTCGGAGGATAGATCTCGGATATGGTTGAAAGCATTTCCGAGTTATGTGCCTTTTGGCGGGTATAGTACTAACCCTGAATCGGTCTGAAGCGTGGAAGCCGTCGAGTATGTTTCAGACTTTGCGTAGACTTGAGATCATAGGCGTAAGCATTCGCCTGTGCCGCCTACCATTCAATCCTAAACGATGCATGGATGCCTATGCGTATTTGTCGCCTACTCAATACATGACTTATAACTGGTGGAAGGAGCTACGTTACAATATGTAGGAGTAAAGACCATGCGAAAGACGTTGAAGGGCTTCTTTGTGGTTCTAGACGGTATCGACGGATGTGGCAAGACGCTTCACTCAAAAGCTCTCAGAGATGAACTCAAGGCCCAAGGGTTCGACGCGGTCTATACAGCTGAACCCTCGGACGGTAGCGTAGGCAAGTTCATCCAAGGGATGCTTCTAAAAGAGAAGATTCTTCCAGAAGTTGAAGCTTTGCTCTTTGCCGCAGATAGGTATGATCATTTGAAAACGGAAATTCTTCCAAGCTTTGAAAACGCTAAGGTCGTGGTCTGCGATCGCTATTTGCACTCTTCACTGGCGTACCAAGGAGCGCAAGGAGTTGATGTAGAATGGATAAGGAAGATCAACAGCTTTGCAATCAAGCCCGACATTGCGTTCTATCTGGACGTCCCACCCGATGTTGGCCTAAGTAGGATCAAACGGAAGAGATCAGTTCTAGAGAGCTTCGAACTTGAGAGAAAAGTTCGAGACATGTATCTTCAACTTGTCGATGAAAGAGAGCTTGTGCTCGTGGACTCTAATAGACCTATTGAGGAGGTAAAGGTCGATCTCCTTAGGTTGACTCTTGAAGCGTTCAAGAATCCGTGTTCGAGAACCATGAGCTGAAGCGGCGCATGTTTAGAGATAGGTAGCTGATTGCAATGCTGCGAGTGTTGAAAGACTGCAAGGGGACTTGACTGGGCGAGTGCCCGCCTTCCAATCAAGGTTCGAAGTCTAGAAAGCTGCGGAATGCCCGCGGTCGTTTCAGATAGTACTCGCTAGGAAAAAAGTTCACTGTAGGACTATAGCCTCATGCGTGGGCCTTCATCTTTCCTTAGGTGTAACTTCGACAGCCCTTCCTTGACTGCTTCAAAGTACACTTCTCTGAATTGAATGCGGAAAAAAAGAGGGAGTTGAACGTATCAGAGACGATTGGACTATCCCAGTAGGGTTCCCTCATACATGAGGTGCATGAATTCCTTTGTATTCTCTAAGGTCAGTTTCCTTGGGTTGAACCTTGGAAGTCCATAGACGTGTTGACGCTCTTTGAAGAGGTACTCTGCAAACTCGTCAAGTTCCTTGCTTGGGACGTTGTACTGCTTCAAGCTTGTGGCAAGCTCCATGTCTTCCATCAGATCCTTCACCGCGTGGACGAAAGCGTACGCGGCTTCGCGTTGGCTTAGGCCGTAGACCTCGTCTCCGAGTACCTGTTTCGAAACGTAGGCGAGCTTCTCTATGCATGAGGGCAGGTTGAATTGGAGCATGTATATTAGCGACACGCCGCAGGCTATTCCGTGGGGAACGTTCCATCTCGGTCCCAGGGCTTCCGCTGTGCAGTGTCCAAGCATCGCTGGGCCTCCTATCCATGGATATGCAATTACGACTCCGCCAAGCGTAGCCGCAGCGGCCATATTCCATCTGGCTTCTAGGTCGTCTCCAGCATGGTATGCTCTTCTTGCATATTTCAAGACCAGTTTTGTTGCTTCGAGCGCCTGAGCGTCTGAGAGAGGGTTGGCTTCACGGTCTATCAAGCCCTCGACGTTATGACTTAATGCGTCCATAGCGCTGCCGGCTGTCTGTCTTGGCGGGCATGATACAACCATCATGGGGTCAACGATCGCTACGTCAGCGAAGAGGTTGATGCTGGCCGCCCACGTCTTGTACATGCCTTCAATTACGACCGAGTAGTTTGAAGCCTCGCTTCCTGTTCCGGAGGTGGTTGGGATCAATATCTTTGGTTTGGCTGGTTCCTTCGTCTTGTCCTCAGCCGGGTTTACATATGTCATAGCGTCGCCCGGGTTGGTAAGGCATACAGCCACCATCTTTGCGGTGTCGAGTACGGCGCCTCCTCCTACGCCTACGACAAGGTCGTACTTGCCTTCTCGACCATACTTGACTGCGGCTCTTATGCTGTCTGCTGTGGGTTCAGCCGAGATCTGATCGTAGATGTCTACGCTGAGGCCCTGCCTCTTAAGCAAGTCCGCGACTGTATCAGCCATCCCAGCCTTCCCCACGCCCTTATCCGTGACGACGACAACATTTTTGCCTCCTAGCCGTTTCGTTTCGGGTCCCACAAACTCTTCTACGGCCCCCGAGGCGAAGATGATTCGTTTCGGTTGATCGAACAACGCAACCCTGGCAACGTTGATCTTCGTTTCAAATCCTTTCAGACTCATTTTCCTTCTCCTCTCGATCTCGTCCGCGTAAGTGAATGGCGGAATATATTGTATTTAAGACTTAGCGACAGCTGAGTCCGGTTGACTCAGCGGTTGGTGAGGTTCTAAGTTTTCTACTCTTGTTTGACTGTCTCGTTCGAGATAAGGAAAAGCTTCTGCTCGTCTCGAGGGGGGAGGGGGGTACTTCCTCGAACCGTCGGCAGAGGAGCCCGGTTTTTACCCCAATCTAAGAACATCTAGAATTGTTTCCCAGCTAGCACTTTCAGTGAGGTATGCGCCTTGATGATTGAATCTCCTACATATACGTAGGAGGGAAAAGTTCACCCACCTAGCACATTGAAGCCCGAGAAGCTAGCTGGGGTCTGTCCTATCCTGTTACTGTTCTCACTTGACAAGAGCAGAGACTTGATCGCAAGTTTGTTGAACTTAAGGAAAAAGAGTGGGGGTGGCTTGTTTAGCCACCGCTCATGGCTGTTATAAGGTCGACTACGTCGCCCTCTCTCAACCTTGTTTCGAGTCCGCTGAGGAAGCGGTTGTGTCTCCCGTTCACTAGAATGCTGAGGTTTGGGAGAGGCGTATTTGTCGGAGGGTCTAACAGCAGTTTCTTGAATTCGGTCCCTTCATCAGCGGCGATTCTTTCTATCAGTTGGCGTAGCGTCGAGTCTTTCTGAATATCTTTCGATAATGCGGTCTTCCCTGATACGTCTCTTAGACGGTCGAATAGTCTGACTTTGACTTGCATAGGCGTTCCTAGGGTTAGCGTTTGAGATCTTTTGCCATATCTTCAAGCCCTAGCTCTGTCAGCTTCTGCTTTGTAGGTATGCCGTCTTTGTCCCAGCCTCTGGCTTCATAGTACCAGTCTAGTAGTTTGTTGAAATCTTCATCTGTGATCTTGTGGCCTTTGGCCGGGCCTGAGGGTATCGGCTCCTTGAAGCGTTTCGGTATAGTAGAGTCAGCGTTTCGATCTATCCCTTCTCTCACGTTGAAGACTCTTATAATGTTCCAGGTTCTTTCTCCGTATTTGAGTAGCTCGTTATAATCGATGTTCCAGCCTGTGGCCGCTGAAGCCAGAGCAGCGTAGGTGTCGTTTGCTATGCCCGACCGGCTAAACTCACATACTGTGAGTGAGTAAAGGGCGCTTAGGTGGTCTTGCTCCCATTTTACACACTGAGACTTCTTCGCTTCGATCGATAACCTGTCAAATGCCGGGCCGAACGGCCATGAGTATCCGCCTATCTCGTAGGCTGGCATCCATCCTCTCTGATGGTCGCATCCTCTATCGGAACATGCAAGCGCTATCGCTTGTCCCGGCGATCCCCTTGGTGGCCAGGCAGGCGTCTCCATCTTCTTGATATGGATAGCGAATTCTTCTGAGCCTTTCCCGACGGCTTTTGACGCTCGAGCAACTCCTTCGCCTAGAATCCTTCCGATGCCTTTTCTCTCCCCTATCATCTTGACTAGCTCGATCTGGGCTTTCCAGTTTCCAAACTTCGCGTCCAACCCATTAAGATCCTTTTTGGTCAGGATCCCTTTCTCGTAGCATTCCATCGTCCAGCCGATGAGGTTGCCTGCACTTATCGAGTCCAGTCCATACTTATCGCAGAGTACAGTAGCGTAGGCTACAGCTTCTAGAAAGTCTATCCCGCAATTGGAGCCCATCAGGCCTGTCGTCTCGTACTCTACTATGTCCGTCTCGGTTCCAACCCATGGTCCTCTTCGAATCCTTCCAATCTTTGTGCAGTGGATCGAACAGGCGAAGCAACCGTACTCCCTAGTCCAGAGGTATTTTCTCTGGCTTACGTCGTCTAGGGCGCTTGCGACCTTGTCGCTGACTCCGTCATAGAAGTTGCGTGTGGGATAGAGGCCTTGGCTGTTCGCGAATCCCACAAAGGCTGGGGTTCCACCTTTCCTATATGTTATCGAGTCGTTGCTCTTCTCTATCTCTTCACGAGACTTCCAGTAGGCTTGGTCGAAAGCTTTCGGGTCAGCTAACTCGACCTTCCCGCTTCCTCTAACGGCTACAGCCTTCAGGTTCTTTGATCCCATGACAGCTCCTGTTCCACATCTTCCAGCCTGTCTGTGCGGGCTCGAGTCCACCAGAGCGAACCTAACCCGTTTCTCTCCTGCAGGTCCTATGCACGCCACTTTAACAGACCTGTCTCCAAGCTCCTCTAGGATCCTTTCTTGGGTCTGGTATGTGTCCAAACCCCAAAGCCCCTTCGCAGATCTCAACTCGACATTATCATCGTCTATCCAAAGGTAGACCGGTCTAGGCGATTTTCCTCTTATCACAACTATGTCGTATCCTGCGAACTTGAGCTCTGGCGAAAAGTCTCCACCAGCATACGAGTCCGAGAATAGCCCCGTTAGAGGTGACTTTGTAACTATACAGTATCTATTGGTTGGTGTCATAGTTCCCGTTAGAGGGCCTGTGCAGAAGATGATGGGGTTCTGAGGGTTGAACGGGTCTAACCTAGGTGGAACCATATCGTAGAGAAGCCTTGCTCCGAACCCCTTTCCGCCCAAGTATTTCTTTGCGAAGTTCATATCGAGGTTCTGTTTCTTGATCCCCTTTCTCTTTGTCAGGTCTACGTGTAGTACTTTGCCTGCATAACTATTGACCAAATATTTCGCCTCCTCTTACTTCATCTCCAACGCTTTGGTTGGACAGTATTTGATACATTGTGGGTCGCCGAGGCATAGGTCGCACTTCACAGCCTTGTGAGTAGCCTTGTCAAACTGTATCGCGTTTACTGGGCAGGCTGGTACACATGCTCGGCAGCCAATACATTTCTCCGGGATGATTAGAACCGCATTCGTTTTCTCATCCCTCTTGAAGGCGTCAACAGGACATGAACGCCAGCAAGGTGGATCCTCACACTGTTCGCAGATGTGAGGTTGCGCTCTAAGTCCGTTCGACTCTGTTGTAACTTGAATATAGGAAAGCCTTGGTATGTAGGCGCCGAACTTGGCCATTGAACATGCGAGTTCACAGGTTCGACAGCCCGTGCATAAATCAAAGTATGGGATTATGGCTTTTCTCAAAACGTTTTCCTCCCGATCCTATAGAAGACTGCTTTTACAATTTAAGCTTGAGTGTCAGGTTGAGGCGTTAGAGCAGAGTAATATCGGATTTCGGTCAGTACCCGTCGATCAGGCCTATGAGACGCTGAGTATTCTTTTGACTCGACGCCTCTATCGCAGCGCATGCTAGGGCTGTAAGAACAATGACTGAGAACAGTCGGGTTTCTTAGTTTTCAGAAGCAACAAACTGTATAGAGCCGGTTAGGCTGTTCTGAGGGACTCGATCTTGACGCCTAAATTGTAACTAGCCTTCAGTTGGCGATCCAGTTCCTTCGCTATCATCATTATCAGCTCGTCGGGATTTAGTCTTCTTATCCCCTTCTCATGAGATAGGTATACCTCCATGGAGTACTCGGAGACGATGAAACGGATTAGATAGCTATCCGTCCTGATCGGATGCCTTTCTTGATCCTTAACCAAGTACCTTGCGACGATCAAGAAGTCAAGTACCGATAACACGCCCTGCTTCACTATGGTCTCGTTCATCAATCGCTCTTCGTAACCGTCTAGGTAGTTGAAGTGGTCTTCATTTGCCACGCCGGCTTCGAAAGCGATCTGGCCATCGAGGTACCCCTCACGATCGGCAACAGTGATCGGAGCATCAAGTCGTAGTCGATTCAGCTCTCTGAGTATTCTAATCAACACCCTTTGGACGGCTGCGTTCTCAGCCCCGTAGCGCAGTACAGCCCTTCCATGAATCGTCTGTGGGAAGGCGTTGTATTGAAAACTTGATCGATCCAGTCTTGTACGCTTAACAACAAGCCCCTTCGGTCTGCGGCCTCTCCTATAGACCAGCTTCGGCTCCTTATTGGCCAATCAAGCTCACACCAAACGATGGTCTTTCAAGGATATATCACATATATGAGCCAACCGCGCGCCGTAGAACACCTAATTCATCTGCAAGCTCTTTAGCTAAGTGTACGAGGAGAAGTATCGAACAGCTCTTTGAAAGAGCGCATATGCTTTCTACAGGGTTGGAAACCTTGGATAGGCCTTTGAAAGACAGATCCGCTTTTTCTGAGTTGGATCAAGCGGAGTCGAACCTTGACCGCTATGTGAAAGGCGTCCAGAAGGAAGCACCACACAGCAAGGGGGAGGTAGTTATCATCGTGGACACAAGAGAGTCAGGTTCGCAGGTTGTACAAGAACTGGTAAGGTACAACGTGAAACTTGATTTGAAAACACTTGAGGTCGGCGACTTTGTGCTCTCTGATAGGGTCGTCGTTGAGCGGAAGACTTCGAATGACTTCTCAACATCAATCATTGATGGCAGGCTCTTTAGCCAAGCGACCAGTCTCAAAGACTCGTACGAGAAGCCACTTTTCCTCATAGAAGGAGAAACCCTATACACGTTTAGAGATATCCGACCGGAAGCTGTGATGGGCGCCGTCTCAAGTCTTCTCATTGACTATGACATTCCTATAGCTTGGACGAGGGACCCTTCCGAGACGGCGTTGCTACTCTTCTCCATAGCGCGAAGAGAACAGCTTCTTGAGAAGCATCTGCCAAGAGTAAGATCAGATAAGAAGCCTGTCAGCCTTGCATATTGGCAGGAGTACTTGGTTGCGGGCCTACCTCATGTTGACAGGGTCTTAGCAAAGAGGTTGCTGAAAGCTTTTGGAACCGTGGGAAACGTATTCTCAGCCTCTGAGAGAGAGTTGCAGAAAGTTGATGGAATAGGAGAGAAGATTTCTCGAAGAATTAGAGAGGTCATCGCTTCAAGGTACAAGGAAGAGGCCTCATGAAGACGCGCTCCTCAACTTTCTAACCCTCTCAATAACCGTAAGCCAATCTGATAGGGATAGGCGTAGCCTCTCAATCTCTTCAGGATCCTTCTCAACAGCTATGGCCGAGTTGATCTCGTCGACCTTCATCAACGCTGTCTGCTCTAGTTTTCCCAAGGCTTGGGCGGCAATAACCTTGCTCTCATCCTCCGTAGCCCTGATCACTACAACAGGTCGATTGCACCTTACACATAGAAGTTCATCCTTGACCTTGAATAGTGGGCTCTTGCACTCCGGGCATGTTTCTGAAAGCATAGTAGCACCCGACTTGAGGAGATCAGCCATTCGCTTCACATCACTGCCCATATCCAAAGCCTCAACAAGAAAGATTTTAGATTAGTCAAGTCATCAAAGACCTCGCGCTCGTCTATCCGTAGCATGTCTCTGAAAGATTTCCAAGATTGAATCTCAGCCTCAAGACTCAACCTGTAAGAGCGAACCGTTCGACCCATCAGACTTCACCCTTCAACCCGTTTGAAGAAGTCGATCCCACCAAACCTCCGCACCTCATTCGGATAGAAGATTATCCGAGCCTCCGCGGGCCCGCCTAGTCTTCTATCCGGGTCCCCCTCGCAGGAACTCGTATCGGAAGCACTGTAGGAAAGCAATCTTGGCCGCACTGCAGGCACAGTCCTCTTCTGTTGCCATGGGCCGCTATAGGAGGTGCAAGAATTCTTCTACGGTTAGTCCTGCCTCTCTGATTATTGCTCTTAGAGTGCCCTTGGCCAATTCGCTGTGTCTTGGCACGGTAAGTCTTCTGTGCGGAGCTTCTCTTTGTCGCAGAATTATGTGGCTACCAGTCTGATGGTCGACTTCGTATCCGATCTTCGCGAGTGCTTTGACCACTTCGATCCCAGAAACCACAGGCAGCTTAGGCACTTACTTCAACCGTTTCTTCTTCTATGGGCGGTGGGATCGGCTCGTTGTGCTTCTTCAAGCTTGCCATGTAGCCTTCGATGGCATCTTTGATATTGGCTAACGCTTCTTCTCTGGTCTTACCTTCAGAGATGCACCCGGGCAAAGCGGGGCATTGCACTACGTAGTTTCCATATTCGTCTTGCTCGATGATCGTTCTAAACTTCATGTTATGATTCCTCCGGCTAAGTCTCGAATGAACCGCAACAGTTCCCTTGCCACAATGGTCTAATAATGTTAGTGTTGAGGTTGAAGGAATACCTTCTCCGCGGCCAGTAGGGATCTAGTCATATCAAAGCCCTCCCCTCGACTTTCACTATGCGTTGAGACGTTACTCATTAGTCTACTTGGCTGGTGAGCGAGGCCGGACGTAGGATTCGCGCACCAGTTTACCAGCACCTAAATACTTGAGATACTTGCGCCTTGTTGTCCTCTGCATACCCACCCTCAGCTACCAAAGGTTAAAGGCAGGAGCGCTATGAAGTTTGTCGCAGCTGACTGAACAGTGGCATGTTCTGAAATCTCTGGATACAGGTGAGTAGAGCTTTGGTCTTCTCATTGCCAGGTGCGAATTCCTTCGCAACTCCTTGAAACAGTCTATAGCAGCATATTCTACTGTCCTTGACTGGAAGAATACTTCGTATCGATTGCTCCAACCTGGTCCATTGCATCATCTTCGAGGTCTTGTCCAATTTCAGCTTCGACGTGTCAAGCACTTGTATGAAGAGCACTAAATCAGCCATTTCTACAGGGGTGTCCCATCTGTCATGAATGAAGTGTGATGAGAGCGCCGAGGCAAGGAATTTTCCACAGATCTGAATTGGAGTCACATTTGCTTCTTCGATCTCAACGATGACCCTCACCTTGTTGTCTTTCAAGATCAGGAGGTCAACATCACAGTACTGAGTCTTGCCAGATTTCTCGCGACAGCAGAACAGTGGTATATTCTGATCTCCACCGCATGCCGGATCTCTGACAACTGTGCACCCTGGCAGGTCGGCCTTAGCTATCGCAACCCCTACGGCTTTATGCAATTCATGCATAGGCCTCCCCCCTTTTCATATGCTATGCAGAACATATGAGTCCCACTGTCTAACCCGCCTTCTAGCCTAGGATTCCCGAACCCATGTCCTTCGATACGCATGCGCCTGCTGCGAAAGCTGCCCCTATCCCAAGGATCGTTGCCAACCCTTCGGAAGGATCCAACCTAAAGAGCGTCTTTGCGATCCACAAGACCAAGACGAACAAGGAGATCCAGAAGACGAGCCTCCGTCGGTCTCTATGTCGAAAGAAGAAACTGGAAAGAGACCTATCCAACAACCCTACAATGGACTCAAACGACTATCAAAAAGACGAGAAGACCAGAAAAATCCACAAATCATTTAGGAGGGTTCTAATAATCCTGTTCTCGCCCTGTGGTTTCATTGAGCGGTGAGCTCTCATGTCCGGGTCGAAGACATCGAAGAGAAGAGCAGACTATGAGTCGAGAGTCCAGCAGGCTCTCGCGGTCTTGGGTGAGGTGTCTCAAGACAATACCACACCCCGAAACATAAGAAGAGCCGCCAAAGAAGCCATGGACGCCTTACAGGTGTCACAGTACAGCATAGGCGTGAGGGCCTCTAACGCCATAGCTATCTTAGACGAGATCTCACAGGACCCGAATATGCCACAGTACACGAGAGTCAAGCTGTGGAATGTTGTAAGCTTTCTAGAAGCGATAAAGGACTAGGCCTTTAAGAACTCGGCTGAGAAGGCCCTTCGAAGCATTCTGCTGTCTTCTCGAGGTAAGTATCTATTCATGGAACTTAACTGTGGCGTTCGAAGCGTAAGCTGACAGGTTAACTCTGCGAATGAAGAACCGCTATCACCCTAGCTTGGTCGCATGTGTCCTCGCATTTATCAGAAACGTTCTCGATGGCGTCTAGAAATTGGGCGAGCAGAACTATCGACCCGATTCCCAAACTAGGATCGTTCAGTTTGTTCAGTTCACCTCTAGCGTTCCTGTACAACCCGTCAACTTCTTCCTCGAATCTTTCAACGCGGTCCGCAGCATCCAATGAAGCTCGTATCTGCTTCGCAGTCAGTTTCTCTATGCAATCTTCCACATTCATCATGCAATCCTTCACGGCTTTTATCATCGTTATAGCCAATTTACGAACTGTGTCCGGCATACGGCTGAATTGAAACTGCGTCAGAATATTGCCTGACTCCAATGCCCAGTCGGCGATCCAGTCTATCTGCCTCACTAGGCGCATTAGGCTGGTCCTCTCGTAGGTTGGAAGATTCGCCCTAGCAAGTTCGTCTATTATGGACTTTCTCAGGATGTCTCCTTCGCGCTCCCTCTCATGAAGCCTCTTGAAAGTCGTGCCGACCTCACCATCTTCGCCATCCGAAGCAGCCTCTACACATCTCGTAAGTTCGTCGACGCATTGGATGACTATGTTCGATTGATGTAATATCATCTCGATTGCTCTTACTCGACGACGCGCTACAAACCAGCTCTCAAATCTATCCGACATGCCTGATCGCCACTATCCTGTTGACAACTCTTTCTCTAAACCCTGTGTGGAACGAGCAAAAGTTAGTATCTTGTCCCTTTGAAAGTTTGCGCTTATCTTTTCTCCAACATTCACGTCCACATATTGGACATTCAGTGGTATTTGAGCCATCATCCTGAGGCCGTTCTTAAAGTCTAGTTCAAACCTCACGGAATCTCCTAGGAACTTCTTATCGACTATTCTGCCTTCCCATCCTCCTAATATTTTCGGTCCACTTCTAGCGATTCGGACGAACTGTGGTCTGATAGCGACGACTACCTCTTTCGGTATCGTGCGTACAGGTATTTCTATTCGTTCTCCTTGAATGTCGAGCGTCATATCATTACTACCAACCGAGATGACGGTGGCCATGAGGAAATTTGCTTCTCCCAGAAAATTCGCTGTGAAAACTTCCTTTGGGTTGAGATAGAGTTCATGTGGCTTTCCGACTTCTATGATACGGCCATCTCTCATTATTACCAGCCTATCTGAGATTGACATGGCTTCCTCCTGATCATGAGTCACATGGACAGCTGTAAGTCCGAGCTCTTTGACCAGCCTTCTCAGCTCGAGACGCAAGTTTACCCTAACGCTAGTGTCGAGAGATCCGAGAGGTTCATCAAGCAGTAAAAGCGAGGGAGCGGATCCTATTGCACGTGCCAAGGCAACCTTTTGCTTTGCACCACCGCTAAGCTCAAATGGATAGGCGCTCGACTGCTGAACTAGATTTACCATCTCAAGCGTGTCATTAGCTATGCTTCGCACACGCTGAGTGGAGTATCCTCTGACGCGAGGCCCATATCCTGCGTTCTCTCTTGTATTCATGTGCGGGAAGAGCGCGATCTCTTGGAACATATATCCGAGGTTTCGTTTCTCTGGTGGCACCCTTATCAGCGGTCGGCCGTCGACTGATATCTCTCCTTCGTCAGGCTCGATTATTCCAGCGATGCATCTAAGGAGGGTCGTCTTCCCGCAGCCACTTGGCCCTATGATCGAGACGTATTCTCCGTGGTCGATACTTAATGATACGCGTTCAAGAGCGGTTACGTCCTGATAGCGTTTGCTGACGTTCTCCACTATGACCTGTGGCAATTAGAACGCCTCCAGTTCAGTTGTTAGCCCAAGTGGCGGGTGGGAAAAGAGCTTGCAATCCTCGGGATCCAAGATCGCAAACACTCTGTCTCCAACTTCGAAAGGTAGGGAACCGTCAGCAACGTATATCGTCGGGATCTTGGCTCTCATCGTCTCTCTATTGTCCAGAAGAACAGTATATTCGATGAAAGCTCCTAAGAAGTTTGCATTCTTAACTTGGCCCGGAACTACATTTCCAGTTTCGGGTGCGTGGGCTCTAAGTATCGTCGATTCTTTTCTTACGGATACTATGACCGGCTCTCCCAAGCTGTGAGATTTTTGACCCACACGGATTCGGACCCCCTCACGAAGCTCGACCACGGATGCGTTGCGTTCCATTCCAACTACGATTCCAACTAGAAAGTTTGATCCGCCGACAAAATTAGCTGCGAAGATGGAGATAGGATCTTGATAGATGTGAAAGGGGGAACCGGCCTGTTGGACGGTGCCATCCTTGAGAACGACGACGGTATCCGCGATCGTCATTGCCTCATTCTGATCGTGGGTCACATGAATAGCGGTTAGGTTGAAATCTTTGACTATTCTCCTCAGCTCGGCCCTCAGTTCCACTCGCAGACGAGCATCCAACGCTCCAAGCGGCTCATCTAGAAGGAGAAGGTTGGCTCCCGAAGCAATCGCCCTTCCAAGCGCAACTCTCTGTTGCATTCCACCACTGAGCTCGTGTGGCAGAGCATTCTCTCTATGAGCGAGCTTTACAGTCCTCAGGACTTTCCGCGCTATTTCAAAAGCTTCCGCCTTCCCACTTCCCCTGGCCAGCGGCGAGAATGCCACATTCTCCAGAACGGTAAGGTGTGGGAAAAGCGCATACTGTTGTGGCATGTAAGCCGTGTTTCGACCTTCAGGTTTCACATCATCAGCAGGCTTCTCGTCTATTAGGAGCTGGCCACTATCGGGTGAAGTAAGCCCAGCGATCACACGCAGGAGCGTTGTCTTCCCGCTTCCTGTGGGGCCCAAGACGCACACATACTCTCGACTCCGAATAGTAAGCGAAACGCGATCAAGAGCCAAGATGTCTTTGAATCGTTTTGTAACGTTGATCAAACGAACCGAGGGCATCGCTAAATCGTTCTCCCCGCGGTGAGTTTGAATATAATCAATGATACGAAAGATGTCAACACCAAGACGCTCACTCCCAGTCCTATCGTCGAGGGTGAAACTAGCATCGTACCCTTCACCCATTCGACCAATAGAACCGGCGCCGTTTTCAGCTCCCTTGAAACTGCCAACGTTGCGCCGGTCTCATCCACGCTTCGAGTAAATGTCATCACCGCCCCAGAAATCATCGAGTACTTCGCCAGTGGTACTGTTACCTTTCTGAAAACCGTAAGAGGCTTGCCGCCTAGGGTTCGAGCTACTTCTTCTAACTCGGGCGGAATCCGTTCGATTGATGAAATCATCGATCGTACAAAGTAAGCATTTGTAACAGTCATGTGGGAGAGAACGAGAAGCCAGAATTCCGGAATTCCCGTAACGCTACTCCAGAAGAGTCGAAGCGACACCCCTACCGCAATTGATGGTATGACAATTGGAATATTGACCGCGGCGTCAAGGATGGTTGATTCAACCTTACCTATCTTCTTTCGCGCGATCAGAATAGATAATGGTAGCCCTACAAGAACATTGAGGAGAGTAGCACAGATAGCAACCAAGTATGAGAGGCCTACCGCCCCCCAATAGACAGACCACTCCCCAGACCCGCTCAAGGCCTTTTCTACGGTTCCATCAGATATCGCCTTGCCGGCGGGCAAGGCCACAAACAGTGAAGGGATAATAACGAACAAAAGGAACACTGCTAACGTCAGGAGATCCCGTAGTGTAACCGCACTTCTGCTGCATAGCCTCTCCTCAATATTTGGCCAAACTTTGGTGAGAGGAAACCTAAGTTTCGGCCCAAGAACTTGGATGATTATGAAGATCAGAGTTGAAGCAGCTATCAAGACGAAGCTTACAAAGACAAGGGGACTAACGAGCCCCATATCGGACGCGTTTTTAATGAAAACCGTTCCATTCTCGAATGTCCCGGCCACCATCACGGTGGCTCCAGTCTCCGATAGCGAACGAGCAAAAGCCAACAGGAAGGAGGATACGAGTGATGGCTTCAGGACCGGCAACGACACCGTTCTCACAGCAGTTAGAGGAGAGGCGCCTAACGTTCGTGCAGCGACCTCAAGAGTCCGCTCATAATCTTGAAGTGCACCAACCATCACTCTAACGACAACAGGATAAGAGAACGCGAAATGTAGTACTGCAATGAGTAGCCAACCGGGGGAGATAAGTGGTTGGTCACTGAATGCAGATATTCCTTCCCTGCTCCAAAAGAGGAGAACAGAGTAACCTAAAGCAACCGTCGGAATGATGAATGGAATATCAGCAAACGTATCCACGATCGAAACATATCGCTTTGACGATTTTCCTGCAATGAACCATGCAAGCGGAAGGCCAGCAATAACGTCTAAGATAGACACCCCGAAGGCGATGGCAAACGATGCGAAAATAGCAGACCTGCTACGCGCCAGCAGATCGGGGGCCTGAAATATCTCAAATATCGAAGGCCATTTCACCAGTATCCCCAGAAGCGGAGGCAGGAAGACTATGATGAGAAATAGGATGATCGTGGAGACGTAGATGAGGGAGGTGACCCGACGATTTGCAGAAAACTTATCGAGCCCTTGGAGCAAACCTCACTCACATCAAAGTGAGCACAAATTCCCTTTTTGAAGCTTGTCTTCGTCTTTTCAGTTTTCTAACATTCGATCGCTACGTGTTCTCGCCGATCGTTCACAGCACCACTTCCGCAAGACAAAGCTCTCTTTTATGCCGTATGTAAAGGAATCATATGGATGACAGATATTCATGTAACGGGATGACGACTGCTCATGTTCATTGAACCTTTCGGCATCACGCGACCAACGGTAGATATCGCCACGACATCGAACAATATGGCTTCGGAAAGCACGACCGCAGGGTTAGTGGTTGGAAAGGTTTTGAATCGGCTTACGAGACACGTTGGACAGCATCATGTGAACAGGCACTGGAAAACTGAAGTGAAGGGCTTGAAGGAGTGGATAGGAGTGTTGTTTCGCACACGGCTCACTGGAAAGACTGTTAGAATCGCGATCGCCTTCCTGTTGGTGTATGTCGTCTGGGGTTCCACATATCTAGCCATACGGATCGGAGTAGGTTCAATTCCTCCATTTCTGCTAGGTGCGCTTCGCTTCCTCGCTTCCGGCACAATCATGCTGGGACTGACCTTCCTGCGGCGTGAACAACTGAAGCTCTCCAGAACAGACGCAACCTACGCGAGTCTTGTCGGAGTGCTACTATTCGTCGGAGGAAACGGCTTGGTAAACTATGCTGAGCAGACAGTGGCTTCTGGACTTGCTGCGTTGATCGTTGCAATCGTTCCTTTGTGGATCGCAGGTTTTGAGTCGATAAGCGGAAGCAGAGAGAGGCTTGGGTTCAAAGGAACATTCGGGATTGTCCTGGGTTTCGTTGGAGTCGCCGTATTGATGGCACCGGATTTGGTCGGTCAGAAATTGGAAGTTGCAATAGGCGAAGTAGCTCTATTTATCGCTTCACTCTCGTGGGCGACCGGGTCCTGGTTGGGGCGACACCACAAGTTTCAGACTTCGCTCTTCCTACTGTCGTCTGTGCAAATGTTCGTAGGAGGCACCGCAATGGCCGGGATCAGTCTGGTACAGAATCTCTTCAGAAGTGAGGTTCTCGGGGCCGTGGCTATGGAGTCGTGGGTAGCAGTTGCATATCTCATAGTCTTCGGCTCCTGTATTGGATTCACCGCGTACATTTACCTTCTCACGAACGTAGCGGCGTCACGTGTAGCTACGTACGCCTACGTAAACCCGATCTTGGCTGTGCTGCTAGGTGCGCTTATACTTCATGAGCCTTTGACAGTCTGGATCTGGACTGGAATGGCCATAATTCTATTCTCGTTGTCGCTTATTCGACACTAGCGACGGCGGACTCTGATAACTTTCGGACGATGAGCTTGGGCGTTTATCTCGATCGGGGCTTTCCACGTGTTCTCGCCTAGCCGTAAGTCAATGCCTGCCGCCTCAGCGGGTGTTCGGCCATTCAGCGTCATATGCGGTCGGGCGAAGGTGTATTCCATTCTCACGCCATCTGCCATAAATTGTGCACATCCGGTCTGATCAAAAGTTCTCTGCGTCTTGTTACGGTCTGAGAAGGTCTGGTTGAGTCGTTCCATCCTGTTATTCAGTTCCCTCTGCCTTATGCTGATCGACCGAGCTTCGGTTGTCTGCGGTTTTGCGTTAGTGTAGAACTCGTTCTTGAACGCCGCTCTATATGGGTACAGGTTATCATGCGTTACGGCTATGGGCATTGTCCTGAGTCTTGTTTTGGTGTCTTGAAATATGGCTCAGGCGTCAGAGACCGCGCGCCTTTTGGAAATAAGACTCGAAATCCAGAACCCTGTGTCATAGTCCATCAAGTTCCAAAGCCAATCTGTTCTACCATTCATGTTGACTCCACCTCGTCAACACGGAGAAGTCCCGATGTCTGAGGAGCTAGCTGGTCTGCGTACTCTTTTACCAGACTAACATACTTCTTCAGGCACTTAACAGCGCAAGGCTGATCAGCTTTGACATCGTAAAAACTGCTTCAGATGCTGAAAGATTTTCCTTCTCCCTAGAAGCTATTAGAGCCCGTCTTACCCTAACATGATGCTGATTAGGATCCACGGGACAATCTTCAGAAGGCCCACCAAGATTAGGCAAACACCTACCAAATGCGCAAGCTGTTTCGGTCTAGCAAGACTGAGGACTCCAAACGCCACAAGTATCAGGCTTTCCAAAAGGGTGAGAAGCTCCAGGTGCATCTCCTCCTGATCCAAGCAAGCATCCGCCTTCGCATTTAACGATTGTCGCCTCAGAAGTTACTAGAGCCTGACAGGATCTATCCTAGAGGCATCGGCTGGAGCCATAGACAGAAGTCAGAACTCGATGGTCTTTCAAATGGTCATTCGGGGCACTGATTATCTAGATGCTATCACGCAAACCCTTATTAGTTGGCCGGAATCGTGCGTCGAAAGAGCTTAAATGATAAGATTCGGTTGCTCGTTGCCTCAGAACACGGCGGACTACAATCTAGTGAAGCAAGTCGCTTTAGAGTGCGAGAAACTGGGTTTTGACTCGGTTTGGATGTATGACCATTTCTATCCGTATGGTGAGCATCCTCATCGCCCATGCTACGAGATTTGGACGACGCTCTCAGCCTTGGCTGGCGTCACTTCAAAGATTCGTCTTGGCACACTCGTTCTATGCAACTCTTTTCGTTACCCATCGATAGTAGCTAAGATGACCTCGATCTTAGATAACATAAGTAAAGGGCGATTAGAATTTGGTATAGGGGCTGGATGGTTTAAGCCGGAGTTCGAATCGTACGGAATCTCGTTCTCAAACTCGACAAGCCGAATAGAAAGTCTCCGTGAGGGCATACAGATCATCAAAAAGATGTGGACAGAAGAGGAAGTCACGTACAGAGGCAAATATCACTCAGTTCAGTCAGCCTACAACAACCCAAAACCAATCCAGAAACCCCATCCGCCTGTCTGGGTTGGGGGAACAGATCCCGCTGTTATGAGGATTGCGGCCGAATTCGCTAATGGTTGGAACATAGGCTTCTACCCGTCAAATACTCCAGAAGGATTCTCAAGGAAAGTAAGAACTCTTGAAAGGTACTGCCGAGAACTCGGACGAGACCCAAACCAGCTGCTGAAGTCTTGGCATGGACAGGTCATAATCGCTGAGACCCAAACTGATGTAGAGAAGACAGTGGCGAAATTGAAACCGAGCAACATGAGCATGGATGAGTACAACGTGGCGCGGATCATAGGAACGCCAGACGAATGCTATGAACAAATCAAGAGGTACGCTGAGTTAGGCGCCTCGTATTTTATGATCAACTTCGCTGAAGTTGAAGAGCTTCAACCGTTAGGCTTATTCGCTAGAACCATTCTCTCCCGTCCGCGTTAGAAAGTAGAGATCGAACTGTAACAGCGAAGTTGCAAGTTTGCTGTGGCGATCTCGATGGTCAGAGTCGGCATAGACATAGGCGGCACATTCACCGATGCTGTATGCTTCGACGAGAGAAGCGGCCAAATCTATATGTCAAAGGTTCCAACGACTCCCCGAGAATTGACGAGTGGCTTCATGACCAGTCTACAAAACGTTCTCGTCCAATCGAAAGCCAAGCCAAGCGACATATCACACCTTATTCATGGAACGACTGTTGCAACCAATGCGCTTTTGCAACATCGCGGTTCAAAGACTGCGATGATAACAACACGAGGGTTCAGAGACATAATCGAGATAGGAACCCAACTCAGACCCAAGCTCTATGATGTCTTTCAAAGAAAGCCTGTTCCAATCGTGCCTCGACGCCTGCGCTTTGAAGTGACTGAGCGGATAGGAAGTAATGGCGAAACAGTAAAGCCTCTCGTCGAAGATGAGGTCTTCAAGATCGTTTCCCAGCTACGAGGTCTAGAAGCCAACTCCGTAGCAATATGCCTCCTCTTCTCTTTCCTCAATCCAAACCATGAAAAGCGCATAAGAGAAATTGTCAAATCCCAGCTTCCCGAAACCCATATTTCAATATCCTCTGAAGTTTGCCCAGAATTTCGGGAATACTGGCGTTTTAGCACGACCGTTGTCAATGCCTCGGTCGCACCTCTTGTCTCAAGCTACCTTGAAAACGTGGAGAAAAACCTCTCAGAGTTGAAGGTGGACGCGGTCCTCCTAGTCATGCAGTCAAGTGGAGGAACATACACTTTCGAGTCTGCCAAGGCTAAGCCGGTCTACATGATAGAGTCCGGGCCTGCAGCAGGTGTTATTGCAGCCCAAGCTTATGGTGAAGACATTAAGTGCACCAATTTGATCTCGCTTGACATGGGCGGCACCACAGCCAAAGCAGGACTGATCAAGGATGGTAATCCACAGCTGGTCAGCGAGTATGAAGTGGGCGGATCCGTGCATGGAAGACTGAGTGGCTCCGGGTATCCGATCAAGACTCCGACAATAGATCTTGCAGAAGTGGGAACCGGTGGCGGTAGCATAGCGTGGATCGACAAAGGTGGCGAGCTCAAGGTAGGCCCGATCAGTGCCGGAGCCGAGCCGGGGCCGGTCTGCTACGCGAAGGGTGGAACGGAGCCCACAGTGACTGACGCGAACATAATTCTCGGAAGGATAAGTGCAGAATACTTTCTGGGAGGCGAGATGAAGATAGATGTCAAAGCAGCTGAAAATAGTATCCAAACCAAGATAGCTGATCCGCTTGGACTCGATATCTGCGAGGCTGCTTACGGAATAATCAAAGTCGCAAACTCTAACATGGCTCGAGCGACAAGACTGGTTTCAACACAAAGGGGATATGACCCAAGAGATTTCGCACTTCTGGCCTTTGGCGGAGCTGGGCCTGTGCATGCAGGAGCGCTTGCTGAGGAGCTTGAGATAGAAACCATCATAGTCCCGCTATTGCCAGGGGCTTTTTCGGCGGAAGGCCTACTGATGAGCAATGTGAGACACGACTTTGTCACTACACATCTGAACCCGCTAGAAACACTCAACTTCGAGGAGCTTGATCAGAAATATCGTCAGCTGCAAGAAAAGGCGGCTCAAGTACTCAAGCATGAACGAATACCCGACATGAACATTCAGATCATGCGATCCGTCGATATGCGCTATTCTGGGCAAGCTTACGAAGTGAATATACCCATGCCAAGCTCGAGGCTCACCCAAAAGGACCTGAGAAACCTCAGTATTAGGTTTCACAAAACTCACGAGATAAAATATGGACATGCTGCAATTCAAGAGCCCGTTGAATTAGTAAGCCTCCGCGTTACAGGCAGAGGGAGGTTCGCCAAGATGCGTAGACGTCCAGTCAGAAATACACATGGAGGAGGCGCCTTGAAAGGAAAACGCAGAATATTCTTCTCCGAGACAGACAAATTCGAAACGTGTCGTGTCTATGAGAGACTCAAACTAAAGGGGGGCGACCACGTTACCGGACCCGCGGTGATAGAGCAAGTAGACTCGACCACGTTGGTTGGACCGAATGAGATCTGTAGAGTTGATCGATTTGGCAACTTGATCTTGAGACACAAGAGATAGTTGATGAACGACAATGAGACGACTAGATCCTATTACGTTGGCTGTTATTGAGAACGCTTTCATCAGTACGGCTGAAGAGATGAGTGCAGCTCTCATCCGCAGTTCTTATTCGCCTATTATCCGGGAGATGTTAGATGCTTCCTGCGCAATCTTCGACGGCAAAGGCCGATTGATTGCTCAAGCAGAAAATATCCCTGCACAGTTAGGTTTCATGAATTTTGCGGTACGGTATATACTGAACAGCAAAGGTCGTTCCTGGTTTAGGCCCAATGATATGATCATCCTTAATCATCCATACTATGGCGGAAATCACTCGCCAGACATTTTCCTATTCTATCCTGTTTTTTACAAGAATAATCTCGTTTCCATCTGCGGGAATATTGCACATCACATCGACACAGGAGGAGCCCAGCCCGGGACCGAGGGCTACGACAACAACGAGATCTATCAAGAGGGAATCCTGTTTCCACCTATGAAACTGATCGAGGAAGGAAAGCCGAACGAACAGCTATTCGAGCTTATCAAGCACAATGTTCGAGATCCACAGAGCACACTCGGCGACCTGAGAGCGCAAATCGCATCAAATAAGATGGGTGAACGACACATAGTCAACCTCTTCGCCAAGCATGGAACAGGAAAGATGGCTGATTACATGGACGCCATCTTGAATCATTCCGAGAGAATGGCAAAGGCAGACCTCGAAGCCCTTCCAGATGGAGAGGCATCGGCAGAAGGATATCTAGACGACGACGGTGTCAACCCCGACCGACCAGTGAAGATCGCTGTACACGTCGCCAAGAAAGGTTCAGCTGTTAGAGTCGACTTTACAGGAACAGATCCCCAGATGAAGAGTGGGCTTAACCTACCGCTGTCAAATGCGTATTCTGCAACATATTTCGCGGTGCGATGCCTTCTCGATCAGAACATACCTCAGAATGATGGATGCTACAGAACCATCGAAATAGTCGCACCTGAAGGGACCGTGGTCAACCCTAAGCCTCCAGCAGCTGTAGCGGCTCGCCATCTAACAGCTCAGAGACAAGTTGACACGCTTCTCAAAGCGCTCGCAACCCTGTATCCAGAACGCTTGGGAGCAGGATCCTGCACAGCATTCCCCACTTTTGTCGGTGAGATTCTCAACCCAGAAACCGGCCAGATCGGACTAGTTACGGACATACTGGGTGGTGGAATGGGAGGGCGGCGAGGACTCGACGGCCTAGACGGAGTTGATGTTTACCTTTCTAATTGCGGCCTGCTTCCGATAGAAGTGTGCGAGATGGGTAGCCCTGTCCGTATCGAAGCCAGTGAGCTTGTGCCTGATTCGGGGGGCGCAGGCAAATATCGTGGTGGACTAGGTATCCGCCGAGACTATAGAATACTGGCGGATTCAGCCTACGTTAACGTGTATTTCGACCAAGGAAACCCTGCATTTGCGGCTTGGGGCTTACTTGGAGGCAAACTGGGAGCTCCAGCTCAAGCTATTGTGAACGTAGGAACGGAACGCGAAGAACATCTGACGATGCTGAAGGCGCACCTCAGACTTGGGTATGGCGATGTGTTCACCATGATAAGCTCGGGCGGCGGCGGATACGGAGATCCAAGAGAGAGACCGCCCGAAATGATACGTGAAGACATAGAGGACGGAAAAGCAAGTCCTGAACGCGCTAGACTTGACTAC
>CAZLVF010000002.1:0-4018 GCA_964562925.1 uncultured Candidatus Bathyarchaeia archaeon
TTCCAGCATACGTGTACTGGATTATCGGACTGACCTCGGCCATGATACTTTTCGGCTCCGTCCTACTCCATGAGCTCTGCCACTCGTACATCGCTATGAGAAATGGGATTCCAGTAGGCCGGATTACACTCTTCTTCTTCGGCGGTGTCTCTGAGATAACAGAGGAGCCCAAAAGCCCAGACGTGGAGTTCAGGATGGCCGCTGTAGGCCCAGCCTCAAGCTTTCTGATAGCGATCGTGCTTGGAACCTTCTGGTATCTATTCAAGAGCTCGAACCTATCTGTGGGGCCGACCGCCATTATGGAGTATGGCGCCACGATCAACGTCATGCTTGGAGGGTTCAACCTTCTCCCCGCATTTCCATTAGATGGCGGAAGAGTCTTCAGGGCGATCCTTTGGAGGCGAAGAAGAGATCTGTTAAAGTCAACGATGACAGCCGCAAAGGTTGGAGTAGGTTTAGCCTACCTAATGATGTTCGGAGGGTTTGTGGTGATGTTCTTTGGAGGCTTCTTCAACGGAGTGTGGACGATTATGATGGGTTGGTTTCTCAAATCCGGAGCCGAGTCCAGCATGAGTCAGACGATTATCGGAGAGGCCTTTTCCAAGATGCGTGTGGGCGAGGTTATGTCAAAGAACGTGATAACTGTAGACCCGGACTTAACGATTGAGGAGCTAGTGAAGAACAACTTTCTAGTCTACAGATACGCCGCCTACCCCGTCCTGGAAGATGGCGAAATATGGGGTATGGTGACTATGGAGATGTTGAAGCAGGTTCCTAGGGAAAGATGGAACCAGACCAAAGTCAAATATATTATGATCCCCGTAGACAGACTTGTTATGGTCAGATCCGACACTCTAGCTTCAGATGTCATGTACAAGATGGCAAGATACGGGGCAGGCCGTGTATTAATCGTGGATGAAGGAAAACTGCTCGGTATCGTCAGTCACAGCGATCTGATGCGTGTAGTACGGACTCGGGTGGAAGTCGGTCTTTAGGAATGGAAACCGAACCGATCAGCTAACAGCATCCACCTCGGCTATTCTGCCACTGTGGCCTTTCCAACCTCTCTCTCTGAACCTGATCTACATACCTGTTCATATGATCCTCTGAACAGAAGTATTCTCCAAACCTGTTAAGCGACTCGTTCTTCTGAACCTTCATGCCACAAACCGGACAGTACTTACCAAATAGACCCAGGCCTGTCACCTCCCTTGGTTTGCGTTGCTTCATCGGTTATGTTTGCCGGTAGGAACATAATTTCCGTACCGGCTGCAAAATAACAAACACACTGAGAAACAAACTAGTCGAATACCTAACTGAACGAAACTAGATTTTGCTTCTGCTATAGCCAGCTTGCCTCCCGTTTCTGTTATGTGAATTCCATGAATGGAAAGAATCAATCAGCGTTGATTTATGTCTCAGACCTCTACCCTGAACCTTTTCAGTAATGCTGAATTCGATACTACGGATAAGGAACTTAAGGCCATAGCGGCTGCCGCTATGATCGGGTTTAGTAAGCCCATAGCAGCAACAGGTATCCCTAACGTATTGTAGAATAGGGCCCAGAAGAGGTTCTGTTTTATCTTTCTCATGGTGCCTTTGCTAAGCTTGATGCCGCCGACAACATCTCTAACATCATCCTTAACAAGGATTATCCCGCCGGTCTCTTTTGCAATATCCGACCCGCTTCCGATAGCGATCCCAATGTCCGCCTTCGCCAACGCCGGCGCATCATTAATGCCATCACCTACCATCGCAACAACCTTTCCCTCCTTCTGAAGCCTTCCCACTACGTTGGCTTTCTCCCAAGGAGGAACATTCGCGATGACAGCGTCGATTCCAACCTGTTTCGCTATCGCCTTGGCTGTTCTCTCGTTGTCTCCGGTTAGCATCACTGTCTCTATCCCAATCTCCTTCAGCTTTCTCACAGCCTCCACCGAGTATTGTTTCAATGTATCCGCCACAGCGACAATGCCGATTACGCGGCGGTTCAAGACTACTATCATAGCAGTCTTGCCTTGTTCTTCAAGGGCGATCATACGAGGCTCTATCCCCTCAGTATCTATGCTCCTCTCCTTCATCAGAGCCCTGTTACCGAGTAGTATCTCATCGCCGCCGAGAGTTGCTTTCACGCCTCTCCCAGGAATAGCCTCAAAGGAATCCATCTTGGGAATCTGTAAGCCTCTCATCTCAGCCTCTCTCACTATAGCCTCGCCAAGAGGATGTTCAGACCCTTTCTCTGCTATAGCTGCAAACCGCAGAATCTCATCCACTTTTGTTTGAGACGTGGAGACCAGATCGGTTACTGATGGTTCACCCTTCGTTAGAGTGCCGGTCTTATCGAAGATCACTGTGTTAAGCTTCTGTGCTCTCTCAAGATACTCAGCCCCGCGAATCAATATGCCCATCTCGGCGCCTTTGCCGACGCCGACCATCAAGGCAGCCGGGGTAGCGATTCCCAAGGCACAGGGACACGCTATTATTAGCACGGCTATGAACGAGAGGAGAGCCAACGTGCTATTTCCGACTATTATCCAACCAACCCCGGACGCTGCAGCGACAGCTATAACCGCTGGTACAAAGTAAGATGCCACTTTATCCACGATCCTCTGGATGGGCGCACTCGAGGCCTGAGCCTCTTCAACCATTCTTATTATCTGCTCGAGAGTGGTCTCGGCTCCAACCTTCGTAGCCCTGAACTTGAGCATCCCAACCTTATTGATGGTAGCTCCAATCACCTCGTCGCTAACCTTCTTCTCAACGGGAACGCTCTCGCCAGTAATCATCGCCTCGTCCACCGATGAGTGCCCCTCGACCACGACGCCGTCAACAGGTATTCTATCACCAGGCCTGACCATAACGAGATCGTTCACCTGAACGTCTTGAGCCGGAACCTGAACCTCTCTTCCATCTCTAACCACCGTTGCCATACTTGGTCTGAGGTCGAGTAGCTTCCTCACAGCAGCTGAGCTTCTCTTCTTTATCGCCTCCTCCATGAACTTGCCTAAGAGGACGAAGGCGATGATCACGGCCGAGACCTCAAAGTACACATCCCGCTCCTTCACTGGCAAGACCCCTGGAAAGAAGAGTACAAATGTGCTATAGACATAGGCAGTCAGTGTCCCAATGGCTATTAGCAGATCCATGTTTGCAACTCGATTCTTGACAGCCTCATACGATCCCTTGTAGAAGCTCCAACCCCCAACAAACTGGACGGGAGTCGTAATCAAGAACAAGATCAATCCCCATGTTAGAGTCGGGATTGATGGAATAGGAGCCCAAGTAACTAGGACCGCGCCGAAGGCTAGACCGAGGTACGCAGCCGCTCGTAGAATAGCTAGAACCATAACCCCAGATATTGCAACGTACATTCTCCGTTTTAGGTTTCGAAGTTCCGTTTCCGGAGATTCAAACGTCTTAACGCAGCTTTCGCTACAGAAATAGTAAGTTCTGTCACCGATCACTCTCTTGAACGCTTTCTTCTCGTCAACGACCATGCCGCACACTGGATCTTTAGCCAAGCGAATCATCAACCCTTTGAATAGAGACAGACGAACATATTTAGGCTACTGAAGATGAAATTTCAAAAACATGGTTACGAATTGTACCATTCATCAGTTTTTGAGAGTTGCAACTGTATGCTACGACAGGTCTAGCGTGCATACGACTTCTTTTTGTAACGAACAAGATTATTCAGCTGAAGCCGCTCGATAGAGATCTGCTTGAGGTGAGGTTTCGTGAACGAGTTTAGTAAGCGTCGTTGGATCATATCTACGGTTCTTCTTGTAATAGTAATCGCCGCGGTTTCCAGCTACTCTATCCGCCAGTATTATTCTATTAACGAATTTCAAGCAAGGCTTGAAGAGACGGAACGCGAGGCTGAAGGGCTGAAATCATCCTACGCTCTTGCAGGCTACTATCTATACGTTCCGAATACTCTTGATGGAACGGTCTCCGTGGTTGACCTTTTGGGAGACAGGATTGTAGCCACAATAACGGTCGGGGCTAGTTCATCGGA
>CAZLVF010000002.1:4118-6127 GCA_964562925.1 uncultured Candidatus Bathyarchaeia archaeon
TCACTGTCTTTACAGTTTCTTCTCAAGACCTATTCCTAGGCATATTCGCCGTATCGGCAATGTTGCTTGCAGCCTCGCTAACTGCTATGATCTACATCAGTCGTAGAACTGGGATTGTCCCGAAAGTTCTCAAGGCTACTAAGATTACTCCAGATGTTCAAGTTTTGGATGTAGGGACGGGACGAGGTTTTCTGGCCATTGAAATAGCCAAAGCGGTCAAGGGCTGTCGCATCGTAGGCATAGACCTCTGGGATAAGCCAGCGAAAGGACAGATGCATAAAGGATTCGTAATAGGGAACAGTAAAGAGAATGCGGAGAGGAATGCGGTCTTGGAAGGGGTTGCGGATAGAGTAGAGTTCATACAATGTGACGCTCGAGAGATGCCTTTTGAATCTGAATCGTTTGACATAGTCGTATCATGCGCTACGCTACATCAGATTTTTCAGTTGGGTAAAGGTGACGAAAGCGTTCTCGGTGAGATCGGTCGCGTGCTTAAGCACGGAGGCAGACTAGTGAACGTCGACTTTATGATTGGACAGAGGATGATAGAGAAGCTTCAACAATTGGGATTCACGGACATAGAGATTACTGAGACTAAGCCAAGATCTCTATCTTTCTACCCAAAGATGCTCTCTACTACAAAGGGATAATGGTCTCCGACGCCCAAGCAGATTACATATCTTGAATTGAGAAGGGCGAGTTGTTAGAATAATCATGGTCTTTGTAACTAAGGTTGATGGCACTAGGCGACCGTTCGAACGTGACAAAGTCGTCAGGACTTGTCTCAGGCTTCACGCCACAAGAGAAGTGGCGGAACTGGTGGTTGACAAAATCGAGTCGAAAGTGTACGATGGCATTCCGACCCGAGAAATCATGAGAATGATATATCGGTACATGACTGAGCATAGGCCACAAGTCAAGTACGAGGTAGACTTGAGAAAGGCGATATGTCTACTAAGACCTAAACCTGACTTTGAACAGTACGTTGTAAGACTACTGGCAGCATGTGGATACAACGTTCTCGGGCCTCAGATCGTAAAAGGACGATGCGTGGAACACGAGATCGATGGCATAGCCACAAAAGGGAACGAAACAACATATGTTGAGGTAAAACATCACCGATGGCCTCACACCTATACGGGTCTAGACATATTTCTACAAGCGCGAGCGACCTTCGAAGATCTGATTGGCGGATACCAAATGGGTTACAATCAAACACCATTCAACAAGCCCATGGTCATCTGTAACACGAAACTTTCAGACCATGCGAAGAGATATGCATATTGTGCGCAGATTGATCACATCTGCTGGAAATCTCCGCCTGAGAAATCCTTGGAGAAACTCATCGAGGAAAAGAGGCTCTATCCAGTCACCATAATGAAGACATTGGACGTTAGAACCCAAGCCAGATTGGGTGACGCAGGCATACTTCTTCTACAGGAGTTAATAGGCTCAGACACGGCGACATTATCTCAGAAAACGAATATTCCCAAGGAGAAGATCAAGAAACTGATTCAGAGAGCCTCTGAAATAACCAAATAGAGATTACGGTTGCGGTGAATGAAGCACAAGATATCCAAGTCTGAAACCCTTGTCCCCAAAGGTCAGATTGAAGGAAGTCGATCTATGCGAATAAGCTTCCCCGAGATTCTAAGGAGGATGAAGAAGACGATGTCGGAGCAGGGCTATACTGAGACGGCCTTGGGGCAGGTCAGCAGAGAGGAGAGAAGTGACCCTTTCAAGGTTCTCATAGCCACTATACTGTCTCATAGAACTAGAGATGAGAAGACTAGTCAAGCTGTCCAGAGTTTGTTTTCCGTCTACCATACTCCACAGGAGTTGGCTCAAGGCGATCTGCAAAGAATTCAAGAACTGATCAAACCCGTTGGTTTCTACAGGGTTAAGACTGAAAGGATCAAGGAAGTCTCGAACATTCTAATGGAACGCTACGGCGGTTCGGTTCCAGACAATATGGAAAACCTCCTTGAACTACCCTCTGTAGGTAGGAA
>CAZLVF010000002.1:6227-20354 GCA_964562925.1 uncultured Candidatus Bathyarchaeia archaeon
CTCGAACCTGACGCACACGTCAGGAATGATCAACCCTATTTTCAAAGCCTTAACGAAAGGCAGAGATACAAGAAATCAGCTACTTTACCTCAACCACTCTAACATCCACGCGTTTCTTACACTTCTCGCAATATATGAAGTTCCTATAGATCTCGCCTTCCTTGTATGTTCCGATATCAGGAAGCTTATCGTAGCGGCTATCGAATTTCGACTTACAATTGAGACATCTCAGCTTAACGCGGGACCCGTTCATCGATGGTTCCTTGAACGTAGCTATCCGCTAGGGGGTAGATGAGTCTTTCTTTACCTCGAGAACTCAACGATTATTTAATATTTACAGCTTGCCATCTTTAGGTTGGGGTTATGGGATGATATCCGCATGCGTCCTCGTACGCTCCGAGAAGGGAAGGTTTGACGATGTTGTTGCAGCTCTTAAGCAGATCAAAGAGATAAAGAGAATCTTTCCAGTGCTGGGAAGGTTCGATGCGGTCGTTGATCTTGAGGTGCCGGATTACAAGGCGTTGGGGCCTGTGATAATGAGGATGGCGAAGATGGCGGGGGTCGTCTTCACAGAAACCTTGGTGGAAGCCCAAGTCTAGGAGGCAACAAGGTTGTTGAATGCATGTATACTCGCAAAAACCATGCCGACGAGAACGGAGAAGATTTTGAAAGCTGTGAAGGAGTTCAAGGAGGTTAGGAAGGCCTTTATCACATATGGAAGATTCGATATCGTCACCTTCATCGAGGTTCCTGACTATCAGCAGGTTAGAGTAACTTCAGGCAAGATAAACTCAATAGACGGTGTAAGAAGCACAGAAACTCTGGTCGAAGCGTAAACCGCACTCAAGAGGCTTTTAGCATCCAAGCTTATCTTCTATTTTTCGTCCTCAGCTCAAATGAGCCCGGAAAGCTCAGACCTAGATCTTTTCAATAGACCTGTGAGAAGAAAATGTCTCGTCGCTGACTATCACCAACCAATTAAAACCTTAACTGGAACCGGCTTTCACTTCTCGGCGAATTTGATATCTCTGCACGGCGAGCCATATTGGGCCTTGGTCAGATCGCATCCTTGGCGCTGGCTTCTTTCGTAATTGGTTTTTCAGGCGCCCTCGTGCCCGGACCCGTTTTCGTGGCCGTTGTCAGCCAGGCTACTAGACGAGGCTTGATGGCCGGGCCGATGGCTGTTGCTGGTCACGCGACGCTTGAAACCGCCACGGCTGTACTCCTCTGGATCGGCCTCGGGGTCTTTCTCACATCTGTATGGACGAGATCGATTGTAGGTCTCTTCGGAGGTGCGTTTCTGGTATGGTCAGGCTCTAGACTGTTAATGTATGCACGGAAAGCCTCGATACAGGAGTCGCTGAAGGATGCGAGCGCCGCGATCGTTAAGCATAGCCCGATTATCGTGGGGTTGGCGACGAGCGCTATTAACCCATACTTCTACTTTTGGTGGGCGACCGTTGGAAACGACTTTATGCTTTGGGGATTTGAGGTGGCAGGCCTCATCGGCGTAGGAGTATTTCTTGTATCGCATTGGATGTCCGACCTTGCTTGGTATACTTTTGTGTCATCCTCGATACATCGCGGCAAAAAGCTCATTACAGATAAGGTGTACAGAACGATTCTGAGCGTATGTGGAGTGTCCCTTTTGGGATTAGGGGTTATCTTTCTAGCGGATGCGGTTCCTTACCTAGTCTCAGCGGTTAGGACTCACCGCTTGATGTTGGGATTTTAATCAAATTGAGGCCGGTTACCGGGTCGTACTCTCTTACCAGCTCGATATCTCTGAGTTCTGTCATAATGACTTCTATCGAGAATACCTTTGTTCCCTTTGTTAAGTGGCCGCCAAAAGCGTGGCCTTCATCGTCTGAAAGTGTGATGTGCGCATGTACAATTGTTTCGCCCTTGAGCTTTCCAACATTTCCCGGACAAGCCAGAACCTCTAAGGGCTTATCGATGACCAGGTCCCGATATCGTTTCTCCTTTTGATCGTAGAAGGTTATACCCGCGCCCTTGACAGCCCCGATCGCCGAGAAGGTTGCGGCATTCAGACCATTTCGTTCAGCCAGCTCTTTTATCGAGTCGAGCATGTCTGAGTCATATTTCAATCTGCAGACCAAGGTTCTACCTTGGTTTGCTGGGAGGACAGACATTACAACCCCTCGAGGGAAAGCCTCTCGATCTCTAATAAGTAACTTGCGTTTTCGAAGCCTAGGCGCTTACGGACACGTTCTCAACCCTGAGGATCGGCGACACTATCGTTGTGTCTATGTATGTTCCTTGGCATTGTTTTGAGCATTTGCCGATCGCTGTCACGTTCTTTAGGAGTTCCTGCACGTTTCCACCTATCATCGCCTCTTTAACAGCATGTCTGATCTCTCCCTTCTCTATCTTGTAGGCGACGAGGGGGGCTACAGAGAATTCGCCGGTCACTCGATTAGCTGTGTGGGCGCCTATGACGTGTCTTACATAGATGCCGCTCTCGACCGTTGACAGGATCGAGTCAAAGCTCTCGGTTCCCGAGGCTACGGTGAGGTTCGTATGAGAGACCAGAGGTTCAGCCAGATATTTTGAGATTGAATCCCCTGAACTTGGTCTGAGCGCATTGCCCGTGCTCTTTCTACTCTCCCTCGAGGCGGAGGTGACGTTGTAGAGGAACGATTTGAGAACGCCCTTTTCTACTATGACCGTTGTCTGGGTGGGGTAGCCTTCATCATCGTAGGGTCTTGAACCAACCGCGCCTGGGTATCTTCCCTGATCGATTATGGAAATCATTTCAGAAGCTATCTGGGTTCCAACCTTTCTAACGTATGGAGACTGGTTTCGTTGAGTCTGGTCAGCCCTTATCATTGTGGCAAAAGTGTTCTCAAGTAAGCTAGCCACGACGTCTGGGCCGATGACTAGACTTGTTACACCGCTGTTTACGGGTTTAGGATCGAGTTGGGAGAGAGCCATCGAAGCAGAGTGTCGCGCAACCTCGATCGCCCTCTCCTCTTCGAGGATCCTACTAGAGTAGTCGTCCCCCGCTGAGCCGATGGAAGTTTCGTTCCTAGCTGTTACGTAGCATGATGCCTTGAAGATTGTTGAAGGGTAGCCTGTCTCTACGCCCAGCGAGTTCTTGAGAGCTGTATTGTATGATACGAAGAGTAGGTCTCCGCTTATGGAGGCGATCTCCTTGCCTACCGAAGCAGATTCGATCATCTCATTCGCTAGATTGGACGCCTCGTTCGGTTCTATCGACGGGATCATATCGTCGAAAAGGTTCTGAACACTCTGAACCTTCTTGGAGTCATGGAATGATCTTAATTCTTCCTGCAATGGTTTCGCCGAGGCTATGGCGATGGCTTGGTTAACAATGCCTTCGACCCCTGGTCGTCTAGAATCCATTGTATACGCTGATCCTAAGGAGGTCTCCTCTTTCTTTCTGAGTAGAACTCGAACTCCTATTCCCGCGTCGTGCTTACTGTCAATAGATTTTACCTGTCCTCTCTCGATTAGGCAGCTGAGGCTTCTGCCTGTCGTGAAGAAGGCTTCAGCCTGATAGACTCCTTGACGTTCAGCAAAACTTACGGCGTGGTCGAGCATGTCATACAACTAAGGCCTACCTCCTACCACGACATTTCGCAACCGAACATGGGGTGCGCCGTCGCCAGCTGGAACTGACTGGTAAGCCTTCCCGCAGAATCCAGGGTGATACTCGATGTCGTTTCCAATCGCTTCTATGTTCCCAAGCGTTTCAAGGGTCACGCCCGAAAGGGATACGTCGAGTAGAGGTACAGTGGGCTTCCCCTTCTCGATCAAGTAGGCCTCTTCAGCAGAGAATTGGAATGTTCCTCTCGACGTATCTACCTGACCTCCCCTTGTACCCTTGACATATATTCCAAGATTGATTGTTTCGAGCAGCTCTTCAAGCGAATGGTCTCCTGGCAACATGTACGTGTTGCTCATTCTGACTATGGGTCTGGCCGCATATGATTCAGCCCGTGCGCCACCGTTGCAAGGAACCTCAAGCTTCGCAGAAGTCTCCCTGTTCGATATGTAGCCTACCAGGGTACCCTTCTCGACGAGGACTCTCTTCGCAGCTTGAACCCCCTCATCATCAAACTTGAAGCTTCCCCAACCGTTCTTCAACGTTGGATCATCACAGACAGTTACAAGGTCGGATCCGATCTTCTTCCCAAGCTTCCCCTGCAATATGGATTCCCCGCTTGCGATCAGGTCGGCTTCACATGCGTGGCCTACAGCTTCATGTGTGAACGTGCCTGCCAGTTTGGGATCCATAACAACAGTGTATCGTCCGCTTGGGGCAGGTTTAGAGTCCAATAGTGACATTGCTCTTTGGCTTGCTTTTCTGGCAAGATTCTCCAGATCGATTCTCTCAAAGATCTCAAACCCCTCTGTAGTTCCATCGAACTCGCGTGCCGACGTAAGTTTTTCCAATTTTCTAGCAACGGCATTTATAGTGAAGAATATTCTGCTTGTCTCTGCTTCTACAGATGTTCCGTCAGCGGTAGCGATGGCCCATCGGCCGGTTCCATCCATGTATAAGGAACTTGCGCTCACTATGTTCTGGTCTAGGTTCCGTGCGGCCTCCACAAGCCGCATGTTCACCTGCATCTTTCGAGTAAACTCGACGTTTGAGGGGTCTTGGGTTGAACGTTTCTTTACGGAACCCTTCACAGGCGCGGTAGTTCGGATTTCAATTCTCTCTTGGACATGTGAACTGATCGTCTTGGCTGAGTCTACAGCCCTCCTCGCTGCTTCGACAACAGCTTCCTTCGTCATAGCCACGGTTGACGAGAAACCCCAGGCGCCCTTAAAGAGCGCCCTGACGCCTACCCCATTCCTTACGCCCTTGGATGTCTGATCAAAGATGTTGTTGCTACGCCTTATCATAGTACCAATCCAAAGCTCAGCTCTAGCATCAGCATAGCTTGCCCCAAGTCTCACAGCTTCTCTCACACCTCTTTCCGCCAGATCGAGAAGCAATCTACATACCAGCCATAGTGAAATTCAATCAGATGTCTTGTTTCCCCGAACCATATACCAGTAATGATATCTTCGCAATCTAGTCGAGACACCTAGCCGAGATAGTATCCGACATATTCGCTCGGGGCGCGCAAAGTCGCGTGCTCTATGTGGAACTATTTCCGAAGCTAGGGGTCTCCAGTCAGTCAGTACGAGTCTCCCCTTATCCGCTAAGACTCTGACCATTTCACTTAGTCCATCTTGCGCGCTTACAAAGTGATGTATCGACATAGCCGACGTTACCAAAGTAAAGAACCCATCATCGAAAGGCATTTCTTCAGCCTTGGCCTGAATCAACTTCACATGTTCCAGTAGTCCGTCAGCTCTAAGCATGTGTCTTACTTCGCGGAGAACCCCGCTAGATGGATCGATCGACCAGACTCTTGCCTTTCCCTTAAACTCCTGGGCGAGGAGTCTGACGTTTGAACCGAATCCGGTTCCAACGTCCAGAACTCTTCTCGCATCAGATCCTAGAATGTTTCTTCGCATAGCGTTCTCGACACGACGTTGGACCCTATCTCTAATCTTTCCCACTTGTGGTGGAATATGCGAAGACCTTCGCATCCTTTGATCTTTGTGAAGAAACTGGGAGCTCAGAGACTCATTTGATCCCAAGGCGGACATTCCCCATTCGATCTTAGATGATTGCCTAATCTAGTTGCTTTTCTCATGTTTTCCAGACACAAGAAGAACGAACAAGATGGTCGCTGCGATTGAGACAGCCGCTCCTACAAGAAACGGGACCGCAGAGCCATATATCTGCCATAACGTTCCAGCGAGGAAGCTTGAGGGAAGTGCAACTAGGCCTACGGCCCCATGTAGTACACCGAAGGCTGTACCTCTGAGGTTAGCAGAAATCAAGTCTGGAACGATCGCTCGCTGAACGGTATCAGCGATAGCCAAGAAAACTCCGTAAGACATGAACAGAATTACAGCGTGAAGGGGAGAGGACGCGAAAGCAAAGCCTAGGCAGGTAACGCCGAACATCCCATAACCAAACGAAATCATAGGCTTCTTGCCTACTTTATCAGCTACAGTCCCGGCTGGAAAAGCGAAAACTGCGTAGACAAGATTGAACAGGAGATAGAGGAGAGGCGCAAAGCTTGCGGAGATTCCGAGTTCGCTGGCCCTTAATAGAAAGAAGGCGTAGCTAAAGTTGCTCAATGTGAAAAGCGCGACAACTAGCACGTAAACTTTGAAACTTCTTGACAGAGACCTAAACCCTGCTAAGAATGAAGAAGATTCCTTATCAGCTGCAGTCCCTCTCTCCTCCTTGACCAAGAAGATGAGTAGGATGACGGCAGCCAGGCCCGGTATAATTGAAGATAAGAATACGCCTCTATACGATATTATCGGAAAGAGGAGAAAGGCGAGGAGAGGTCCAAAAACCGCACCTACGGTATCTAATGACCTGTGAAGCCCGTACGCTTTTCCTCTCACACTAGACCGAATCGAATCGGCGATTAGAGCATCGCGAGGCGAAGTCCTGACACCTTTACCAACCCTGTCGAGGACTCTAAGAGTCAAGATGTGAGAAGCAGAAGCTGCAAAGGCGAAAAGAGGTTTCACAGATGTTGATAATGAGTAACCTAGAACAGCGTACGGTTTCCTTCTCCCAGCCCTATCTGAGAACCAGCCTGAAAAAGCTTTCAACAGGCTCGAGGTGGCTTCCGCCGCCCCCTCTATTAGCCCAACGAAAGCCATCCCGACACCCAAGACGTTTACCATGAAGAACGGTAGCAACGTGAAGACCATCTCGCTGCTGATATCAGTTAACAAGCTCGTAACTCCAAGCGCTATGATGTTGAGCGTTAACCCGCTTGCAACTCTGGAATTTCTCATCCCGTGGCCTCCATAAACTCCATCCTTGTCATCGAAAACTTGTCCACAACCACGGATTAAGAAGACATAATACGGCTGCTCGGATATTGAACTTCAACGACCAATAGCCACCTTTCAGATGACAAAGCAAGCATCTCATAATCCGTTTCATACATGCGGTTAGTCCGTTCTGAAAGTGCGCACATGTAACCTACCGGGAACGTATATGCATATTGTTGGGATGAGAGAACTGATTTTGTCAAGAAAAATCTACTTGAGACGCTTTGAGCGATGTGACTAGCAAAATCGGCCAGAAATATTTCGAAATTTAAGGAAAAGACTAGAGAAGGATACAGTATCTTGATAGAGACCTAAATACTGTCATTCAGTTCGGGAGTCTTGAGGGATGTTGTCGACCGGCTGTCTACCTATTATGGCGTTATTGTAGCGAGCGTCTCTTACCAAGAATAAACCGCACACATAGTACGTACCAAGGCAAACTCAAGTCCTTCTATTGACCCAAGCGGAGATATTGTATGTTTATGCTCGCCTTTATGGCGAACCGGCCCCTCGGGCGGAATTTGGTGCATCGACAAGACAGTTTCTAGGAATCGAATACTCTGATTTTTTCACGCGATACGCCAAAACGCATGTGAACGCTTACTGTTTACTTGGATATAATATTGGAATTGAAAGCCTGTCCAAACTATCTTTACACGCAGAATTTGGTGGGCCGGGGGAGACTTGAACTCCCGACCCTGCGGCCGCTTAGGTTTCCGCGTGTAAGGCGGACGTTCTAACCAAGCTGAACTATCGGCCCAGTCCAAACCATCACTTATACCTTCATAAGATTTCTCTCTTTTGCCGGAGACCACCTGGTACCTCGTTTGGTTGCCAACTTATCAAGTTGCCAGGGTAGCTTCCAAAAGTCTCAAACCTCTGACATACCTCACAGGATATTGTGAGGAGCCAACAATACTCGTGCTGGGCCACATTATCATCCTCAGATTTCCTGCGATGACAATTGCCTCGGTAGGCTTGGCGACTTACTATCAGATCATCACCTGATGTCTTGCACACAATGTGCCGATTAGTTGTGACTTCAAAAGCTGGCGTCTTACCCAAAATCACGGAGATCGCTTCAAACGGAGCAAGAAATCAGACAAATATCCTCTGAGAGCTGACAGATGAGCCCAGAACGACTGAAATGTAAAAAATTGGGATCTTTGTGTTAGGCTACTGATCTTGCTACAGAGGCGTAGAGGCAGGAGGTTGCTCTGATGGAGGTGCTTCAACGGGAGGAGGAGCAGGGGCTGCAGGTGCGGCTTTCTTCGGTGCCTTAGCTTTCTTCTTAGCTTTCTTCTTTACCGTCTTCTTCTTTACTTTCTTTGGCAAAGGTCAGTTTCACCCTCACTGGTACACTAATTGTTCTCCTAGTGCCTATAACGTTTTCGAAAATACGCGTCGTCACGTAAGGTCTTATGTGCAAGAAATCGATATTCTACGCAAGAATACGTGCCTCTTACGCGGTTCGTTGATCTTGTATGACAGAAAGAGGCCGATTTTTCATGGGAATCCAGACGATATCGTAGTTTTCTATTTTTGCATAGTGGTTCACGCGAGATATTGAAAAACGATGAAACTTATCGTTGAAAAGTCGCTCACAGCCTGCCGATAAATCAATTAGACAAAAATGATTTCTATTCAAAATATCGTGGAACAATAGAGCTTACAGGACGTGTTACCATACTCGGAAAGCAATGACTTAAGGGCTGAACGGTCAGGAAGGGTTTGTCCCTACATGTCAACAGGTTCTTCGAAGCCACAGATTTTCGTCTTTCAAGTGTTTCTTCGTCCTCGAGTCGGGAAAGCGCCTCCTCCTACTAGATAGAAGAAGATTTCCCCATATCGAACATGCCAATCATGATAGGATAATGGACGGCGACCATCACGAATGGTCTCTGTCAACAGAGCTCCTCAACCTTCCTGAACCCATATATACTGGGTATGCAGCTATTAGGCGAGCCCTTGGAGGACAGCTTATGTCAAGTATAAGAGGAGATAGCGTTCTCCCCGACCACGTCGAGTGAACCGAACGACCGATTACATGAGTTCATAGTTTTCGGGAATACGGCTCTAAACAGTCTTAGCAGATCGCTAGGCTTCCGTCCTTTAGTTCTTGCCTTCCATATTAATTCCGTGGTGTCCCGTAACAGAAATACTGAGTTAGGGGAAAAGAGACTAACGGAGGTCCCAAGAGTTTGGCTTTGAGGTCTTTGTTAGCCCAAGAATGTACTCTTCCCGACCGAGTATACTTCTACGATACGACGCTGAGAGACGGGGAGCAGACCCCTGGGGTAGCCTTACTGGCTGAAGAGAAACTGGAGATCGCTCGCCAACTTGATGCCCTAGGTGTGGACTCGATCGAGGCTGGTTTTCCCGCAACCTCAAAGGGAGAACAGGAGGCTGCTAGGCTAATCGCAGGAGCAGGATTGAAGGCTGAGGTCTCTGCTCTCGCCAGATCTATCCAGAAGGACATAGACTTGGCTCTATCATGCAACGTTGGATGCGTCCATACCTTCATAGCTACATCGGATATCCATCTGAAGAAGAAGCTTGGCATGTCGCGCGAAGAGGTTGTTCAGAGAGCTGTTGAATCGGTCGAGTATGTGAAGGCGCACGGCTTAAAGTGCGAGTTTTCAGCAGAAGACGCAACTAGGACCGATCCTGACTTCTTGATAGACATCTACGAGGCCGTGGTGAAGGCAGGAGCCGATCGGATTGATATACCCGATACAGTTGGCGTTGCGGTTCCCCGGGCCTTTTTCCACCTCGTAAGAAACGTGACAGAGAGAATCAAGGTTCCGGTTGCGCTTCACTGCCACGATGACATGGGCTTGGCCGTTGCGAACTCACTTGCAGGCGTCGAGGCCGGAGCTCAAGAACTTCATGTTACAGTGAATGGGATCGGAGAGCGGGCAGGTAACGCGAGCCTCGAGGAGCTCGCATTAAGCCTGTACGCGTTGTACGGCGTAAGAACAGGAATCAACCTGAAAGAGATCTACGAAACCTCGCGTTTGGTTTCGAAGCTTACAGGGGTTGTGATTGCGCCTAACAAGTCAGTTGTAGGCGACAACGCTTTTGCACATGAGAGCGGCATACATACGGACGGCATAATCTCATCACCAGACACTTACGAGCCGCTTCCTCCAGAGATCGTTGGACACGAGAGAAAGCTGGTCGCCGGTAAGCATGCTGGAAAACATGGTATAGACGCTATGCTCAAGGAGATGGGGTTAATCCTTACCAAATCTCAGCTCGACGAGATCGTTGGAAGGGTCAAGGACCTAGGCGACAAGGGTAGAGCAGTGACCGAGACCGATCTCTTCCACATCTTCGAGGCCGTGACCAAAAGCACAGCCCCAGAGAAGCGACGAATCGAACTAAGCGATCTGGTAGTCGTGACTGGAAGCAAGACGACGCCGACAGCAACGCTGAAACTACTGATCGACGGGAAAGAGTACAAGGCATCCGAATTCGGCATAGGCCCAATTGACGCCGCGCTAAAGGCTATTCAAAATGTTGTAGGCGACGTAACCAAGTTCAAACTGGTCGATTTCAAACTTGAAGCCATAACCGGTGGAAGCGACGCCTTGGCCAACGTCACCGTCAAGCTTATGGACAACAAACGAAGAACGGTGTCAGCCAAAGGCGTACGTGAAGACATAGTCATGGCAGGCGTTGAAGCCGTAATAAACGCTGCAAACCGTCTGCTGCTACTTAACTCCCTCACTGAGAGAACCTCTGCGTAACGCTGGACGCAGTGTTCGTGTACGCGGTTCCCGTCTTCTAAGCAAGACCAAAAATTTTTCTTTACTCCGCACCACGTCTGTTAATGTATCATTTGATCTCGGTTCTGATTTCTGCGGAATCATTACCAACTAGCAAGATTTATTAATGGATCATGAAGGCCTATACGAACCAATACGTACGAGAAAAACGCTCAAAGTTGGAGGTCACGGCGATCAAGAAGGTTAGTTGCCCTGAATGCGGCGCAGAGATAGATGCCGCTGATGACGTCATGTTGAAGGAGATACTAAGCTGTCCAGACTGCGGCCTAGAACTTGAGGTCATAAAGATCGAAGACGACAGGGTCGAGTTACAGAAGATCTTCATCGAGAAAGAGGATTGGGGTGAATAGTGACAGTACAGATAGGGATACTCTGCGACCGTATCAGGCCTGACGAGAGGATGGTGATCGAAGCCGCCAAGAGGAAGAGCGTAGACTTTCGAGTTCATAACGTGGATGAGCTTTTCTTCGACACAGTTAGAGATCCCGAGACGCAGTTCGAGAAGGTTATCTTACAGAGGGCGATGAGCTACTTCAAAAGCATGCATGTAACCGCTCTACTGGAGAATAATGGTATCCAAGTCGTAAACTCTTTCAACGCGGCGCTCATCTGTGGAAACAAACTCTTGACGTCCATAGCGTTATCGAAGGCTGGCGTTCCAACGCCGAAGACCGTTGTGGCTTTTACAGAGGATTCGGCGCTCAAGGCTCTTGAGAAGGTCGGGTACCCTGCGATATTGAAACCGGTCGTGGGAAGCTGGGGTAGGCTTATAGCACCTCTAAAGGACCTCGACTCGGCCAGAGCCATCCTAGAGTCGAGGGAGTACATGTTCCCTCTATACCAGGTCTTCTATATTCAAGAGATGATACAAGGCCTTCTACGTGACATAAGGTGCTTCGTAATAGGCGACCGTGCAGTGGCAGCTATCTACCGGTACTCCGCACCAGGCGAATGGAGAACGAACGTGGCTAGAGGAGGTAGGGCAGAGGTATGTCAGATAACGCCTGAACTCGAAGATCTGTGCGTGAAATCAGCAAAAGCGGTTGGTGGAGGGGCCTTCGGTGTCGATGTAATGGAGAGTTCGAATGGACTCGTCGTTAACGAAGTGAATTACACTACAGAGTTCAAAGCCACGACTGAATCTACAGGTGTAGATATACCCGGAATGGTTCTAGACTACTTGGTTGATATGGCGAGGCGTTAGAGTGAAAGCTGGAATAGTCGGCGGGTCCGGGTACATAGGTGGAGAACTACTACGGATACTCCTAGGCCACCCTCAGGTGGAGCTCGCAACCGTAGTTTCACGCCAACATGTTGGAAAGTACGTTCATAAGGTCCATTCAAACCTGAGAGGCTATACCACCTTAAAGTTCTCTCCGCTTGACGTAGCTTACGTTGCGAGAACATGTGAGATCGTTTTTACAGCTACGCCACACGGCTCATCAAAAGACCTCGTTCCGAAACTCTTGGAAGCCAACTTGAAAGTAATTGATATGAGCGCCGATTTCCGCCTCAAGAACCCACATGACTACAAGACTTGGTATGGCTGGGAACATAATAACAGCCAACTCTTACAGAAAGCTGTGTATGGTCTGCCGGAGCTGCACAGGGACGATATTAGCAAAGCGGATCTGATAGCCGTCCCGGGATGCATGGCCACTTCAACCATCCTAGGCCTCGCACCGCTAGTGAAAGACGATCTGATTGAAAAGGAGAGGATAGTCGTCGACCTGAAGGTAGGATCATCAGGTTCAGGATCGAAACCCTCGATCGCGTCACACCACGCTGAACGTTTCGGTGGTGTGAGGTCGTATAAGACTGTAGGTCATAGACATATAGCCGAGGTAGAGCAGGAGCTGAACAGACTTGACAAAGGACCGGTCAAGATCTCCTTCTCACCTCACGCCGTGAACATGGTTCGAGGAATCCTAGCGACCATCCACACATTCTCAACGAAGAAGATCGAAGCACCTCAAGTCTGGAAGAGTTATCGCTCGCTGTACAAGGGTGAACCCTTCATCCGATACGCTAAGGATCGCGAGGGACTCTATCGACTACCAGACCCCAAGATCGTCGTAGGATCTAACTTCTGCGATATCGGATTCGAACTGGACGAGCATGCGGATAGGCTAGTGATTCTGACAGCGATCGACAACCTAGTCAAAGGAGCGGCAGGCCAAGCAGTCCAATGCCTAAACATCGTATACAGGTTAGATGAGAGAACCGGGCTTCAAACTCCTGCGCTACATCCAGCGTGAATGACGATGCTTACAGTTGTGAAGATGGGTGGCACCGTCCTAGAAGAGGGCCTGACAGAACCTTTCATACAAGACATCAAGCGATGCCTCTCCCAGACCAGCATAGTTCTAGTTCACGGTGGAGGAAAGACAGTTACACAAGTCGCATCGAAGATAGGAAAGGAACAACAGTTCATAACCTCCCCGGAAGGCTTCAGGAGCCGCCACACAGACAAGGAGACTATGGAAATCTTCACAATGGTCATGGCTGGAAAGATCAACAAACACATCGTATCATCTCTCTTAGCACACGATATACCGGCTGTCGGTATCACGGGCATCGACGGAGCGCTTGTCAAGGCGAGCAGGAAGAAACAGCTTGTTGCGGTCGATGAAACAGGAAGGAAGAGACTTGTTGAAGGCGGTTACACGGGAAAGATTGAAGCGGTTGATGCCAAGCTCACACGGCTCCTTGTCGAGAATAGGTATGTACCAGTAGTCGCCCCGATCGCTATTGGAGAAGAGTTTGAAGAGTTGAACGTTGACGGCGACCGGATGGCCGCGCATATAGCTGGGAACTTGAAGGCTGAGAAACTCATTCTCATGACCGATGTGAAAGGACTAGTTCTTGATGGCAAACTCGTCTCACGACTCGCGTTGAAGGAAGCTGAGGCAAACCTTCAGAAGATTGGAAAGGGGATGATTACTAAGGTCCATGCGGCTGTCGAGGCTATTAGGCTAGGTGTCGGCGAGGTCGTCGTAACCTCGGGACTTGAGGATGCCTCTCTCTCGAGGTCTCTGCAGGGAGGTTCAGGTACAGTGATCGTCCGTGGATAGAGAGCAGATAATCCTCGCTGAACAGAACCTAATGGCAAATGTATACGCGAAACGTCCCGTGGTGATTGTGAAGGGAAAGGCGGACTTACTCTGGGATCAAAATGGCAAGGAGTACATAGACTGCACAGGAAGCTATGGATCGTGTGTTGTCGGATACTGCCATCCTAGAGTGGTTGAGGCCATCAAGAACCAGAGCGAGAAGCTTACCTCATGCCACGGATCCATGTACAACGATTCTCGATCTGAGCTACTCCAGAGAATTATTAGAATCACTCCTAAGAATCTTGAAAAAGTCTTCCTTTCAAATAGCGGCGCCGAAGCGGTTGAATGCGCTCTCAAGCTCGCGAGAAAGT
>CAZLVF010000002.1:20454-23876 GCA_964562925.1 uncultured Candidatus Bathyarchaeia archaeon
AAGGTTCCGCCAGAAGGTTTTCTTAAGCAACTACGGGAGCTATGCGATGAGAAGGAAATACTCCTGATTCTTGACGAGATCCAAACCGGGTTTGGAAGGACAGGAATGCTATTCGCTTTTCAACATTGGGACGTTGTACCAGACATCACCTGTCTTGCAAAAGGCGTAGCTGGCGGGATCCCGATAGGCTTGACGCTTTCAAGAAATGACATCATGTCAAGCCTGAAGGTCGGAGAGCATTCAACCACTTACGGTGGCAACCCCCTCGCTTGCGCCGCTGCAACCGCAAGCATCGAGGTTCTTGAAGAAGAGAACCTCCTCGAGAAGGCGCGTCTACAGGGAGACTACTTTACCTCAAGACTGAATCAATTGAAGGACAAACACAAGGTCACAAGAGAGGTTAGGGGACTTGGACTTATGATAGGCGTGGAGACGCGTTTCGAAGTTCTAAACATTATCCTTGGATCGATAGAGCGAGGGGTCTTGATACTGGATGCCGGTAGGAACGTGCTACGCTTTCTGCCGCCACTTGTCATCACCCGCGAGCACATAGACAGAACCATACAAGTCTTGGACGAGGTTATCGGAGAGAAAGAGAGTGGAAGACTACCCAACAAGCCTCCTGAGAAAAATGCTTGAAGTATACAGCCCATCAGGCCAGGAAGAAGAGCTATCCATGTTCCTCTTGGCCGAGGCTAAGAGACTTGATTTTCACTCGCGAAGAGACGATGCTGGAAATATAGTAGCGGAGTCTGGGCGAGGTTCACCCAGGGTTCTGTTATGCGGGCATATGGACACCGTTCCCGGAAATCTGGAGGTTAGGCTTGAGAAAGGGAAGATTCATGGACGAGGCGCGGTAGATGCAAAATCATCCCTAGCAGCTATGATGGTGGGAGCCTCGAAAGTACGACGTGAGTTTCCTGGCAGAATCGTCTTGCTGGCGGTTGTTGACGAGGAGGGACGCGGAACCGGAATGAAGCATTTCATTCAAACAACCCCGTTGAGCTTCGACTACGCTGTTATCGGTGAACCGAGTAACACTGAGAACATTGTGATCGGATACAAGGGCCTCCTACATCTCGAGTTGGAATGCAGCACAAAAACAGGTCACTCAGCGGCTCCATGGCGATCGGAGAACGCCATTGATAAAGGGATAGAGATCTGGAACCTGCTGAAGAACGGATTCGCAGACTCAGTTGAGCATAGGTCTCTCTTCCACTCTGTGACGGGATGCCTCACCGGCATCAGAGGCGGAGACTCGGCCAACGTGATTCCTTCTAAATGTACACTCACTCTAGACGTGCGAGTACCGCCTGACCTGGCTTCAAGTCAAGTGCTGAATGATATCAGGAAAACGGTCGGTTCCTACTTGAATGATAACCCAAGCGTCTCGATCGATCTCGACATAGTAGATCAGGTTGAGGGATGCCTGATGAACACCGACTCCATCATTGCCCAGTCATTTTCGTGGGCGATAAGAAGAGTCAGGAGGAAGAATCCAACTTTCCTCAAGAAGACTGGAACCTCTGACATGAACACTCTTGCGTCGAAAGCTAATGTTCCAATGATCGCTTACGGCCCGGGCGACTCCAGACTAGATCACACAGCTGAAGAAGAGATAGCGCTTGAGGACTATTTAGCAGCGATCGAAGTCTACGAACAGGCTTTGAAGAGGCTGGCTGTTCTTCATAACAAGAGAGATTAGCTTTCATCTTGAGAAGGCACTCAGGTTAGGTAGCTCGAGCGTATAGAAGCTCTTCTGGCGGCGCTATCTTGTTCCAGGCCTCAAGATTCTTTATGCATCCGACATCTGGAGCGGTGAAGTCTTGGAAGTAGCCTAGGCAGCGAGCTCTACAACCTCCACAGATGTTGTTGTATTCGCAGTTCTTGCAGCTTCCTTTCAGACCTGTTCGAAGTTGGAAATCCTTGAAGATCTTCGTCGTATGCCAGATTTCAGAGAAGGGCTTCTGTCTCACGTTTCCCACAACCAACTGCGGTATGAAGACACAGGGTGTAACATCGCCGTTAGGCTCTATCGCGCAGTACAGCCTTCCCGCGCCACATCCACCAATAAACCCTGCAAGGGCCTTAAGCCCCCAATTTCGGTTCTGACCTATATAGAAGTGAGTAGGCGCGACAGCGCCTCCGAAGGACTCTTGGAATACCACACGCGCAAACTGGGGCGCGGTAGAAAGCACTTCAATACCAGATGTCTGGGATTTCTCGTAAAGAAGCCTTAGTAGTCTCTCCCTCTGTCGAGGCGAGAGGTCTAAACTGGTAATGTCCTTTCCTCTACCGGTTGGTATGAAGTTGAAGTGAGTAAACCTGCTCACGCCGAGCTTCTTTGATAGTTCTATCAAGGCCGGTACGTCTTCAACGTTCAGACGCGTCACCGTGGTCGCTATCACAGTGAAGATCCCACCCTTTGCGGAGTTAGCAATTCCGTCGACAGTCCGCTTCCAAGCTCCAGTGACGCCTCTAAAGCTATCATGAACTTCAGGTTTGGTTGAATCCAAGCTCACTTCCACGTACCCAACGCCGACATCTTTCAATCGCTTCACCATTTGCGGAGTAAGCAGTACCCCGTTCGTGGCAACTGAAACGTAGAGGTCTCTCTCACGTGCTCTACGAGCGGTAGGGAAGAAGTCTCGGTGCGTCAAAGGCTCTCCACCTGAAAAGGCGATCGCGACAACTCCTGCAGAGGCCAACTCATCCACCAGACGCAGCTTCTCTTTCAGAGAAAGCTCATCCTTGGAGGCGAACCCGGCCTGCTGATAGCAGTGTCTACATCGCAGATTGCACATGTTTGTGAGGTTCCAAACAACCAAGAAGGGGGAATTCAGGAGCTGAGGCTTCGTGACGCCATATGCTGCTATACCCTTCAACACGGTTGCAACACCACGCCGCGTGACAGGGTCTTGAAGATACTTGGCCAAAGCAGCAGGTTTAACCGAGAATATCCAGCAGATCGTGTCCAAGACTATTCGAAGCATCCTCGCGTATACACGATCGCCAATTCTTTTTGGAACCGTTCCACACGCAAAGGATTCAAGCGCCTTATCGAGTCTGCTAGTGCCTTCTGAAAAGCTTCGCATCCCAGTTTTAAGTATGGCACGAGAAAGAGGGTTGCCCATACCATACCTGATCGCTTTCAATGTGTCGACTATCATTTAACTCGCCTTTCAGAATCGGACACATTATCTGGCAATCTGGCGCATTTAGCTCTGAATTGCAGGCCGTTGATTATATAATTGACGGTGATTTAGATCGAAAGGTCGCCGTGCTGAGCGTGTCCTAGTCCGACCAGCGTGCGATCAGGAAAACTCGTCGCTGATTTCTCTCTAATTAATCGTCCTACCCAACGTGTATAGAAAGGGCTCTCTCAGCTCTATACTCTTGTTAGGGCAAATCTCATGACAGCA
>CAZLVF010000002.1:23976-29080 GCA_964562925.1 uncultured Candidatus Bathyarchaeia archaeon
CGGGATCATCTTTGGATCTACACCAACCGCTTCGGCAAGAAGAATGTCAATCACTAGGGCGTTCTCGCTTGCAAGGATGAGCCCTAGCTCTCTCGGGCGGCCTGAGGCAGGTCCATCTCCATCCATGCCTAGGACCGCATCGACAACCGTTAGGCACGGATTAACATGTGAAGAAATGTCAATCAGCATCTCAGAGAAGTTTTGAACGTTTCTCAGTTTTGCATGATATCCTGTCTTCGTTCTTCCGGGTACAACGCCAAAAAGGTTCTTCACAGCGGCTGTAAGGTAGGTGAACTCATGCGTCTTAAACTTTGGAAGATTGACTACAGCGTCAGCGTCGAGGATTGGTTTGATGATTTCTAGTCTTTTTAGAAGTTTTCCTTTGGGAAAAGATACGATCTCAAAGCTTGTGTCATAGTTCAGTCTCGCGCCGGTTCTCTCAGCCACATCGATCATTCCAGTCGTCTGATAGATGTCCCTTAGAGTTGACGCAGTGTATCTGGTTCCACCTCCTGGACTATCAACGATGACAGCTTCCGCTCCAACTTTCTTAACCATTCTAGCCACAGTAGCGACTATCGAGGGGTGTGTTGTGATCGCTTTGCTCGGTCTTGCGGCGCAGAGCAGATTTACCTTCAGTGCAACTCTCATACCAGGCTTGACAAACCTATCCATTCCGCCAATTCGTTCGAGACATTTTGCAACGGATTCGGAGACCTTGGAGTCATTGTAGTTGCCACACTTAACGACCGAGACCGGGATACCCATCGATTTCTAACTCACCGCTCTTGGAGACGACGTAGTTCTCAAAGGTGGTTTCCCATAGGTCTGTGCTTGGAACTCTTCCACGTAGGAGTTTAAGTTTGCGGGCGGCTCGTATTTACCCAGAAGTGTGAATCTTGCTGAAACAGTTTCGCTTTCACGGTAGAGGGGGACAGGGCGCCGTGATTGGAGCAGAGCTTTTGGCGAAGGCGGCTTTCCTTGAGGGTAAATGGAGCCAAGCCTTTCCATTCTTTGGCGCGGAGCGCAGAGGAGCTCCAGTTAAGGCTTTTACACGGGTATCGGATCATGAGATCCTCTCTCGCAGCCAGATCTACGACCCAGATTACGTGATAGTGCTCGACTGTAAACTCTTGGAAACAATCAATGTGCTCGAGGGGCTGAAGCCAGATGGTATGATCATAATCAACACAAGAAAGAGACCTGAAGACGCAGGCCTCAACTTCAAAGTGGCAACGGTGAACGCCACCGACATCGCTTTGAAGCTTGACCTACTTGTGGCAGGCCTACCTGTTGTGAATACGGCAATGCTCGGAGCCATAGCGAAGGCTACAGGGGAGGTTTCCATCGATTCGATCTGCAAGGTGATCCTCGATGAATGGCCTAGAAGAGCTGGCGAGGTAAATGTTGAATCTGCAAAGATGGCTTACGAAGGTACCGTCCTCGGCAATGCCGTAAAGGTGACCACAGATTGAATCAGGAACAACAGGGATCCCGAGCAGCCTTAAGCTCTCTCCCTGTGACGAAGCCGAAGAAAGGAGCGGCGGGAAAGACTGGAACATGGAGGGTCTTGAGACCTGTCATCGACAAGAGTAAATGTACGCGTTGTCTCCTCTGTTGGGTCTATTGTCCAGAGGGAAGTATCGAACGCACCTTCAACGATGATATCGAGTTAAGCCTTGACTACTGCAAGGGATGCGGGATCTGCGCTCGTGAATGTAGACTAGAGGCGATAACTATGCGCAGGGAAGAGGCCTAGATGTCCACCTACATACTGGACACTGGAAATCATATGGTTGGATACGCAGTTCGAGCCACAAGGGTCCAAGTAATAGCTGCATATCCCATCACCCCTCAGACGCCCATCGTGGAACAGCTTGCGACGATGACTGAAACGGCAAAGCTGAAAGCCAAGTATATCTGTGTTGAATCTGAACATAGCGCGTTGGCGGCTTGTGTAGGAGCCGCCTACGTTGGAGCTAGAACTTTCACGGCGACATCTTCTCACGGGCTCGCCTACATGCATGAGATGCTTCATTGGACGAGCGGTTCCAGGCTGCCTGTCGTGATGGCCGTTGTTAACAGAGCCTTAGGTCCACCTTGGAATATATGGGTGGATCACACAGACTCTCTGTCCCAAAGAGATACGGGTTGGATTCAAATCTACTGTGCGTCGAACCAAGAGATTTTTGACAGCATAATCCAGTGTTATCGCGCGTGTGAGTCACAGGATCTCTCTCTACCAGCCATGGTCTGCCTTGAGGGCGTCAACCTCTCGCATACACTTATGCCAGCGGTGCTGCCCGAGCAGCATGAAGTAGATGCGTTCCTTCCACCGTACAAGCCTCTCTGGAAACTTGATCCTGAAGATCCTGGGTCGGCTGCGAACATATTCGCACCGGAAAAGTACATGAAACTCAGAGAAAATCTACAGCAGGCCATGGATACCGCCAAAAGAGGGCTATCGAATGTTGCCAGAGAATACTCCCATCACTTTGGCCTGCCACACCTTGGAGGAATGGTTGAGAGGTACAGGTGTGAGGATGCTGAAGTTGTTGTTTTGGCCTTAGGTGCTCTTGCAAGCGAGGTCAAGGTTGCGGTTGACCAGCTTAGAATGCAAGGCCATAAGGTTGGACTGATGAGGGTAAGGGTCTTCCGACCCTTTCCAACAGACGAGGTGAGAGAGCTTGCCAAGACTGCAAGGTCCATAGTCGTATTTGACAGAGATATCAGCGCAGGAATGGAAGGCATCCTCTTCACAGAAGTGAAAGCTGCGCTGTTCAGCTCGCCTGAAAAACCTCAAGTCGCGGGTTTCATAGTCGGCCTTGGAGGAGTCGACGTTCCAGGCTTCCAGATAGCTGGCCTAGTAGAGAAGTGTCTAGAAGAGAAGGTCCAAGGAAACGTAATCTGGGTTACGGGTGTGTAACATGTCAATAAGAACCTTGTCTGGAGAAGAGCTTCTACTTGCTGGCACAGCAGCCTGCCCAGGCTGCGGCGCAATCCTAGCGTTAAGATTAGCTCTGAAAGCCCTTGGAAGAAAGACCATCTTGATCATCCCAGCTGGATGTGTTAGTGTCTCACAGGGTATGGCACCTTACACAGCGGTTAAAGTTCCTGTCCTCAATATCGCGTTCGCCGCTTCCGCGGCCGCAGCCTCTGGGATCGTGGAAGGCCTCGACGTGACGGGTGTCTTCGGAGTTACGGTTGCTGTGTGGGCTGGAGACGGTGGAACGGCTGACATCGGAATCCAAGCGTTGAGCGGCGCTGCGGAGAGGCAAACCGACTTCATCTACTTCTGCTGCGATAACGAGAGTTATATGAACACGGGAATTCAACGGAGCAGTTCAACCCCCTTCGGCGCCTGGACCACTACGACACCCACCGGCAAGAGGGAACCGAAGAAGGATATGCCGTTCATTATGGCTGCGCATAAGATCCCATATATTGCAACGGCATGTTCATCCTATCCGGTTGATTTCGTTGAGAAGACTGAGATGGCAAAAGGACTTAGAGGAACTAAGTACGTGCAGGTTCTCGCACCATGTCCATCTGGTTGGAGGTTCCCAGCTGAAAAGACAATCGAGATAGGCAGATTGGCGGTAGAGACGGGGATTTGGCCGCTCTTCACCATCAAGAACCGGAAATTCTCATTGTCACTGACAAGCGAGAGACTCCTTGAGGGTTCGAAGAGACGGCCTGTAAGAGAGTACTTCGAGGCTCAAGGAAGGTTCCATCATCTCAGCGATGCCGATATCGATGATATCCAACACTCGGTATCTACAATTTGGGATCATCTCGGTCAAATCAACAATGAAGATCTGTTCTAGGAGGAGGATGGAAGCATGCCTGTGCAATCAAAACATGAGTTGAAAACGAGACGGCGTGAGGTATTGGTTGAGGACATTATGAATAGGCGTGTTGTAACCATCTCTGACTCCGCTTCAATCAACGAAGCTGCTAGGATTATGAAGAGAAGTGGCGTGGGCTGTGTCGTAGTCAAGAGGGACTCAGACCTACTTGGGATAGTCACAGAAAGAGATGTGATCAGCGTTCTCGCGAGCGGTAGATCGGAGGCCTGCACCCTTGCCGACGTAATCTCTAAGCCGCTAATAGTTGTGGGAGCCAAAGATCCTGTGAATCAAGCGGCTAGGATCCTAGCCGACAAAGGGATAAGACGCCTTCCAGTGGTCGATGGCACACGCCTCGTCGGGATACTGACTTCAACAGATCTCGTGAAATTCTATGACAAGCTGTCGAAGTATATGATGAAGAGTGTCGGTCCCTAGAACTCAGGCACTGGCTATACTTGTATCGAGCCAAAACCAAGTCGTTTTCAAGAATGAAATCTTCACAAGCAGCAGTCAGAGCGAAAACAGTCCAAACAGACTGGGCACGTAAGAATAGATGAGCCGTCATCGTAGATCGCGACAGTCGCATCGCATCCTCTTGCGCACTTAGCCTGTTTGACCTCTACCGCCTTCGGTCTAGATCCAGATGCAGCAGCCAAGTCTATCCCCACCTTGCTTTAATGCCCCTAATCTCGTCTAGTAGTTTCAGCACCGCTACGAGTTCCTCAGAATGGTCTCAAAAAGTTTTTCGCACAAGATCTCTGAAGCAATCTCGACCTTCCGATGGGTTGATCCAGTCATTACTCTGGAAAGTTGCAGTCCGACATCTATCATTCTCTTTGATATTGCTGGGGAAAAGTAGGAAAGTCCAGACTCAGCCACTTTACCCAATTCCACTTTGGGCCTAGGGCTGCGCATTATGGGAGTTGCGCATAGAAGGTCTTTAAGACGTCCCGCAATGCATAGAACCTCTGCCGACCTATTTCCGCGAGCCAGCTTCCAAGACTCCAGATCGTTGGACGATGGCTTGAGCAGATCCTTAGCGTAGGCTATCTGATCGTCATGGTATCCGTGATCGTACAGAAGGTCTGTCACCTCGAAGTCCTTTACCGCGATAGCTGTCAGGTAAAGAATGTTTCGAATGTATTCTGCTGAGAATCGATACGGTGTTCCAAGCTTAACAAGCGCTGAAGGGGTTTGGAAGATGTAGTATTCGAGTGAACCGTGCAAGACCGAGTGACCCACTTCATGCCTTA
>CAZLVF010000002.1:29180-86260 GCA_964562925.1 uncultured Candidatus Bathyarchaeia archaeon
AAGATGTAGTATTCGAGTGAACCGTGCAAGACCGAGTGACCCACTTCATGCCTTACGGTTCCTCTTAAGACAGACTCGTCTTGCCGGCTCAGCCTATCCATACTTAGGCTGATCCTCGGTAAACCGCGCCACGCTTCATGTATCGCAGAAAACTCGTTGCCAAGGTTTTCAGACACTTTGAAAAGTGTCTTTTCGCGCGAAAAGAAACCTTGTAGAATTGAATAGTTTTCAAAGAAGAGCACATCGACCAATTCTACATTATGAGGTTGCAATCGTGCGTAGGCTTCGCTCATGATATCAAGAATCGATTTAATCTCATCTCTGTTGACGTTGCCAAACTTCGAGACTATTATGCGTGTCATCATCAAGTAGAGATCTTTACACCCTCGCCTCGAAATAAGTATCAACCCCATCTCTCAGTATTTGTTTTGTGAAATCCTTGGACATAGCTCCCTTCGTGACTAGGGCCCAAGTGACCGATTTTTCATTTAGAAACTAGAACCGTCCAACGAAAGAGGCATGGCATAGCCTTATTCTGAAAGAAAGAGTTGAGGGCACACGATCGTGCCTATTCGATTTTGATCGTGTGTCCCTTGGCCTTAGGCTTAACCTTTCTCAAACTGACTTCGAGAACGCCGTTGTTGTAGGTCGCCTTTGAGGATTCTGGCTCAACATCCGATGGTAGATCAATGACCTTGTGATACTTGCGGTTTGGTGTCTCAACGTTTATCGTGAGGCTATTCGTGGTTGCATCCATCTTGACGTCGGACTTGTCGACACCCGGCAGCTCTGCAACGACCTTTACGATTTCTCCTTCATCTAATACGTCAACTAGGGGTTCACGTGCCTCGGCCGGTTCGAGTTTGGGAACGGGTATGCCGAAGGCTCCAGGTCGCTTTGAAGGTCTAACGTTTCCGAATTCACGTATCACTGGTTTGCCGTCTGGGCCTACGCTCATCGAGTACCCGTAGACGAAGGGTCCCCACTGTCGCATGGTGCTTCCGTCGGGGAGTTTTCGTTCGGCCACGAACTCTTTGGGAAGGTTCTTGGTCATCTCTGAGAGCATTCTCTCGAACATGGCGTCGAAATCCTCAAAGAAGCTTGAGAAATATGGAAACTTTCGTCTTCTGCCCATGCCGAACCAAGAGGGGAAATCTTCATCCCACCATGACATTTGTTCTTTTCACCTCCTATTCCGCCTCTAGCTCGTCCACAACCCGACGTATCGCCGCCATAGTTAAGAGACTTGCGAATCCCAGCTTGGACGCTGTATAATGTACCTCGCGGGGGTTCTTTTCATATCGGTTGATTAGACGAAGGTTTCTCAGCCTCTCCAGGTTCTCGTTCACTATCTTCTGGTTTACCTCAAGCTCGTCCATAAGTTCGCTAAATCGGACATCGATATTTCGAATGATGTTGTTCAACATGCGGATACGTGTCTCGCTTGACAGCATCTCATGGATCGCACATATTCTTCTCATTTCATGCTCTACAAGCTTCAGCTCCTTTTCTATCTGTTTCCTGTTCCAATTGTTCATCTCGAGTGGCAACTCGAAGACGACGCTGTCGTCCTTTAGGAGTTGTAGCTTGAGGGTCATGGACGTGCACGTTGTTACCAATTAGTAACAATTTGCTTAAAAACTTTGTTACCATTCGGTAACCAAGTTTCCGACGCCTCGTTTTCTCTGTTGTCAATTTTCCACAAAGGTCGCTTAACTTTCGATCTATCTTCAGGTGTCTACTTCTGCAGGTGTCAAAGTGAGTGTTCTTGCCTTGGAGATTATTTCACAGCCGCTAAAATTTTTTGGGTCTTGGAAGACCCCCCTCCTCGACAGGAACGAAACATGCGCTCATTTAGAGTGTCGATAAAGACATCTGCAAACCTGAACCCTTCAGGTTTTGAGGTCACTTGAACCTGATATTTAACGAAGAAAGATCCAAGCAGCTAGTGGCGGTTTCGATTCGAACCTTTAAAGCAGATGTTTTCGGCGCTTCTATATGACGAACTCTTCGGGTTCTACCTGTCGTGTCTCGATACCTAACCTCGCCACCTTGAAGTGTCTGCCTCCGTATAGGATCGCGATGTTCTCTTTTGCTTGAGCAGCTGATACAATTCTTCCTATTGCGTCCGCCTTCATAATTCCGCTGCCGCTGGTTCCAACCGCTACGATAAGGCCTGAGTCTTCGAAGACGTAGGGGTTGGCATCGATAGTATTCATGTCGTAGTGGCCAGCCCACTTGTTGAAAGGCTTGACGTTCTCGAAATATGGAAAGTAATGGGATACAACGGGATAGATGCTGTAGGTGTAGAAGTCGTCCTCGGCCGTCGGTTCCTCCTCGAAAGTGAAAGGTCTCCCAAGTTTGTCGGAAACTCCAACCCAGAAGCTCTCATCAACGCGATTAGGTTTTAGGTAGATGGAGTTCGGCGGTATGAGTGTCAAAGGCAGAACCCCCTGCTCGTTGAAGCCCTTCGAGTAGAGAAGTGCAGATAGGTTTGAGCCTTTAACCGCAAACACTTGGCGCTTTTTGGTTCTAACATGAGAGTCCATGCCGATCGTGTTGAGTAGCTGCGTACTCCAACCACCAGTCGCGACGACAGTCTGCTCTGCTCGAATCTCTCCTCGATCAGTGAAAACTCCTTGTACTTTTGTGTCTTGCCAAACATGGGGTTCCTTTGGAACCCCTAGCTTCTGTTGCGGCTCTAGGATTATGGATACAACTCGCTCACCGTAGCGAGTCAGTCCCCCCATCCTACGGATTTCCTTCTCATAGAACTCGACGAGCTTCTCAGGCGCCATAGTTCCGCATTTCAGGCCTTGCAACCCCTCGACTATATTTGTGAGCCCCATGATCTTGGCCTCCTCGTCGCTCAGATCAAACCTCAGCTGCGCTCGTGTTAACATCTCGGATAGCTCGTCAACCTCCCAGAGTCGTAGGGCTACGCCTTCCTTCCTCATGCGACTAATAGTAGGCTCGAATTGCTCATAGAGTCGAGTTGTGAGTAGCCAGAGGTAACCCACAAAATCCAAGCGTAGGTCAAACAGAAGGTCCTCTTGTACATGTGTGTAGAAGTCGATCGAGGTCTCAGAGAGAAGTCGGTTGACTTCTGATGTGAACGTGTTCCTTACTCCGCCAACGCTCTTCGCCGTGTCCCCCTGTCCAGCGGAAGGAGCTTTCTCAAGAATTGCGACACTGCAGGAAGGATCTTGAGAAAGTATATGATATGCACAAGCTAACCCTACAATCCCAGCGCCAACTATTACGACGTCAAACCTTCTCTTTTCAGAGCCACCAAGATCCGTTGATGTCAAAATTACTTCCCAGATCTAGTCTCTTCAGAACTTGACAACTGTCCCTTTGCCCTGTTCCAAGGCCCTTCTATAGGCTAGTTGCGCAGTGGACATGTCCTGAAGTGCAATTCCCACAGATTTGAAGAGCGTTATCTCTTGGTCTGATGTTCGACCCTTCTTCGTACCCAAGATAATATCGCCCAGTTCGGCCCAGATATGGTCTGACGAGATAGCGTTCTCGGCTATGGGAATAAGCAAGTCACCCGCTTCCTTCAGGGCCGCATCTCTAGAATCCACAACCACTTTGCTTCTTCGCACAGTAGTAGTATCGAGTTCTCGCGTGTCGAGGGTGTGGGAGCCGATTCCATTGATGTGCATACCTGGCTGTAGCCAGTCTCCACTGAATACAGGTGTTCGAGATGTCGACGCGCAGATGATGATGTCCGCGTCGCGAAGAGTCTCTTGAGGGCTTATGCCGACTTTGACATCTATCCCAAGCTTCTTTGACATGCGCTCGCAATACTCACTCGCACGTTGTGTCACCGGATCAAATACCCTAGCGAGCTCTATCCTTCTGACCTTTGACACGGCCTCAAGCTGTTTCTCTGCCTGGGCCCCTGCACCAAATAGTGCGACGCACGTGGAGTTGCTCTTGGCCAGATATTTTGTGGCAATACCGCTGGCGGCGCCTGTTCTTATCGCGGTGAGGAACGTGCCGTCCATAAGGGCCAAGCAATCTCCAGTCTCCGGATCGAACAGTTGCACGGTGGCGAGGATTGTTGGAAGTTTGTGTCTCTCTATGTTCTCCGGATAGACCGTTACGACTTTTTGTCCCAGAGCATTGAGCTTTCCTCCGATATAGGCAGGCATAGTCAGCATCAAGCCCTTATACTGTTCTAACGCGATAGAGGCCCTGACTGGCATCTCAACATTTCCAAGCGCGAACTGCTTGAAAGCTTCCTCCACAACATCAATCGCATCCTTCATGGTCAATACGGACTGAACGTCGTCTCCGGATAGTATCAGCATACGACCTCTCATCCGATCCCTTGTACCCAGTTGAATATGTAGATTCATCTTTTGTTATGAAAGCAACCCATCGAAGATAAAACGTGACCGCTTGCTCCTTGGCTGTGCTCAGCATGTAAACGCGGTACGATTTGAGACCTAGATGGGCAAGGATTATTATCTTCTTAGGCGCAGCGGCTCAGCAAAACCTGTGCCTCGATATCGAGATAAGTCCACGCGGAAATTTTGAAGACCAAAGCGAATCGAAAAAAGAGCAAAAACAAATGCAACTGAAGGCAGACTAAGTCATCCGTCCCGAATGGCGCCGGGGGTGGGATTTGAACCCACGAGACCCAGAGGGTCATCGGCTGTTAGCCGAATGGTTAGCAAGCCGACGCCTTACCGAGTTGCCCGATCCGGCGAGATCTCTAGGCAACCCCGGCAGCCAGAATATTCTTTTCGGGTGTGCCAATAAAAGATAACGCCTCCGAGAATCTTGGGGCTCATATCACGATATTCTTCAGTTTCAGGAGCGTTCGTTTGTCGAGAATGTCTAGAGCCGACGTAAGATGGTCTGGTTCTGAAGAAACATACTAGATAGGGCTAAAGATGTTCTTGAACATCGTACCGCAACGGGAATCTATCCCATCTAACCACATTTGGTACGAGTTGAAACTCATGATAGCCATAAGCCGCGTGTTTCAGGCTCAGCTGCTAGCAACCATTATCGTCTCTAGCTTAGTCGCCACGTCGTACGGTTAACCGATCTCGCAAAAGCTAGTTTTCGTTGAAGATATAGTGAGAGTTCATTCCATCTATGGAAGTGCCAGGCATTGAGCAACAGATGATCAATCCAGACTAAACATGTCCATAGTACTGGAGGGAAGGATCACTGAGATCAACCACTCACGTGTAAGGATTCAGATCGTGGCTGGCACCATCAAGATCGATGAAGAAATCTTCACGATCAGGACCGGACATGTCTACGTGTTGTTTAAGAAATTTGATGGTTGGTCGTTGTGGGAAACGCGACGGGTTCAGATGGTTCTATATTCCGCTTTCACCTTGAAGGCATGCTTCATGTAGAGGGGCCAAGGCATGTCGTTGCAGGCCTAGCAGGACCATTTACCAGCGGTGCTGACCACTATATGCTCAGATTCATCGCACAAGTCGAAAAGGTAACTTAATCTACCAGGTCAAAAGAGCCTTCCGTCAAGTCTGGATCTATCTCTGAATGAATAGACACTAGTAGAATATTTGAAAGAACTGGTCCAAATAGAGTATGAACAGGAACAGGCTGGAACCAACTATCAGCGGGATTAGACTTGACAGTACTTCACTTTTGATTCCCCATCTAGCGAGTATGAACTTCAGGTTGATGGTGAAGTGCATTGAAAATAGCATCATAATAGGAATGTCTAGTTTCGTGTGCAGCACAAGTCCATAATATCTATGTATGAATCCCCTAGTCACCATATATCCGCTTATCATGAAGATTAGAAATAATACGAGAAGTGCCCAGACTATTATTCTGTCGATCTTTTTCAATAATGTGTCCGAATTCAAACTACAACTCCAGAGAAACTCAGTTATTACCATTGCTACATGCTGTGCCGATCTTCGGTCCATGGATCAGCAGTATTGCTGTAACCTCTTAGCTCCCAGTATCCAAGTTCCTGTTGCTCGGTGAACTTCACCTTTCTAACCCATTTGGCGCTCTTGTAAGCATATCTCTTGGGCACAACAAGTCTAAGTGGTCCTCCAAAGCAAGGCTCCAATATAGCTCCATCCAGTTCATATGCAAATATGACATCATCATCTAGGAGCTCCCTAAGAGGAAGAGATGTCGTGTAGCCGCCGTCGCATATTATTGTGGCGTACTCTGCGCTACCTCTTGGTTGAGCCATATGACCTACTGTTTTGAACTGTACTCCGCTCCACCTGTTGTCGAGTTTACTCCATCCCGTGACGCAGTGGAAGTCAGACATCGACTCGACTTTGGTCAAGGCCAGAAACTCATGCCAAGTTAGTTTGAACGGTCTATCGACAACGCCGAAAACTTCAAAGGTCCAAGACTGAGGATCGAATCTGGGAATATCGCCGACGTGCAAAACTCGGAGCTGTTTCACCTCATATTGCCCGGGTGGTATTCTTCCCAGCGCCGTCGTTGACTCTTCCACAGTTAACATCTCTTTCTTGAACAGTTCCCCTCTGAATTTCAGGTAGGCTGAGGCCAAGCCTCCGATTGAAACCGCAATTCCCAACAAGTATCTTAGATATCTTCTTCTATTACTTTGCTTTCTTGTCATGGACAGACATCGTTAGCGAAGGGTTTCTCACTACTCTGCCCAGAAACCTGCTCATAACTATGCCGCACCATGTCAGAAGAGATTCTCGAACATCGTCATATGGCTCACGTGGACGAATCGAGTTGTGAATGTGCGGATCCCTAACAAGGTTGTTGTGTTAGTTAATTTGATACTTGCAATCTTGAATCCGGATAGCTAGAAGCGGTCAGAACATTACGGTAGCCGCTCATAGGATTGCGATGAGAACCTTGGGAGGCTGTGAGCTCTTATCAAGATGATATGGAGCCCCGGGCGGGGTTTGAACCCGCGACCTTCGGCTATTCGTTCAACTGACCTGTACCAAGCCGACGCCCATGACCAGGCTAGGCTGTCCCGCTTCTTAGAGAGTACCGGGGCCAACCGGAGCCGTTTGTTGGAGCTGGCTTCTGATTATAATAAGTTTCGGTGAAGCTCTTCAAACTGATAATCTTGGCATGACTATGTGGGAAGAGGACGCAGTCTAATGTCTAGTCTCCAAGAATCTGTTTGATTATGTCTAAAAACACAGAATTCTTGTCCGGATCTGATGGGAAGTATTAGGAAAGGCTTAAAAATACAGTATGAGACATAACTATAATCGTTTAAAAGAAATCAGGGAGGAAAAAAGAAAATTGGTAAGAAAGTGTTCTACCTGCGGTGCAAACAACAGGGATGATGCCAGCTTCTGCTCAGCGTGCGGTACATCACTCGTCGCTCCGCCTTCCGTCAAGCCGGTGCCCACCGTGAGAGTGGTTTCTCCGGTCACTCCCGTCGGCGCGCCTGTCAGGGTTCCGCCGCCAGGCATGTGCTTCTACCATCCGAACCTTCCAGCCATCTACGTTTGCAATAGATGCGGACGACCGATCTGCAGAGACGATTCGAAAGCCTACCAGGATCTGGTTATGTGTCCGCAATGCTACCAGAGCGTGGTACCGATCGTAGCAGCCCCTGCATATTACCCAACAGCACCTGTCTACCCGGCTCCACCCCCGATGCCCGAAGTCGGATTCGCTCCCCCTCCTGTAGGAGTTCCACCTGTAGCGGTATTCCCACCTGCAAGATCAACTTGGGGTTTCACCATATCTCTAATCGGAGGAATCCTAATCATAATCAACGCAGCCGCTCTGCTCTCCGCTAGCTTCTACGCCTTGTGGGCAGCCATCTTTCCATGGATAACCTATTTTGGCCCGTTCCCGCCTTGGGTGCTCGTGGCGATCGGACTGATCCTCGGCATCATAGCCACGATAGGGAGCATTCTGATGATCCTGGGCTACGGAACGATTGGAGCCGTAGTAGTGTTCCCAGCGGCTGTGATCAGCCTAATCCTCGGTGGAGGCTTCATAGCCGGGTTCGTCCTAGGAGTCGTTGGCGGAATCCTAGGAATGCTTGGAAGGTAACGCATCCAACCTTCTCCCCCTTTTTCCCCACTTTCAGGGACGCAAGGGCGGCATAAAGTGTTCTACGTCAGTATGTCTAAAGACGCTATGTCTAAAGTTATCGATCACGCAAAAAGCACGCCCGAGAAAGAGGTAATAGGAGTTTTGACGGGGAGGATGGATAATCAGACCTTGATCGTTGAAGACGCTGTGAGTGGCGAGACGGTAAGGAGCGAGAAAAATGTGGTAATGCCAGGAGAAACTCTGGCAAAGATCGCGGACGATATCATAAATAGGAGGACTAAGGGAAACATAATCGGCTGGTATCATTCACATCCGGGTTATGGAGTATTCATGTCCGAAGTGGACAAGGAGACACAGTCCAAGTTGCAGCAGTTCTCTCCATATATTGTTGCACTTGTATCCGATCCGTCAACTGGAGAGTTCAAGTTTTTTACTCACGATGAAAAGTCCAAGTCTACCGAGACCCTAACCCACGACCGAGTTCACTTCTACGGCCCTGGAGAAAAATCTGTGCCAGAAAGTTTCAGGAAGACAAAGACTGCGCCAAGGTTACCAGCGACACCTCCACCTTCAATAGCTCCGCCTCAAAGGCCACCACTAACGAGAAGACAGGTCTACGCCTTGGTCACAGCGATGGTTCTTATTGCAGCAATAGTGACAGGTGCCCTACTCATGGTGACTATTTCTGGCCCTATCTCGCCGCTAAGAATGGATCACGGGCCTGTCACAAGCGGGACCATCGGCAATGATATCAAACTGATAGCTAATGTGAGCGGACCGGTTATGGAGGTTCTAGTCTACTACAAGCTTTCGAAAGACGCTACGTGGAAAAGTGATAATATGCTCCTGATCTCCGGCATGCGTGACACATATTCCTATACGATTCGTGGAAATGATGTAACCGGGAATCTAGACTACTATATAACAGCATCCGACAGCGCGGGCAATGAGATTTCAATTCCCACCAGTACGATCGTAATCCGGGACTTTGACGTTGACATATCTGAAAGCCAACTAACGATATATGTTGGACAGACGAAGACTACCACCGTGACAGTGAAATCAATAAACGACTTCGGTTTGCCTGTCTCTCTTAGCGCTCCTAACAGACCGCCCGGAGTCGCAAGCGTATCATTCACCCCCCCGCAGGTTGCGCCTCCGAAAAGCGGCGAAGCCACATCCACGATGAAGGTGACGCTAGTCCCGTCAGCCGAGACAGGCGAATATGAGATGGAGGTTCAAGCGAAGTATGGTCAGGTAACAAGAACTATATCCGTAACCATTCTTGTATCAGGCTTCGAGATATCAGTGTCGCCATTGTCTGTAACGATCCAGAAAGGAAAGACGGCCACATACACGGTTACGTTGGACATAAAGAAGGGTTTCACAGATACAGTCTCACTCGATGTTACAGGGCTTCCATCAAAAGGAATTGAACAAACAAGGATTCTCGTTATTAACAAGAAGATAGCTGCGCAGGGAACTACGACGCTTACAATGGAGATAGTAACAAGATCCGACGTACCCGCGGGGACTTATAACCTCAAGATAGTTGCATCCGGCGGAGAGTTGACACAGGAGGAAAGAGTTACTTTAATTATTCAATAGATAGTTAACTAGGCCAATGGAGGTTGTCGAAAGAGATGAAACTCTTTGTACAGGCGCCCGTAGGTCCACAGACAGGGTTGGCTGAGATAGAGGTCATACCAGATCATACGATCGGCGAAGTGAAACAGCAGGTCTGCACTTCATTCGGCGTTGATCCAACGACGGTATCCCTGATGTATGGTGGAGTCGTCCTCGACGAGAGTATGACAATTTCAAGAGCAGGCATACCGGAGAACGCGCAGCTTGCACTCATGCCATACAATATCATCGGCGGTCAGATGGTGTGAATCTACCGCTCCTCTATGAAGAAAGAAGATTTGTAAACCACCAGTTCCCGATGGTTACCCCCCTCGCCGACCCTCCAACCCTATATGAGGGACTCCTCCGCTGCGAGAAAGGCCGAGTGAAAGACCTAGCTGAGAAGAAGATCTGGCCGTTCACTGAATATGTGAACTGGCACCGTTTCAGGCTTGAACTTTTGAATGAGTATCCGCTGAAACCGCCGGCCGTTACTTGGCTCACCGAGGTCTCTCATCCGAACATCGTTCCAAATATTCCTGGAGCTGTATGCGTCTCGGTTCTGGGAGAGGCTTGGCGCCCGGATCTGAAGCTTATCTCGGTCATAAACTCACTCTACTATCTTCTATCGGACCCAAACCCCGACAACGTCTTCGACCATCCGAAGTGTATAGAAGCTGCAAAGGTCTGTAGAAGTCACGGCTTCCCAGATAGAGGGATGCGAAAGAAGACTCCGGAGCCCGAGGATATAATGAGGTTCAACATTATCCCGATCCCTGGTTCAGCTGCTGCCTCACCAGATACTCTCCTCACTTTTAGGATACCCGGTCGAATGCGCCAAGAGGCAACTCGATGAAGGTTACGGCGGAGATCCCGCAGTATAAAGAAGTTGAAGTCAAAGCCTCCAAGAATATGAAGGTGCGGAACCTAAAGAGAGAGATATGTAAAAAGCTCGGGATCAATGAACAGCTTACGTCTCTGCTTCTACAGGGCAGGCCACTTCGAGAGAACAGCACTATCAAAGAGATCGGTCTTCAATCTAGAAAGCTAACTGTAGACTATATGTGGGCTAGGCAGCTGCTCCTTTGGGGTAGCAATGGCCAGACAGCGATCGAGAACGCGCAGGTCTTTCTTGCGGGCGCAGGCGCTATAGGAAACGAGGTTGCAAAGAACCTTGCCATGCTAGGTGTTCAAAGACTTGTGATCGTTGATTATGATCTTGTTGAAACCTCAAACCTCAGCCGAACCGTTTTTTATGAGAAGAGCGATGTTGGGAAAGCGAAGGCGGAGGTTCTGTCAAGAAAGCTGAAGAGGAACTATCCGTACGTTCATCCAACTTTCCACCGCTGTAGAGTCGAGGGCGTCCCAGCTCAAGTGTATTTGAACTCTGATGTTATTGTATCAGGTCTTGACAACGTTCCATCAAGGATGCATCTCGCCTCAATCTCCCGGAGATATCAGATCCCCATGGTAGACGCTGGAGCAATAGGCTACGAGGCCAGAGTCCAAGCGTATGTTCCACCTGAGGATCCCTGTCCGATATGTCCTCTCCCTCCGGGAAACTATGGGCAGATGGCAGGTCTCAGAAACCCCTGTACCGCACCCCTAGAAGAGATGAGGATCCCTTCTCTGCCTACATCGATGTCTCTGGTATCGTCGATACAGACTCAGGAGGTAGTGAAGATAATATTGGGATACAAGACCTTCCTAAAGGAGAAGAGGTGGCCATCAGAAATAGGAGAGCCTCTAAAGGGGGCGCTTCTAGTTGATCTAAGGTTCAACAGATACTCTAGGGTTGAACTGAATAGGAATCCAAGATGTATGGTATGTGGAAAAGACGGCGTTGCAAAGAATATTGTAAGCCGATATGAAGTTTCACTTTCAAAGACTGGAAACTCGACGTCTAGACTCCAGAAAAGAGTTAGCGAACTCTTAGATGCCAAACCGACAGAGATGCTAATGTTCAAGGAGGACAAAAAGAAACTCGTACCAGTTGAGGTTGGGAAAGAATTAACTGAGTATGATCTAGAGAAAGGAAAATTTGTTCACATAGTGATGAAGACGGCTGACGACAAGTATTCTGAGGCTGTTGTCAAACTCAAGTGACCTACTGTTCCAAAAGTCGATCATACCAATTCTCAGATACGACTTCTCGAAGGCTTGATAATCTCAGGCTATTCAAGCCTTCCCGCTTTTTTCAACCTCTCAGTGGATGCCTTAACCTCTTCAGGCGTAATCCCTAGTTCGCTTGCGGCCTTTTTCAGAGATATCACGCCAGAATGTTCAAGTATGTAGGAGTAGACTCTTTCGTCCAAATCCGATGCCTCTGGCGATCTTCTTGAGCCGCATCTCTGACAGAAGTTCTCAGATTCAGAGATCGGCGCACCGCAGCTTGCGCATCGGCCAACGTGGTCTATCACAACTTCCCCGACTACCGGTTTGGTTCGTGGCGGGCGGGAAACTCGGCGTCTAAGTCTTGTGCTAAACCATGCAAAAGGATCAAGCCCGAGCTTAAACTTCATAAGACCAATGATGCTCAGAAGAGATATTCCAATAATAGTTGCTACGATGCCACCTAGGAAAAGTGGACTGAGAACCGTCACGGTGGCATTTGCACGGTCTTCTTCGTAACGTAGATCGCCAGAGTAGACAACCTCAACTTTCACCGTGTCAGCAGAAATTACTTCGAATGAGATTGACGCTATCCCTTCGTTATCTGTCACGAGTTCTTGATTTATCCTTCTGCTGCCGGCTGCTACTGTGAAGTCCAATGTTGCGCTTTCAATCGGGTTCCCGGACAAGTCTTTAAGCATGGCTTTGACCACAAGGTTGTCTCCTTGAATGACAAAGCCTTGCGCGAAGAGCGTCAATGTTGTGCGAATGCCTTCGATAGGAAGTGTTCCAGACCATTCGGCACCTTCAAAATTTCTTTCTCCTACATACGTGATCCTCAGTTGAACTGATCCCTTTCTTCCCGGCACGTATTGCATAGAGGCAAAACCGTCCTCGTTTGTCAAGGAGCTTCCGAGCTTCTCATTGTCAGCATAGAACTCGACCACTTGTCCCGGCACGGGGTTGCCCATCTCATCAGATAGTTGAGCCGTGATGTTCAGACTTTGCCCAACAACGGTTGTTTCTGGGATACTTGATGAAAGCTTAGTCGGGATAGGGAGGATTCTGATTCTCGTCGTTGTGGTTGCGGAATCATAGGTAGCAGACCCTTCGTAAAGGGCTTTCACTTGATATTCGCCCACATTCAAGGTTCCAGAATATGCCAGCTTTGCTTGGCCCGACGAGTCAGTCAAGCCTGTTCCGATCTCTGTTTGCTCAGATCCGGCTAGGATGTAAAACCTTACAGGTTGGTCTGGTAGAGGGTCTCCGTTCGCATCAACCAGCGTCACAGCCGCCTCGATAGGATATCTGTACTTTACTGTTTCTGGAACGTCGAGTTTGAGGTTGGCCCCAAGCTTGGTGACAGTAAGGGTTATAGAAGCTTTCTCTACGTGAGAGGTTCCCCTGAAATCTGAATATGATATTTCAAACGTGAGTACATGCGGCCCCATAGAAGCAGTTGAAGGAACAGACACAGAGAAATCTGTTCGTGCGGTCTCGCTTGGGGATACATCGCCAATAGTCTGCGTCCACGGGTTAACAATCAATCCGGAAGAGTCTACTAGTGAGACAGAAGCTGAATACATTCTGTCGTTTCCACCATTCTGGAATGAGATAGTGAGCGTCGAAGGTTTCCTTGCGCCGAGTTGAACGGTTGAGATCGACTGATACCAGCCTGCAACGTACAATTTTACGACGAGAACCCTGAACTCCCTAACATCCTCTAGAACCACTGTCGTCTGATTCTTCCAGTACAGCTCGGCGCGCATGAGATACTCGTCCGGCCCCCTCAAGTTCGCAACGACGATCTCGTGCCAGGTCGAACGTCCAGGCCTACACTCCCACGGCGAAGAGAACTCGTCGACAACGATAACTCCGTCGCCGTACACCTTGAAGAAGAAGAGTGACGCGCCCGACGGATCTCTCCGCTCTAGGTTCAACACCGTGAAATTGAGGTTTTCCGTATCTCCGTCATAGATCTTCGCGACATAAATCGTCTCTAGAATTCTAGCTCCCAATGCTCCCTGGGCTTCGATATGAAGCGGGTTGGTAAAAAAGAACGGTCCCGCCATGAGAGCTAATAGAAAGCAGAATATGAGGCAGTCACGCCCTATCTTCGTAGACTTTCCCTCTACTCCACAAGTTAACGTATGACTCACTCTTGAAGTCGGCATCTCGAAATATATTGCTATCTCCTACAATAATCATGTCAGAACTGTCATGTCGAAACTATGGAAGCCAACCGTCAGAAACTGAAATGTACTATGTGAAACGTTTCTGGTCAAGAAATTCACATTATTCAATAGTGAGATGGACTTAGAGTTGGGCTGGCATCAGCCTATAAACCAACAGGATCTCATACGTCTCTGACTCTAATGGAACATCTCCAAGACGATAAATGAGTCGTTAGTGATCGAGGCCATGGAGATCTTAGTTCACCGCACTTTGGCGAAATGAAAACTCTCATTTATTCCATCTATTTACAGCGGACACAAGCTACCGAGTGTGCTTATGATCAAAGCTCCCAGAGGGACATGACTTAAAGGGCTGCGACATGGATAGAAGGATATTCTACGGCGATGCGAACAGGGAAAGCGGTTTCCTCAGGTATGATTCTTTATTGCGTCAAGAGTGAACGATTATGGGAATGACCAGTTACTACAAGGGAAGAGCCCGAGAGTATCGTGTCCTCCAGGCGCTTCGCCGCGATGGTTGGTTCTGCACTAGAAGCGCCGCCTCACATGGCCCTGTCGACATATTTGCGGGAAAAGATGGTCGAACCTTAATGATACAGGTGAAGAGCGGCAGGGGTAGAATCGCTGAGGAGGATAGAAAAACGCTAATTGAATGGGCGAAAGCGTTCAATGGAATAGCTCAAGTATGGTGGTTTAGAAAGGGACGAATGCCCGAGATAGAAACCATCGCCTAGTGTGACGGAGCTCGAAAACGTGTTAGGAAAAACTTATGCCTCATGAGCATGATTCTGTGCACTTGTGAGAAGAGAGCTACATCTTCTGTTGCAAGCAGCAAGATAACCCCTCGCTTCTTAGCCACGGTTAGTATGAGACATTGTTGATGGTGGTATCACTGCAAAAGAAGACAACTTTGCTTGAACCACTTGAAGTCAAGCATGCGATCCGAAACAGTCGGAGCGTACGGACCCGGGATCGGTATCAAGAGCTACAGAATAGTCAGAGAACCTGCGAACGTTCAAATCTACTTGAGATTTGATCTGACTGGGATAGATTGCTAGCTTTTGGTATCATCTAGTATCGTTTACTTTCATTATTCTCTGTTGCTTATGGCCGCAGCTTCACATGATATTCTACCTGATGTCTTGTACGGTGACATGTGTGATGTTAGAAGGGAAGACCAGAATCATACTTCCGCCCAGGGGTGGAAAAACAGGTATCTTGTATATTCCTGCTGACATCGTGAAAGACTCCTCTTTTCCATTTCAAGCTAACGAAAGGGTGCTTGTTCGAATAGTGGGGAAGAAGCTAGTAGTGGAGAGGGAGGGTGAGGGTTGAAGAGGATAAGAAGAATTTCAGGGCAGGTAGCGTGGCGAGCGAGAAAAGTTGGAAATCTCCGTCAGGACTATTGGAAGAGGCTCCTTGCGGATATCGGCAAGCTGGCAGTCTTTCGTGGGACGAAAGGAGGTTATTACCGTTTCTCGGGCGGCAGGTTGTATCTGATAGGAAACCCGATCGATAATGATGGCTATACCACGTTTACGGTGGGGTTTAAGGGGTCAAAACCCTCTTTTGTTGACCTCCTCCTTCAGGCGTCAACTGGAGACTTTGAGATATGTGACATCTCATTCTTCTTGAGAGATCAGATGATTGACTTCGAGAACCTACTGAAGAATCTAAGATTCCGTTGTAACGATCTTAGGGAAGAGGCTAATGGAAATTTCTCCGCAAAAATAGCAGACGACCTCAAAGTAGCTCGACTCTCCGGCTATCCAAACATGAATATCATCAAAATATCAAGATCGTTTACGAGGAGAGGCTTGGAACCAAGTCGATTCCTTGATAGATTTATCGAGATGAACTTGAATGGGAAATGAAGCAAGAAGATCATCGTACAAGCAGGAATACACTTTTGGAATGGACTATGGAACGGGGGACTTCAAGTATGGACCGATATCATGCGGCGAGAAACCGGAGATCATAGAGAATCGAGGATACTTTCCCGACAGAGAATCGATCATGTACACCACATTCGAGAATCCTAGGGAGATAATAGTTGGTAGAGATGTTCCGCTCTATCTTCAAGCCAGCGATGACCTTTCAACTAGACTAGTGTACCCGATGAAGAATGGAGTCATCGGTAAGAATGATCTCCAGGCTTGGAGCGTCGTCCGAGAGATATCGAAGTATGGGATAGAGACATTCAAACCTGCAGACTCGGATTTCCAAGGTTTCTACCTAGTTTCCTCGCTTTCATCGGTCTCCCCAAGGTACATGTATGAAAAACTCTTCGAGGCTTATGGAGAGATCAACAGAGAACAGAAGCTGATCAAAGCTGCAACCGTGATACAGCAACCTCTCGCGGTTGCGATCGCGCATAAAACGACAACCTGCGTCGTTATCGAGTCAGGCCACGGAAACACCCAGATCTGCCCAATCTCAAGGTACCCTGTCCGAAACGCCATCGTAGCAATAAATCGAGGAGGCGGAGACTCAAACGCATTGACCGCCGAGATTCTTAAGGACCAGGGCTACGGGGACCTCGCCAGAGAAGAAGCGATCGTCAGGAAGGTGAAGGAGAGCATCGGCCTAGTTCCCATAGACTTGGAGAAGGCTGTGGCTTCTGCCAAGAGGAACCCGAAAAAGTTCAGGGCTAGGTTCAAAGTGCCTGGAACACGCGTTTCGATAGAGTTTGAGGATAACTCTTGGACGCGTTTCCTAATTGGAGAATACGTCTTCAACCCGAACCATGAGCTGTTCCAAAGCTACTTCTCCAGAGGTATGGGAAGACCTAAAGACGTTAAGGTCGGTGATACAACCTTCAAGGGCACCTTGGATTTTGGCGACGCAGTTGTCGAAGCTGTTGAACGCTGTCCCATAGAGCTCCAGCCACACCTCTACAGGCAGATCCTACTTTCAGGAGGCAACTTCAGCTGGAAACCGCCAGAACAGCTGAAGGACGTGGCAACCGACTCCGCAAACAAGATGCGGATACTTCTGAGGAAGAAGGGTGTAACAAACGTCAAGAGCCTCATGACAGAATCGCCTCAGTTCTCAGTCTGGCGTGGATGTATAATCTATGGCTACGCGGTGCCAGAGGACTATGAATGGAGCTGGGACCGTATGGAAGGTTGGAACATGCTTGGCGACTGAAAGTTCTCTTATAGAACGAGTGAAAGGATACTTCATCACAAAAGGGATGCAGGACGCTGGAACCCTCAGCAAAAACCACTCTGAGAGCAACTGCCTCATATTCTCGGGGACAGGAGTTCTGTCCGCAGTAAGAGTTCTCAGAGAAGAAGAGTTATCCACCAGAAACTCGGTTTTGGAAGCAGTCCTATCATCAGCCACCCTGATTAACCGTGTTAACCAAGTCTACCTAGCCTTACCAAGGCTGGTTTCGTCAACCATCGAAAGCAAAATCATGGAAGAGTATGGAATCGGGCTCATCGTCTACGATCAGAAGAACGTGGAGGAAGTTGTGGCGCCAAGGTACTTCCAAACTGCAAGCCAACATACAATTGTTGCCTCGGAGAACGAAGACTCTCATAGAGTCTTGGTCGAAGAGATAGACACGTTGAGAGGCAGGTTAAGATCTCTAGAAGAGGCTGTAGAATCGTTGAGGTCAGAAGTCGAATATCTTAGATCTTGGAAGCCTCAAGCCCCGCGCGAAGAGACAGTGACATCCTCATCGGTTTCGCCGAGGTTTGAGGGAGCGCCCTCATTTCTCAGAGACAACCCTTGGATAGAGGTGCTCTCAAGAAGAGGCCGCGAGGGTGAGAGGCTTGTCAGCTGAGAAGGTGAGCAACCTATTTCACATTGAGATAAGATCCTTCAATATAGTGATCGATCTAGAAGATCTTTTCACACCGGAGGCGACTATTGAACAGTTCATAAAACTTCACGGTTTCAGCCCCAAGCCCCCGCGCTATAGAGTTGTGAACGTCGAGACCGTTGCATGCTCCGAAGATGGACAACCTGTCCTAGTTACGGAATGTGGAAGATGCTCGAGGTTCGTTCGAAGGTACCAGGGAAGTATATGCTGTCGTCGCACACGATACATAGAAAAGTAGTAATCTAACATTGTCTAATTTCTATTGAACAGTGCGCAACGCTTCTTTGGCCATCACTTCAGGTCGTTGAAGCTTCCGTTCACGGTTGAGGGTGACAAAGTTGAAGGTTGGAGCGCATATGTCGATCTCGGGCTCCATCGATCTATCGGTTGACAGAGCAAAAGAGAGGGCTTGTGATACCTTCCAGATATTCACACGAAACCCAAGAGGATGGAAGTTCAAGAAACTCACTAGGGAGGATGTTAAGAAGTTCAAGGAAAAACTCTCGAACTCCGGGATTAGCCCGGTTGTTGCACATATGCCGTATCTTCCCAACTTGGCCTCCCCTACCAAACCGATCCATAAGAGATCCGTCAGGACGCTTATCTCAGAAGTTGAGAGGTGCCAACTACTCGGCATTCCATATCTCGTAACTCACCTAGGAAGCCACATGGGAAAAGGATTTGAGATTGGCCAAGAGAGGATAGTCGAAGCGCTAAACGCAGCTCTACCTATTCCAGTCGAGAATGTAATGATACTATTGGAGAACACGGCGGGAACAAGAAACAGCATGGGAACATTCTTTGAAGACATAGCAAAAATCCTTGATGGAGTCATCGCAAAAGAGAAAGTTGGCGTCTGTTTCGACACAAGCCATGCTTTCGCTGCTGGTTATGAACTGAGAACAGAGAGCTCGCTGAACGAGACCTTCGAGCGTTTCGAAAGCGTTGTGGGAGTTGACCGACTGAAGGTCATACACCTCAACGACTCCAAGGCTGGCGTTGGATCGCACATCGACAGACATGAACATATTGGAATGGGATATATCGGCGAAAAAGGGTTCAAGGTCATCTTGAAACATCACCTCTTCCAGGGACTTCCTTTGATCTTGGAGACGCCGATAGATAGCCGCCGAGACGATCTTGGAAACGTCAGAAAAGTCAGAGAACTAGCTTCTTAACAGGATGGAAAGTTCGTGCCAGCGACTCTAGACTACTGCTACCTGCTCGAGAAGGTGAGAAAAGAGGAAAAGCCTCCTCCGCTAGCGTCTCCGAGGTTTTTCGCATACGTCATGAATGAAAAGAGCCGAAGCTTTTTTTTTGGGGATCATGAGATAAATCCAAGTTGGGGCATGTGAAATGCCTTTAGTAGAAATATGGGATAGACCTTTCACGCCTGAGGAAAGAGTAAGACTTCAGAAAGCTATTGCCGATGTCTTCAAGGAAGTAAGGCCGTTCTTAAGAGAACACGAGGAGTTTCTCTGGATCTTATTCCATGAGATTTCTCCTGAGAATTGGATGGTCGGCCCCATGACCGTCAAGGAACTGAGGCAAAAGCTCACAGGGCAGTAAGATCGCCGTCAATGCATCAAACGCCCCTCTTCTTTTTTGACTTTGATTTTCAGTTGATCCCTGAGGACTCGATCAGCTTCTCGCCCTTGGTCTAATTCTATGCGCATCCAAATTTGCGCTCGGTGCGGCAAGATAACGAAAGCCAACTATTAGATGAGTTCGATCTCAATAAATACGTCGTCAGGGGTCTTTATTCTCATAAGTCTCTTCAAGAACCTTTCATTCGGATCCACGTCGATCAACCGTTTGTGAATCCTCATCTCCCATTTGTCCCAGGTATGGGTTCCTTCGCCGCAGGGACTCTTCCTCGTTGGGACAACAAGCCTCTTTGTAGGCAACGGAACCGGGCCGCGAAGCCTCACTCCAGCTTTATCAGCTATCTTCGTAATCTCATCGCAGATCGAGTTCAGATCCCTGGTATCTATGCTTGAAAGTTTTATCCGTGCTCTGTTGACCATCCAAGTTTACTCTCCACGCTAGGGCGGCGAAGCAGACACTAGGAAGAGGGGGATGCTTAAAAGCCTTGGGAAAGGAGGCTGAGTTATGCTTTCTCTGTTATCTGCTTGACGACACCCACAGCAACGGTCATGCCCATATCTCTTATCGCGAATCTCCCGAGTTGCGGAATCTCGGAGAAAGGTTCGACAACCAAGGGGGCGATTGGCCTGATCTTAACTACTGCGCTGTCCCCAGTCTTGAGGAAGGCAGGTTTCTCCTCGATAACCTGGCCTGTTCTGGAATCGATCTTCTGTGTCAGCTCGGTGAAGGTTGCTGCTACCGTTGCGGTGTGAGCGTGCATGACCGGGGTGTAACCTTGGGCGATGGCTGTCGGGTGGTATATCACGATCACCTGGCCGATGAACTCCTTTGCAACCGTCGCTGGCGAGTCGGGGTGACCTACAACGTCGCCTCTATGAACATCGGTCTTCGTTACCCCTCTGACGTTGAATCCTATGTTGTCTCCGGGGACCGCCTGCGGGATTCTCACGTGATGAGTTTCAATCGATTTGCATTCTGCTTCGATCTTTGAGGGCATGAAGATGATCTTGTCCCCTTCCTTGAGGATACCTGTCTCAACTCTGCCAACTGGGACCGTCCCAACACCAGTTATCGAATACACATCCTGGACCGGAAGCCTCAAGGGTTTCTCAGTGGGCTTCGGTGGGAGTACGAAGCTGTCGAGGACCTCGTAGAGGGTAGGCCCCTTATACCATGTTGTCTTGTCGCTCTTGTTGTAGAGGTTGTCTCCGGTCCATCCTGAGACCGGGATGAAGTTTATCTTTGAAGGATCGTAGCCCACAACCTTAAGCAGTTCCTCAAGTTCTTTCTTGCATTCTTGGAATCGTTCTTGAGAGAAGTTGACGGTTGCATCATCCATCTTCGTTATGGCGACTGCGATCTGCCCTACACCCAGCGTCCTCGCTAGGTAGGCGTGTTCCCTAGCCTGTCCACCAGGCCCTACAGCCACCTCAAACTCCCCCTTCTTCGCCGATACGACGAGCACAGCACAGTCTGCCTGACTCGTGCCTGTTATCATGTTCTTTATGAAGTCTCTATGTCCTGGAGCGTCAATTATCGTGTAGAAGATCTTTGGCGTCTCAAACTTCTGGAAGGACAGGTCTATGGTGACGCCTCTTTCTCTCTCTTCCTTTAGACTATCGAGGACCCATGCAAACTTGAACGTGTCTCCAGCACCAGTCTTCTCGGACTCTTTGGCATACTCGTCAATCGTCTTCTTATCCACAAAACCCGCGTCTAGCATCAGGTGACCGGTCATCGTGCTTTTTCCATGGTCAACGTGTCCGATTACTATGAGGTTGAGATGAGGTTTCTGTGAACTCATTCTTTTTCATTCCCAATTTGATGGTTCGTACTTCTAAAAGACAACCCATATTTAAGTTCCACGATGATCTGCCCCGCTTGAAGATCGGATCGATAAGCGTGGAGGGAATCTTGTCGTCGTCTTCGGTTAAGGAAAGGCCTTAACGAGAGGCCAGAGCGATTCTTTCCATCTCATCTCGCTTTCTTATGGCGAAGCTTCTACTATCTCTAGATGCGCAGAGTATTATCTCATCAGCCAGGCATTCATCTATGGTCTTAGGATTGCCAACTGAGGCCTGCCTCGCTCCATCGGCGATAAACCGCAACGTGAGATCTACTCTCCGCTGTGGTGAGATATCCACTGAGATTGGATAAACGACTCCACCGTAGGCTATCCGCGTAACCTCCTCGCAGGGCGCCGAGTTCTCTATCGCTTTCACCAGCACCTCAAGAGGGTTTTTTCCAGTTTTCAAACTGATTATCTCAAGAGCGTTCCTAACGACGCTGATCACCTTCGCCTTCTTCCCGCCAGATCTTCCATGCCGCATCATGTTGTTTGCTAGTCTTTCAACAATGTTCACAGCAGACTTCCTAAACCTCTGATGCTCATGCCTTCCTCCGCTATGAGGTATCAGGGCGGGCTTGAGAGAGATGTACTGCTTTATCCCAGCATCTTCGACAGTAATTCCATCACAACGCCATTTTCCAAAGATCTTAACGTCTATGGGCTTCTTCGATTCTCTGCTCATCGGTCTCTGCCTCATCGAATCATGGCGCGGTATGTTAGGATCAGATTTTAATATATGTTTTGAATCGAACAGCGTTCTGGGCTATCCACGGTCCGTAGCCAGTGAGGGTAGCGGTGGCGACATCCCCAGATGATTGACATCCCTCTCGGCCGCGGTGTCCCGACCGCTTTCTCCTACCTGTGATCCCGCCAGCGCCTTGGCGTTCACCTTACGACCGCTCTCTTCCGAGCCTCGTCGGGTTCAGTGACAGGGAAGTAACTTTCTCCCTTCGAAGAAAGTTCTTCTTCCGCTGGCCCGACGGGGCAGGAATTCACTGTCGGCAGTCGAGGCCTTCGGCCGTTTGGAAATGCCGCTCATCCAGGTTAGCGGATCCCCGCATGTAGCCGATTTCGGGTTTAGGGAACGGCTGGCTCCCCGACCCCTCGCCACCGCCAAGTCAAACTCAGAGGTGGTTTCAATATATACTTTCCTAGCGAAAATCGAGTCTTTCTAAGATGCGCAATTCGTAGTAGGTCGTCGTCCTGTCTCGTTATGATCGTGGCCTCCAAGAATAGAGAGTTTTACTTCTATCTAGGGTGACGGTTCTGAGCCTTATCGAGGAGGGGGGTAGGGGGGGGTTCTAAGGCAGGCCAAGAAACGAGCCTCGCAATAATCTTTGAAGCCGAAAGTTGGAAGCCTTAGAATAAGTTGGTTGTGTAAAGGGGATATCCACCTTGAGAGGCTAGTTGCCGACGCCTCTAAGCATCTCACAGGCTTCGCATAAATCTGAGGTTGTGGGTTCACTGCAAGAACTGCATCTGCGCAGTGTTACAGCAGATCTATGAGTTTTGAGTAGCTCGCGAAGGTGTTCTGCCGATCTGTAGATGGTGAACTTTATTCCAGCATGCTTCTCTTCTAACCTATTCAACATCGTTCTGATATCGTTTCTTAATGCTGTGGATGCATAGGGGCAGGGAGCGGTTTGAAAATCGAGTCCAGTCACATACGCGTAGAGGACTATTTCCTTTTCAGGGCACTCAGCTAGAGGTTTGATCCGTGGCAGGAACATGCCTGATTGGTCTTCTAGAAAAGGTTCTGAACGAGCTATGCGTGGAACGTCTCCATGAAACATGTTCAAGATAAATGTTTGAATCTCATCATCCATGTTATGTGCGGTTGCGATCTTGTTCGCTTCAACTTTTCTTGCGATTACGTTGATCGCTTTTCGTCTCAGAACTCCACAGTACGAGCACGGAAAGCTTAGCTTTCTTTCCGTAACCAGCTCATCCAAGCTCTGACCGTAGAGCTCCTTGAAGGATATGATTCTGTGATCTACTCCAAGCTTGATGCATTGATCCCTTGCGATTCTGACCGCTTCGCCTCTATATCCCTCGATTCCCTCATCGACCGTTACAGCTGTCAGCCGAGACCGCGGGAACCTCTTCTCTATCTTGTTAAGAACCTTCAGAAGTGTCAGGCTGTCTTTTCCTCCGGACAAAGCAACGGTCACATGATCATCCGTTTCGAGCATATGATACTTTGAGATTGATCTTCGAACCCTTGTTTCGAAGTTCTCCCTGAAACATCCACGACAGAAGGCTACACCCTCATGTTCTCTGAAGTAGAACGTTCCCGTTGACTTGCAGACGCCGCACTTCAAGTTCAGGAATGCCTCTAGAATCTCCCCAGTCCAAACCTGAGGAATGAGAGAACAATGTTCAGTCCAAGTATCATGATGCATACCCCTGTAATCGCGGCTCCAATCTCCTTTGATCTCTTTGTCTTCGTAATCTTGAGAACCGTATCAGCAAACTTGCCGCCGTCAAGTGGGCCTATCGGAAGCATGTTAAGCAATGCTACACTCACCAGAATCATATGCATCCAGTTCTCCGTCAGATACAACTGGTACGGAAGCTCATTGGGCAGTGAACGAACCCTTGGAGGATAGTAATTGAACGGTACGATACCTATCAAGGCTCTTCCAGGGTTTTGTGGACTGGTTTGCGTTGTTACTATAAAGTCTCCTCTCCCTGTAGTGACCTTAAGCGTACTGTTAGGTTTTACCTTGGCCATATACTCTCTAAGTTCGTCAACACCCTTTACAGGCGTCGCATTCAAGGAAAGGATCATATCCCACTTTTTGATTCCCACGTTCTCAGCTGCTCCCTCCTCAACGAGTCCTGTGATCAGAACTCCCGAGGAGTCTGGGGAGTAGAACGGGCTGATGGTTAGAGTGAAATTTGCAATTGACAGAAGAACGAGCATCCCCACAGCTATGTTCGCAGACGACCCGGCCGAGAAGATTCTCAACTTCGTTGGTAGCCCAGCCTTCTCAAGCCTCTCTTCATCGATCTCGACAAAGCCTCCAGGAAGCACCACGGCGAGGAAGATCCCAGCTGATTTCAAAGGAACCTTCTCTGCAAGGCTTGCGATTCCATGTGCGAACTCATGAGTTACAACGACAACAGCCAGTGAGATGAGTACGTACGGTAGGCTTTCTAGACTAACCGTTAGGCCGGGGACTATGAGCGTTACCTGAGCAGCCTCTTCAGGTCTCTGGAAGAAAAGATACGCATTCTTTACCAGGCTGTAGAATATGAACAAAATCTGTCCGACAGCCAGAGCTGCTGATACATTCCACGCAACCAGCCATGCGAACCTCCTTCTCTGAGCTATTCTCTCCATAAACCTGTTTAGAGCAGCAGTCCTGTAGATCAGATAGAATGGTTTGGCGGTAAGTCCCCAGCGTTCGGTCCTGAAGCTTCTCAAGACCACGTAGAGACCAAGCCAGATGGCTATGAAGAGCGCTAGGCTGATGAAGGCGTCCATCATCTTCCCTTCGACTGAGAGGTTCGCCTAGCCGATTAAAACGTTTCCAAATCTGTTACGAAACTGGGTGATTCCTTCTCTCAATTAAGAAGCCAAGGTAATGTTCAATTGACTCTGGATAGGTAGATCCTTCTCACAGCCGGGTTCGTATCTACTAGTCTCTTCAACGCTCTTTCAAATGTCTCATCTTTCTTGAGCTCTGTTAACTGGAAGATTCCAGTTCTTCCGATCTTGTCTCTTCGAGTCAGGACCCTGGTCCTTTCCTTTACTATGTCCACGCTTACACCAACTTTCTCAGCCACCTCAGTCTCATGTCCAATGACCGGAGATTCAATGTGGCCCTGCAGGGTCGGCTCAATCAAGGTCAGCCTCTTCGTACATCCAGGTACTCGAGCTTCGTTCTTCAATAGACCGATATCGATGAGTCCGCCAAACTTGAAAAACTCAAGTTCGAGCGAACGGAGATTCAGAAGTGGAAATGTTACAGACACTCTTTCCTGCGAGTCCAAGTAAATATGCGCCTTTGGAGCGTGGCTTGGTGTCGCCTGCGCTATCCTTCTCGAGTACAGGTCGAATCCTCTTATCCCAAGAGAGACCTCGACCCTGTGGGACGGCACCACGTACGGAATTACAACATCAACATCACTGTAAGAGTCAACGTCACCCCGTGCAACGCTCCCATGAACCATTGATGAGATCTGTTCTTCCACCAGCGCCCTCATAACCGCATGGGCCTTGACTCTCAGGGTTCGAAAGAGTTCCCAATGTGAGTTATCATATACGCGCTCGACCCTATCCCAGACCCTTGTTGGCTTTTCAGCCCCACGTTTCCCAGCCAAAGACCAAACACCCGCACAGTCTTTCGACAGTTCCGTTCTTCCTATGGGACCAAGTGTTTGGAGTAGCGCAACAAAGCGGCCAACCCGCCAATCGAAACCAGTTTCTTACCGCCCTCATGTTCTCCGCTTATCAGGTGAACCGTGCCGTTTCTGTTTTCAACAGTTCTCATAACATCTTCAATTCTCTTCCTCTCTTCGTCGTCTGCGTCTCTCAGCCTCTGATGTGCGACTATAAGAGTCGCGACGACACCCGAAGCAGCGTCACTATCGACTTCTTGGAGCCCGTATGATACGTCTCCCCTTGAGGCTCCCAGTCTCGCAAGAACCTCCTCTACTAGCGCTGTCTCCCTCGCCACCCTAGCATGTTTAACAACACTTCCAACGAGGCCACATCGGATCGCTTCGTATACTCCTGAAACCCCTCCTGAACTAACACTCTTGACAGAGACTACGTTCTTTGCGGTCTCGGGGAAATTGTTGCTCAGATGCTTCCAGAAACTCTCCTTTGTAAATGCGGGTCCAACGATAACGATTCTGCCAGCTTTTCCGCTCCGAGTTCTCTCAAGCGCCTTTGAGATCTCAGCGTAGTACCGTCGGAGCGCCTCTTCTCTCTTCTCATATTCACGTTTTCCAGGTAACCTAGATTTGATCTCGGCCCTAACGTCTACACCATATGTTCTAACGGTCGCTATACAACCCTCATCCGCGTCGATTGCAAGGACGGTTATCGGCTCCTCCTCGACCTGCGCCTTCTCCAACCTCTCAAGTTGATAGTCGTACCAGTGTTCCTTTGATATTGTTAGCTGATCATCTGGTTGAATGCTGACAGTATGGTACGACCCTTGTATGTTCAAGTCTTCAGGAGCTTCCTTTACCTTTCCAAGAATTCTTAGACGGCTCATCTCTTTGTCGAAGTGAACTTTCTCGACCGAAAGCCGCATGGATACGGGTAGCCTTTTGCTTGAGGGTCGTCCAACTCCCTCGGTCTTAACCTCACGGGTCGTTCTAGCGTGAACAAGGTCGCCTTTGTCGAGCACGTTATACAATACCCAGAGATCGTCGAGAGAATTAGTTACGAGTCTTATCGAGCCATGCTTCAAGTCTTTGTAAACTATTCTCAAACGTCTCCACGGCTCCCTGATGCCATCGTGCGCGATTGTTACGCTTAATCATTGAGGTCGGCATGTATCAAACTTTTATAAGCACCTCTAATAACGTGTCGCACGTTTGGCGACGTGTTGATGAACGCGGAAGAAGAAGACAAGATAGTCGAAGCGCTTGAACAGTTGAGGCTGAGCTACAACCTACGCCAGTATAGGGTTTGCTCGTTGATCTGTGATTCGCTCGCGGAGAAGTTCAAGGCGATCGCACAGAATAGGGCAGAAACGCCCACTCAGGTTGGACATAAAACATAAACGCCGACTTATCGACCTTATCTCACAGTTTTTGAAGCTTCTCGTAGAAATCAATGAGCAGTCTGGCTTTTGGATCTTCCTCGTTCAGGCAGAAGATCTTCATCCCTCTGTCATATCGGTCGAATAGAACGATCCCCTTGTCGATCAAGGAATCCATAACGCGGGCAACAGTGGTGGGGGATACCCCTAGGAAGTCTGCAAGGCTGGACTGGTTGAAAACTCTGCCTTTATTCGAAAGGAGGTACTCGAGAAGCCTCGACTGCGCCTTTGATCGGAAGAGCTCGCTCAGCCGCGTAGCGCCTCACTTCTCAGCCTAACTAGTTATCTTTGTGCCTACATGTTCGCCTCTTAGGACTTTTAGAATGTTCTCAGGCTCTTCTCCAGAGACTATCCAAGTTGGGATATGTGACCTCTCAATTATCATAACCGACAATGGGTCCATCAGTTCATAGCTCCCAGCGGCGAGCGATTCTCTTGAAGCGAGGCCGAGAAGCTCTTCAGCAGCGATCTCATCGATCTTTCTAGCCTCTGGATCCCTCTTTGGATCCGCTGTGTAGACTCCTTCAACATCTGTCACATTGACTAGAACGGAAGCGCCAATGGTTTCTGCCGCGAGAGCTGCAACAGCATTTGTTGAATGGCCTGGTTGAAGCCCTCCCATTACAACAATCCTTCCGAGTTGAAAGAAGCGCTTCAACTCTTCAAGGTTTTCAGGTACTTCGGGGTAGGCATCCTCGTCTAATGATGTTATGAGAAGTCTCGCGTTGAGCCTTGCAACTTCAATACCGATCTCGTCGCAGAAGGCTTCGTTGGCCCCAAGCCTTCTGGACGCTTCTATGTACTTTCTCGCATTCTTTCCTCCACCGGTGACTATGACGAGACGATTGCCATCATTTTGAAGTCTAGAGAACAGTTCTGCGTACGTTCTGATCTTTTCGACATCTAAGTCGGCGGGAAATGAGAATCCACCGAGTTTTATCGCAATCTTCACCAGCGGCACCTGAAACTTCTATCACTTGGCAGTGAGCTTATATAACTCGCTCTTTCGTTAGCCCATTGCTTCAGGAGAACAACCTCCAGTGTCGTCATCGGATTCCGTCGTGAGGTTCAAACTTAAACGTACCCTCGACCTCCTCTCATCGAAAGAAGGGCGGGGCACCGAGCTTATTTCACTCTATGTCCCCCCGAACAAGAGAATCCATGAGGTTATGAACAACCTCCGCCAAGAGTACGGCACCGCGTCCAACATAAAATCCCGCTCAACTCGAAAGAACGTTCAGGACTCTATCGAAAGGGTAAGCCAGAGGCTCAAACTCTTCAAAGCTCCCCCTCCCAATGGTTTGGTAATCTTCTGCGGTGCGATTCCTCAGAACGGCCCGGGCAGCGAGCGGATGGAGATATATGCCCTTGAACCTCCAGAACCGATACACGTCTACTTTTACCGTTGCGACAACAGGTTCCACACAGAACCGCTCCTAGAGATTATGAGAGAGAAGGACACATACGGCATACTTGTTATCGACTCGAACGACGCGGTTGTGGCAACCCTCCGAGGAAGACGGATGGAGGTTTTGAAAGAGTATCATTCAGGGCTCGGAGGAAAGCATAAGACAGGAGGCCAATCAGCTAGACGTTTCGAGAGGATCAGGGAACAAGAACTTAACGAATATTTCAAACGTGTCGGAGCTCATGTTGATGAAATCTTCGGCCAGATACCTGATCTTCGCGGCTTAATCATAGGGGGTCCGGGTCCTACGAAGTACGATTTCGCTGAGGGAGAGTCCCTCAACTACGTTCTGAAAGAGAAGGTTATTGGAATTGTAGATACCTCATACGTAGGAGCGAACGGTGTCGAAGAAGTCGTTGCGAAGAGCCCCGAAATCCTACGCGGCGTACGCTACAGTGATGAGAAGAGAGCCGTTCAACGTTTCCTCTATGAGATTGGGCATGAGACCGGACTGGGCGTATACGGAGAAACAGAGGTTAGAAAATACTTGGGCCTTGGAACCGTGGACACTCTCCTACTTTCTGAGAAGGTAAACGTCATTCACGTTGAAACCAAGTGTACCACTTGCGACTATAAAGAGGACAAGCTGATGGCTGCCCATGAGCTTATGCAGTACGAACAGAACCTGTCGAACACACGATGCCCAAAATGTTCCAATAATACTTTGATGATTGAAAAGAGAGAAGACCTCTTGGATGAGTTGGTGGGTCTAGCCGATAAGGCTGGAGCCAGAGTGGAAATGGTCTCGACAGAAACGGAAGAAGGCGTTATGCTCAAAGAGTCATTTGGCGGAATTGCAGCAGTCCTCAGATATAGGCCGAGCTAGCGATGTGATTCAATGGAGCTGCAGATCAGGTATAGGCAGATTGGAAGGTAAATCGGAAAGAAATCGACGATCCAGACCTTATCTCAAGCTCTGACTTGGAGTTGACTTGGCACCGTGGTTCCTGTGAGAGCGGCATAGCGCTCGGCTACAAACGTGAGCAGAATCCTCAAGTTCGGTGCCGTGGACGGCCCGGTCAATAGGATGAGTAGGGCGGTGGCGAGAAGAGTTGATCTGGCTCTACTGGACGCAATTGACGCCCCGCCGCAACGTGTCACGAACGAAATCATCAACCGAAACATAGCTCTCCGCTAGCCTATCTTCCAAAACGCCTCGTACATTGGTCTTGGAATATTAAGAGTAGTCCGATCCATCTTTCCCTCGGCCTCATAGTTCTCGACATGCCAATCACCTAACAAAGGAAACGCCACGGTCGATGATCATCTTTCATGTTATGTCGCCCACAGAATTAGAAAATCTACCTCGTAGAACAAGGCCGCTCCGATGACCTTTCTGAAGCAAAGATCGGATTCGTCTATATCAGTCGCATAGAAAATGTTCGTGTACTTTTTTTCTCAAAATCCTAAAACCATATTGCAACATCACTGATAAGTCAAGGCTTCAACAGAACTTTCATCGCCTTCCGACTGAGAACTAGGTCAAAGGCTTCTTTGAAATCGTTCAGGGAGTGTCTGTGAGTGATTATTGGCTTGACTTTGACCTTGCGGGACGAGATCAGGTCCATGGCTCTTTTGAAGGTTAGCCAAGTGTAATCGTAGCTTCCTGAGATAGACAGTTCTTTGTAGACTACGTCTAAAGCGTTTATGCTCGCTGGCTCATGATACACACTTATCAGAACTATCTGTCCGTCTTTTTTAACGATGCTCAATGCAGAGTTGATCGCTTTAGTGCTGCCAGTCGCCTCTAGAACCACATCAACGCCATTCTCGGTTACAGAAGAGATCCTCTCTTGCAGGTTCTCATTCTGTACGTTTATGATCTCATCTGCTCCTAGTTCTTTAGCGACCCTTAATCGGTCGTCTCTGGTTCCAACCATTATCACCTTCTTGGCGCCGATTGTTCTTGCACACTGCAGAGCCAATAGCCCTATGGGTCCAGGCCCCAAGACGGCAAACGTGTCGCATATTCCTAGATGCAATCTTTCGATAGGATGTAGTGCGCTCGCCAGTGGATCGAGCATCGCCCCCTCTTCGAAATCCATGTTATTCGGCAACAGAAGTATGTTTCTTGCTGGAAAAGAAACGTATTCTGCAAAAGAACCGTTTATATCGAAACCCAGCTCCTTGGAATGCTTACAAATGTGGGAACGACCTGTCCTACAATAGTAACACGCGCCGCAGCTCACCACGATATGAGCAGAGACTCTGTCTCCAGTTTTCAGGTGTTCAACATCATTTCCAACATCCACTATACTACCTGAAAATTCATGACCAGGAATGTACGGAACAGGAAGCTTCACTGGATACATTCCTTTGTACAGGGGTATGTCGGAGCCACATATTCCTGTAGCTTCTACCCTGATCAACACCTCATCGGCTTTCAGCTTGGGTTTGTCGACTTCGAGGAGATCAAATCCGTATGCATCTTGTCTAACTTTAATCAACGCCTTCATGGATTGTTCCTTCTTCAGTTCTTGATTCAAGATTAGTTTGAGATTAAAAACTGCTCTGGCTCGTGGAGAAAAAAGCGCGAATGGAGGTTTAAGCTTCATGCAGGAGGAATCTGTCTGTATGCAAGATCAATGTCGATGCCCTGTCCCGATCTGTACAATCTTGCCACGTAGAATCAAATCACTAGGCCTATGTACGGGCCGATTATCGCAGCCACGGAAGGTAGGATCGCCAGTTCTTCACCTATTGCGAACATCAGAGCAGCACAGATCGGAGAAGTGAACTTTGCATATGCCCTTGCCAAAGCTGATGGGCAACGAATTTGAACAGATTTTAGATGTTCGCCTGAGCCAATCCATCCATCCAAGCCTGCCAATGATTACGATAGACGATAGCAGTCCTCTCGGAACTGAGCTGGTTCAACCAAAACTCAACGAGGTCAGTCAATACTTCTTCAGAACGATAGGTAACAGGATATGTTTGAGGTTAATCTCAGACATGTTTGTATATGTCAGCGGACGTGTAAGTGCCAGTTCTCATCTCCTCTCCTATCTGTCGAAGGAGTAGAATCCTTCGATAGGTTGGGGGGTGCGTCGAGAAAGCTGCATTGACGTTTGTCCATGTAGACTTGGCTTCTTTCTCCATGGCCAACTGCAGTTCACGTTCATCCAAAACGCCGTCCCGATCGAGGTCGTACTCATGTCGTTTCTCAATTATCGTACCAACTTCCTGCCTAGCCAACGCTGGATCGGATATGAACAGCGCACGTGCGCCATGTGGTTCTTCTGGCTGTAACGAGAGGCCGTACGCAATCTTTGTCAACGCGCTCTCTAGGCTTCTAGGTGAACCGGTAAGGTATGCTGAGTAGGCGTCTGAGAAATGCTCTCTCAATCGGCTAAGTTTCATTACTAGAAGCTGAGCGACAAAGTAAACGACCAGCGCGATTACACCTGCGAGAACTATGTAGCCCCCGCCCCCCTTCCTCTCGTCTCTTCTGCCTACGTATCCGAACCCAAACGCCATCCGAGCGATGATATACGCGATCAAGGGAATTGCGGAAAGGAAGGTCATGATTATTGAGTCCTTGTGCTTAATATGTCCTAGTTCATGACCGATAACTCCCCCCACCTCATCTTGGTTGAGTTGCCTCAAGAGGCCCTCATGGACAGCAAGTGTCATCCTCGAAGTAGAGTTTCCAAAGACGAAGGCGTTAGGAGTTGGACTTGGAACCATTGCAAGTCTAGGCATAGGTACGTTGCTTTTTGACGCGAGCTCTCTCACAGTGCTCTCTAGCCATGGGAACGAACCCTCCTCGAGATACTTCAACTTCATCGAAGCAGATACTATGTAGGGACTTATCGCAAACTGTATAAGCATGAAAATCAACGCCAACACGAAAGCCATCACCAGTGTTGAGGTCGGTGAGATGCTCATCTCAGCGGCTGCGCTGAAGAGAATCGAAACTGCGGCGAGAAACGCGACGAAGACGCCGAAGGTTATTATCATCGTCAGCAGTATCGTACTTTTTAGTTGAGCTATCCCAACCATAGTGGAACCGCCGAAGTTCAAAATTTGGTTTAAGAGTTGAACATAGCCGACGGTATAAACGTGGCGTTGTGGGTGCCATTGGGAATAGCTAACTGATCGAGACAGGTAAAGCCAAACCTTTTGAAGCTTCTATAAGCCATTTGAACTGGTTCGAGGGAATAGCATTCACAAGGTCGAGAGCTACTTGGCGGAAATCATAGAACAGATCGAGTGTTCTCATTGCGGGGCTCCGATCTCTGTTCAGCCTGGGGAGATAGTGGCAACCTGCAAGTACTGTGGGTTCACTGGCGTTATAGAGACAGGCAAAGCCTTTGAATTCGAGCATTCCCTGATCCTGAACAAACTGGAAGCCGGCCAAGCAGCTGAGACCCTGAAAAGTTGGATGGAGAGGAGCTTCATGGCTCCAAGAGACCTGTCAAGAAACGCGGAGATAAAGGAGACAAGCCTAGTCTATACCCCGTTCTGGATAGTCTCTCTGAGAGCCTCAAGCCATTACAAAGGAATCTTTGAGAGGATAAGCCCTTCAGTCACAAAAGAGGGACAGATAGAGAACGACTATGCTTGGCTTGTCCTCGCTAGAAAAGCGTCCTATTTTCCAACCAGTTCATACAAGACTCCGCTCGAAGCGAAGGTTCCCTTCGATTTTACCAAGATTCAGCGAGACGCGAAGGTTCTCAACAGTGAGATCGAAGCGGGTGAGGCCGTTAGCATCGCAAAAGAAGAGATAGAAAACCTGCACTCTTTCCTGTTAAAGAAAGATGTTGACAGACTGATCGAGTTCTCAACTAGTTTCGAGATCAAAAGCACGACCTACATCCACGCGCCGATCTGGTCGATCACGTACGAGTACAAGACAACAGAGTACCACGCCTACGTCGACGGGGCGACAGGAGAAGTGGTCAAGTGTGATCTCCCAGTCACCGGAGGATATCTCTAAACGTTAACAAGAGGCTAAGAAACGCATCTGGTGTGGCGACTCTGCAAGAATGACGAGGAAAAATAGCGAGAATCTCTGCACTCACCACACTAGTTGCACTCGGGTAAAGGGCGTTCAGCGACTGGCCCCTCAAACAATAAGGCTACTTTTTCTTTTTCTTCTTCTTAGGTGTTCCACACTTACCGCAGGTCATTAGTTTCCCCTACAAGATAATTCAGACCTTCCAATAAATATCTTTCGTCATGATGGAACTCTTTGAAGAGAGCTTGATTGACTGTTTGTCGAGCTGCTAAATGCTATGTACAGCATTCTTGTCCGCTGAACGAGATGTGTAAGTTCGTCAGCCCTTTCTTCGTACCTGAAAGATTCGCTACCGATTAGAATAGGAAATACAGCATCCAGTACTAATCAGGTTTCATGTCTTTCTCGAATAGGTGGTTGCTTTCCTATTTGATATGCATTCTGATTAGTCTTAAATCCTCTAACCTACTCTGTAGCATTGATGAAGATGTGGTCCAAGTCATTTGGCGATGGTGTGGGTAGCGACAGGCTGCATCTCTGCTACAAGATTCACGGCTTCCATCAGGGGTTGCACTGTTATGTGAGTAGGTCACAGGGCTTCGACCAGAATGAAATTACAAAATATGCGTGGCTTGCCAATCACTGGGTTTTGGAAGACCTGTTCGTAAGGGTCAAGACATCTCCATGGGATCTGGTAGACTATGACCCGAAATCTTATGAGAAATTGTTGCGGGGAAGAGGCTGCAGGCCAAAGAGGGTTCATCATATAGTCTACAAAGGTCCGTACTATAGCCTCAGTTGGGGATCGCATATCCTAACCGTTTCGAGGGAAATCATACCCGGACCTGTGGGTATTGGTTCCAAACGGAGAACCGCTTGGGCTCATGAAAGTAGACAATTTGGCGAGTACTGTTACAGTGCAAGCGACGGCGCCCTAGGGATCAGAGTCCTAAGATACGCCGTCATGCTACAGACTTGACCGCTCCTCCTCTACTATACATTATCATCGAGGTTGCTCTACTCGGCATCTCAGCAAATAGAATGAATGATAAGAGAACTCTAGCGAGCGTAAGAGAAAGCCTCGTTGAATGGGTCAGGAGTCTTTCCGAGAAAGGGTTTGGTGCGAGATGGCAAGGAGGTTCTTCTAGAGCCCGAGAGTCTAGAGGGAAGATGTGATCTTGTCTCTTTCGTGTGAATCGCTTCTAGAGCGTTACAGTAGTCGTTAATCTTAAGTTCAAGTCGAGCTGCCCGAAGTTTCTAGGTTTTGGTCTCGTGCGGATCGCGTATTGTGAGCGTATGACTGTATCCGTCCAAGTACTTTTCGATCTTTTCAAGATATTCTTCTAAGGACTGAGCAGACAAATCGGCTTGCTTTCTAAGGCGGTTTCGCAAGTGGTTTTCAAGGTTGCCTGGAAGCATTACGATGCTTGTCCAGCCCAGCTCAGCGAGCATTCACTACTCTTTGGTTCAAGACTTCTGTTCTATATTTAGTAAATTCATGGCCACAACCAAAGGTTTTTGCTGAGGATCTCTTCGCAGAACCAATTCCCGAAGGCTTTAAAGTCTTGGAATGATGCATCTCAAAAGGTAGCCGGCATAATGTGCAGCTTGGCTCTTGGGATTAGATCTTGAGCGACAAGAGTCCTCTGGAAAAAATTGAGAGCGAGACTAGACTTCTAGAAAAGATCATGCTGTTCGTACCCGGTTTTAAAGGGTACAAACAGAAGGAAATGAGGAGAGAAGCGGACAAGCTGATCAGAGATCATTTTGGAAGAATACTGGAAAAGAACAGGAACTATCTCCGAGAGATCTATGGCACCTTGGTTACAAACCATTTTGACGAAGCCGCCGGAGGTCTCGAGAGGGTCGTTACTAGGCTCGATAGAATTGTAGCTAAAATTGAGCATGCTTCCTACGGTTACTCAGGCTTCTTTGATGCTGTGAAGATCTCTGAAGACGACCTGGACAGAATGCTGGGATTCGATGTCAAACTTCTCAACGAATTCAGGAGCATGGGCGACCTAGTTGAAGCCTTCAAGTTGGAAGTTGACGATCGCAAGTTTGAGAAAGTCCTAGCGCACGGGAATGAACTCTCCAAGATACTTGACCGTTTAGAAGAAACCTTTGAACACCGAGTTGATACCATAAGAGGATTGGAGGCAAGATAAGTCATGCCACAGATCATTGAATGGTTAAACCCAAGGGCTGAAGATCTTGTCTGGAGATACCCCGTCGGCGAAATCACGTGGGGCGCTCAACTGATAGTTCACGAGTACGAGATCGCCGTTTTCTTTAGGGATGGAAAGAGCTATGACACGTTCAGCCCTGGGAGACATGTTCTCACAACCCTTAACCTCCCCTTGATTACAGGCGTCCTGTCGAAAGTTGCAGGGTACGAACGTACACCCTTCAAGAGCACGGTCATATTCGTTTCTACGAAACAGTTTGCAGGAAAGTTTGGAACGAGAGCCCAAACTACAGAGCTTGCACCCCTAATGACCTATGGGTCATTCTGGTTTAAGATAGAAGACTCGTCAATCTTCGTAAACGAGGTTGTAGGTGGACAGAACGCATACAGCACATCAGACGTGAACAACTTCCTCAGAGGCTTTGTAAATGAGAAGATGATCGATGAACTCTCAAGGTACGATCTTGTCACAGTATTTACCAAACTCGACGAGACCTCAACCCACGTCAAAGCCGCCATAATAGACTATTTCAGGAGACTTGGAATCCAGCTCGTCGACCTCAAATTCGAAGGCGTCGACACAACCCCCGAATATAGGGACAGACTGTTCTGGCTGAAGGCTGGAAAGATCACGCCTGAAGAGGTTCTAAGGATGCAGACGGTTAAAGAAGCGGCAAAAGAACTCGGAAAATCACCCTCCGCCGCCTTGGGAACCGGGATGGTGCTTGTACCTCCTCTCTTCCAGACTATGGGGGCTCCTCCCAGCGCGCCTTCTGTAGCTTTGGTTATCTGTCCAAGCTGCAACGCGCAGATCCCATCAACATCAAGATTCTGCGCTAACTGCGGAAAGAGTTTGGCTCCATCAACTCCGCCAGCTCAAGTTCCTGTGGAGAAGTGCAAAAGCTGTGGAGAAGTCATTGCTGTAGGCGCAAAGTTCTGTTCAAACTGTGGAACAAAGCTGACGTAAGCATATCGTTTGAGGGTCATGTAGGCAGATCGGTTAGCTCTCTCGGCTGGTTTCGTCACATACAGCTGAACGGTCGTGACGCAGAGAGGTGTATTCTCAGCTATGTTCCTAGGATAGTGTGAAAAAGCCTGCTTTGGACAATCAATCACTAGTAGAGTTCTCTATCCGTCTTGACCAGTTACACATTCAGGATTTTCATGAGTGAGAGATATGCACTATCGTGGAACGCCATGTTCCTTTCGAAAGCAACTTTTGCTGCAGCTCGATCGTAGGATCGTTCAACTCGAAAACTTTGCTTCCAACCGACGGTGTTCACGTAGCGGGAGTCGGGCTTTTGGTCTACCTCAGCTTAACGACTTAAAAAAATGCGTAGGGACAATAATTTGAGATGTCGAAACTGGCTCCTATTCCTCTTGGTAATATTTCTTTGGGGATCGAACTGGTCAGTAATGAAGCTAGGGCTGAGATTCGTTTCTCCGTCAAATTTTCTGCTGCAACGATTGTTACTATCTGCTGCCGTTTTGTCTCCAATCCTTTTTGTCTCACTTGAGAAGATCCCAAGGAAAAGTAGCGTTATTTGCAGGCTTCTGCTTCTCTCTCTAATCTTTGCGTCAAGTATACTTGCAACATTGACGGGACTAGTTGAGGAAGGTTCTGGATTAGGAGCGGTGCTTACTTACACCCAGCCACTCTTCGTTTTCTGCTTGGCAGTTCCGTTTCTAAGAGAAAGAGTTACGCCAATTAGACTTTTTGGTGCGATAGTTGGGTTTGTGGGGATCATTACACTCTTTTTGGGCAGCTTATCCTCTTTTTCGGTTGACTCCACGATCATCCTGCTACTCGGCGCTCTCTTGTGGGCTGTGGCATTAGTCTACTACAAGAGATCTCTTATTCACGTGGATCCATTGGTTACAAATTTCTTCCAACTATCTTTGGGGGCTATACCACTTTGCATGTTTAGCCTGTTTGCAGATGGTTTTGTTTTTCCAGGAGACGCGGCATATGTTTGGATTATCCTGTATACTTCAGTTGGAGCCTTCACCATAGGATCAACGGTCTGGCTCTTCATAGTCAAAGAGGAAGATGTCACGGTCGTTGCGGGTTCGAGCTTTCTCGTTCCCTTAGTTGCATTACTCTTCGGGTGGATCTTTCTTGGCGAAACCGTTCGAATAGAATCTATGATTGGCTCGGCACTCATCTTGGCAGGAGTCTACCTAGTGAACACGAAAAGCCTGTAGGAAAAATGTGATGCATAGGACACCAGTTCAACTAGGGTGTTCGTGCTCACGAATCAAGCCGTGAATTATCGAAGGCTCCTAGTCACTTCTTCTTGAAGAAGATTATATCTTCCATTGGTATCGCTCCTCTCTCCGATGCCTTTTGAAGTGTGACATCGACAGAAGTGATATGCTCGAGATTTGCAGGTTCTTTCTTACCGAGCTCTTCCATAGCGGTTCCAAGCTGTATGGCGATCACACCGTCTTCTAGGGTAACAGACTGCTCCTTGCCTATTATCATCACTAACTGCTTTCCGGACTTGAGCGCTTCTGACATTTCTTCGAACGCGTCGCGCATATCAACAAAATATTTGTAAAACGCAGATGCCTTCTGTTCACGACCTCGTTTCGCCATTTCTAGTAGAGGTCCTTGAGCGACTTCTGGCAGAGATTGAAAGCCTTCGCTCTTTTCCAAAATCTCATTCAGAAGAGATTCTTTTGAACGTCGCGAGCCGATGTGGAATTCCTCATCGAGTTTCAAGTGATCCTCTGCTAGGCCTAGCAAGTAAAGCGCCCATACATGATCGTGAACGTAGTCGATGGCGGTTCCGTAGGGAGGAGAAGTGATTATTCCATCAATCTCTCCTCGAAGTCTTGAGTCATCTAGCTGTCTCAGCTTTCTAACATCCCAAGTATATACATCAACATTAGAGGTCTCTAGGCTACATATCTCCCTCCTGAACTTGTGTAGATAATAGATTGAGTAGAACATCTTCCAGAGATACTCTCTATACGTTTGAAAGATCTTGGCAGGGTCCTGTTTTTTCAGCATGCTTCTCATCCAATAGGCCAGAGGTAGCTTGCAGAAGTCTTGAAGGTCTTTCTCTGTTGTTTCATCTAGGCTCGATCTCATGTCCTCGATGCAGCTCTTGATTCTTTCAACAAATTCCAATGAGTCTTTTCGAATACTTTTCATCAAGGACCTAGGAAGAATCTGGTCGCTTGCACTGTTCCTTGTAGTACGCTTTCCTAGTTGGTGTAGGTTATTCGATTTGAGGATTGTCTGGATGTTTTGCAGGAGTTGTTCGATGCGCTCTTTCAGCCATTGACTTTCCCAGTACATCGATCTTACTTTTAGACGGGTAATCATGGTGAAGAGCGGATGCATATCTACGCCAATGCTGCTAATCCCATGGATAGCTGCCTCAACGTTCATAGTCCCACACCCGCAGAATGGGTCGAGAGCGCAGTCGCCCTTGGAGAAGTTCATCGTATTCATTATGGCTCCAATCATTCTTGGAAAGAATTTTCCACGAATTCCAAAGATGTAATGTGTCAGGTACAGCTGGGGGGCTTCCCTGCTGTCAATGAAATCCTCAATACCTTTGAACCATCTTGCTGAGGATGGCGAATAGGGTCTGCGGACTTGGGTCTGCAGATGTCGAATACTCTGTCCTAGCATTCTGTCAACATGTTCTACTTTCTGTGCTAGGCGGCAAACAAAATCTGAAGGCTCGTACAACGTGTGAAGGGGAATTACCCTCAGCAGTATCTTGGGTTCGGTCTTTTGGACTGTGAATATCTGGACGTAGGGAAGCATGTTGTACATTCGCACGTTGCCATCGAATTCTATTTTTTCTAGAGGGGTTCCTGGAAGAAGTTGCGTTAAGGTTGAGTCGCTGGGCTCCGCGAGAACAAAGAACTCTCTAAAATATGCGAGTCGTTTTGACACGGCAATGCAATCTGTCGCCACATCTTCAGCATGATAGCCTTGGACTACTCCGGGATACGGAAGTCGAGTTATGAAATCCTGGGGTCTTATCTGAGTATCTGAGACAAAATCGAGAAGAGGTTGACGTGAAAGAACATCTACAAAATTGGCTATATCATCAAGGTGTTTTGTTATCAGCGTCTCCAGTTCCAGTCTAGACAGCGCGAGCTCAGAATCGTTCTGTACGTTATGCTTGAGTCTGAAATAGTAGTGCACATTTGCTTGATCGCATATCATGTCCCATCGGCCTCGAGAAAACTTATGCTATATCAGGCTTTTTGTCAGTTGCATTATCCAACTTGTTGGGACCGACATCTGACCTGTTTATCTTGATGATGCTTGGGCAGTAGTTTCAACTGCGAGTCACCGTGCCAAGAGGCCGCTAGGTACATCGAGACGCGCCATCCACAATCAAGGGCGGTTGGGCTTTAGAGCGTCCTTGAACCGTGGATGCATAAGATTTCTATACTCTTCTTCCGCGTCTTCCACCGGGTCTTCTAGTTCCATCATGCGGTACAGGTGTGATGTCCTCTATCCTTCCAATTCTGAATCCAGCTCGAGCAAGCATCCTGATTGCTGCTTGCGCTCCAGGTCCAGGAGTTCTTGCACCATGTCCACCCGGGGCTCGAACCCTAATATGAAGCGCGCTGATGCCCCTGTCTTTTGCTGTTCTGGCGGCGGCTGCGGCTGATTGCATGGCTGCGTACGGCGAGCCTTGAAGCCTGTCCGCTTTCACGTGCTGGCCGCCTGAGCTTCGCGAGACCGTCTCGGCTCCGCTCATATCGGTTATATGAACTATCGTGTTGTTGAATGAACTGTAGATGTTGGCTATTCCCCATTTGTCCGTTTTCTTCTCAGTCACATCAATTCCAGCCATGCATCGAATTGCCTGCAACGATACGGATTGACAGTTTTAAACTTTCTTTCGAAACAAGGCACCGTCGAACGATGATTCAATCTCGAACTGCTCGTCTCTAAGTATTAATGAGGCAACCCCTATTGTTTCTCTAGGCTCTGGTTGCCAAATTGACGATTCTGGAAGACTATGTCATATCGTCTTTCAACTCGCGTTTCTTTTCCCAGATAGTGGCAATCGAGAGATCTTCTTTTCAGAATCCCTACTCGTCAGATTATCTCAGACTGCTGACGACCTGGCATCCGGAACTGTTTCTTGTAGCCGTCTTTGACGAACTTGTATTGGGGTATGTGGTGGCGTCTGCGAAAGGGAAACAGGGTCGCATAATCTCATTAGCCGTAAGGCCCGAGTACAGGAAACGAGGGATCGGAACAGATCTGCTGCGAAGGCTACTGGAGCGTTTACAATCGATTGGGGTCGTAGAGGTATCACTAGAGGTTCGAGAGGACAATTTGGCGGCTATAACCCTCTACGATAAGTTGGGTTTCAAGTTGACTGGAAGGATTGATCGGTACTATGAGGATGGTTGCGCGGCTCTTGTCTTTGAAAGATCTATACCCTAGGGATAGCAGTACATCCAATAGCAATTAACGATCAACATTTGGGGCGAGTTTGAGGTATGGAGTTTCCTCTATGGCTTTTAGATATCGGCCATGACGTTGCTGATGGTTTTTCAGAAATTAGGCTCTGGGGGATCGATGATCAAGGCCGCAGACTGATGCTTGTTGATCGAAACTTTCACCCTTACTTCTATCTGGTTCCAACCGACGAGAGAGGCGCTGAACAACTGACTGCAGAGATCAAGGGTAAACGGCAAAGTCATCCCGGCATAGCTGACGTAGTCGTTCATGAGACACGCTTCTTCGGAAGACCTCTCTGCGTGGTGAGGATAGTATGTGAAGAAGCAGCAAATTTTTCAGAGTGCGTTGAGTCGATGGCGAAGGCTGAGGGCGTGAAGGAACATCTTGAGGATGACCTCCGGCCATCCTATCGATACCTCCTTGACAACGGCTTGGAACCCTGTGGCTGGCATCAAGTCAAAAATGGCAAAGAGGTCTCGAGGCCAGGGCTTAGAATTGATGGAATCTACGAGTTGGAGACTGCGCCCATTAGGGTTGAGAAGCATATTGCGCCATCGCTGAGGATGCTCTCCTTCACGACGGTTCGCCTCGGTGGAAAGGGTACTCCGAAGCCCAAAACAGATCCTGTAGTTGTGATATCGATCGCTACTAACGAGGGAGAGAAGAAGCAGTTTGTTACAGAAAACCGCGACGACAGACAGATAATCGAAGAATTTGGTTCTTACATTCAGTCTTTTGACCCGGATCTAGTTGTCGGTTACGGTTCAAATACGGTTGAGTGGCCCTACTTGGTCGAGAGAGCTAAGATTCACGGGTTGAAGCTTGCTGTAGGCAGGGCTGGAGCCGAACCTCACCGCAGCTTGTATGGCCACATATCTGTTGAGGGTAGAGCGAACATCGACCTAGCTGACCTCGCCGAAGGGATGCCGGAGGTCAAAGTTAAAACTCTCTGGAATTTCCTAGGTTTTCTAGGAGTGTCGGTAAAGGAAGAAGTTAGACTAATTGAAGATTTTGAGATACAAAAGTTCTGGGCATCTATCGAGGCGAGAGGTGAACTTCTTGAATTCGCTCAGGAATATGCCTCGAAGATCCTTGAAGCTGCTAAGGCGACGATGGATTTTGTGATGCAACTTTCTTCTCTAACGGGCATGCCCTTGGACTATGTAATAGCGGCCGCGGTCGGCTTCAGAGTCGACTCATACCTGATGAGACAGGCCAAGAGACTGGGCGAGTTGATTCCCAGGAGGTTCGAGCAGCCATACATACCTTACCGTGGCGCGATCGTTCTTGAGCCTAAACCCGGGATCCACAAGAAGATAGCCGTTCTAGACTTCACATCGATGTACCCGAACCTCATGATTCTTCATAACATATCTCCAGACACCTTAATCCAGCCTGAATCGATTGATGTTGAGTATACAACGATTCCCGAGGTTGGACATAGATTTAGGAAAGAGCCGCCAGGATTCTACAAGGCCGTTCTCTCCAATCTGATCTCTGTGCGAGAAGATGTGAAGAAGAAAATGGCGGGACTAGATCCAAACAGCACAGAGTACGGGGTTTTGAAGGAACGTGAGAAGGCGATCAAGGTGATCACTAACGCGACATACGGCTACGCTGGTTGGGTTGGTGCAAGATGGTATGTTAGAGAGGTGGCCGAGTCCACAGCGGCTCTCGGAAGGGCTACGCTCTTGAAGGTCATTGAGATGGCGAAAGATATGGGGATCGAGATAGTGTACGGCGACACAGACAGCATATTTGTCAAGTACGAACCCGAGGCGGTTGAGAAACTGCTCTTAAGAATAAGACAAGGTCTGAGTATGGATGTGAAGATCGACAAGATCTATGAGCCTGTGATCTTTACCGAGGCGAAGAAACGCTATGCAGGTCTCCTTCCAAACGGGAAACTGGACGTCGTCGGACTGGAAGCCATCAGAGGAGACTGGGCCAACATTGCGAAAACGGTTCAGGAAAGCGTTTTGGAACTGGTTCTGAAAGATAGGAGCGAACGGAGAGCCCTAGAGTACGTTTGGAAAACGGCCTCCGACGTTAGAGCCAAGAAGGTGCCGCTCCGGGAGTTCATAATCTGGAAAACATTGACCAAACCTGTTGGAGAGTACGAGGCTCGATCAGCGCATGTCGAGGTCGCAAAGAAGCTTCTAAGCGAGGGCTGGGATCTCGCGGTTGGCGAGAAGGTTGGTTTCGTCATAACGAAAAAGCCTGGAAAACTGTTTGAGAAAGCCCAACCATACTCGTTGGTAACGCTTGACGATATAGACGCGGAGTACTATGTAAACAGCCAGATCGTTCCAGCCGCCATGAGGGTTCTAAGTGTTCTCGGCGTGAGTGACGCACAGCTCAACTCCAAAGAAAAACTCCCATCGCTATCAGACTTTGCCTAGAGAAGAGCTAGCTTCCTACTTTCGGTCTATTTGTAAGCTGTTCAAGTTGGACTTGGTTTTTATCCGCCTACTATGTCTGACATCCTCATGATCTTGATGTTGACCGGGCGCTTGACCACTTCGGAGATGCGGTCGCCTATCAGGAGTTTGAGGTTTCGTTCCTCGGCTAGATCTAGCAAACGTTGGGTTATTACGCCGTCAAACAGTAGCGTGTGAGCGCCTTCAATCTTCGGAAGCTTGTCGGCGAGTTCTCCAACTGGGATCCTTGAGATCTCCCTTGCGGTCTCATCGAATGCGATGGCTTCGAGGGTGCCTCGTAACTGACGCGCGACATCTATTATGTTGCTTGGGACGGTTACTGTCAGGGCCGTCGGGACGGGGGCTGGTCTCCCAGCCTTCAACTGTTCTACGGCGCTTTTTTCTCGAAGGCATTTCATGATTTCTTTGGGTGTGAGTTCCTCAACCTCTCTGTTTGGTGGAGCTCTAGCAACATAGTCGAGTTCAACAACCTGAATAAGCTCTCTTAGGATAAGGTCTCCAGCCCTGTCACCGTCAAGAAAGGCCGTGACTTCTCTATTCTTAGACAGATCTATGATTGTCTGCGGTACCTTTGTTCCTTCAAGGGCTATAGCGTTCTTTATCCCACACTTTAAGAGAACGATCACGTCTGCCCGTCCTTCCACTATTATTATCGAACCGCTCTCTTGGACTTCTGGTCCGGCTGGAAGCTGCTCGGGGCCTATTGAAACCACTTCGGCGGATCTTATTGACTCTGAGACTTCTTTCACTACCTCCTCAGTGCTCGGGCTTGCCTCGATAACCCACTTCCTAAGGATATCCTTGGCCTTGCCCATTATGGCTCTTCTTTTGTCTTCTCTGACATCGCCAACACGTTCGAGAGTAATCTCTGATTCGCAAGGTCCGATCCTGTCCACGCTTTCAATAGCCGCCGCGATGATGGCTGTAGAGACCTTGTCAAGGCTGGAAGGGATGGTGATCGTTCCGCTCGTCTTGTCCTGTTTCGATTCGAGTTCTATCTCTATCCTACCTATCCGGCCGCTCTTCTGGAGTTCTCTCAGGTCCAAGTCTGGGCCGAAGAGGCCTTCAGTCTGTCCAAAGATTGCGCCTATAACATCCGGTTTTTCTACAACACCTTCAACATTATACTTCGCTTGGATAACATACTTTGCAGTAGAAGCATACTTCTCATCGTTTCCCAAAGATAACAGTCCTCCTGATTCAATCTGTTCGAACTCCCAGTCTCGAGTTTGCAGGTTCTCCTAGGAGCCTCCAAACAAGAAAACCCGTTAGCTCTGTAAACCAGGTAATCCTGAATCGCGTTCCCTATCGCCGAGGTGCTTTTAAAGATTTAGCCGGCAACTCCCATCCGAAGGATGGGCGAAGACCTATTACTTGATCGTGCGTGAGGTCTCAGGGCTTAACGGTCTTTCGTAGCCTCTCGACATAGTCGGCTAGTTCCTCAACGCTCCTTATCTCTGATCGTCCTAGGCTTCTCAGTTCTCTCCAGAATGAGTCATCCGTCTTGACCCGGACTCTTGAGAGTTCTCTCACGAGCTGCGAGGAGAGCTCTCTCCCCTCCCTATCAAAATCTGTGAGTATGATGACTTCTCTCCATAGCTTGATCTCTTCAAGAAAATCAAAGAACCCCATCGCGGATGACTTTAGGCATAGGATCTCTCCCTCGACGCCCAAGCGTCTTAACGAAAGTCTATCTTTTCTTCCTTCAACTATTATCGGGGTTCCAAGCTTGGATCTTGCTACTAGCTTTCGAGTAAGCCTATCTATCCTTTCATATTTCCTTTCGTCTGCAGTTGGCAAGGCGTCTATCTCGTAACTTCGATTTCCATCATCCTTGATAGAGTGTCCGGATATTTGGTGAAGTGGTTCCTGACTCCCTTCAGAACCGTTGAGAGGGCGTCGGCGACACTGTTCTTTAGGTCGAGCGGATGGATCTCTCCTCTAGAGTAGGCTTCTTCAAGTGTTTCATATTTTTCAAACGTTATGGGGCCACCGTACTTTGCAGGCCTGTCGAGCCCAAGTCTCCCGGCGATTGGAAAGACCGCATACCTCGCTATCTCTAGTACAGGGTTGGATGCGACATCTTTCGGTGGACAGAATGCCTCGCCCATTTTTCTTCTGATCTCCCCAGAACTATCGTGGACGAATACGCATTTTCCAGGAAGGCTCTTAGACATCTTCGATCTGATCTCCTTGTCCAGGTCCCTGTCCTCGTCAAATCGTCCTTCGCCCGCTCGTTCCGGTTCAGATAGCCCCATTAGAAGGTGGGTGTGGACACAGGTCGGCTTCTTCATGTTCAGCTTCTCGGCTGAATCTCTAGCCAACATGTGAGCTTTCCTCTGATCCATTCCACCGCACGCCACATCCAGTTTCAACTGGAATATGTCCGCCGATTGCATGCATGGGTAGAGGATGGTTGCGGACTCCATGTCCGATGTATCCATGCTCCTGCCCATTATGGGGAGCGCACGCCAGATTCTCTGAATTGAGGTGTTCTTTCCTATCTTGACGACCTTCTCCCAGTATGATATGTCACCTGCAAGCTCCGACGCCCAGACATAGTTGACCCGTTGGCTTTCTACCCCAAGTCCTTCAAAACAGTGTTTGAAGTATTCTCCACACAATCTAATATTGTCCATTTTGCCGCCGAGTTTGTTATTGATCCATGAGTGCCAGTCTGCAAGAAAGATTGTGAAATCAAAACCAGCCTCTAGCATATCCTTAATCTTGCTTCCACAGATCAACCCCATCCCGATATGCATCATTCTGGATGAGTCTGTTGGAGCTCATTGTCCAGAGCATTCGAAGCCCCAGTAGGCTCTCGGTCTGGAGGTTGTCTCAAGTGTCGAACGGAGTTCCTCTCGGGTGATCACCTCGTCGGCGTTGTGAACGACGAGGGACATCCTCTCCTCCAAGTCCATGATGTTCACATTGAATTGGAGATCGAAATCGGATGATCAAGAACTTAAGAGTTTGCTATCTTCGTCGAAAACCGAAGCGCAAAACTTCACTCAGGGATTCGGCTCTGTAGCCTACGACACTAACACCCAACCTCATTGAAAGTGGCGTCGCCACACTAGGATGGGCTCTCTCGGAGGTAGGCTTCTCTTGTACCGCCCATCTTCAAGATAACGGTGTGAGTCTGTCGAATTAACCGTTTTGGTTTCGTCATGTGTTAACGTCTGATTTGCCAGGGTTTGGCCGTGTAGGTTGCTAAGAGCTTCTCTAAGAGCTCTAAATCCGACCGGATAACCGGAAGGTGCCTCTTTTTATCGTGTTCCAGAGCGTCGGCGACGAAGTGGACCACGTTGCCAGGATTGACGAGTGCGAAGACAACCAGGCATACGACAAGATGACGAAGGCATTAGAAGATCCTGAAATTGTGAAGTTGAAGAGCAAATATCATTCCAAGTGGAACCCCCTAGTGGTTCCAGACTCCTTCAAACCAGAACTCTGGATCGTAAAGGTGAAAGTCGACTTGAAGAGACAAACTTAGAGGAAAAAGAGCCGTAGAAACAATGGTTGTAGTAACGTTCTTTCTACTATGGGAGAAGGTATCCTGCTGGCCGGTTTGCTGGTAAGTAGTAGGGCACTTGGCAGTAATGGCCGGGCAAATAGTATAGTTGCGGAAAATATTGAACTGGTGCATAGTAGCGTGGATAACGGGGCAAATAGTAAGGTGTATAGCCTCTTCCTGCGGCGTATCCAGCTGCGCCCCCGACTGCGCCTCCAGCTAAGGCTCCGACAGCTAACCCCAATAGTAGTTCAAGAACCATGCCTCAAACCCTCAATTAGAAATCTGCGAAGTCAGCATATACACGTTCTGTAACCTCGCTGGCTTGCTCTGCGTGACTGCATCCACAACCAAAGAGCAACAGAAGCCTTGTCCCACTTTAGATATCTTATCACCAATAGGCAAAGCAGTATCAGAGAAATCACGAAAATGATTGCCAAAGCATTGTACGAGTAGCTCGGAAAACTTCTGATCTCATTCCTTGTCTGTCGTATTTGTGACATACACATTCGATTCATTCGTTCTAGAAAAACCCTCTACAGGCGAGTTTCGTGTTGTTTAATGTGTGGGGATTCCGGCGTTGGAGGATGCATACCCGTTTAGAAACCGTTTGATAGCGTTTCTGATGGCAAAACTTAGACCGTAAGACTTCGTTTCCTGGAACTCTAGAAGCCTCTTGTAATCCTCCTAGTGGAGCCACACCGTAACCTTACGCAATTAACCTTTGCACCTTTGTCTTTGTCGCCTGCAGGGTTTCTAGATCAGCCTCGAAAGCGGAGACGGGAACCTCGAGTTTCCACGACTCGAGGACTGATGGATGTAACTCGCCGATCACGCCCGTGTCTGTTCCTCTGAGGATGACCTTGCCAACTCTTCCCTCGATGAAGCTCGGATGGCTTGTTTCTTCAATCTCAGCTTCAAGTCCAAGGTTTGATGCGAATGACTTTAGGACAGACGCGATCCGAGAGAAACTAGTATTCGGGTCGGCCTCGACGCATGCAAGCTTAACGCGATCCACAGCATAGTTCTCAAGTTTCCGGTTCGGTTCAACACAACAGCCAACCTCAAAGATCCTCTGAGGATACTCCACATGTGTGTTAAAGCTTAAGAACTCCATGAGACTGGGAAGTAGCCAATTTCTCACGCAGGTGTGCGTGATCATCCTAGGGTTTGATAGCTCTACAACACCCTTCGCCGGCATATTCATCTTTGTGAAGATCTTCTCAGGGTTGCTTAGGTCGTACGTCAACACTTCTTGGAATCCAAATCCTATCATCAGCTCTCTAACCAGGCTGGAGAGTTCGGTCTGCTCAGATACGCCTCCCACCGTAGCCTCCTCAGGCCACATGGGCTTGATCTTGTTGTAATCGTATGCGATCGCAACATCTTCAACTACGTCTACCGGATGCATTATGTCAAGGCGGTAGCATGGGATCGCTACGTTTAGCTTATCTTCATCCGCTGAAGTCGCGCAGTAACGCGCCCTTTCAAGCAACTCTATGACCTGACTCTTAGGCAGGTCTATGCCAAGAACCTCGCGAAGATAGTTCATAGACAAAGAGATCTTGCCGGGTTTCATAATAGGAGTTATGACGGTTCTCTTTTCTCCGTATGGGTAGTTCACGAGGCTTGAGTGGACGGTGCCACCTCTGTCAGCTAGAGATGTAACTAGAACAGTCAGCGTCTCAGTAACTGTTTCCTCGACTGTTCCTGTGATTTCTATGAGGACGTTTCTTGTCTCGCTTGTAATCTTTCCGAGATCGTTCGAGTTGATGATCGGGGGGAAAGATAGGACCTTGTGACGTGAGTCCATTAAGATCGGCCATAGATGATGCTTCTGAACTATGTGGCCGTACTCTTGGCCTTTCGGATGTTCCTCGAGTATCTCGTCCAATGTCATCTCTTTGTCGAATCCTAGAGGAGTGAATGAGACCTCGTTTGGTTTCGAAACGCTGTAGCGAAGTGGTGGGGTGATCAGGTCGAAGTCGTACAGACCTATCGAGGTTCTTCTCCTTCTTCGACCGTAAGTTTGATCCAGTTTATCTTGAAGATGCATCATTCCTCTGATGATTGTATCATTCAATTGGACGTTCTTTACGACGGCGCATGCTATGAATGGGCGGATGTTCTCCAAGCGTTTATCCACGTTGACCGCTACGCCTGAAGGAGAGGCTGGGCTGTAACTCTTGAGGCCATTCTCGATTCCCAGATGACCTCTTAAGGCTCTTGCGATTCCTTCTGTACTCCAAATGTCAGGGTGGTTGCTGTCTTTTATCTCGATACTCAGGTTATCGCCGAGAAACTGTTTCACTTCACCTTTCACATAGGCGAGGAGCTCGTTTAGCTCATCAACCGGTCTCGGTAGGTTTCTTCCCACAAGGGATTGGAGGTCTAAAAAGTCTGTTTCTATCGTTGGCATCACTTTACCTCCTTTCGTCGTATCCAGTCCAGGTCTTGTGTGAAGAGGTCACGTATGTCATCGATCTGGTTCTTCATCATGTAGAGTCTGTCAACGCCTAGGCCCCAAGCCAGAACCGGAACCTTGACTCCCAGTGGAAGTGTCAGTTCTGGTCTGAAGATTCCTGATCCGCCAAACTCCAGCCAGCCGTAGCCTTCTTTGTAAGCGGACAGTTCAACGCTAGGTTCTGTGAAGGGAAAATAGTCGGGTCGGAACCTGACCTTGTCTGCTCCAGCGAGCTCGATTGCAAACCTCTCGAGTACGCCAAGAAGGTTGCGTAGAGTCAGGTTTTCACCGACGACTATCCCCTCAACCTGGTTGAATTCTGTCAGGTGAGTCTTATCCGTCACTTCCGGTCTGAAGCATCGTGCGATTGAAAAATACTTGCCTGGCACCCGGAGATTCTTGCTTATCAGAGTTCTCGCACTTATGGAGGTTCCATGGCTTCTGAGGATGAGACGTGCAGACTCCTTTTTTGAGAACTTATACTTCCAACCTGAAGAACCCGTCTTCCAACCATTCTCATGCGCTTCTCCCACGTTCTCCAGATACTCCCGGTACGCGTCCAAGTTTCCATGCTGCGGGTCTTTGACGAAGTAAATGTCATGAATCTCTCGGGCAGGGTGGTCTTGAGGCATGAAGAGGCTGTCACAGTTGAAGAACATCATCTCAACGATCGGGCCTATCATCTCTTGGAAGCCTAAACCGACGAGTCTCGAGCGAAGTTCGTCGAGAAACCTGTTGTAGGGCTGTCTCTTTCCAGGCCAAACCTCTGCAGCCGCAGCCGTTATATTATACCTTCTCAGTCTTGTCTCTCGCCACTTCCCGCTTGTTATCAATTGAGGCGTTAGAACGCTGACCTCGGATACAACTTGAACTCCCTTCTTGATGCTCTTCCAACCCTCAGCGGTCAGCTCAACCCATCTATCGTTTCTTCTAGTTTCCTCTACAAGTTTTCTCCTTTTGAGCTCGGCTACGGTGGTCTTCTCTTCTTGCGATAGACTTTCTGCGACTAACTCTTTCTTTTCTCGTAACAGACGCAACAATAGATTTGCTTGAGATTCGACGGGTTTTCTTTCAACTTCGAGATATAGCTCCTTTTCGCGTTTTACGATCTTCCCAAGGTTTTTCCGTTGAGCCCATCCAATGATTATGGGAATCATAGCCTTTGGTATGCTCAATTTCCGAGATGCTTCTGGAATTGACACTCTTCCTTCAGTATCAAAAGAGAGATTTGCGATCCTCTCCTCTGGGAGGCCCAGTTCCGCGTAGGTCGCGCCCTCCTTCGACAGCTTCAAAACGTGAACGGTTCTCTCCTTGAGTCTTAAGAGAGTTCGTTCTGATAGTGACAGTATTGCCTTTGTAATCGCTGATTCGTCGAGTTCAGTTGATTTGACGAGTTCATCCACCTTTCGGCCTCCCTTAAGCCTCTGCAATGTAAGCAGCACTTTCGCCTCGCTCTCTCTGAATTCAGCCAAAGGTACCGCCGCACTTCACCCTAGAGGGCTATGCCTACTGGCCTGCCTTATTTAATCAAAATTATGTTTTGGATGCTGATCAAAAGTCTAATCGAACCTGTGCAGATTGTGATACCTAGCGGCCTGTGAGTAGAGGTGGAGGGAACCCAGAAGATTTGGTCAAACTCGGACGGAAGATGCACTGATCGCGCTTGTTACTCCAAGCGCTTTTAAGTTCGAGCATAAAGTATCTTAGATCTGGAGTCGAACCAACCTGTGGCCGAACTGGCCTAGTACCGGGTCAGATGGCAGTTGCCCGCAAGAAGCTGGATCAAGGACCCGTTCTCATTACTCTTTAAGAGACGTAAGATACCGAAAGATCTTCGTGAGCTGATCGATGCGATATGTATCATAGATGCTGCACGATCGGGGCGTTTCAAGAGACTGCGTGAACTGAGAAAATATGTTGACCGTAGCGATCTGACAAAGGGCACGGGTTTCACTTGGAAATCGGTTCGAGGAGACATTAGCACTATCCTCGATCTTCCGAGGAAGGATGCTACCATCGCACGTTACGCTAGTCTAATTCCTGCGATCACTATTCTGATAATCTTAGGGTTTCTATCCATGGTCATAATGTTCACGCTCAAGATCTACAACCTGTATGTGAGATTCGATCTTCCCAACTCGGTTCTTGTAGCTCTCTTCGTAACCGGAGGTTTGCTTGTCGCCAGATGGTATATGGAGGAAAAGATAGGTGAGTTCTATGACAAGAACCCGACGAAAAGTCAGAGGCTGGGACGATTTAACCAGGTTCTGATAGACCATCTCATAGAAAAGTTGTCACGTAGCAAGACATCGACTGATTTTCAGATGAGGTTCTTCAACACGGATTACAAGGGAATTACTGTGCTGAAAGGTCCTGGTTTCTTTAGAGACTGGTACGTTGTCAAAATTCAATCGAAAAAAATCTAGCCGGGGCGGTTGCTAGACCTCTTTTTGCTCGTAGCCTTTTAGTCCTCCCTCGGTCAGGTCGCGGCTTACCTCTTCTATGGCGTCTCGGTACCATTTTCTGCTTGGGCCGACTTTCCCTCTCATCTTCCAACCCATCGATTTAGGCTGATTCTCAATCTTCTCTAGGAGCGAATTGATCTTCCCCGCGATGTTTGTTTTGTCCTCTTCTGAGAGCGCCTTGTAGCCGGGTAGAAACTCGTCCTTTACCCTCTTTAGATTCGTCGTGGCTGTGTAATAGAATCCCCAATCTTCGGAAAGCAACTTGACAATTCGATCTGCATTGATCGTCTCCTTATCAGAACTTCCAATCTCATGTTCTCTGATAAGCATTATACTGTCGATTATGTCCTTCTCATTTATCTTAACTATCTGGAGTTTCTCCAAGAGAAGCTCGGCTAGTGGAAGAGTCGGATAGTCCGCTTCCAATCTTCCTTGGAAGGGAATGTCATGGCAGAACTCCAGCTTGTCGAAGAAAATATCACTGTGCAAACTTTCATCCTTCGGATCCATGAAGATTAGGCGGAAAACAACCGCCATTAAATACGCCGCCGGCTCCCTCCATCCGAAACTCTTAACAAAGAGCTCTCGGATCAGCTTCCATTGTTTTCGATACGCAACAAAGTCGATATCGGTCAACTTTCGTCCGAGAGCTTCCTGATACTTAGGACAGTGAATAGCGAAGGCGGTGGCCCCAAGAACCCTCATTGTGAGGCCTTTCTCTTGAGCCTTGGCGACTATGTCGACAGCCTTGTCGATCATCTCCCTCGTGCGGGATTGCAATGCCACCTGACCTCATCGGCAGACGCAGTCGCTTCTCCCTACTTATAATCATTGCTAGCTATAGAGTTCAGCGTCAACTGTCAAGCAGAGCTTGCATCTGGTCTCCATTTGTCCAGATGCAGAACGTCCACTTAAGACTACGAGCCAAAAGAAAGGGGCGAGATAGGTTAGCTGCAGATCTGCTAAGGGCCAAGGAATACTGCAACTATGGCATAGAATACTACGAGCATGGCTACGAAGATTATTAGCGACCAATGGAACCAATTCATTCTTCATCACTTCTTGTCATTTTGATTCGGGATCTTTCAGAAAAATTGGGGGTTAGGACGACCTAGGCAGGTGGAATCGCCTTAAAGGTGTCCATCAGGTCGAACCCTTCTTTCTTGAGCCTATAGAGCCTAGAGCCGTGGAATATCACGAAACCTATGATGATCAGCCCAGCCATATAGTAGAGCATTGCAGGAGTTACCATTAGCGCTCCGGCCGTTGGCGGCAGGAACACCCAGATTCCCAGCAGGTTCCACAGCATGAGTATCAACGTCATTACGCCGATGATCTCCAACGAGTACCACTTTTTGATCCACCACGGTGCAGCATCGTACAGCGGCCTGTTCCTCCAGCGTAGGACTATCGTGCACGCAGAGGCCAGTAGCCAAACCAAGCACGCCGAGTAGATGAACGCCATTGGAAACGCAACGACCATAGCTTGCATGTATACGCCGACGAAGCTGATCAAGAGCATGACGGTCATAGCGCCTACCGGGCTTCTCAACGTTGGATGGAGATATGCGATCTTCTCTGGCAGTATCCGGTCGAAAGCCATCGCAAAGAAAAGTCTGCTCGAATAGAACCAGTAGCATGCCGGCAACGCAATCTCCAAAAGCAGTTCATTGACGTTTATGAATATGGCCTGCCAAGCGATTATGTCCCTAGACCAGCCCAAACCCTTCATTCCAGCCAATGCATACAAGGCTGGCCATGCTCCAACGAGCATTCCGCCAGGCCCAGTTCCCACTCCACCTATCACGACCGTTGAGGAGAGGTATGCCTGCGCCGCAACCCATTCAATCGATGTTAGATAGTTCATCGCCCAAACTTCAGCGCCGAACCAGAAGTTCGTATTAAAGATCGTTCCCCAAGCCGCTATGATCAGCGACTTCTCTACCTCTTTCACTTCGCCCGAGAATATCACCGGTATGTGCCAGCCATAGTAGATCCAGAACGTAGCGAGGCCCGCACCTACAAATGTCTCTAACAGAATGTCTTGGTACGTCGTGAAGTAGACCATTCCCGACTCTACTGCCGCGGGAACGACCATCTCATAGTTTCCTGCGCCCATAATGGCGTTCCAGCCAGCCTGCCACTGGGCGGGCGTACTGAGCGCCAGGGGAACCATTATGAAGACGTACATGAGGTTGCCCAGTATCAGTGTCACGTTCATGTAGTTGACAACCACCTTTGTAGGCATTATCATCAACGCGAACAGGCCGAATGCCGTTATCAGGCCCACCGTCCAGTACCCAGGGGCGCTTACGAACCACGTTGCCAGATCTAGCCAATCAGGTCTGTTGTAGAGCCTTCCGAGCGCTTGGAACATACTTTGGAACCACCACGAGTTCATGCCGCACTCGGTTCCCGATACGATAGCGCTGTAGAGCACATAGACGAAGCTCAACGCGAATGAAAGGTCAGGCCTCCAGATTCGAGAGTTGAAGACGTAATCGGCTCCTGCTCTCGGCATCAAGGTTCCAATCTGAGCGTAGTTAGTACCTTGAATCGCGCACCAGATACCTCCAATCAACAGAACCCAGTATGCGTTGACGCCTGGAAAGAGCGCGGGAATCCAGCTCAGCGTTATCGTTCCGCTATATGACAAACTCGTGTTATGAACCCCGAATGCGAGTGCAGAAAAGGGTCCGATGACTCTGACAAGTCCTGAGGCTCTCCTTGCAAACAGCTTCTTTTCTCCAGTTGCTTCAACAGCCATAACTTTCCACCGAACTTTTCAATCCAGAAGTTGCTGTTGGAAATGTATTTATGACTTGCGGAAGGTGCCTCGCTCGTTTCACTGCGAGGGCAACCTTTAAAAACTATAGCACCGCGCAGCAATAGTGGTGGCCTACATGACAGGTGGACAAAAGGGAGGTATCGTGGCGGTTATCATCATCTACATATTGGCTTTCGCTGCATACGCGCTCCTCGGACCGAGGGGTTTCCCCTAGGCCGGCCAAAGAACAACCTCTTTTTTATCTGGTCTAGACAGCTCTGTGAAGGATTTGCAGCTTTCAAAATTTGCTGCCTACGATATCGAGACTCAGTACCCAAGCGAGTGGGAAGTGAGACTTAAGCAGGGTTCTAAGAAGCATGATGGAAGTGTGATCTTCTGTCCATCAAAAACGCCTCGATGCATCTACATAGGATGGGGAGAGCTAGAGAAGGCAAGATCGAGGTTTCCCACTTACCGAGAACAGGCCGAGGATAGCCTCAAGAGAATGAAAAAGGAAAAGAAGCACAGTCGCATGGGCGTAAAGTTGCTCGATCAGAGAAACGTCAAGGTCAACGGCCATGAAGCCTTTGAGAATCATGTAAGAGCCGTAACCGGCGATTATCATATGATACTCCCATTCTTCGCCGGCGGCGTCGAACATGAGGTTCGATCGGTCTTTCTCCATTGTGAAGACTCGGGCAGATTCTTTGTGCTGGTTGCTGACGGCCCGCCAGAAGATGCCGGAGAGCTGAATAGTACATTTCAGCAAGTTCTCCAATCGTTAAAGTGTCATCGTGAAACTTAGATTTGGGGCATATGCCCGCTCGAAAGCCATTTAAGCTCGCCGATAAAGCTGTATGACCGGTAGTTTACTATGGCGATGACGAGAATGATCTTCGCCTCCGACGTCCATGGGTCGGATATCTGTTTTAGAAAACTCATTACAGCCTGCACCATGTACAAGGTCGATGTTGCTCTCGTCAGCGAGTTAACTGGCAAGTTCATAGTTCCAATCGTGAAGCACCCGGACGGAACTCAGGAAGCTATTCTACCCGATACAACGGCCAAGATAAAATCCGACGCCGACTTGAAGAAGGTCGAAGACAACGCGAAGGCTGTTGGAATGTACACTTTCTACACGACCCTCGAACAATACGAGAGTTACAAGGAAAAGGGCGGCTACAAGGACACCGAAGAAGTGAACAAAATATTTCATGAGAAGATTCGAGAGAGAGTTACCGAATGGGCTAAGCTTGCAGAAGAGAAGCTTGGAAACACAAACATCAAGTTCTTCATGATGCCTGGAAACGACGATTACTTCTATGTCGACGATATCATTAACAACTCATCATACGTTAAGAATCTGGAAGGTGAAGTATTCGATATAGACGATACCCATCAATTGGGAGGAACAGGATACTCGAATATGACGCCTTGGAAGTGTCCAAGAGACATTACTGAAGAGGAGCTTGCGAAAAAGCTAGAGAGCATCGCTAGTCAAGTCCGAGATATGAAGAACTTCATTCTTCACACTCACCCGCCTCCATATGATACAAAACTGGACTCTGCACCGCAGCTCGACGAGAACCTGAAGATAGTCTACAAAGGAGGAGGCACTATGCTTGCTCCAGTGGGCAGCAAGGCTGTAAGGACATTTATCGAAAAGTATCAGCCTTTGCTAGGCCTACATGGACATATCCATGAATGTAAGGGGGTTGATAAGATAGGTAAGACGCCGATAATTAACCCTGGAAGCGAGTACATAACTGGAACGTTAAGCGCTCTTCTTGTCAACATCGACGAAAAGGGAGTAAAAGGTCATAGGTTCATAATGGGGTAGAGACACTCACACACTGGAACCTTTCCTCAAGCTAGCTCTAGGAACTTTTGCTTGCAGATCTGTAGGGCTCGCCTGCATGTGTCTAGTGGGGATCATCACTCATCGTAGAGTCTAGCTCTCCAAAGAGCCCTTAAGGCAAATATTGATATCACCACGCCGACGAGTCCGGCAACTACGAATAGGACGATTAGGAATGGATACGCCTCGACTAAGCTCGGTTTTTCATCAATATTCTGGGCTTGATTCTCTTGGTATGGTGTTAGAGTTTCCGCAGACGTTACAACGCTACCATACGTTAGCCAAAGTAATAGACTAACTACGGTCCAGATAGCAGATTGTCTGGTCAACTCTCACACCGTGTTGATTGTTATCGATTTTGGAGTAAACTCGTTTGTCTGTATTGCGGAAAGTCTTGAAGTTCGAACTATCAGCTGGCCTGAGGTTTTTCTCCGCAGAGTTCTAAGAGCCTATTCCAGTTCTCTGTGGTCTGT
>CAZLVF010000003.1:0-8374 GCA_964562925.1 uncultured Candidatus Bathyarchaeia archaeon
TTCATCAAACACTACAATTGCTAACAGCGGCATATGGCATTAAACTATAGAACACCGGCAGAAGTCTACTTCAACAATGTGCCAAATGTTATGGCATAGAACATATCGAATAAGATCCCAAAATCTTATCTGAGAGCAAACTAGATCACAGAGTCACTATGGCCAGAAGAATACTCGTTGCTCTTGGCGGCAACGCTATAAAACAAGCGAACGAAGCAGGAACCACGCAAGAACAGTTTAGGAATTGTGCCACGACCGCCAAGGTAATAGTAGAAGTGCTTGGAAGAGTATACACGGATGACAGGGTGGCCATAACACACGGCAATGGGCCTCAAGCCGGAAATCTCTTACTGCAACAAGAAGAATGCACGAAGCTTGTGCCTCCTCAAGACTTTGATGTTGTAGGAGCTATGACGCAGGGACAGATCGGATATATGCTCTCTCAAACTATCCACAACGCGCTTCTAGAGTGTAGTGACTGGCGAAGGGAGATGGCTGAGAGAGGCTGGGTCTTCGCTGTAACTAATCAAGTCCTTGTAGACATCAATGACAGAAGTTTCCAAGATCCTACGAAGCCTGTGGGAAACTTCTACACAGAAAAAGAAGCGGAGGATTTGGTCAGAGAGAAAGGTTTCGTAATCGATCCACCACCCGGAAAAGCACATCTGGAAAAGAAGATTTCAGGACTCGTAATCAAAAAGGTGAGACCCTCTGGTGAGAAGCCATACCGACGTGTTGTCCCGTCTCCTGATCCAATAACGAACATCGAAGGTGAGGCGATCAAATCTATGCTTGACGTTGGTTTCCTTGTAGTTGCTTCTGGTGGGGGAGGCATCCCAGTAATACGTGATGAGAACGGTAAACTGAAAGGAGTTTTTGCAGTCATCGACAAAGATCTAGCAGGCGAAAGATTGGCAGAGGCCATCGGAGCCACAGAGTTCTACATACTCACAGATGTAGAGAAAGTGAAGCTGAACTTTGGGAAACCAAGTCAGAAAGATATTGATGGCATGTCTGTCAGCGATGCCAAACGGTACATGAAGGAAGGGCATTTCTTGCGGGGTAGCATGCTGCCGAAAGTGAAGGCTTGCATACGATTCTTGGAATGGGGGGGCATCAAAGCCAGAATCGGTCCGCTGTCTAGAGCAAGTGAAGTGATGTTTGGTGAAGCAGGAACAGAAATTCACAAATAATTGCTTTGATCTTGTCGCCTACCAATCAACCTAACCTGACAAGGAGAAACGAGACATGGTTCTTAAGCACATAACAAGTATTCATGATGTGAATGCAAAGGAAATTAATGAATATTTCAAGCAAACAAAAAAGCTGAAAGATGGACTGAAACGTGGGCAGCGACCTTCGTTATTGGCGAACAAGACATTAGCAATGGTTTTTGAGAGACCTTCTTTGCGTACCAGAGTCTCTTTCGAAACAGGTATGACGCAACTGGGAGGACATGCGATGATGCTTAAGGCTTATCCAAAAGAATCGGCTGATATAATATTCGGTGAGGATGTGAGAGATCAGGCTAAGGTTCTCAGTAGCATGGCAGATATGATAATGGCCCGAACCTACAGTCACAGCACAATAGAGAAATTGGCGAAGTATGCGACGGTTCCAGTCCTGAACGGCATGAGTGATGAAGCACATCCGCTTCAGATACTAACCGATCTGTACACGATACTGGAGAACAAGAAGAAACTGAATGGACTTAAGCTAGCGTACATGGGAGAACCATCAGGAAATACGGCTCAAGACATGGCGATGGGATGCGCCAAAATGGGGGTCAACTTCACTCTGGGCTGCCCCGACTATGATGATCCTGACATCAAGAGCAAATTGCCCGGCACATTCGGTTATATGCAAGATAAGTACTGGAACTGGGCCAAAGAGGATGCTGCGAAGACCGGTACTGAACTCGTAATAGAGCATAACCCGACTGAAGCTGTGAAGAACGCTGACGTGATCTACACTGACTCTTGGATTGCCTATGATGTTCCAGAAGAAAAAGCACGTGAAACCGACATAAAGAGCGTCTTTGAATCGTATCAGGTGAACAAGGAACTCATCAAGAACGCCAAGAAAGATGTGATCGTAATGCACTGTCTCCCAGCATACAAAGGGAATGAGATCACCGCAGACATATTCGACGATCCACATTGCCGAATCTATCAACAAGCGGAGAATCGAATGCATGTCCAAAAAGGAGTCATGGTTACTCTCATCGCGAAGAGCAGGTAGTACCAAGAAGAAACCGACTTGGACGATGGAAGGTGAAATTGTCTGGCAAAGCTTCATTTATTTTGCGGCCGTTAGCTTTTCATGCAAATTCGCATAAACGCATCTCCTTCGAAAGTCTTAAGGCTGTCATTCATATGACGTATTGCAACCGAGGCCGATACGAACAAGAAGCACGAGTGTTAGGAGAAGTAGGTCTCTATGTCTGAAAAATACGTTGAATATGTTTCCGGTTTGAACACACGCAAGTCTTGGGCACTCTACGAGAGAGCCTTCAAGGTGATGCCTGGTGGGGCAAGTTCGCATGGGCAGTGCTACCCCATATTCGACCCATACCCTCTAACATTTGAAAGAGGGAAAGGCTGCAGGATCTGGGACGTAGACGGGAACGAGTACATCGATTTCATTCTCTCGATGGGTCCTTGCATTCTGGGTCACTGTCATCCAAAGTTGATGGAGGCGGTTCGGGAGCAGCTGGAGAAGGGAACCGCGTTCGCCGTGTTGAATGAGATAGAGGTGAAACTGGCTGAGAAGGTCTGTGAGATCGTTCCAAACGCGGACATGGTCAGGTTCTCAAACTCAGGAGCCGAAGCCACGATGCACGCCATCAGGATCGCTCGCGGCTACACCGGCAAAGACAAGATCATAAAGTTTGAAGGCTGCTACCATGGAGCGCACGACTACGTCCTCATGGGAGGCCTGGGGACACCAGCTTTAGGACCTCCAATAGCCCCCTTTAAGATAACATCGACATGGGGTATCCCGGAGGATACGCTCAGAACAGTCATACTTCTGCCCTGGAATGATCTATCGGTCGTCGAGAAGACCTTGAAGAGGAGATCCCATGAGATCGCCGCCATCATTACAGAACCCATCCTTATGAATATCGGCACCGTACTGCCTGAAGAGGGCTACCTGAAGGACCTCGAAAAACTCTGTGAAGAATACGATGCTGCCTTCATCCTCGACGAGGTCATTTCGGGGTTCAGGTTGGCTCCAGGAGGAGCGCAGGAATACTTCGACGTCAAACCCGACCTCGCAACATTCGCCAAGGCGCTAGGCGCCGGCTTCCCAATATCCGCGATAACCGGCAAGAAGAAGATCATGGAAGAGGTCGTGCCCGGAAAGATAATGCACGCTGGAACCTATAACGCAAACCCGCTCTGCGTGGCGGCATCATACGCAGCCCTGACAGAGCTAACGAAGAACAATGGAGCAGCATTCAAGCATCTGCATGAAGTTGGAAAGATGCTCCAAGACGGTCTGCAAGATGCCGTCGACAAGACCCACACAAAGGGTATAGTCCAAGGAGTAGGCGCTGGCGGTTGCCAACTCTACTTTACAGAGATGAAAAAGATAAGAAACTATCGCGACTTCTTCAGTTGCGATGCTGCCAAGTACATGAGGTTTCACAAGGAACTTTTGAAACGCGGAATCTACTTCCACCCGCAACAGTACGAGCATCTCTTCGTTTGCACCGAACATACGGAAAAGGAAATACAGACATGTATCGAAGCCGTCGAGCAGGCGTTACGAGCCCTAACATAGAATAGACGCCAAGGGTTTCAGGTACGCCTGTTCTATTTCGCCAAAGAAACGGCTGTGCCAAGACAAAGAAGGCTTATTAGTTCAATAGTACGGAGTGATTCAGCCAAGTGATGCCTAGTTCGGAAAGCCCTTTTGTCAAGTTTACAGGTGAAGCGACAAGGATAGTTGAGGAAGCAGAGAAGAGGGGAATAACTCTAAGAATCTTGGGCGCGACAGCTGTTAGGCTTCACTGTCGAAAATTTGGAACTCTACTTGACGTAATGGAACGTGCGCCGACAGATTTGGACTTCATGACCTATGCGAAATATAGGTCGGTTATGAGAGACTTCTTCGTCGAAATGGGTTACGTCCCCGACGACAGAATCATCACACTTCATGGATATAGAAGGCACATCTACCATGGAAAAGAAGACAAGGTTACAGTGGACGTTTTCTTCGATAACCTCGAATTCTGTCACACGATAAGATTTCAAGGACGGCTTGAGCTTGACAGTCCAACAATTACACTAGCTGATCTACTCCTAGCGAAGATGCAGATAGTAAGGTTGAACGAGAAGGACGTTAAAGACGTGATCGTGATGCTCAAGGAGCACGATGTTGGAGACGTGGACAAAGAGACAATCAACGCAGACTATATCGCGCGTACACTGTCAGATGACTGGGGATACTATTACACCTTCACCACGAATATGAATAAAGTGACGGCGTTTCTGAAGGAATTTCCGCTCCTTGACGAAGCCGGACGTGAGGAAGTGTTAGCCAGAACAGAGAAGCTGGTGAGCGTGATCGAGAGTTACCCAAAGACTCTCAAGTGGAAGATGCGTGCAAGAGTTGGGACAAGCCGCAAATGGTACAATGAGGTCGAAGACTTCGCTTGACGATTCCAAATTGGAAACCGATGATCACACGGTCGAGTTAGGAAACCGGGCGGCTAATGACCTCGTATAGGTGCGGCTTTCTATCTCGAAAGTAGTTGTATTTCTCTCTCTCGTATCGCATATCTGAGAGAACGAGCTTTGCCGTTATCATTTCTTCATCTCCGCCAGCCTCAGCTATCACCTCACCCTGAACCCCTATGATCCGACTCAGGCCGTAGAATGAACTCTTCAAGTCCGGGTCTTTCCCAACGCGGTTTGAAATGACTACTGCAATGCGATTTTCAAGAGCCCGCGCTGGGAAACTTGTTTCGAAGAGACGTTCAGGCGTACCGGGTACGCCCTGGGGCCAATCAGCGACCAAGTGGAAAAGGATTCTCGCCCCGCACAGGGCCATTACCCTGGCGGTCTCGGGAAACTCTAGGTCGTAGCAGATCAATATCCCTATCCGACCAAAGTCAGTTTCGAAAACAGGCAACTCGTTACCAGGAGAGAAGACGCTCTCCGTAGGTGGAAAGATATGCGTCTTTCTGTAAACCCCTTGAATCTCTCCGTTTCTGTTGATCAGAACAGCCGAATCGTAGAGCACATCAAGCTCTGTTCTCTCGGCTAATCCTACAATGACATAGAGACCATGTTTTCTAGCCTCAGCTGCGACTTGTTCAGTGCTCGGCCCTGGTACTGTTTCAGCTACCTTGTAGAATTTTTCTTTCAATGCGTAGCCGCCCGACAGGACAAGCTCTGGAAAGAGAACTATGTCGGCTTTTTCGGTTGCAGCCTTTTCAATCCAGTCGCAGACTCTTGATACGGTGTCGTTGACATCGTCATACACGACGTCCATCTGTACAGATGCAACAACGACCTGATTCTTTCCCCTGGAAGAGTTTATCAAGTACGTTTCACCGCGGGGATCGCAGTCCCAAGATGCTTTTTTTATTCGGCTTAGGATTTATTCTTGATGTTTCATCTTTTCTGGCCATTGTGGTTTGGTTATACACACCGGCCAAGCATAGCAACCTACAACTACTTTGGGCCAAATGGTGGGGTGGCTCTCCTACAGATCTAGCGGCAGTCGCGGCTCTAGCCTAGGGCTCAAATACCGCTCTCTCGGTATCTATTCTGTACATTCAAAGAGCGTTGAAGAATGAGGGAAGGGTGTACTAGATCGCTTCTACTATAGGCATCGCTGTTTCGTACTTCTTTACGTACTGTGCGACTTCCTTGAACGCCTCAATGTGTCGTTCAATATCTTCTTTTGTATGGACGACCGAGATGGTCCATTGTTCGTCTGGAGATGGTCCGGCTGGTAGTATCCCACGATTCATCATCGCGAATAGGTAAGCGAACCATTTCCCCACGTGGCACTCTTGGAAGCTTCTCCAGTCCGTTAATGGTTTTGAGGAGAACGCAACCGCGCCGCTAAGTCCTGCTTGAGGGACTTGTGCGACAAGGCCTTTGTCTTTGATAATGTCTTGGTATCCTTTTGCCAAGGTTTCGCATAGCCTGATCGCCCTATTCATCGCGTCTCTTGTAAGTACCTTCGACAGTGTCGCGATTCCGGCTGCAACACATAGTGGATTCGCGTTGAATGTGCCTGCGTGGCTTACCACGCCTCCTACGATTGTCTCCATTATCGCACGTTTTCCTCCGATAGCTGAGATTGGCACTCCCCCTCCAATCGCCTTACCCAGCGTGGCGAGGTCAGGCTTCACGTTGACGTATTCTTGGATTCCACCGTAGAATTTTCCACATGTCTTTATCTCGTCGAATATCAGAATGAAGTTGTACTCATCCGCAAGCTTCCTCAAACCCTCGAGAAAGCCAGGCTTAGGAAGAATGAAGCCCATGTTCATAGGAATAGGCTCAAGGATCATCGCGGCTATGTCTGAACTGTTCCTACGGACTATCTCTTCAACCGCTTCTAAGTCGTTAAACGGCGCAACTAAGGTATTCCTATAGACTGCTTCTGGGATCCCTAGAGATGCGGGCACTTGGTTTGGGTAACGTGGATGTCCAGCCTTGGCTCGTGACGGTTTGACGCTCACAAGTACAGCGTCGTGTCCACCATGGTAGCCTCCTTCAAACTTGACAATTTTAGTTCTTCCCGTGAAGCTTCTAGCGAATCGAATGGCGTACATAGTCGCCTCGGCGCCCGTGTTAGACAGTTTTACCTGATCTAGGCCAAACCTTTCGCACAACATCCTTGCATACTTAGGCGTCTCTTCCCATTCAAATCCATAGTCCGTTCCCCTCTTGATTTGTTGATTCATTGCTTCAGCGACTATAGGGTGGCTGTGTCCCGACACCAGAGCCCCAAACCCCATGTTGTAGTCGGTATACTCGTTTCCATCCACATCCCACAGCCTTGTTCCTTCTGCACGGGTGAAGTACATTGGATAAGGGTCGGCGTACCTATACGTGCTATGCACACCAAACGGCACATCAATCTTCGCACGCTCGAACAATGCTTTGGACTTAGGCGTCTTCTCCACGAACCTCTTCATTTCAACATCTTCAAACTGGCTCAATAACATCATCCCGGAGCTAAAGTCCCTATGGAAATTCATATATAGTTTATGGATTTTCTCGACTGTTTTCGTAGGAAAGATGAATGGTCTGTACGTTTCTTCCAGAACAATCCTAATGTTGGTAGCAACGTCTTCAGATACGTCATCTTTCCCCGTCATCCTCTGGCGAATAGGGAGAGCTACCGAAGTACTGTGTTCGTAGCGACTGGTTCAATGCGAGTCTATATGAAGAACATCTCAGGATTTTCCTTGACCTCGCGTATGAAGTCGCCTATGAGCATGTCAAGGCTGCTGAATCTGGGTCTCCAGTTAAGTTCCGTTTGAACTCTTCTTGTATCAATGTGCTTTGGCCAAGTGTCAACCATGGCCGTTATCAATGGGTCGGGGCGAAAGGCTATCTCAGCTTTTGGAATATGCTTCCTCACGCAGCTCGCAATCTCAGTAGCCGTGGGGCTTGGGCTTAGGCTTGAAACGTTGTAGATCCTACTCTTCAACCTGGGTATATTTTCAAAAGCTATCGTTGTAACTTCAGCTACATCCTTAACGTAGACTATCGGCATGACGTCTTCTTTCCGGACGTTGACCTCGTAGGGTTCTCCCTGAGCCGGCTTTTGAACCATGAGCGTTGAGTAGGCGGAGCCGCCGCCATCTCGTCTTCCAGGCCCTATGATCGATGCATATCTAAAAGCCACGAATTGTATTCCGTACTTCCTGTGGAACCATAGTCCGATCATCTCTCCAAACTGCTTCGAGATACCATACAGAGTTTCCGGGATCGTATGTTCGTCTTCTCTTGCGTTCTCTGATGCGTCCGGCCCGTATGCAGCGTCGCTACTCGCGAAGACTACACTGTTCACTCCCGCATCTCGAGCCGCGTTGAGAACGTTCCAAACCCCTTCAACATCAACCTTGAACCCTAAATGTGGGTTGAGCTCTGTTTCAACCGATAAGAGCGCAGCATAATGCGCCACAACGTCTGCCCTATGTCTTTTGAGTGTTTGCGTCAGTTGCTCGCGGTCGGTTATGTCGGCCCTAACGATGACGCTTCTTCCTTTGATGTCTTTGATCAGTTTTCCGTTAACGTTCAAGTCCATCAATACGACGTTATAATCGCGTTCCAGCAGAAATCTAGCGAGATGTGACCCTACGAAGCCGCATCCACCAGTTATTAGAACAGTTGACAAG
>CAZLVF010000003.1:8474-19447 GCA_964562925.1 uncultured Candidatus Bathyarchaeia archaeon
AGCGAGATGTGACCCTACGAAGCCGCATCCACCAGTTATTAGAACAGTTGACAAGGCAGCTTTTCACTTCGTTGCCTTTTCATGATTCCAGCAGCGCTTTACTATCTCTGTTTCACCGTCAACAGTTTGCAGATGTTTGGAAAGCGTTCCAGCTCCTTGTGTGGAAAATAAAGCGCTTTCATAAACTCTTCTTGAAAGTCTCTCTCCGCAGCCAACTCCAAGTATCTCATTTTCCTCACCACGTTATACGCTGTCTTTCTGATCTCCTTAGACATTAAAGCCATCCTTGCCCCCGATCCAGCCGTGTTGCCCACAAATTCGAACCTGTCGGTTGGAGCGTCGGGAAGCATACCTATGGTGCGTGTACTTTCCGGGTCTACATACGTTCCGAAGGCTCCAGCCAAAAACACTCTAGCTATCTCATTTGTCTCAACGCCAACCCGTTTCATGAGGATTGATGTGCCAGAGTAAATAGCTGCTTTCGCAAGCTGTATCTCGTTAATATCATGCTGAGAGACAACTATCTCTTTTCCGGCTCCCGCTTCGTCGGGCTTGGCTAAGACGTAACTGAGAACCTTGCCTTCACGTTTCAGCCTCGGAATATCCAATTCCTGATCTATCTTTCCCGTCTTGTCTAGTATTCCAACCCTAAACAATTCAGCTACAGCGTCTACTATACCTGAACCACATATTCCTTCAGGCTTCGCTTCATCAATCACGCGATACGACGGCTCGAGTGTTTTGGGGTCAATCCAAACTCTCTCGATAGCGCCGGTTGAAGCTCTCATCCCATGCCTTATGTGGGCGCCTTCGAAGGCTGGTCCAGAAGCTGCTGAACAACAGATCATAGAATCACGATTACCTAGAACGATCTCGGTATTTGTTCCTATGTCGACTAGAAGCGACATCTCGGCCGTTTCAAAGATTCCTGTGGCAAGTATGTCCGCAACCGCATCAGCCCCCACAAAGCCTGCGATAATGGGATACGAGTAGACATACGCGCCTGAGTTTACTTCTAACCCAACCTCTTTTGTACGAACGTCAAGTGGAGATTGCACAGCTGGCGGATAAGGTGACAGGGAGACAAACTCAGGCTTTATGCCAAAGAAGATATGATGCATACCAGTGTTTCCAACCACAACCATGTCGTAGATGTCTTCACGGTCTATCCCGATGGCTCTTAGAGCGTCACTTACAAGTCTGTTTACCCCGCCAACTACCGCTGCTTGAAGGTCAATGAGTTTTTCCGGCTCTCTCATAGTGTAGGAGATCCGACTGATTACATCCTCGCCGTACGGAATCTGCGGGTTCATCATCGAGGTCGCAGCAACTACGGAACCATTGTTCAAGTCGACTAAATATCCGGCCAGCTTAGTAGTCCCGATATCAACTGCAAATCCGTAGCACTTACCCGTCGTGTCGCCCGGGTCAATGTCAATAATCTCTCTACGATCCTTGAGTGCAGCTGTCACTGTCCAGTTCTTGTCTCTGAGTACTCCAGGAAGTTTTTTTAAAGTCTCATAGTTAGCAGATAGGTCTTCAAGATGATACTTCGACTTCAGCGCGGCTTGGAGACGTTCCAAGTCGGCCGTAACATCTTGCAGGGTGGGAACTGGTAGTTCTACGACATGTTTCGAAATGGAAGGGCCCAATGGGACTTTTCTCTCTATCCCAAGCACAGAGAGTCGTTGGCGTCTAACCTGGCTCTCTCTCGGAATCTCGACCAACAGGTTTCCGGTAGCTTTGACTATCATCTGACATGCAAGTCTGTAACCATCATGGATCTCCGCCTCGGTTAGAAACTTCGTCTCTAACTCTGTCAGGCCGCTTAGGAGTTCCCTACCCTCGACAACGATGACCCGGCACTTGCCGCAGAGCCCTCTTCCTCCGCAGAAAGCTTCGCTTGCAACTCCTGCTGATCTCGCAGCGGAGTAAAGGGTCTCTCCGATCAGAACGCTAACCCGTCTGCCGATGGGTTGAATCGTTACGTTTGCCTTGGGCAAGACTGTCACTGGAGCCGTATCTTCCAAAGAGTAGACTGAGCTGTCTATCTCAGTTTCCGGCATATATGCGAGGAAAAAATATAAGCTGTGTTATTTGCTTGTTCGTGAAAGAGGTTAGAGCGTTTGTCTTCGGTTGAAATATCCTTTGAGGAGTTTCAGAGGCTTGATATTCGGATAGGAACCATAGTTAACGTGGAACGTATCCCAAGGACCGAGAAGCTATACAAGATCCTCGTCGACGTGGGAAGCTACGGAACCAGACAGACCGTGGCAAGTCTAGCGCCATACTACACGACAGAGGAATTGAAGGGTAAGAGAATAGTGTTCCTATCCAATTTGAAGCCGGCAAAATTCTCAGGAGAGTCTTCTCAAGGAATGCTCCTAGCCGCTGAGGAGGGTGGCAAGGTTTCACTGCTCTCACTGGACAGGGATATGCCCAACGGCGCAAGGGTTAGATAGCCAAAAAGTTAACATGGCTCCTACTGACGAAGGTCAACAGTTGGATTTCGCATTGATCAAGAGATGTTCTTAAGCGTCCCAAGAGAAAAGATATTTGATCACACGATTCGATAGATCGTGATATTCGCGGCTGGAGCCTATGCCCAAGAAGAAAGGTCCGACCGAACAAGACGTGCTCCATATAATCAAGAACACGCAGGAAGAGGGGATCCTGCAGTCGGAGCTCTGGAAGAGGATAGAGGCGGACAGCCGTGAGGGTTCTCGGACTATTCTCAGGCTTGAAAAGAAGGGTTTGATCGAGAGAAGAAAGGAGCTTCATGATGGAAGATGGACTTACAGGATACTTGCTAGACATAGGTTCTCAAGGATAGATTCTATCAAGGACGTTCCATGCGCGTTCTGTGACCTAGAGGCAAAGTGCAGTCAGTCAGCCCTTCAGAATCCAAGTAAGTGTGAGAAGCTGACGAAATGGCTTGAGACCATGGCAGAGGGCATAGTAAAGGCGTGAATGTGCAATTGGTAATCCTTCCAGTCTCCTGCTATCTTAGGAAGCCACTGGGGCAGAGCCCCCGAACAAGTCTCACATAAGCTTAGCATAGGATGCTCGATTTCTAGATGGGCAAACGGAAATCTTCTCGGCTTTGGATACAGGCGAGACAGAAAGATCAGTTCTACAAATTGGCGAAGATCCAAGGGTATCGAAGCAGAGCCAGTTTCAAGCTGCTCGAAGTGATCAAAAGGTACAGGTTCATGAGGCCTAGCGACCGGGTTGTTGACCTCGGCGCGGCGCCGGGCGGATGGCTTCAAGCCACTAGGCAAACGGTCGGCGACAAGGGTTTCGTGTACGGGTTTGATTTGGAGTCGATAGAGCCTCTGCCGTACAATAACGTGTATGTTGGAATCCTAGATGTGGTCAATGAAGGAGCCGCCAGAATAGTATCGAGCATAATACAGGGAAAAGTTGACGTGGTGTTGTCCGATGTTGCTCCGAAGATCTCAGGTGTATGGGAGGTTGATCATGCTCGACAGATATTCTTAGCGAGGAGATCTCTTGAGATCGCGGACCATTTGCTTCGCAAGGGGGGAAACTTCTTCGTCAAACTTTTTCATGGACCAGAGTTAAGAGAGTTCAGACTAGACGTTGAGAAAGTCTTCAAGAACGTTACATTGATCAAACCCTCAGCCAGCAGAGCAAGAAGTTCGGAGGTATACCTACTAGGTACAGGCTTTCTGGGATAGCCCCTTCAAAACCTGTTTCAAGATTTTTGGTCCAGCGTCTGTTCTGATACCGTTGCCGTGGAAGTGAGTGAGAGACGCTAAGTATCCCAATTTTCGGATCTCTTCTACCACGGACCTAGGTTTTGGCGACGGGGTTCCGTATCGGTCTGACAATCTATCTATTCTGTAATATGTTGGAAGGCTGTCTATTTCGTTAAGGATCCTTTCGAGTAGTCGGATAACGCGATTCTTCTTTCCAAGCCTCTTCGTCTCCGTAAGGTGTAACATTTGTCTTGAGAACCCTTTGTCGTAGAGGTTTCCTAGCCAGAGCGGGCCGGCGATCGCGTAGCGATGATTGCAGACCTTGCATCTCATCTCCGTAATGGGTAAGCCATATGAAGACTCTCTGTAGGTGCAGTGGAAGCAATGTAGTATGTAACCCAGTTTAGCGAGGGTTCGGCTTGCGTGGATGCTTCCATACGGAATTGTAGCGTAGACCCGGACATAATGATCTGTGCTGTGTGAAAGTCTAACATCGATTCCCAAGTCATGTCTTGCGGCTGCGGAGGCTAGCGAGGCTAAGAGCAGTCGTGTCCCGATCTCATGGCAGTATTCGGTTCTAAGCGGTCGTCCCCCATATTTTCTCAGCGCAGCTCTTGGGCGGATCCCACATAGAGGTGCTACATCGGTGGCGGTGATCATTATCAAGGCATTATTGGAGGATGCTCGGACGGCCGAGTCGAGGAAGGGCGCAGGAGAACCGAAAGGATCTAGGTCGACCACATCGAACCGACTGTGTGGCGCGCTGTGAAGAGCCAGAGCCAAGTTCGCATCCATGCATGCAACTTCGGCGCGATCCTCTAGACTATTCCGCTCGACGTTTCTTCTCGCTAGGCTAGACGCTTCTCTTCGAATATCGTTAAGTAGCACTTTAGCCCGTCCTTCAACTTCTATCGCATACCTCACGCCTCTAACGCCGCAGCCGGCCATCGCATCAAGAACCGTGAGCCTACGTGGTGTTTCTTTCCGATAACACTCGAGAGCAAGTACTGAGATGTCTCGGCTAAACTCCATAATGGGATTGTAGAAGATGCTGCCTCTTGTACTATCTTGAGTTCTGGCCAGACTCGCCTTCGGAACGAGTATACGCACGTTTCCTTCTTCTATTTCGATCAGATCGGTCTTGATAAGGTTGGAAATTGTTCTCACCTCTATTCCCGGGGGCGACAGGTCTAGAACAAATAGGAAGATTTGCAGAAAGAGTTTCCGACCGATCTTCAACGTAGTTGAATTGCGATACGAGAAACAAGAGCAATCGTTCCGTCATGGCCCAGAACGCTACGCCGGCCCTATTTTCCCAATGTACCTCAGCGCACGATTGGATCATGGCTCTAAGGCGCTGTATGCCCAGGAAAGTTTCAAGAGATCAATCAGGACCTAGCTTACATAGGCCAATAGCCTTGAGCAGAGCCGTTATCATCACAGGAAGACCTAGCGTCGGCAAGACCACAGTCTTCCTTCGTGTTGTGGATTCTCTTAGAGCTTCTGGGCGAATAGTCGGGGGCTTCGTCAGCAAGGAGGTACGTATCGGAGGCTCTCGAGTAGGCTTTGAGTTAGTCGATCTGACGTCCCATAGAAAAGGCTGGCTTGCTCACATCGACCAACCCAATGGCCCAAGAGTCGGAAAGTACCGTGTTAACACAGAGGATCTCGTTGAGATAGGCGTTGGAGCGATTAACAACGCGTTACTGGAAAGTAGGGTAGACACGATTGCTGTAGATGAGATAGGCCCAATGGAGCTGACAAGTCAACACTTCGTTCGAGCTATCAGCGATGCCCTAAACAGCTCGAAATTACTGTTTGCCACTATACACTATCGCGAAAGGGAGCGTATACTTTCGATGTTCAACCTGAAGGCAACTGTCCAACTGTTTGAGATAATGATCGATAACAGAGAAACAGTCTATCAGAAGATTATGGATGCGGTCGCCAGCGGTTCGAGACGAAGATCCTAGACTCTACCTCAGAGATGTGGCGGAACCCATTGACAAGCGCCGTTAACTCTAGAAGATCGCTTTGTCTGCTTGCAGCAAATAGCCCTCAAAAATAGCCATAAACCGAACAGAACCATGAAAGAAAATATTGAAAAATAGTGGGCCGAACCGGAAGGCACAGTGTTGAGTATATACACCAGTAAACCTTGTAACAGGTCTCAACACTAGTGGTCAAGAGGGCTAATCTTCGCGTGAGGCAGAGAATCTTGCCTATTGAAGTAAAAGGACTGAGGCTTAATGTCGACTCAAATTGTCGCGGTTTTGAAATTCAAGGATTGCAGAAGTCAGACGTGTTTGAGAACGACTACATTCTAGATGTTGTTATCCAAACCGTCCGTCCTCACAAGAAACGAGGCCCCCACTTTCATAATCACAAGACTGAGTGGTTTCTCCCATTAGAGGGGGCGGCAGATCTTTACGGATATGAGTCCTCCGAGGACATAACGCGGTTACGATACAAGTTTCTAATGACTGCTGACTATGAGCATCCAAAGATCTACGTCATACGACCTAAGACATGTCATTGGGTCAAAAACAATACCGAGAGAGATTTCTATATGATTGCTTTTTCAAACACAGAATACGACAACAAGAATCCTGACAACATTCCTTGCCCGGATAGATCTGACTCGTCTACGAACTCTGATGTCTATGGCTCCTGCGATCAGGTATCATGAATTGGATCACGCCTTAGTTGTGCAACACCCTTTCTATATGCCTCAACTCAGCAACAGAACCCGACGAGCCTTGGACGTAACCCTCCTCCCTACCCCCCTCGACAGAGGAAGGTTCACCTATCTCACCCGTGACAGTCATAAGGAAGTAGTCGAGTGATGACTACTACGAACAGTCTACGCTAACACATGTAGATGACATGTGGAGAGTCTCAATTGGAAGCTCTCAAGCCTCGATGTGATCTATCATGGTCGAATTAACGAGTCTGATTACGATCTTAGCCTTAGTATTCAGCGCGCTAGGCATGTCAGTAGTACTAAAGGATTACGTTGCTTCAGCGATCGCAGGACTTGTTGTCAGAGTTACATGGCATACTAAGCCTGGGCGAAGAATCAAGATATTGATAGCTCCAGTCGGCTTCGCGATGAAAGGCGACATTTTGAGGGTTGGATTCCTAAGCACGACCCTGATGGAGGTAGGCGACGGCGAGCGCCTCCCCAGCGTGCAGACAGGTCGAACTGTCAAAGTTCCAAACTTCATTCTAATCAGCAACCCAGTCCTCGTCTATGGTGACAGAATAATCGACGAAGTCGTAGCCTATCTCAGTTGGCCGGGACCCAACCTGAACAAAGTTATGGTCGACATGGAATCAGCGATACAAGAACAGGGGCTCAAAGCGATAGAGGTTGGGTTGTACCAGAAAGAGAGCATGTTGGCGGTTCACGGCATATACGAGGCGAGCCCGAAGACGATTACAGATGAAAGGAGCAACATCTTGAAGAGTTTTCTGTCCAAACAAACCTCGAATTAATGGATCTGAAGATTATGTCTTACGGCGTCGGAAGAGGCAGAGAACCAGCATAGACAAAACCTAGCCGAAGATCCAACGCCGCGCTGTTCTCGCTTATTAAAGGCGTCGCAAGGCATCTAATTCTTTTCAAAGCTCCGAAGTAGCTGAGAACCGGAGAAGGCGTTGACGTTATTCTGTTAATTCGAAAGTTCTCTATTCCAAGACAGTGCACTCTTCTGTATATGCGGACTTTACCCTCCAACACATGACTCTGCTCTTCAAACCCTACTAGCCTATCCAGGCGGTGCATTTCTTACGCAGAAGAAGAGACCAACATCCACGAAGTTTCGCGGTTCAATCATAGCAGTAATCATGATAATCCTGGCGTTGCAGACGCCTATTTTTCCGATGAATCACGGTCGAGCGCTGGGTTCGTCACCTCTAGACGACAATCAGCCGCCTCCGAAAATCTCTCCTGTCCCAGGTCCGAAAAACAACACAGTCTCCTCCGAGGACATGGCGACAGGCATTGAAACGACGATCGTTATCCTGGTTGAGTTTTCAAATCTCAATCACACGCAGCCTGCAAATGAAATCGATCGCCTAGTATTCGAAGATCTAAACCGATACTACCAAGAGGTTTCCTTTGGTCTCCTATCTCTAACAGGAGGAACTGTCGGTTGGTATAGGCTGAACTATACACTGTCATATTACGGAAGGGATGGTCTGATCGTTGACGACCCGAACTTTGACGGAGGGATCGACTCCTGGTGGCTTATCCGAGACGCCGTGAAAGCGGCTGACGACGATGTAGACTTTGCGCAATTTGACCACATCATAGTAGTACATGCAGGCAACGGCCAAGAGTCAAGCAAAGTAACGGAGGATATCTGGTCGGTCGCCTACTCAGGCTTATGGATCAAAACTGATGATACACGTTCTGTTCAGCACGCTGTGGTCGTGCCAGAAACGGAAGCAAGAGGCGCCGTTCCGTTCGGCGTCTTTGCACATGAGTTCGGTCATGAGCTGGGTCTTCCAGATCTCTACCAGTATGGCTCTTCGAAAAGCTACGTTGAGCATTGGGGTTTGATGGACCGCGGGTTATGGAATGGAAACCCCAAGGGTTCAAGTCCAGCGCACCCGATGGCCTACAGCAAAATCAAGCTAGGCTGGATCCCTTCCCCAAGACTCATGATAGTTAATGCGAGCATGAACGTGAATGTAACGCTTCAACCCACCGAGTTGAAAACTGACGGGTATCAAGCCGTCAAGATCCCTGTTAAGAGCATGGAGTACTACCTCGTCGAGGTTCGACAGAAGATAGGCTACGACGCGTATTTGCCATCGAATGGTGTGCTCATCAGTTACGTTAATGAACGATTGGCATCCGGCTACGGCAGAGTCAAGATCGTTGACTCTCATACCTTGACGGCTAGCTTGGACGACGCAGCATTCGATGTTGGACGCGTGTTTGCGGAACCAAACAGTAAGTTTTCGGTAACGATTCTATCCACCGACGGGAAGTCGTATTCGATAAACGTTGACAGGAGCGGCCCGGCTCCAGACATAACAATCAAAGACATCCGACTAGAGCCCAGCGCCGCCCGTACAAATGAAACCGTCAAGATATACGCTGACATAACAAACCAAGGAACAGCTCAAGCGAAGAATTTCATCGTCAACTGTTACATTGACGATATTCTCTATGACAAAGTACGTTTAACGTTGAATCCTGGCAGCTCAACGATCGTCGCCATCGAGTGGAAGGCTGTGGGAGGCTCGCACAAGATCCGTTTTTCCGTGGACCCAACATCACTTGCTGTGGAACTAAACAGAAACAATGACGCGCTCTCAAAGAATATCGCAATAGGCCTAGTTCTGAGATTGCTACTTCCGAAAGATGTACAGGTGTCTATCAATGGAACCGTCTACTCAGCTGACGATAGAAACGAGATAACCTTAGGCATCCTCCCGGGCGCTCAACAGATAGAGGTCTCAAATGTTCAATCTTCAGGTAATTCGACGAGAAGAGTCTTCGTCAAATGGAGCGACAACGTAACATCAAACTCTAGAACCCTGTTGATAGAATCAGATCTAACCTTGGGCGCGGAGTACAAGACCCAATACTACGTTACCGTAAACGCGAATGGAGGCTCCGTCTACGGCGAAGGATGGTACGACGAAGCATCCACTGCCAATATAGGCGCAAATACACCATGCAACGAGGTTCAAGAAAGGTCGCGATCAGTCTTCACAGGTTGGTCCGGAGACTCCGCAACGGATACGACAACCCTAGCGGTAACCGTCGACAGACCATATTCATTCACAGCCAACTGGAAGGTTCAATACTACCTCTCGGTCGAATCGACTGATGGCACAACCTCGGGATCTGGATGGTATGACGCGAACACTATTGCAACATTCTCAATCGAACCAACAACCGAGATAGGAACCGATACTCGAAAGTATTTCATAGGCTGGACGGGCGACACGACCACCGGACAACCATCATCTACGATAACGATGGATTCTCCAAAATCCATCTCTGCGACCTGGAGAGTAGAGTACTTCCTATCGGTTGTCTCGCTCTACGGAGCTCCTGAAGGCGAAGGCTGGTATGAATCTGGCACGATGGTAAGCATATCCGTAGAGAGCAGAGTAGATCAAGAGAATGGAACCAGACGCGTCTTCATTGGTTGGACAGGCGATATCTCTACACCATCTTCCACGGCCTCTACAACAATGGACAGGCCGAAAACGGCATTCGCGGAGTGGAAGACACAGTACGAGCTTTCCTTCACAGCTTCTGGCTTGCCAGATGGAACGTTCATGAACATCACAGTCAACTCTCTCGTTATCAATGGCACGACCCCATTTACATACTCCGAATGGTACGACTCTCAGACGACGCTTGAACTAAACGTGACGAAGAAGGTTACAAGCGGTTTCAGACTCTATCTTTTCGATCATTGGAAGAACTCAACAGGCCTGACGGTTTCAGACACAATCACCGTAGAAGGACCAGACACATTGACAGCGGTCTACACTCAATCTCTCGGCTGCGTAATCGCGACAGCCACCTTCGAGTCGGAGCTTTCACCCGAGGTTCATTTCCTCCGAAACTTTAGAGACCAGAAAATCATGAAGACTTTCGCAGGAAGTCGATTCATGAGAGTATTCAACGCTTGGTACTACTCTTTCAGCCCGGCTATTGCGGTGGAAATCGCCGAGAACACCGCCCTGAGAGGTGCCACGAGATTGCTCCTTTACCCGCTTATAGGTATCTTGCATCTCTCCGCTCTTGTATACGAGATGTTGGGGTTCAGTCCAGAAGTAGCGACCGTTGCGACAGGTTTCATTGCAAGTTATCTAATAGGAGTGGTATACTTTGCTCCTATTCTCGGCTCGGCTCTTGTATTGGCTCGAAAACGAATCAAGTCACTTCGATGCGCTAGACCACTCCTATGCGTCTTGATCGGAAGTGCTGGTGGCATTGCTCTCTCAAATGTTCTAATGCTTGACCTGCCTATGATGCTTTTATCTGCATCGTTCGTCTTGGCGTGTATCTCGGTATCAGCTATGTTGACGGCGTATTGGATATTGTCGGTCTCTCGAAAACTTAATTGGAACGGACTAAAGCTCCTACAGTAGTGGTCGATATGAAAAAGGACGCGGCGTTCATTGTTGTTGCTTTGCTAGTGGCAGCGAGCGTATGCATTATGATAAACATTACAACGGTAAGTGCGTCATGGAAAACCGAGATCTCATATGGCG
>CAZLVF010000003.1:19547-23757 GCA_964562925.1 uncultured Candidatus Bathyarchaeia archaeon
ATGATAAACATTACAACGGTAAGTGCGTCATGGAAAACCGAGATCTCATATGGCGCTGGAGGACGTGTTCACGGCCATGTCTACGGTTTCAACGTCTATGACGAGCTCGTCACTCTAAGTTGGGCTACAGTGGCGGCGGTGCAGGACGGCGAAACGGTCGAGACAGCCTACAGCTTTGATGGGTTCTATGAGATGTATCTGCCTAGCGGAACCTTCGATCTTGTTGTAGAGGCGCCAGGGTATTTCTCGGAGACGAGGAGCGTATTTATTGGTGATGGATCTGATTTTGCCATAGATTTCTTCATGGAACGGAATAATCAACCTATACCAGAATTTCCAACACTTGCCATTCAAGCGATCTCTATGCTGTCGCTTCTGGCAACGTTACTACTCGTAAGAAAGAAGACCCGTGCAAAGGGTTAGTTTCTATTACTGGGACGATATCCCTCGCCAATTCCGTAGACCGTGGCTTTTACAAAACATACGCATTATGATTAAATAGCGCGAGTCCTAACTGGCCTTCGGTCAAGCTTCGACTTTCAGTGAGTTGAGGATACGAGCGTTCAAACGTTCGATTCTCCAAAAACATCTGTAGCGAGGAGTTTCCATATCATGGCCGCCTTTAGGAAGCGGTTGTTCACCAGTCCTGATTTGTATATGGCTGCGTCAATGTCGCCGCTCCTAGGATTGGCCTTGCTAGATCCACGCTCCTTCACGCTGGGATGGAACGAGGGTCGCGGAGGATTCGTTTTTGCGCTCTTCTTTCTTCTCATGGAGTGGTACGATGTCCGCAGCTTGCTTAAGATGCGGATGAGTAAGGCCAGACTGGTAGGCTGGTTCCTCTGTATAGCAGGGTTCGTAGGGTACTTTGTTGCTGTTTACGCACTAAAGTTGCATGACTTGATTGGTCAAATGGGCCAGGCTTGGAAGATACCTGAGATTCATAGTTGGGTGTGGTTGTGGGACTACCTGGCGTTTGCTGGTTTCCTATGCGCTGTGCTCGGCGTTCTCTTCGGCGCTAAGTCAATCAAACAGACCCCAACGCCTGTGGTCTACACGGTCGGATCTGGCTTGATCCTCTTGTTGGACTCGTTTTTTCCATATGGCTCGATCGGTTTCCTCGCAGGCATGGTTCCGTTTATCACCAACCTCGTGGTCTTCCTACTTGGGGCGTCGGGCGTTCATGTGATGAAAGAGCCGTTTGAACCTGTTCAACCGCCAGCGGTATTCCTCAGTGGAAACTTCCTCTGGATGAGGGGTCTACCCGGGTCGATCGTGCTTCAGATCAACTGGCCCTGCGTGGGGGTCTTTAGCATGCTAATTTACATTCTGATAACTGCGATTCTGATGATAAAACTCGAGGCTCCAAGGAGACGTAAGCTTATCTACTTTACTATCGGTGCGGTTGGTACTTTCCTCATAAACGTTCTCAGGATATTCTTGATAGCCTACTATGTGGCTTTCATAAGCATCGATCTAAAGATCTTTCATCAAAGTATAGGCGAGATCCTCTTTTTGGCTTGGGTTGTAACATTCCTCTTCGCCGTGGTGAAAGTCGAATCCCTGCTCGTACGAACCAACAATAAGATGAGATTGAGTCAAGGAACTCTTGCAACTTCAAGGATAGAGCGGTTCTAGAAAGTCTTAGCCTAACTACTTCTTGTCATTTTTCTCTTCATTTTCTTTCAAACGTAGTTGCTCACCGATCGCTTTTGGTCGGGGCTCCAGCTTTCTCGGCATGGTCAATCCCAGGATCTTGATTGAGGGGATCAAAGCGGAGAGAAGTGCTGTCGCGAGCGCTAGCGTTCCGAAACCGGTCAAGCTGATCGCCTCGATTTCAGGTATCGTTGCGACAGCTCCAACCGCCGCAAGAGCTATGCCAAGAAACCACAAAGCGACGACAGGGAATAGCATCCTCATCTTAGGGAGCTGCTTTCGCCTCCACCTGTACATACCCAACGAAACAATGCTAATGGGAAATAGATAGATCAAACCGAAGAGGATGCCACCTACAATCACTGACCCAGGAGCAGATACAGCCGACACAAACGAAAATGTCAGATGCAGCTTCTGTGCAAATTCTACAATCAGAAAATAGGGGTACGCCGCTGCCACTAACACGGCTAGCAACTTGGGGTAGCGGGATAAAGAGTTCAACACCTCCAAGGTTATCTTCAGACAGATTTTCCAAAACTTCAATGTAACGTCTGAGATGGTGTCGCTTGAACGTATCTCAAAAACGCTGTTCGAACTGTATACTGCGGTTATCTCATCTGGTTGAGTAACAGCTAAAGGTGATGATATATCCTTACCATCTTCTCCAGTCCATCCTTCAAGTTGATATGTGGTCACTCCCGATGCAGCACTCTCAGGGAATATTTGAAATGAGATCTTTGATCCCTCAGCAAACCACTCAAGATGGTTGAAGGGCACAGTATACGTCTCGTTTTCTCCGTTAATCGTCACCGTCACCGTCGTTCCATTTTTCAGTCCTCTGGATGTAAACCTGATCGCGTACTGAGTCTCCCAGTCAGCAATCACAACTCTCGGTTGGCTCATCTCGATTTGACTGGTTGAAGACGGAGCTGCTATATCGCCTGTCCATGACATGAAGACTCGACGCGTTCCGTTACCTTGGTCAACTACCTCCGGCACAGAGAATGTGACAACCGCACTCGCATCATACCATCCTGAACCTATTGGTGAGCCATACGGCGATATGACTTCGAGCAGATTTTGAAGCCTATAATTAGCTGTTAAAGTCGAGTTCTGACTTACGGCAAGCGTGCGGGGATTTGACAGGACTCCATCAGACCAGCCATCAAAAATGACTCTCGAAGCCTCACTTAGGTAAACAATGTTCTGGACTTCAACCGTATGTTCTCCAACTCTGAGAAGCTTCTGAACACGGTTTCTGGTATCAGATGTCAGGTTTGCCCCGTCAACTCGCACTTGAATATCACTAAACGGCACATTTACCGTTAAGTACGCAACCAATGGTTGGCCGGTGCGGTCTACCAAGACCTTGTACGAGGAATTCGAGAAGCTAAGCACCTCGACCGCGATGGTTCCCGTTCTATTTTGAAAGATTCCTCCAACCTTGAATGGAGCGTCGTTCAAGGTTCCCGTAAAAGGGGTCGAGTCCACAACTCGGACGATGCCCCCTCCATCTCCCAGCATCTCATCGACATAGAGGATAAGAACTCCTTCATCTGGAAGATATGAGTCATATCCTATTCTCCTCCTAACTTCGATAAGATAGTAGGTGTGCTTGGAGATGGGAACCTTAACGGCTTTTGTGCCTCCGGTCAGAGTTTCTAGCGGGTCGATCTCTAGAGTCCTACTCTCTGTGGCGTTCACCTCTACAAGTCCAAATTCAGTCATCCATCCGAGCCGGATCCTGCACCAAGACGTAGGTTCTACAGGCGTTGAGCCGTTATTTGCCCAGAAGCCATGCCCCATCAGATCCCACTCGGCCACAAAATCATCTGCCAGCGGGTTTCCTCCATGGTTCCACAGATCCGGCAGTCTGAAGTTGCGAGCTAGATAGTGTGCGAAGGGGCCTAGAGGATCCATCTCCGCAAGAACAGAGACTCCGAACCCAAGGGTTCCTTCACCAGTTGTAACAGGGTAGCCGTTGCCGTAGACTCCCCAAGATGTTACGTCATTCGAGTGGAGAGACTTATCTTGATTATCGCCCGCGTGCACGATCATAATGTACTCATAGTTCATGAAGTTGACGTCTCGGTCAGCTGCTCTAACAGCATCCACGATCAGATCTTGAAATCTCTCGGAAGAAGCTGAACCTCCGCCATAGTACAGCATCGAACGAGAAAGTTGGTGCCACTGCGATGTCACGTCTCCCGTCAACCAGGCAGAGCCGTATGAAACCGCTTTGATGTAGTCGTTCAATCTTGTAAAGACGAGGTCCTTTACCTCATCTCTCGTTCTAGTATTCGCAACGTCCTTGAAGCGAACGAGTATGACAATAACGGATTGAGGCCCGGATATGTGATTTGCAGGAGGGACCACTTGTGGATCCATAGAGTCTGTGAACACGCTACTATTATCGAGTAGCGGATATGGAGAAGCGGGAGCCGTCACTGAAAGAGAAGTCGTTAACAAAACAAGTAATGCCGTCAAGATCTTCCTTCTAGCGTCAAAAAAGTTCAGAGACATATCCAGAGTGTCTCGTACGCGAGTTTTGAAG
>CAZLVF010000003.1:23857-32366 GCA_964562925.1 uncultured Candidatus Bathyarchaeia archaeon
TCGGCGTTTCATTCAACAATTATATATTCAGCACAATGGATTCATGATCGCGGAAATAGCTGGTGTATGTCGTGGAGCGTATAGAAACTGGAATCAAAGGCTTAGACGAGCTACTGGGTGGAGGGCTTCCAAGAAGTAAATGCATCCTTTTGATCGGAGGCCCGGGATCCGGGAAAACCATCTTTGCCATGCAGTATCTCATAAATGGGGCACGTAAGGATGAGAGAGGCCTCTACGTAACACTCGACGAGAGGCCTGATCACGTTAAGACCGACATGGCGTCGTTTGGTTGGGATATCGATAAACTTGAAAGAGACGGTAGGATCTTACTCCTTGATGCTACACCTCTCAGAAGATCGAGAAGATCGCTACCAGAGGCTGAATCACATGAGTACGAACTTGGGGTATCTATACCGGAGCTGACTCTCCAGAGCCTTATAAGAACAGTTCAAAAGGTTGTAGATGAGGAAGGAGTCCAGAGGATAGCTGTCGATCCGATCACATCCCTAGTTCTCAGATACCATGAACTTCCGAAACGGAGAAGAGCGATCCTAATGTTCTTCGACGCGTTAATCACCACTGAATGTACGTCTGTAGTCACGTCCGAGTTGCGGACTGGCACTCTTGATAGAAGATTTGCCGTCGAGGAATTTCTCTCCCAAGGGGTAGTTCTACTCCACGCGTTGGTTCATGATGGGAACATAGTAAAAGCCATCCAAGTTGAGAAGATGCGGGGCATACAACATGATACTCAGATGCGGCCTTATCAGATAGGTAAGGATGGTATAGAGGTATTTCCGAAGGATAGAGTATTCTAGCTTCTCCTCCGTGGGCCTTCGACACTTCTTCCGCGAATGTAGAAAACGATCCCCCTTCCTTCGACTATAGAAAAGTCAACTGGGCGGGTTGAATGTTTTCGGCCGCGAATCTTGCGAATGGTAAGCTTCCTTCTTGGCTCTTTCTGTTTCTCTGAGATCGTCAGCTCTATGACACCGTCCGATGCTTCGTCAACCTTTGTCAGAAATTCCTTCTCCACACTTGTTCCGACAGTAAAGAAGAATCTGCCGTCTCCGGCTTTAACTTTCGCGCCTGTTGCATGTAGGAATGAGACGATGAATTCAGACTTGAGGGCGGCGACCCAGGGAGCAAGGGAATCTAAGAACACTTCGGTCCCTTTGCCTAGACTTCCTAAACATGCTGAGAGTTCTGTGCCGAGTCGCGTAAGATCTGTTATTGAAGGCACTGAATACTTCTCCTCGGAGGCCTGACCAGCAGCTGCGGAGTAGCAGTCTACAAACACAAGTCTTCCCTCCTTCTCATGTGGCTCGCTATCGAAGCCGAGAGCTTTCGCCTCTTTTCTGATCTCCGAAGGAAACTGCATCGTCGTTACGAATACGCAAGGCCTCCCTCGGTCCAAGCTTGCATACATTAGGTTTTCCAAGAGGACCGTCTTGCCAGCGGCCGATGGACCCATAATCATAATCGTTGCTGCTTGAGGAAGGCCGCCCTCTATGAGGTCATCTAATACGTTTATAGTGGCAGGGTAGAGTTTCCGTTTTCTTCTCACAAACACAGCTACGACCGCTAACGCGGCCACTGAGATGGCGGCATAGGGGATCCTGCCGAGGTAAGGTATCTCCAAAGCAATAAGAGTCTCGTGAGACTTTTCCACTAATATGCTCGTTTCATACTGATATGACATATAATTGACTCTAGCCACATAATCTCCTGGAGGAATCTGATCAAAGACGGCTGACCCATCGAATTCAGTTACAGCCTTAGCGATAACGGTGGAGTTTCTGAGAAGATAGACAGAAGCTCTCGAGAGCGGTATGCCATACAATACGTATCTTACAGCCACCCTATAGACGCTGACTTTCAGGTTCAGCGTTGTGGCCCCACTTAGGTTTAGTTCAGATAGCACCGTAAGCTGCGTGGCCTTCCAGAATATTGTTATTTGATATTTGCCGACAATGTCACTCGATGGAAGCTGCTGGGCTGCCCATCCAGATGTGTCTACGCTGCCCAAGGCATAGACAGCTGAGTCGCTTGAAATCGTGTAGTTAGCCCCGGATAAAGGTTGGTTATCCTCATCGGCTAGATTGAACTGGAGCAAATAGGTATACGAGATCGAGAATCCTTTTGAAACTTGGTACGTATTGCCTGACGAGTCAACGATCTTTGCGACTGCGGAATAAACGCCAACTGGGAATGATGTGTTAAGGACGTAGGTCCCCGAGTAGAAAGATGCTCCCGAGCTTTCGAGAGACATAGGCTGGCTATCGACGATTTTCGTCCCTGTCCGATCTGTAACGCTCAGGGTCGTGGTTGTTAAGTCGTACAGTCCGAAAGGGTTTACAACACTGACCTTGACCCAGACCCCGGCCTGTGCTCCTGTCAGATTCGCATTGAACGTAGAGACTGGATTTCCATCTTTGTCGAAGACGGCGATGTCCGGTGAGACATGGTCGACGCATGGAATGACCACCTGCGAAGGCGTTCGCGGGTCGTTCCATAACAGGTATACTTTCACGCTGGGATTGGCCGAGGTGTATACGAAACGAAACTGTAAGGCTGAGCTAGGCTCGAGGGTAGCCGTTACGCCTGCTATCGCGAAATTGAAGTCTGAAATACGTGGGTTCACCCCAACATAGCCTTCTGTCCTTGTCACCTCCTCGAGATCTCCGTTCACAGACAGCTGATACAATGAGAAGGTAGCCTTACCGAACGTTGGCGAATCCGATCTTAACCAAGCCCTAAACAAGACTGTCCCAAAGATCTCTAATCGTTGACCAAGGATCGGGTAGAGAGTGAAAACGTTTTCAATGGAGGCGTCTGTTGTCTGTTGTCCACTCCACTTAGGCGATGGGCTTAGAATCATCCCAACAGGTTCTTCCAATCGCGCAAATAGCGTTACATTGTTTACGGATGGAAGAGCCAGACTTTGCAGAGCATGCTGTAGAATACCGCTGGTCGCCGCTGCCAGCAAGAATAGTATGCTCAAAACAGCGACCAACGTCTTTCGCATTGCTTCAACGTCTCTGATGACGAGATAGTTGGAGCATGCCTTATAAAAGAATAGTCCGGATCTTGAGGGAAGAATTGGCAATTCAAAGTGGAGACGTAATGGTCAGCAGTCTTAACTTATCAAAGAAGCTTTGTGCCTTTGCTGATATGTCGACGTACGTTATAAGTCTTAAATACGTTCCACAACAATGATACGCAACGTCTGTCGGTAGACCATGGGAGACTATCCGCTTCTTGGCCTTTGATATGCAACCGATCCTGTTAGGTTTCTCGGTTGTACTATCGATCCTGTTCTTTCCGTACGGCTTGAATTTCTATCTTATGATACGGAAAGCTCAGGACTATAATGTGCCGATGAAAAAGGCTCAAGAGAAGTTTCCTGTAACTGTTCAATTGCCGATTTATAATGAGAGATATGTTGTAGAACGCTTGTTGAATGCATGTGCAAGTATAGCTGAGCGATACGGTAGAAACCTCGTCCAGATTCTCTTGCTAGACGACTCTACAGATGAGACCACTCAAATCGCTTCTGAGGTAGTAGACAGGCTCCGAGGCTTGGGATACGACGTGAGCATGATTCACAGGGTCGTACGTGAGGGATTCAAGGCCGGCGCCTTACAGAACGCTCTCAAGTATACGAAGTATCCATTCATAGCTATATTTGACGCCGACTTTGTCCCTCCTCCTAACTTCTTGGATAGATCCATGCCATATTTTTCTGATCCTGAACTCTCGCTGGTCCAGTGCAGATGGACTCACATAAACAGAAACTACAATATGGTCACTAGCGCGGTTTCAATAGGCTATGATGGCCATCACCTCGTAGAGCAGACAGGGCGAACGGCGGCCGGCTACCTATTGAACTTCAACGGCTCAGCGGGGGTTCTCAGGATGGAGGCTCTCGAAGACGCTGGAGGATGGCAGGCTGACACGTTGGCCGAAGACCTGGATGCCAGCTATCGTATGCAGCTCAAGGGTTGGAAGGCTCTCTACCTCAGAGATATAGAGTGCCCCGCAGAGATACCGCCAACGATCCCATCCCTCAAGCGTCAGCAGAGCCGATGGGCAAGAGGATCTATTAGAACATTCAGGAAGCTTTTCTCAAAAATCCTATCGGACAAGAGGCTTTCTGTAGGCCAGAAGGCTGAAGCTATGATTCACCTCTCCTATTACTCGGTTCATCCACTAATGTTCGCAGCGTTCGCGATCGCGCTCATCGCTGCTTTTATGGATGTCCGACTGGTAAACTTGGCGCAGCTGCTCAAGACTCTAACCATCCAAGGTCCAGAGATTGAACCTAACCTTCCAGCTTACCTACGGTTCATGCCCATTCTTCAGATCATGCTAGATTCAGCGTGGGACGCTTTCATTTCGATGCCCCATTGGATAATCCTGAACGCTACGATCGTGTTTTGCTCTGTCTCGATGTGGGTCTTCTACGCCTATGCGTTGAAGCTTCAGGGAGTTACTGTCAGGAGCAAGATCAAGACACTGGGAGCTTTAGGTCTAATAGGCTTCGGAATAAGCCTCAGCAATACGATAGCTGTTGCTCAAGGAGTCCTCTCGAAGACAGCAGGTACCTTCTCGAGAACACCGAAGTACAGGATCGAGACGCGTCGAGACTCTTGGAGAGACAAGAAGTACCAGATCAACGTGAACAAGACTGTGGTTTTAGAAATTCTCTTCGGAGTACTTGGAATAGCCGCTATGATCAAATCGTACATTGACTTCAACATCGGTATAATTCCGATCCTCTTCATCTACACGGCTGCTTACCTGTACATCTCCCGTGTCACATTCAGGGACGCCATGCGTGGCCAAGTCCTCTAACGAAAGGCAGGTTGGCCAACGTGCGGGATGAAGCCTATGCTCACGATAGCGAGACCGGCTCTTCGAAGAAGTTGAGTTTCTTATGCTCCTCCTCATTATTTCTCATCGCGTTGGCGGTTAGACTTTACCATCTGACAGAGATGCCTATAGACAGGTTGCCCGATAGTTATGGCCACTGGTTGGCGGCTCAGCTAACGGTAGCTAATGGTTGGTTCTACACCGATTTCAAACCAAGCCCGAACAACACGGTCGTCTGGCTTCCTCTCTTTCAGTACCTGATCGGGATAGCGATGTACTTCGTTGCGAACAGTTCGATAGTCATTCCAAGACTTACAAGCGTACTATTCGGCTCTTTAGCTTGTCTCATCGTCTATTGGGTCGGTACAAGGGTCTACGAACGAAAATGGTATGCGCTGGTGGGTGGCCTCTTGATAGCTTTCCAACCATGGCATGTTGACTTCTCAACGCTTGGAGTAGCAGAGGGGGTCTCAAGCTTCTTGGTCGTTCTGACAACCTATAGTTACGTAGCTAACAAGCCGGGGAGGTTCGCCGTAACGTCCTTTCTCGCTTCGCTCAGCAGCTATGAGGCGTGGATTGTTGTGCTATCTGAGCTTATTCTCGGTATCCTCCGAAAGGGTTGGAGAGGAATTGGGTTGGTGTACGCAGCCATCTCATTGCCTCTTGCTGTATTGGGCTGGTCAGTATGGAGCTACGCTGCGACTGGCACACCATCCACTTGGATTACTTCAACGTTGTATGCTATGTATCCTCTGGGTTGGGAGATCCATTTGGTCAGCCCTTCGATCCTTCTCTTCTATGTGAACAACCTTCTGGTTATGACTTTCTTCATATTCTTTGTAGGCTTTGTCTTTGGCCTTCTGAAAGGCGGTGACGTTAGAGCGGTTACGATCTCAATGACCGCGGCAGTAGTGGTTTTTAGCCTTGCACACTATGTTGGGTTGGACTTCGGAGATCAGTCTCGAGTTGTTGCACTTATGCCCCTGTTGGCCGTAGTCGCTCCATCCGCATTTCCAAAGTTCAGTGGACGCAAATTGAGACGTACGCTAATACTACTCATGCTCTTGTTGGTCCTATTAATACCATACTTCTCCCAGATCTGGATATTTCCAAGGAAGGTCTACATAGTGATGCCAGACTATAGAGCTGGAGTAGCCTTGGGACAGGCGTATGATGGAGGAAGAGTACTTTCAGACTCTCCAATAGCCATCTACACTTCTGACATCGCTGTTGAAATGTTCATGACCTACGAGAACGCACGTTGGTTTTTGACAAGTGGCGATAATACGTTGCTCGTTGAATGGCTGCAAAGTAACGACGTAAGGTACCTCGTCTGGGAAAGAACCAACTATACGCTAGCTCATCAGGTTTTTCCATTTCTCTCTGATGGAGACAACCATATGTTGGAGGGCGCGTCCTTTACGGTTATCTACGAGGATTCATTGCGTACGGGCCATTGGGAACACTACTACAATGTCACAGATGTTTTTGTCTACAGGGTTGACTACTGGTGAAATCGGTCAAGTCGCGTCGAGGCGTACTCTCTTATCCCTGAACCTGCAAAGTTGATCTCTGTGGAGTAAGCGTGACGGTGCACGAGATTCAATCCCAACAAGTCCTTAGGCTATGTGAAAAAGCTAGTGGACCTGACCAGATGGTTGCTGCCTGTCTTTACGGTTCACGCGTATGCGGTTACTCCCGAGACGACAGCGACTATGATGCGCTGGTGATCTTGAAGGATTATCCTGATGGACTCAGATATCAATATGAACGCTTCGAGCGCGTATACCTATCGCTTCTCAAAGTCGACCGTGAGCTATTCGAACTGGACGTCATGAAAGGCGCCCTTGGGGGCTTCGTTGCAGGTAGGCTACTCGCGCCCTACTTGCCGCTATCTGGAAATACTTACCTGAGCGAAATGGAGGTTCTGCTGAAGGAGAAGGTTTCAGAAGAAGAGTTAAGGGATCTCGTCCTTGGCTACGGAGAACTTTCGAGAGGACTCCTGATAAAGCCTGAGTTCATACTTCTTTCGCGGATGCGAAGACGATTCAAGGTCTATCCTCCCTTAAGGTATAGTTATCTCTCCTTGCTGAGACAAGATATTGCGAAAACCAACATGCCAAAAATCCTGGAGGGATATTCCAAAGCGCTCGTTCGATTGGCCAAGAAAGGCATAGTCAGGCTTGAACATGACGAAATAACCCTTTCCGAAGAATATGTAGATCAGATGCTTTCCAAAAGAACTACCGGACGCGTCGTTAACGTCGTCCGATCAAGTCAACGAGCCCTCTACTCATACATTGCACATGGGAGAGCGGGCAGGGTCAGTTTGGATATGGTTGCAAAGGAGCTCGCGTCAAAGATCAGGAGAGAAATTACGGTGGTTCTCATGGCAGGGGAGTTCGAGGACCCTCACAAGTACATTTTCTTAAAGACCTCATCGGGTCGAGTCGACTTGAACGAGGCCGCGTCGATAACAGATGCTGTAAGAAAGCTTAGGCCTTCAGCCAAGATAACCGTAAACTCACTTGGAGGCGCTTTGAACGAGGTCTACCTTGTAGACGCGGATGGTGAACGGCTGGTTGCGAAGAGGTTCTCAGACTGGCATGGATTCAAATGGTTCACGTTAAACCTTGTCGCTCTAGGTACAAAGCTCTTCTCGGTTTCTGGAGGAGCGCGTTTGTCAAATGAGTATGGAATGAGCACATTGCTCGCAGATAATGGGATTCTCATTCCGCCTGTAGTCTATGTAAGCGTGCCAGAAAAGCTCTTAATCAAACGATACGTGGAAGGTAGAACCGCTCGTGAAGTGTTCGAAGCCCACCTTGACGGGGATCATCTCGATTCGAAACAGGTGAGAATAGCTTCCGAGGTTGGGAGAACCATGGCAAGTGTCCACGCTTTAGACGTCACAATAGGCGATTCAAAACCTGAAAACCTGGTCTGGTCAATCGGCGACACACTTTACGTTTTGGATCTAGAGCAGGCCAGAAAGAAAGGCGACAAGGCATGGGACGTAGCCGAATTCCTCTTTTACACAGGGCACTATGGAACATTGATGACAGGAGCTCTGCGGGAGTTGACCGAATCTTTTATTGAAGGATACAAGACATCTGGCGAACGTGCCTTCTTAAAGAAAGCCGCAGGCCTCAACTACGCAAAGGTTTTCTCTTTGTGGACACCGCCACAGATAATTCGCGAAATTTCAACCCACCTTAGGGCGGGTTAGGAAGATTGGATCGGCAGTATGCATCGAGGGAATCGTTTGCCACTGACGGAAGCAGCCCGAGTGAAAACATGAAAAGAACCGCTCAGCCGGCTTCAAACCTAGACCTTTCCCACTCTTATTGCTCTTGCATGTCTCTGCGTGAGCCCCCAAGTTTAACAAGACCTCGGCCTCTGGAACTCGTGGTCTTTGATGTCGACGGAACCCTAACCGCAGTCACAAGTGTATGGCAGTATCTTCATGAACGACTTGGGACCTGGACATACGGACGGTTGACTTCGTCAAGGTACTGGCGAGGCGAGATCACCTATGACGAATGGGCTAAGCTCGACGCGATGATGTGGCGTGGCAGGAAACTGTGTGAAATAGCCGAGATAATTGAACGTATTTCATATTTTGAGGGTGTAG
>CAZLVF010000003.1:32466-81546 GCA_964562925.1 uncultured Candidatus Bathyarchaeia archaeon
AGGCTTTGCGCGGTTGTAGGCGACTACTGCTACGATATTCCCAACGACGCAGGACTCAGAGTAGCTTTCAACCCAAAAGACAATACGGCAGAGAGGCTTGCTGATGTTATCGTGAGAAGCAACAGCTTGACAGATATCCTTAAGCATCTTGTCTAGTCTATCGAATTTCTCGGGTAAAAGGCTAGGTCAGCAACGTCAAAAAGCGGTACACTCCCCCTACGGAAAGACATAAAAGATAGCGGTTCATGAGGATAAGGCACCCCTCGTTGGTCAAACGCTGAATGCCTAGACGTGCTTCGAGTTTTCTGGAGAGCATTCTTTAATGTCATATCAACCGAAGCCATGTTTCCCCAGATGTGAGTTCTTTAGGTGCTCCCAACATTCAATACGCTTCAAGGGCGAAACAGCTTGGTGCAACTTCGCAGATGATGAATGTGAGATATCAAAGTGTAAGTATGCCCAGTGTGTTAGGTCGAGACTTCTGCCTAGCGGTATATGCGGACTGACGGTTAGGGCAAAGAGCTTAGAAATTGAACCTGCAGAAGTGACTAAACCGGTAAGGGTCCCAGCAAAGCTGATTCAGAAAATAAAGGAAAGAGAACTCTTCTAGGACGCGTTCATACAACTCTATCCATTTGAAAATCTCCTGGGATACGTATCGTTGACTGACCAACTTGAACCATCGTGACAGAAAACTCCTAACCTATAGGACAAGGTTACGGTAGCTAGCTACGACATTCTCTTGAGTCTCAGAGTCAACTAGCTGCTCCCTCTTTGAAGCTGACATGTCACAATATCCACTGATAGGATCGGTGAACAGAACCTGAAAGAGTTAGAATCCCGCTGCGAAGTGCCTAACCAAGCCTAACGGTAGGATATGATGAAAAACCGTTCTTACACCAGATCTTCAAAGTATTTATTAGAGTGGAAATCGTCAAGACGAACTTCTTGGATGAGTGGGGTGTGACTATGAAGGTAAGTCCTAAGGACCATCTGAAACCAAAAGGATTGAGAGGAATATCAGACCAACAAATCGAGTATCATTTTGAGACACACTACAAAGGCTACGTAGCGAAGACCAACGAGATATGGGAGAAGTTGGAGATGGTTGACCGGACTAAAGCGAACCAGAACTACAGCGAGTATAGGGAATTAAAAGTCGAAGAGAGCTTCAACTGGATGGGTGTAGTTCTTCACGAGCTCTACTTTGAAAATATTAAGGATGGCGCAGGAACGCAGCCGGGAACAAGGCTCGGTCAGATGATAGCGGAGAATTTTGAATCGATCGACAAGTGGAAGGAAGACTTCAAGGCGTGCGGAATAGCGCTTAGAGGATGGTCTGTGCTTTCATACGATCTTTCAGGTAAAAGACTCGTCAATAATGGTTTAGACGCCCATAACGTCTACGGGTTCCTGAACGCGATCCCGCTGTTGGTTCTGGACGTGTACGAGCACGCCTATTATACGGACCGTGGACCTAAGAGAGCACCATACATAGATTCGTTCTTCGAGAACGTCAACTGGAACGTCGTCAACAAGAGGTTAGAAGCTGCTCTGAGGGTCTCAACCAGTTAAGCGGTTCAACAATTCTAGGCTGTGTTGATCTATCACACAGGCAAGAGGATGCTACTGCCGTCTCCAACATTGGAAATCGCTCAGGATTGCATGGCCTAAGCCAACACTTGAATCAAAGAGAGGTCTCTCTTCTCTCTACTTCTCGGTTGCTCGACCCTTTGGTTGCGCTTCTAGACCTCCAAAAAGCAGTAGCAGACACAGCACGCCCACAGTCAACGCGATAAATGCAGCTCCTCTGGACACAGCCCATCCCAGATGGCTTTTGTCGATGAGAAGCCACCCTACATAGGCGGAGCTTATGGCAACAAGTCCTGCGATCATCAAGTAGACTAGCCCAATGATGGAACGAGTCCTCATCGTTTGCATCGATTGGCCACCGGCAGAACTCGATGGTCTTGGACCCTAGCTCTTAAGACTTTTGCCTAGTCAGGTCTGCCGGCTCAGGTGACTCCTAACAGTCGTTGCCTGTCTTGTTTCCACGTGCTGGGCCGAAGTTGAGTAGATTTTGTGCTTCTCTCGGAGGGGTAGGAGGGAGGAGGACACCCAAGAACCTCTAACGCGCAATTCAAGGTTCTATCCAGACTTAGGAGGTCCTACGGGTCTATGTGCTTGGTTTGGTCTCGATGAGGCTATAGTCTAAGCTCTGCTTTTCTTTTCGAGCCGCTATAGCAATTGTGGTCAGGTATACATATGGAAAACCATACAAATCACTTCTTGAGTGCTTTTCTTGCAAACGTGATGTAGCCTGTATGGCCTATCATGAATGTGACGGGTCTTGTCTTTCCTTTTTCCACACGAATCTCGCGTAGGAGACACTCGATAGTCTCAACATCTAAGAATTGTGATCGTTTCATGGCGCCTACGGTCTTTTCTATCTGGTTGAAGGTCGGGCTGAAGGAAGCCATCGGCGAACCTGCTTTGAGGCATCTATAGGCTTTGGAAACGATTTTCCAGGGCTCAGCTAGATCTAACATGACAGCATCGACCTCTGTCTCGTCGAAACCTTGTCCAGCGTCAACGTTCCTTATCGTCACGTAGTCAAGTACGCCAGCTTTCTTAAGGTTTCGAGAAGCGATCTTGGCGAATTCTGGCCTGGCCTCGTATGTGTATACATGACCATCAGGCTTCACAGCGTTCGCTATGACCAACGTCAGCGCTCCACTTCCCGTTCCCGCCTCTACAACGATGCTTCCAGGTCCAAGACCAAGCTTGATAAGTATGATTCCCGCGTCTTTTGGATACACTATTTGGGTAGGTCTTTCCATCGACATAATGAAATCGTAGGTTGTCGGTTTTAGAGCCCAGAAGTCATAGTCCAAGCTGCTCTTTACCGCGGCTCCATACGGTTCTCCCACGATCGTGGAGAGCTTCACAACTCCCTTATGTGTGTGGAACTCTCTTTCGCCCGAGACTTTCACAAGCCACTTTCTATGTTCGTCAAAGTACAGAAGGACATAGTCTCCTTCGCGTATTACGCTTGCCATAGTATCCACTCCAAGGAGTAGAAACAACCGCTATGAAAGAGAAGGCTAATCGCATGTCCTTATATATTTAGGCAGAAGACTATGGGCGTGACCGACATGTCCTATTCACAGAAAGAACCTAAGGTCGTTATGTTCAAGCATCGACATTGCTTGGTCTGCGGTCTACCAGTGAACATAAACAAGACTTTCTGTAGCCCAGAATGTGAAGCTCAAAACAAGAAGATGACACGCAGAAGAACCTACACGCTTATCGCGATGACAGCGATTTTCCCAGTGATCATCTTGGTGATGATGATCTTTTCCGGACGCTAGCAAGTCTCATAGACACGCAGTTGTAAAGAGTCATCTTTCCAAACCACTACTTCATACTCTCACAAGTTAAATTTCAGACGGTAACTGACGAAACACGAACGTGAGAATTATCGTCTCAAAGCTTCTCTAGACGTTATCGGAAGTTTTCAAACTCGATTATACCGAAGGTGGCATCACTTCTCGAGAAAGGGGCAAGCATTGTACAACAAGATTTTCACAACGCTTCTCGATATTCCAAAGGCTTGGAGAGCATATGTCAAAATCGGACCGGTACTATGGGCGATACCTCTGGCCTCGTTCCTGAGCGTGTGGGAGATAGTCTCTCGGACGGGCTACTTTGCAGCGGAAAACGTGCCCGCTTTCACGACCGTTCTTCTTACATTGTACAGTTGCATGAAGATGCCGGATTTCACCCTAAGGGTCGCTCAAAGTTTTCTTAATCTCTCCGTGGGCATACTCTCAGCACTCTTTGTTGCTTTGCCTCTCTCGCTGATCACGGGTCTACGGAGCAGACTTGACTTAACGTTAACGCCAATCATAATGTTGATGGGCGCACTCCCAGACTTGGCTATCTTGCCTATCGTAGTCATGTGGTTTGGGCCGGGAAACACCGCGGCCATAATGATGGCGGCGGTCTGCGCCTTTTTCCCGATCTACTTCACAGTGAGGGAAGGAGCTAAAGCGATTCCACAAGACTATTTTCATGTGGCAACTGTTTTCAAATCTGGAAAGTTCTCAACAACCTCAAAGGTGATACTTCCAGCGGTTTTCCCAAACCTGGTGACCGGGCTGAGACTTTCTTTTGACTTCGTATGGGAGATCATACTGGCGATCGAGATCATTGCAAGGGTTACCGGAATAGGGACCTTCATAGATTCGTCCGTATCTGCGGGATCGATTGAATACGCTTTTGCAGGGGTTCTCGCGATAGGTCTGATAGCGCTCTCCATAGACAGGCTTCTCTTCAGAACCCTTGAAAATAGGATAGCAAGGTGGAGAGAATGACTTCTCAAATGGAGGTTCTCGACGTTTCGAAGGTCTACTGGGACTCTGAGAAGGTTATGTCAGCACTCCAAAGTATTACTTTTGGCATCGAGAGGGGACAGTTTGTATGTATTGTAGGCCCGAGTGGATGCGGAAAGTCAACCCTTCTTAAGATAATGGCTGGACTAGAGAAGCCTTCCTCCGGCGAGGTCAGGTTTGAAGGAGAACCGATTATAAGGCCGCATAATAAGATAAGCATGGTTTTCCAGTCCTTTGCGCTCTTTCCTTGGCGAACGATTCTTGAAAATGCCGAGTTTGGACTTGAGACGCAAGGATGGTCGCGAGATAAGCGGCGTGAGGCGGCTCTTGAATGCCTCGAGATGGTTGGGCTGGCCGAATGTCAGCGAATGTATCCAAAGCAGCTTTCAGGTGGAATGAAACAGAGAGTTGGAATCGCAAGAGCTCTCGCAGTTGATCCTGAGATAATTCTCATGGATGAGGCCTTCAGCGCGGTTGACGAGTTCACGGCAGAAACGCTGAGGGAAGAGGTAGTTGAAGTCCATCTCAACACCAATAAAACCTTCCTCTTGGTAACTCATAATCTTCCGGAGGCTATTGAGCTAGCTGATAAGATCGTAGTACTGAGCGCAAGACCTGGAAGGGTCAAAGACATCCTAGATGTGGACCTTGAGAGGCCGAGAGATAAGACTGGTTCCGATTTCGTTAGTATTCACAAGAACATCTTCTATCTCCTAAAGGAGGAGTTGGAGAGTAGTATAGTGAAGCACAAGATAAGATGTATCCACGAATTCCAGAGGCTACATGACATGGAAGGTAGATAGCACATCATCCATAAAGAAGATGCTTTTCAGCTCCTTTTCTCGAGTTCTCTAAATTCTCTGTCGAATCTCTCCTTCAAAGAGGAGAACTGTCTGAATCTGTCGCTCCACCCTCTGAAAAATTTGAACTCCCTGACTCCAACAGCTAACCAAAGAGCCGAAACGAATACGTTTGCAATAAGGTAGACTAGCACAAGCAAACCCGAAAGGTGGCTCAGCCTAAACATAAGAAGCATAATCTTGGGGTGTAGGAGAAGGAAAAATGTAAAGAATAGCGAGAGCGGAGCAACAACTAGGGAGGATATCATCAATATACTGAACCAGGTTCTTTCCGAATTGACGTGATATATCAGGTCATCTAGAATTTCCAAAAGACCGATCCGTTTCTGGTCTGTTAAGCTTCCTTCGTCTGCCATCGCTCTCTCAGCCATCATAGCTCGCTATGTTATAAATCGGTTCCGTAACTTTGTTAACTTGGCTTTCTCCTAGCTCTAGGAAACATGGCCTCATAAGGTTGCAGGATCATCCTACAAAACTCCACGCCATCACCCGCGACCTTGTACTGGGTTACCTTCTTTCTTCCAAAGTAAACCTCATTCTTCGAGATGAGACCTTTCTGCTCAAGTTCATCCAAGATCTCCTTGTGTTTCTGTAGGTTAAGCCCGCAATAACTCAGTAGAGCTGTCTGGTTAAGTGATCCGTACTGGATCAGTTTCAAGATGATGTCTTTCCGTATGTATACGCGATCTCTGTACTCGGTTGTTGGCATGCCTAGCGAATCTCAGCCTCGTCATTAGTCGACATCAGTCTTATCGGGTTCCTTTTGGAGAGACGCAGTCTGTGGCTTGATCAAGCTAGGAGCGAAGGCCAACCTACCGGATTCTTGACCCACATCTTGGGCAGAACTTTGCATGACTTGGAACAGCCGCCTTGCAGCTGGGGCAATCCACCGTGGCACTCGGGGCTGCAGCAAGGGGAGTTGGCATTACCGTAGGAGCGGCTGGAGCCGACGGCAATTCAACTGTCTTATTCAGGAGAACAACGTCCTCAATCGACTGTATTTCTGACCAAGGAACCTGAATATCTGATCCACCCTTCGTCGTCACAACCAACGCTAGATCGAGGTCTCCCACGCTAACCGCTAGATCCTTCACGTTTCCGATTAACGCGCCCTTCAGATCGATCACCTGTTTACCAAGAAACTTTTGGCTTGGGAGATACGACTTCTTTTCGTTCTTGCTCATGAGGACTCTCTCAAGGTAATGTCGCTTAAGCGGGCTAATAACGCTTGCCTCCGTCTTGCTGAGCACATACGACACAGAGAAGCAATGAAAACTGTGGCAGGAAAGCTCGGTAAACTCACGTCTGAAGAAGCCGCCAATCTAGAGGTCTTCTTCATACTGTCACATAGGATTGATTTCTTCTACATCTGCGATTTGTATGATCTTTATCGAAAAGCTTTTTCAACTGCATATGCTCCGCATACAGGTGATTGCTCTAGTCACTGATATGATCTGGTATCGGAGTAATCTCTCATGCGAGGTGGGCCTTTCTTTGTTGGAATGGGAATGCTGACCTTGGGCGTACTCTTGCTAGCTTTTGGGGCACGATCGCAAACGATCGATGTGCCTAGAATTGAGACAAGTGTGCTTTTTGACAGGTCAGTATTGACTGTTGGCGACGTCGCCTATAAAGGCTCAGAGTTGAAAGCAAATTGGACCATTCTGTGTTCCGGATCCGTAGCTATGCCTTCCAGCAATGAATCTGGAGACATAAACTTCTACGTTATGGACGATACTAACTTTCAGAAGTATAAGAGCGGCGAGAGAAGCGTAGACTATATTATACAGAAGCTACAGGTGAGCCAACTGGAGTCGTCCTTCGTTACGCGTCATGATGGTATGTACTATTTCGTCTTCGACAACAGCTATGAAACACTTTACAAGAAAGAAGTAACCTTCTCAGCACTAGCTCAGTACACGGAGATCTATCAGCAAATAGTTGAGGATCGAACACTCAACAGCTACGGATACCCACTGATTGCTGTCGGAGCTGTGGCCACCATATATGGACTAGTCAGGAAGGCTGATGTAAGATGGGCCTAGCAGGGCGGCTCTATATAGTTAAAGGGTGAGGAACCCTGACTCACCTTGGATTTCAGTATGTTGGAATCGGAATCAGGTTTGTAGCCCAGCTAATTGACACATTTATTGTATCGCTACTGGTTGGACTCTTGATCAATGCCGCGGGCATTCACTTGTCCTTGGGAACAGAACTGGACTTTGGTTTCTTGCCACTAATCATGATCGGGGCAGTCTTCGCGTACTTCACTCTTATGGAGAGTTTTCTTGGAGCAACGGCAGGAAAGATGATCTTCAAAGTGAAAGTCTTGAAAGAGGACGGTAGTCCTTGCAGCTTCAGCGCAGCTGCTGTTCGAAATCTTCTGAGGTTTATCGATGCTTTACCGTTTCTGTACCTGATCGGAGTCATATTGATGTTTCGATCTGAGAAGAAACAGAGACTCGGGGATAGGGTTGCAAAGACTATTGTCGTGAAACCTAGAGGGGAATATCCTTCTCTTCCACCGCCGCCACCTACATATCCCCCACTGCCGGCGCCAACTTACACCCCGTCGTCATATCCTCCCGCTCCTCGCGAACCTCCCCTATCGGCAAAGTACTGTATGAACTGCGGCACACCTATACCAGTTCGGGCGATGTTCTGCCCGCGATGTGGAACACGACAATAAGACAGCGGATCTTCTGCAGATTAGAGTTGACTCGTGGTCTAATCATTTGGCGAAATGGACTAACCCTCTGAAGTGAGCCCCTGCAAACTAAGCAGACAGCATGAGTCCAAGAGTGCCGTCCCCGGACGCGTATAGAAAGTGTCCAAGACTTCGTAGCGACTCGCCAATTGACTGATCCATTTCGGGTTTGCTTTCAAACGGATGCCAGTTTCGACGATTCAAAGACCCGTTCTCCGGAAAATTCTAAATAGACGCCAGGAGAAGAGGAGTAGGCAGTGAACCGCTTTGAGCGCTCTGCAGAAGAAGACGATCCTGATGGATGAGAACCTGTCTAAGGTTATTGGAAAAGATCAGGGAAGTCTGGCTAGCTACGCAGAAATCACGAAGGGGATACATGACTATATAAAAAAACACGATCTAAGAAAGGGCGTGGAGACTCCATCAGAACCCGGACCGAGCACTGTAAGTTTCTGTTTCAACTGCGGGTCTGACATACCTGCTGGCTCAGTCTTCTGCGACAAGTGCGGTAAGAAACAGTAAAGCCTTTCTAACGCTGAGGTTCCTATCTTCTCAAATCCTCTCGATTACAAATGTCCCTTTGAACCAAACTCGGGTGAACGTGAAGTTAACGGTTCAGGCACTGTTTATATAACTTGAAGAGCCGTCTATCACACGGTTATTTCTGCACGGTTGGAGAGTGTTATTCATGTCAAACAGCAGCGCAGGCATAGTTGGATACGGAGTATACATACCGTGCGAGAGGATAGAGACTGAGTACATTGTCAGGGCGCGGGAGGGAAGGCGCAAGGATTTAGACGAGTTTCTCGACAAGGTTAGAAACGGCCTACTGCTGAGAAGTAAGTCCATCGCTGATTTCTCTGAAGATGCCATAACTATGGCAACTGAAGCAGCAGAGAACTCTTTGAAGATGTCGGGGATCGATACAAGAAAGATAGGAAGCGTGGTTGTTGGGTCAGAGTCAAAACCGTACGCTGTCGGCTCCACTGCTAGACATGTCGCATCTTTCATAGGAGTTGGAAATGAGGCTTTTGTATCCGATATAGAGGGCGCATGCAATGCTGGAATGCAGAGCATGGATTTCGTGAGAGCACAGGTCAACGCAGGCGAGATGGAGTACGGCCTTGCGATAGGCACCGACATCGCGCAGGCTCCTGAAGGCGACCCTCTTGAGTACGCTGCTGGGGCCGGAGCAGCGGCATATGTCATCGGGAAGAAAGATGTCATAGCCTCGATCGAGGATATGGCTCCTTACTCTTCTCTCACAATGGACTTCTGGCGTAGAGACGAAGCGGCTGTTCCTAAACATTTTGGCAAGACAACAGTCGAAGCCTATATGAGACACGTTATAGGAGCCATTCAAACACTTCTGAAACGTAACCCGAATCTGAAGATCTCGGATTTTGACAACATAACATTCCACCAACCGTCGGGTTACATGCCTCTCAAGACCTGCAGAGCTCTCGTGAACCTAAGCGCTGATTGGGTCGATGATTCGGATATTTCTGATCGGATGAAACTCACTCCTGAAGATATCGAACGAAAGGTTAAGCCTTGGCTCAGGGTTCTCGATACTGGAAACACGTACGCTGCTTCAACGCCGATCGCTCTAGCCTCAATACTTGACAGGTCAAGCCCGGGTGAGAATATTCTTGCTGTGTCGTATGGATCAGGCGCCTATGCTATAGCTACTTGGCTGAGTGTAAAAGACGAACTGAAGAAAAAACCGCGTAGAGCTCCAACAGTTCAAGATTATGTTGATCGTAAAGTTGAGATCCGTTTGGAAAAATACCAAGACCATCTCAGAGAACGCTTGAGGAAAGTCAAGAGACGCCTCGCATTCCCCAGGATAGTTGCTGAGACTGAAACAATTGGAAATGAGATTATTCAGACTCTCATGTGTGATGGATGTAAGAGAATCTACTATCCGACACGACCGCAGTGTCTAGAAAGCGAATGTGAAGGACCCAGCACGACGAAGACCTTCCCGGTAAATGCGGAAGTGAAATCGTTTGAGAGACTTCCATTCAAGCAGAGGTTGAAGCCTAACTATGACATGATCAAGGAAGGGAAAGTGATTCTGGTCGACTGCCATATGGGAGATTTAAGGCCAGGCATGAAACTTGAGGTTGTCATTAGAAGGCTTGACTATGAGGGAAAAGACGGGCTCATAATCTACGGTCCAACCTACAGACCACTCTTCAGAAATGGCTTTGACGAGTGTCCTGCAGAAGCCAACAAATAGAGTCCAATTCGATGGTTTAGCCCATGTCTAACTGTGATTAAATATTTCTGGTAATAACTACTCCAATACCGGACGCTATCGTCGATCGATAGGCCTTCTACTTCAAATATGAGAAAACCAACAAAGGGTTCCGTGAACGAGCTAGAACGCTTTCGACCTCCTGAAGCGAATGGAGAGCTTTTGTAAACATGTAGGCCCTAGATTGCACCTCTGTCGATGTACTTATCAGGTGTCTGCGTGCCAGCGAATCTTTCCTCTGAAGCTAAAGGCAAATGGAACAAGGTGCTTATGGCTAAGACTGCTCAGGAGAAGCTGTCGGCCTTGGAGGAGTTCTTGTCTTCGGTCCCCAAACACAAAGGAAATGAGAGGCTCAGAGCACAAGTCAAGCACAAGATCTCAACACTCAAACTCGATATTGAAAGTGGAAGGAAACGGAGAGCATTCGGATCGGCCGTTAGAGATTTCATAACTAAGACAGGCGCAGCGCAACTTGTGATAATCGGCCCAACAAAAACAGGTCGTAGTTCCCTTTTGTCAGCCTTGACAAACGCGAAGCCTGTCATTGCCGGCTTTGAATTTTCCACAACAGAGCCAACAGTTGGAATGTTTCCTTATGAAGATGTCCAGTTCCAGTTGGTTGAAGCTCCGGCTCTTCTTGATGGCGCCTCAAGAGGCATAGGCTTGGGCTCCTTAGTAATGGGCTTAGCAAGAAAAGCTGATGCGCTGATAATAACGGTCGATCTTTCCCAAGATTCTGTTGGGCAGTTTGAAACGGTCAAGCGGGAACTGGAAAATTCAGGAATCTCGCTTGAAAAACCCTCGAGCGATATTGAGATCGACCGGAAAGCAACAATTCAAGGGATTCATCTAGTCGTGCGTGGATCTCTCGTCGATTGCAACCTTGAAGATATAAAGAAACTGCTGGAAAGCTATGGCGTCAAAAACGCTGTCGTTGAGATAAGGGGTTCTGTTCGAATAAGCAATGTCGAAGATGCCATACTGGAAAGCGTCATGATCCATAAGCCCGCTCTCATTGTTGCGAACAAGGCGGATGTTGTAGAGTCTAAGCAAGAGCTAGATAGACTGCGTACTGCTGTACGTGACAAGCTACCTATCGTGAGCGTATCATGCTTGACGGGGAAAGGTTTATCCGACCTGGGAAGAGTGGCCTTCAAGACTTTAGGGCTAATGAGAGTGTACACAAAGGAGCCCAATGATTCTAAAGCCTCAAAAGAGCCGTTCATCATGAGCGAAGGGACCAGGGTCGGAGATCTCGCTCAATGTATCCACAGTCAACTATACAGTAACTTTCGATACGCACGTATCTGGGGGCCGAGTAGCAAATATGCCGGGGAAAGAGTCGGATTGAGCCACTATCTCAAAGATGGTGATATAGTGGAAATACATGCCAAGTAATCTATCTCGAGCAACGTCTCGTACTCAATCTTCTCACTACGCCTCAAAACGCCAAGCAATATTGTTCGATGATGGAGAAAATCAAAACCAAGTGCGCGGTGCATATACGATAATACCTGCTATGTTATAAATGTCCCAGCTATATTATGTCGGCTCTCTATTAGTTAGAGAGCAGAAATAGCAAAGAGGCAAGCCTTATGAAATCAACGGTCGATGAGCTCTTTCAAAGACCGAGCGGCAACATGAAGCACAAGGTCGAAGAGATCGTAAAGTCATACAAAGGTAACTTGGAGAACTATGAAGAGACATGTAGAAGTTTTAGTTGGAAAGATGTAGAGAAAGAGTTTGATTGGTACCTAACCGGGAAGGTGAACATTGCACACGAGGCTATAGATAGGCATGCGGCGACATGGCGTAGAAACAAGGTGGCTCTGTATTGGGAGGGGGCTGAGGGCCAGAGTGAAAAGTACACCTTCCAGGAAATGATGCTGCTCTCTAACAAGTTTGGAAACGTTTTGAAGAAACTCGGGGCCAAGAAGGGCGATAGGATATTCGAGTTCATGTCCCGAGTTCCAGCGCTGTATATCTCGATTATGGCAAGCATGAAGCTAGGGTGCATATACGGTCCGCTCTTTGGAGGCTTCCGATCGGAAGCCATTAGAGATAGACTCTGGGATAGCGCCGCCAAGATTCTGATAACTCAACCGCACCTGAAGGCTGTTGTCGACGAAGCTAGAAGGGACCTCCCAGATCTGGAACATGTAGTAATGGTTGGAGCGGCCCCTGATACGTTGAAGGAAAGCGACGTGACCTATGAAGTTGAAATAGCGAAAGCCTCTGAAAAGCTTGAGACGGAATGGGTGGATCGAGAGACACCGCACCTACTTCACTATACCTCTGGAACGACGGGGAAACCGAAAGGAATACTTCACGTTCATAACGCGATGATCGGACAATACTTGACGGCCAAATGGGTACTTGACCTTAGAGAAGATGACATCTACTGGTGCACCGCAGACCCCGGATGGGTTACCGGCACGTCCTATGGAATCTTTGGGCCTTGGCTGAATGGAGCGTCACAGGTCGTATACGACGGGAGGTTTGACGCGGACAAATGGTACTCAGTGATAGAGAACTACAAGGTTACCGTGTGGTATACAGCTCCCACAGCCATGAGAATGCTCATGGCAGCAGGTGAAGAGGTAATCAAGAGACATGACTTGAGTAGTCTCCGTCATATCTGTAGTGTAGGCGAGCCCCTTAACCCTGAAGTAATCCGATGGGGAATAACGCCGGAGGTGTACGGCCTTCCGATCCACGACAACTGGTGGATGACCGAGACCGGACAGATGCTCATCTGCAACTATCCTTGCCTGCCAATTAGACCTGGATCCATGGGAAAACCGTTTCCAGGAATCACTGCCTCGGTAGTTGATGATAGAGGAAACCCTGTGTCTCCTGGCTTGATCGGAAACCTAGTGATCAAGCCTCCCTGGCCTTCGATGATGAGGAATATCTGGAGAGGCCAGTGGAAAGAGTATATGGAAGGCAAATACAAAGAGTACTTCAAGATACCGGGTTGGTTCCTAACAGGTGACTCTGCATACCTGGACAAAGATGGCTATTTCTGGTTCCAAGGACGAATAGATGACGTGATAAAGACCGCGGGCGAACGAGTGGGGCCCTTCGAGGTTGAGAGCTGCCTGGTCGAACATCCAGCAGTAGCAGCGGCCGGCGTGATTGGAAAACCAGATCCCATGAGAGGCGAGATCATAAAAGCTTTCGTCCAGCTGCGACAGGATTACTCTCCATCAGAAGAACTGAAGAGAGAGCTAATGGAACACGTAAAGAAGCGTCTAGCCGCCCATGCCTATCCGAGAGAAATCGAGTTCAGGGACAAACTTCCAGTTACCCGAAGCGGAAAGATCATGCGCAGGGTTCTAAAAGCTTGGGAACTCGGACTTCCGACCGGAGACCTATCTACACTTGAGGACTAGAGGATCACTGCCCCTCTTTCTGACAGAAACCTTGAGGAAGAGGTAAGCGGCGGTTCTCTGAGCCCTCAGATAAACCGGAATTTCCACTTTGATATTATCCCGTGGTAAGGACAGAACCATCTGCTCGGAGGCAGCCAAGCGAGAATCGTTCCACAGTAGGGGCATGCGTAAGTTCTTAAGGGTGCGTATACATAGCTCGGGTAATAAAAGACCGGGTATGGCCAAGCTTGGTACACAAACATACACCACGATGCTGATTATTCCATAGTTGCAAGAATAAAGCTTTCCGATTCTCGAGAAGCTGTTATCTACTAATGGATTTGGATGAAAGTTTCAGCGGAAATAGCTTGCGCCTGAATGCTACTATCGCGGCTACAGAGACGGCGACCATTGACGCGGCAAACCATTCTGGATATGAAACTTGCGTAGCTGTTTCTTGTTCTAATCTGACCTCCAGTTTCGGTGAAAGGCTAATGTCGTAGACATAGAACCAGTTCATGTACTCAACCCTACAGCCCACCTTGTCCCCCTCACTCGCATCCTTGAGTAGCCAACCATAATTCGGCTTCTTTCCATCATACCAAGCCCTGACATCTGTTGTCACCTTCCAACTGTTCCATGTTCCAGGCGTTTCCCTTCTGACGACATCGGTCGGAGGAGCAAAGTCTCCCCCAGGATTCTTCCAAGGCTTATGAGGAAATGTGGCGTAGGTCCAGTAGGTAAAGCTCCACCCAAGCCAGTCAGTTGTGATCGCACGAAGTTCTATCGTTCTAAAAAGTTCGGTTTCAGGGATCCATGCCGAGCCGTCCCAGGTGTAGACGCCAATAACATAGAGGGAAAGTACGGCCTCCTTTACACGATAGCCCTCGGGCAGGCTAGAGAGGTCAAATTTCAATAGCCCACGTTCGTCAGTGGGGTATTTCGTATCAATTCTATGCCCAGAAGTCACGACTGTCGGCTGTTCGATGCTTGCATCATCATTGTTTCTCATTATGGAAATGTTGTTGGATAAGTCGGGTTGGATCGTCACGTGCAAATCCCCAGATTCACTGCATGAGATAGATGGAATGGTTCCTAGGATGATAGTGACCGACAACGAAACCCAAATCACGTGGCTGCGAAATGCTCCCAGAACCAACGAACTTGATCGGCCCTCAGGCGGAATCCAGTCTCGGTCTATGCACTGACTATGTTAAGAATTCTTCTCCTAGACGTCTATCGGTTCTTGCGCTCTGATGAAACGACCTATGAAGTGAAGCCAAGCGCAGATATACACCTTTTTTATATCCGGTTGCAATCAATCTATCGAAGAGGTAGGAGGCGCCTTTGCACCAAGGAGAAGAGTACAGGGCGTACGTTCTGATAAAGGTCCAAACCGGAAAGGATCTTGAAGTCTTCGCCAAGATACGAGACTTAAAGAACAAGTACCCTATTCGCGAGGTAGCAACGCTTTACGGTGACTATGACGTTATCGTAAAGGTCCAGATGACCAACCCCGATGATCTAGAGGGCTTTGTATACAACGGCCTGCGCCCAATTCCGGGAATAAGGGAAACGCAAACCTTGATAGCTGCGAAGTCGCTGGAGTTTAGATAGGATAGTAGGGACCGACATCAGTTCGCCTAGGCATTGATCGTTGAATGGCTTTATTGTTTGATGATTCTCTTCTCTATGTGCGAGGTTTGGCTCGATTATCGAAAACGCACTTCTAACAACAACTTCGGCCTTTAGACCTTGGCTGGTGGACTTTTATGGTGCAATTCTGCCCAAACTGCCGCTTAGCTCTGTTCATAGCCAAGGAGGGAGACGTCGTAGTTGCCAGATGCTACAAGTGTGGGTACAAATCGACCCCGCAATCGAAGACTATTGTTACCTCTAGATCGACATTGGAGAAAGCTATACACGTCATAGAGAGAAGACCTGAGTTTGTCGATCGCGTCTGCCCTAAATGTGGACATAATAAGGCAACAAGGGTCAACGTTCAAACTGTTGGAGACCATGCTGGAATCGCCCAAGAAAGGTCTGGTGCCGTGTACCGGTGTCTGCAGTGTAATGCCACGTGGCGTGACTCTTGGTGAGATAGGCGTCAAGGCTCCGAAATGAACTTTAGGAACTCTTCGACTGTCCTTGGTTTCAGGGTGTAGTTGGTTTCAACTTCGTAACCGAGCGTCGAACATGGTCTGTCGCCATAGTCGTGGCCTGGGTAGACTTTTAGGTCTCGATCGAGCGACATTATCTTGTTGAAGAGGCTGTTGTACATGTCTGCTGCGTTCCCGCCCGGCAGATCGGTCCTTCCACATTCACCAACGAAAAGGGTGTCTCCAGTTATTAGAGTGCCGTCAACTATGAGACAAATGCTCTCAGGTGTATGGCCGGGCGTGTGGATCACCTTTATTTGAACCTTCCCTAAACTGATGACGTCACCATCTTCCACAGACACATCTTTTCGCAGTTTTGCTTTAGCATGCATCACAATTTTGGCTCCCGTCTCAGAAGCGATCAAATCGTTACCGGAAACATGGTCGTGATGTGTGTGCGTGTTGATAACATATCTCACCATCAATTGGTTCTTCTTGATGATTTCTAGGATCTTTGGAACGTTCCAAGCTGGGTCGACAACGGCGGCCAGTCTTCTCTCCTCATCTCCTATGACATAACTGAAATTTCTTAGTTCGCCAACAGGTATCTGCTCTAGTATCATGCCTCTCACCAGCTCGATATGCTAGGTCAGTCAAGAGCTATCAAGGGTTTGTCCGTGTCTATAGCAACTTCCCACTTTCTCACTCGACTCTTGGGCACCATAGTTCCAAGCGTGAGACCTGTATTTTGTAGCTTTCAACTCTTCGGCAAGCGTTACTTCCGTCTCAGTTAGATCTCCTTCAATGAGGTTGACATGAAAGGCTTCTGAGAAACCTCTTCTCAACGAGCCAGCAACCTCCTCGAACTCTATCTTTCTATCGAGTTCTCTGCGGAGGGTGGTTATCCGATCTCGAACAAATTCCTGGACGCTCTCGTTCATGACAAGCTTCGGGTTTCTGAGTACGGCCAGCATAGTCTCCACGTCAAGGTCGAGAAGAATGGTTCCATGTTGAAGCAGAATGCCGCTTCTCCTTGCCTGCGCATTACCTGAGACCTTCCTTCCCTTTATCAATATGTTAGGACATCTTTGACTTGGGTCGATCGCCTCGAGTTCAACCTCAAGGCCCAGGAGGCCTAGGCCTCTAAGGATCCCCGAGCATATGCCCTCGTAAGATGTCGTCACGTCATCTGTTATCTTCCGGTTTTCACAGTCAACTACGACGCTGTATGTCAGCTCGCCGGAGAAGTCATGGTAGACGGCGCCGCCTCCACTGATTCGCCTTATCATGTCCACCCCTAGCCTTTTGCAGGTATCCAAGTTAACCTCCTTATCCGCTGACTGGAAGCGACCAATCGATACAGCGGAAGGCTTCCATCGATAGAACCTTAACGTATTCGGGACGATCTTGCGAACTCGAGACTCCAAAATCGCCTCGTCTATGGCCATATTCGTGAACGCGTCATCTATCCGAAGGAGGAGAATCCTCCAAGCCTCCAATCTCCTCAGCTCCGAAGTGGTAGAACCTCTTTTTCCGCAGCGGCTAACTCACTTTGCGTTAGTGGTCTAGGATAGTTGTATAGAGGGCCTCCAGCTCTTTCGTTGTAGAACGGTCTGTTGCAATCCGGGCAGCCAGAGGTTAGGAAAGGTCGGCCAGACACGACAGTCTCCTTTAGGTCTTCCAAAGAGATCCCATACTTCAACAAGTCACCTTTCTGGTTAAACTTCATCATAGAATATGTTGCTCTTCCAGTCGTGAGCAGGTATTGGGCTATCTGGATCTTCCTGTAACGGGCGATAGGTGGTTGGGAAAAGGTCTCGAGGGGGGTTCCCTTGATCGGCGTGAAGGCGAAGAGGCTGGTATGAACGCCCATATCGATCATCTTTTGGATCGCGACGACGAGCGCGGCATCGGTCTCCCCTAAACCGACTATGAAATGTGTAGTAACTCGTCCCTTGCCGAGGATTGAGACCGATGACTCGAGTGCGTTAATATGCTCTTGCCAAGTGTATGCGCCGCCAGCTTCGTGGCCTTTGATCTTGGAGAAGAGTTCTTCCGTGGCAGCGTCTAAAGGAATCCCTATACGATCTAGTCCAGCGTCGGCCAAGCGTTGGAGCTGCTTACCTTGAAAAGGCTGACATGAAAGTGACATGGGAAGATTGGTTTCCGAATGAATCGACCCGATCAGGTTCAAGACATCTGCGAAAGCACTATGATAGTTGACGGTTTGGAGGCATACGCGTCGGGCAGATCCTTCGTCGTTGGTTTTCCGAATCTTGGAGATTACCTGATCTGTGGGAAAAACCGGCCATGTAACCCTAGAAAGGAAGTAGGAGTTACTCGTGCTGGACCTCGCTTGGGAGCAGAACTGACAATTGGCTAGGCACTTGCCTCTGTGGTATGTCAGCAGGTATATGGTCGTGGGTAGAGCGCCTATGGAACCCTTCATGAGCCCAAGCGCGAAAGCAGAACCCAAAGATACCCGAATACGCCTAGGAGTTGCCTCAGACCGATAATCATGACCCCTTCTATCCAAGAGTTGGACCGCTGTAGGCTAGCGGTATCGATCTATCTATGCATTTCGGGGCAGTGGGACGATCCTCGCAATGTCAGCAAAGGTATATCGGACCGTCGTACGATATCAACTCTCTTGACAGAACATCCATCGCCATTGCAAGTCTTGAATCTTCATTAGATACTTTGGAGATGCAGGTAGCTACCTTACGACGCCAGATCTGCTAAGAAAACAGAAGGGTTAAATTTCTGTTCACTGCACTCTGCCAAAGAATCGCTCTGCCGAATAGACTGTTTCGTACGCTCTGAGGGCGGTAGCCCTACTTGATCAAGACTCAGTGAGTGGCAATGAAAGTAGGACTGGTCATTCTCTCGCTTATCCTGATGTTGACCAGCATTCAAACACTTACAGGGGAGTCTGCGAACGCGATACCTGCTTTCATGTTGATCCGTTATGGGACCTGCAGAGATATCAATCCAATAACCGCTGAGCCAATCAGTCTTACAGACGAGTTCTCTCGAAATGATTCAAAGATCTATGCGTGGTTCATGATTGGCTACACCTTACCAACAAATGCAACATATACTTGGAAATGGTTCGACCCTATAGGCAACCTCTATCAGGAAACCTCACTCAACCACTCGGGAAACGGACCTTGGAGCATTTACGGGGAACCGCTTGACGTAAGGACGATCCCCTTAGAAAGGAGGGTTGGGCTGTGGCACATCGACGTCTACATCGACAACATTCTCCTGTTTAGGCAGGACTTTACGATAGGAAAATATCTAGTTGTTGTCGCTGTAAAGGGCCTTCCGAAAACACTGAAAACCACTGTCATTGTTGATGGAAGTCAGACGGAGCAGATTCAAGGATCGACAGACTATACCTTCCAGTTTGATGAAGGGACATTTCATATACTAGTATTCGAGCGTTATGTCAGCGGAGGCGAAGGAATAAGATACGTTACCACGACGGAGGCGTTGAACATCTCAGGCCGGGAACTCGGTAAGGTCGACTACTCGGCTCAGTACTACCTTCAGGTGAACTCGCCATTCGGAAATCCGGAAGGCTCTGGATGGTACCAGAAGGGGGTTACGGCTAATTTCTCGATCACTTCCCCGACATATGATTATTTGGCTACCAAGCACACGTTCGCGGGTTGGACTGGTGACTACATGGGCTCAGAACCGTTCGGAGCGATGGAGATGGATGGACCTAGAACGGTTGATGCGCTATGGGAAAGCGACTACTCTCTCACGTACATTCTGCTGGGATCGATTCTAGCTATCATGATGGCTATATCCGCGGTGAAGATAAGGAGGAAGAGAGCGGCTAGAGTTAGATCTATCTAATATTCCTCTTCTGATCCTACTCCATCTTCCAGTAGGGCGATAGCGCCTCCTTCGCTTCTTCCACCGCCAACTCAACACTTCTCATTACGGTCGGCAGCGTCTTCCGAGTTTTGTCATTGGGATCATAAGACACTCCAGCCATAGCAGAGAGAGTAGCCAGAGCAGCGTCTGGCAGGATTTTTCCATAGCCTCCCTCAAGCGTTACGACGCATCTCCCTTGACACAGAGAACTGGCTAATCGTATGGTTGAGTTGAAGAGATCCCTGAAGCCTTGGGCTGAGAGGTCCATGCCAGTAATCGGGTCGTCGTGAAGCGCATCAAAACCGACAGAGGCCAAAATCCATTCTGGGTCGAACTGTTCTGCAATGGGTTCAACTATGTCGGCCATAGCTTTCGCGTATGCGTCGTCGCTGCTCCCAGGTGGTAAGGGAATGTTTACAGTGTATCCTACTCCTTCACCTTCTCCCATCTCGTTTATTGATCCTGTACCCGGGTATAGTGTTCTTCCATCTTGATGGATGCTTAAATACATCACACTTGAACTAGCATAGAAGATCTCTTGCGTTCCATTTCCATGGTGGCAGTCATAATCAAGTATCAGGACCCTGTCTATTCCATGTTCGCGTCTGAGTTTCTCAGCAGCAACTGCAACATTATTGAATATGCAGAAGCCCGCTGTAGGAGCTGTTAGAGCTCTACCGCTTGCTCCTGCATGGTGTCCGGGAGGTCTTACCAGCGCGATAGCGTTTGAGAACTCTCTTGCCAATATTCTTTCACATGCCACAAGCAGACCACCAACTGCCAGTCGAGCCACATCGTAGCTTTCCGGGCAGATAGAAGTATCAGAATCTAAGTGTCTCAGTCCCTTCTCGCAACTCCTCTTCACACGCTCAACATACTCGGAACTGTGGACGAGTTCGACTTCTTCTCTAGAAGCCAGCCTAGGCTCAACCAAGGTTCCGAACGTTTTACCTTTAGCTCTTTCCTGTTCTAGCCTCTCCATGATGCTTTGAAGTCTAGTCGGAGACTCTGGGTGAAAGTGCCCTGTATCATGTTCAAGGTACCTGCTGCTGTAGACTATAGCGGTGCCCAAAACCTTCAGCTCTTTGTATAATGATTCAGTAGGAAACGTACTTGGGTTATTTTAGGCATTCCGAGATCTTCTCTGGAATTTGTCTCCAAACCTTTTCAAACCTGAACTATTATCTTCAGTTGTAGCGGTAGAGACGCTGCTGATGTGGCGGAAAAGGCTTGGACGTATCAGAGGAGGTTGACTTTCTATCTCGCCTAGTTGAGATCGATACAGATGCAAACACCAAGGCCGGATATGTTGAGTGCTCGAACCTTATACGAGCAGAGGCGGAAAAACTAGGGCTAAGAACTCGAGTCTATGATGCACAGGATCTATCCGATGATAAGAAACCCCGCCCCAACGTCATCGTTGACCTTGACGTTGGAGCCGACCAAACAATCCTCCTGGCGGCGCATTATGACGTTGTACCCGCCGGAACAGGTTGGAGACATCATCCGTTTCAAACTGAAATTGTTGGGGACCGTGTGTATGGCCGCGGGACCAGTGATGATAAGGGAGCCATAGTTGCAGCGCTTTCAGCGATGGACGAACTGTCTCATACGAAGGGTAAGGTGAACCTCTCGCTTCTTGCCACACCTGATGAAGAGGTTGGTGGCAGGCTAGGTTTAGGTTACTTGGTAAATGAGGTGGGCATTGGAGGAGACGCAGTCGTGATACTTGACGCTGGGCCTGAAGTGATCTCTGTGGGGGCTAGTGGTGTGGTCTGGGGAAGGGTTCTTGCAAAGGGGAGGCAAGGCCATGCTGGTTATCCTCATAAGGCTCTCAACGCCATTGACCTAGGGCTGCCTCTACTCGTGCGGCTTTCAAGGTACTCTAAGGTGCGAGAGAAGGCCCGGTCAAGGATCTTGGCACCTCCGGGTTCCCCTCACAAGTTCATTCATGGAAGGTTTTCTTTGACCATGTTGAGGTCAGGCGACAAAGAGAACATTATCCCAGGCTTGTGTGAGGCACGATTCGACCTCAGAATTAACCCGGATGAAGACTCTGCCAAGGCGAAGCGGGATTTCAAGGTGTACTTCTCCAAGTTGGTACGGAAGCAGAGAGTAAGGGCCAGTCTAGAGTTCACCGCGACCAATCCAAACTATTTTACGGATCCTGCGGAACACGTTGTCAAGAGCTTTCTTCGGGCAGTGAAATTGACTTCAGGGAGATCCTTGCCCGTCGCTGGCGAGTTTGGAGGCAATGACGGACATTACTTTGCTAGAGCGGGTGTTCCTGTTGTATGCTTTGGTCTTTCACGATCTGACTGTGGAGTTCATGGTGTCGACGAGTTCGTGTACGTCAAGGATCTAGCCCTTGTAAAAAAAGCAATCATCAATCTTTGCAAAGTATGGTAGGGTCTCACGACGGCCCGGGAGAGTTCAGGGTGAGTTTGGATCGGGCGTTGCCCGCTGCCTATTTGCCTTCCATAACTATCATCGTAAGAGTGCTTCTAACGTACCCTAGTCTTCGAATCTTTGTCACTACCACTTCCTTGAGTTCTCGAACGTCGCCAGTCTCCACCTTGGCAACGATGTCATATACGCCATAGACGAAGTAGGCTTCTTTCACGGCGGGGACCTTTCTCAGCTCTCCCAAAACTTCATTCTCTTTCCCAACGTCCGCGTTTATTAGAACATATGCCATGGCCATTATGGTCATCTGCCGGAATGTATTTTTCAACTCTAATTATAGCTTTTCGATTGAACGATTAACGGTTTCCTCTTCGGACCGAATCAGAGCTTAGCTCAACTATGCCAGCTGTACGGGAAACTCTATTATGCATAATGATCGAAGAGCCAGGGCGACGCGGTGCCTCCGCCGGTTTGGGTAGCTACACCGTTTCCACTAGCCAACTCTCTATTTCGGGAAGGTTTCTCGTGACGTAGAGAATACCGCAGATACTTTTCGCATCTTTGATAGTTCCTTGCACGATCATATTCACAGCCTCTCCAACTCTTACAGTAATCGTTTTCATGAACTCGTCAGATTCTGTGCGTCGACCAACATACTTCAGGCCAGCGGCTACATACTCATGGATTAACTCGTTACTGTAACCTGGAGCTACGTAGCAACTAAACATTCTCTTCATCCTATTCGCCTTATACCCCGTTTCCTCAACGAGTTCTCTACTGGCACATCGCCGAGGCTTTTCGCCCTTCTCAAGTGTTCCTGCAGGAATCTCTAGAAGCCATCCGTCGACCGAATGTCTCAACTGTTTGACCATGAGGATGCTAGAATGATCTTTAAAGGCAACAATGGCGACTGCGCCTGGATGTTTAACAACCTCGCGGCGCGCCACACGTCCATCTGGCAGCCTAACTTCATCCACCCTAAACCTTAACACTTTGCCATCGTAGATCCTATGGGATCTGACAACTTTTCCAATCAAATTGCGGATCTCCTAGAAGGGGTCTGTCGCCAAGACTTGCATTCAACGGTCCGGCTCTTCCATACTCACAAAATGACCGGTCATATCTGCATCGGTTTCTCCCCGAGAATTTCCTCAAGGGCGGCGACTCTTCCTATAGCCATCGCTCTGACTATATTGTCTGATGGTGTGCCCCCGTTCGGTATCTTCTTCACGTACTCTTGTTTAATCTCCTTCACGAAACCATCGAATAGGTTCCAGAATTCAGTTACCTCCGGACTCTTGAGCACAAGCTCTTTGCTCTCGACTGGAATCATTCTTTGAAACTCTGATCGTAGAACCTTCAAGTTCAATTTCAATCGCAATCACTGTCAGAGAACATGAGAATCAGTGATTTAAACAGGCAGGCCAGTTTCCGTCTAGTATTCTGTTGCTGGATTCTTGGACTTCAAAAGCTTTAAGCGAATGCCGGGGCCAGTCTGTACAACCTGAACGAAGGTTCCTACCCCATGCAGAGCCTGAAGGATCTAGAGGTCGGTACGCTGAGAAGTGAGCCGGTCACCATTCCACCAGCCCTTTCTGTATCTAAGCTCATCGGAACCTTGAAGGAATATGATGCATACGAAGCGTTTGTAGTTGAGGCATCAAGAATTGGAATGGTCACGATGCGCGACATACTAAGAGTGAAGAACGTTTCAACAAGAAAGATTTCTACAATTGTTACGTATATACCCAAATTGTCATCCGAACAGAAGGTTGGCGAAGCTGCTAGAATAATGTCTGACTATAGGATCAGAGCTCTCCCGATAGTATACGGGCACGATTTTGTGGGCGTAGTTCAGGCCCGATCGATCCTGACAGCGTCGAAAAAGTCCGAGATATGGAACATCCAGGTGGAGAAGGCTATGAAAGCACATCCTGTGACCCTAGACGAGCCAGCCTCAACCATGAAAGCTAGAAATCTGATGGTTAGAAGAGACATCGATCACCTTCCTGTGATGGGACAGAGGGGATTGCACGGTATGCTGACTTCCAGCCACATCGTCTTTCATATGGTTCCACCCGAATCTCCTAGAAAGGATGCTAGGATACCTGAAAGCCAACGTAGACTCGATATGCCGGTCAAAGCTTTAATGGATCGAGATCCGATCTGTTGCAACGCAGGTGACAGGATAAACGCGGTTCTTGATTTGATGACGCAAAGAAATGCTGACTATTGCTTGGTGAAGCTTTGGGAAGAACTTCAAGGTATTCTAACGTATAGAGACTTGATGAGTCTCCTCGTAGAGAAGCCTGAGAGCCGCATTCCAGTATATATCGTGGGTCTTCCGCAAGACCCTTTTGAAGCTGAAACGGCAAAAGCAAAGTTCATCAGGATAGTGAACTCGATAAGCAGAAGCTTTCCATCCATTGAGGAGGCGCGATCCAAGATAAAAACTGAGGAACGTAAAGGCAAGGAGAGACGGAGATATGAGGTTAGCGTCACTATCAAAACAACTAAGAGAGTGTACAGTTACTCAGAGACTGGTTGGGATCTTCCTGGTATCTACGACACTATTTCGTCAAGGTTGAAGAGACTGATGTCCGAGAAACCTTCTAGAAAGGCGGCAGATGTGCGCGGAATTCGTCCCAACATAGAATAGAAAGAGCTTCGTTCCCTTTCTGACTGGATGTTCGCCGAATAATCTTTCATTATTCGATGATCCTTTGCCGTTGGAGAGCATTAACAGCTTAACAAAGAGCCGGTCTATAGATGCATGGACGGTTCTCATTTGCAGGAGGAAAGGCGACCAAGCTCTCCAAGTATGGTTCCACATCAGGCGAACGGATCCGCCGGGCAGTGGTGTCTGCCACACTTTGTTCAGCTAACAAGCTCGAGTACCATCTGATAGATTCAGAGTGGAAATGGCATTACCTAATGTCCCACGAGGCCCAGCAGCTTTTGGATGCCTCGCCTGGATTGACGACGGTGTTGACCTTCTCTTCTAGGCATCTGAATTCTCTTCGGATAGTGAGGCAGACTGTTCAGTCGCTAAAGACTGGAGAGGGTTTGGCCCTTAACTTGGTGGTAGGCAACAAGGCCTACATGACTGATAGAGAGGCGCGAAGACCACCCGTCAGGACGCTTGTTGACATGGTAAAATTTGCCAAACGCAACTTCTCTTATGTTCCAACATTCATTGGAACTGAGGGGCTAACAAGAAAGGCTGTAGAGTTGGCCGAACAATATGACCTCGTGCCTATGCTCCTCCTCGACAAGACTTTGGAAAAGAGCATGAAGGTTATCAGGGATTACAGCGGTATGAAACGTGTCGCTCTCTATGTTCCCTACTTGGTGTCAAGCAACTATCCACGACTGCTTCATGACATACTCTACCGTCTCTCAGGCTACATACTCAGGAGAACTTGGGTGCAGAAAGAAATGAGACGCCTCGGATATGAACCGACCCTGAGAACATTGGGAGCTGTCATCCAAGAGAAAAAACCGCTCTCTCCTCGTTTGATGTCAAGCGAGTTGGGTATCTTTCTGAAGAAAGCTGCGTCGACACTCACCATATATGGAACGCCTGATGCTGTAGCGGAAAGGATGAGATTCCTTAAGAATCTCGGAATCACAACTGTATTTGGCTTTCCTATCAAAGAGAATGAACAACAAATAGTAACGTTTGGAGAATGTGTAAGAAAGACAAACATATCCTAGGTCGGAACATTAGCAACGGGCTATGTATGTGGGACAGCAACTTTGAAAGCCTCATTTCGTGAAATCGAGATCTCGACAGATAGAAGGCGACAGCTGGTAGACATTACCGACAGTGTCGAAAAAACTGTGAGGGAAAGCGGGGTCGAGAATGGAATATGCCTAGTTCATACACTCCATTCGACAACCGCCATCGTGATTAACGAACATGAAAGCGGTTTAATGAATGACATATTGGCCAAAATAGCAACAGACTATCCGCCTAGAGTAGGATGACATCACGACAGGGTTGACGACAATGCCGACGCGCATCTCGCCTCTGCCTTCACTGGTCCGTCAAGGGCTCTGCCCGTGAGAGCCAAGCGTCTTGTTCGAGGAACTTGGCAGAACATATTCTTTCTCGAGTTGGATGGCCCGAGAGCAGGGAGAAGAATACTCGTCGAAGTCTTGGAATCGCAGTGACTTCTGAACGTATTTTCGGCCACGGCGCGTAGCAACCATAAAAGTGACTTGGAAAGACGCGAATCCTTATCGGAAGCCTTGCTTTGCATCTACGCTCTTTCGAGACGTTAGGGTTATATATTACCTATAGGTAAGGTTACCTAAAGGTAACATCAATGACCCTCAAACTCCAACTCGTCAAAGGTAGCCGTATTCTATGCGAGGTGCCTTTGTCAGTTGGCGAGTGGACTAGGCATAGTCTTGAGCTCGAGATCCATGAGATGCAGAGAGAACTTGAGAACTTCGCTAAGGTGATGGGGGTTCTCGGCAACGCGAATAGAGTGCGGATGGTGGCGCGGCTGATGGAAGACGGCGACTTTACACTGGGTTTCAAAGACTTCATTGAAGAACTCGGCTTGAACCCGAAACTCGTGAGAGAACATGCCAAGAGATTGAGTGAAGCAGGTTTTCTAGAGTCGCCGCAAAGGGGAAAGTATAGTCTTTCTCCTTTAGGACGCATAAGATTCCTAGCCGTAGGACCAGGAATGCGAAGAATACTTCAAGAGATCAGCGACCAGCTCGAGACAATTGAGGAGCTAGGGCCTAGGAGAAAATAGGGGCATTGCGTGTGAGGTGAGCATTGTACGGACCACTTTGAGCCTTCCGACCTTTTGAACGAGATTCAGGAAATTCTAGAAACTATCTTCCATGAAGTCTCGCCATATGATCCTCAAACGACCAGTAGATACGTTGAAGATCTTGACCGATCTCGAAGCATACCAGAAATCCTTGATATAGTGAGGGCTACTGTTCAGGAGACCCTCGGCGAGGCGAGGCCAGACGTGACGCTCGGTTTTCAGAATCTTCCGTTGCGGATAGGTGCGTATCATCGCGTCGGATCAGACTGGATCGTTATGAACAGGCGCCTCCTCGACCTAGCCTCGAGTCGTTTACCGTCTCAGAGGGAAATGAACTCCTTTATCTTCTCGATAATGTTGCATGAGTATCTTCACGCCCTAGGTTACCTGAACGAGTATCAGGTTAGACGATTGGTCTATGAGATATCGAGGCGAAACCTCGGAGAAGTCCACCCTGCGACAAGAATCGCGAGACTTGGCCCTTGGGAAGCTCTTCTCAACCAAGCAGACTAACACTTGAAAGGGGTCTCTTTGAATCCGTCCCCTCTGAGGCAGAGTGTTCAGCCTATCCTTGCGCCGCATCGATCGCAGAACGAACTTCCATAAGCGACTTTGTTTCCGCAACCCCTGCACGTTATCTGGTGTCCGGTAAAGGTTCGGCTTTGCGGAAGGTAGGGCGTGGGCACCCTAGCCGAAGGTATTCTCCCAGCTCTGAAGAGACAGTTCAATTCCCAGTTGGCACGAGCGAGGCGTTCTCTGATACCCATTCTGACACACTCCCTTCGTATTTGTCAATGCGAAAAGCCCTGTTAGCTAAGAAAGCTCTAACATCTTATTTAAGAAAACGTAGCAAAAAAGGCGGCTTCGTCATATGAAGAGAAACATGCCTGTGACCAGCGCCGCCTGTGATCGTCCCTATTTAGCAGCGACAGAACCATGCTCCAGTCGATGGTCTTCGCGGAGTACATCCTCATCTCTACGAGTTGCCGCGGTGAGTCAGGACTAACTCTGTGTCTGAACATCCCAAGGAATTGCACATCTACTGCAAGAACCTTATCACTACTCACGAAAAGGATCGCGTCTGATAGCAAGCATTGCTACTTTTGAGAATCAAAGCAACGGCTTGAATTATTTTGTAGTTTGATAGGCGCTCTAAAGAATACTTCCGGTGTGCGTGCTTCAATGAGACCCCTCCTTACGAGTTATCAGGGAAGGCTTTGACGGGTTCTATTGTAAGAAAACTACATGTCTGTTCATCGCCGTTGCTCTCGGCCACCGCTTTTTTGCTGACAACAAGAACCTTTTTACATCCTGCAGGAACACTGTTCTTCAAACCTACGGCAAGTGGACTGGGACCTTCAAGATATCAGTAACCGACCAGTTTGATACCGAGCCTCTAGGTGGACAGAAGGATGGCGGCTACACATTTGCAGACCGAAAGATTGCTTGATCTAGCTCTGAAATCTGGTATGATAGATCCAAAGATCATAAAAGTTAGAAAGATTGTCGTAAGCGAATGGGTTCGATGGAAGTGTCGGTATGGTTGTCCAGACTATGGCTTATGGTTGACATGTCCTCCGTATACTCCCACACCGGCTGAAACCCGTGCCTTGCTAAGCGAGTATGAACGTGCGTTGATGTTTCGTATGAAGCCCAAAAGAGGCGAGATGTACAAAGCTCTAGCAAAGCTGGAGGGAAGAGTTTTCCTGAGCGGAAATCCGAAGGCTTTGGCCTTTGGAGGGGGCGCATGCCACCTATGCAGAGTCTGCAATATACGATCAGGCGCCTGTCGAAAGCCTCTAACCGCTCGGCCATCCATGGAAGCATGCGGCATCGATGTATTTGAGTCGACGCGAAGGGCTGGTTATCAGCCGACCATCCTTCAGGACAAGAATCAAAAGTTCACCTATTTCGGCATGATACTTATAGACTAGACGGCTTCCCAAGCAGCGTAAGCTGAAGGTCTAGGGGGTTAGAAGTACTAGCCAGACACAATTGCGTTGCTTCTTATCTCTCGGACATTGTAAATGGCGAGAGAGACAGTTGTTATCTTGATATCTTGTCTAGCATGGAACTATCTTCGTATGGAGAGCTTCCATTTTCCTTGAGGGTCTTAGAGGTTGCAAGAAGCCTTTCGACGCTCTTGAGATTGTACGAGTATATGTGGTAGCTGTCAGTATCATCCACATATTGGCCCACTTTGAGGCCGAGTTTCTCGGCGAAGACTCGTTGCAAGAGTATGATCGCATACATGTTCATGAAAGCCGCATTGTAGGAGTCGCGGCTCCTCCAACTGGTATGCATTTCCAATTCGTCACTAAGCGTCTTGCACCAGATCCTCTGTAGGCAGGGTGGGCCCTTCACCTTTGGATGTATCCACGGCATCCACGTTATCGCTTGGGCTCTATTAGAAAATGGTGTTAAACTGAGTTTCTCGATGATGTACTGTAACTGGTCGATCTGCGGCCCGGTCTCAGCCTCATAACTCTTGAGAAGCCTGTGATACGTGTAGTCCCAGACTCCACGATCCACGTAGCCGTTTTTCGTTCCATGTAGAACCTCGTCTACATACTCTTTAAGGCTGCCAAGTCCTTCACAACCCATATGCAGCATCGGCTCTCGCAGAGGCTCCGTGACTATCATCTTCATCGAGGCTTCAACTACTTCGATCTTTTCTTCGCCGTACCTATAGGATTCCTTGCAGGATCTGATGCCGTGCTCAAGAAGAGCGGATAGGCTCTTCTCCCAGACTTCAGGGAGAGAGTCGCCGTCCACAACGAGTTGTGGAAGTCTCGTCATGGGTTGGATCAAGCATCAGGGGCGCTAATAGCGTTTTCCGTTTCCACACTTCAACAGGACAATCAGGTCTCTATGCCTTGAACCATTTGAAGACTAGATATTCGACCTTCCTCGTTTTTCGGTCAGGCGCGGCTACTATGAACTGTTTCCTAACGGTTGTGGCGAGTCGTCCAGCTCTCACTACTTCGAACGGTCCCATACTTTCGTCCACGGTCTTGACGGAGATGATGAAGGGCGCGTGGTCGATTCCCGGTCCATGTTCATACACTGCAAAGTCTGCTCCGAACTTTATTCCGGGTGTTACTATGTACCCTTTGTCTCTCAGGTCTTTGTAGACGATGTAGGCAAGTTCGAATCCTTTGTACGTCTTATTCGCAAGTTCAAGTAGCGCTTTCTTCATTACGGCTCTATTGGTCTGAGGGTTGATGATGTTGATCCTATTTTTCTCATGAAGGTAAAGTCCTTCCATGATGTCGAGCATCAGCGGCACGTTGAAATCTTGATCGGGCTTAGGCTTTGGTATTCCTACAGGTTTGCCATAGAAGCCTAGCTTGTAAAGTCCGGTTCCATCTCGTGGGTTCCAGACGATGAGTCTTGTTCCCATGAGCTCTGCTTTAGGTTTCTCCATCTCCTTGCCTTCTACGAGTAGATGGCTAGCACCCGTATCATGTCGATCACGTTGACGCCGGTATCTGCGATGCTCTCTAGGCGATCGAGTACGTCCCGGATGAGTAGTATGGCTTGAACTGGTAGTTTACTGGAGAGTACCTCTAGATCAATGCTTCGATGTTTTGCGTCAATCTTCTTCTCGGCTTCCTCTACAGCTTTAGAGGCTTCGATCGCCCTATCTGGGTTGAAGCCCAGCGAGATCATTGTTTCCCTAACTTTGGTCATCTCGTCCAGAACCATCGACATCAGTTCTGAAACCTCTTTCATGAACTTATGTTCTATTTTCCATTTCCCCTGCATCATACTCTCGAGCCTGTAACCGACAGCCTCTGCATAGTCCGCGATTCTTTCAAGCTCGAATATGAGCCTTAGAAAACCCTCTCTACTTATGAGTAGGGATCCGACCGATGCAACCTCTTCTAGTAGACTCGTCTTAAGCTTGTTCGTCGTCTCTAGCAGCTTCAACATATTCTCGTAGTGTTCTCTTGCGTTCTTCGCCTTCTCCTCTGCAATACTGTCAATCATCATTGTGAGCTCTCTCACAACATCGACCACAGCTCTTGCGTGATCCTGGCAGATGGTGAGCATTCTACGCCTGATCGTGGCCTCGGCCTCAAGAGGAAAGGTCACTTTCACGCACCAGATCTTGCGAGATAGACAATCGACTAGAGGCTACGCTCTTTAGAAATAAAAATCTAGCTAAGAATATTTGAAAAGGTGATTCCTTCTATCCTATAGGTCTCCAAGCGAGAGTCTGCTAGAAAAGTATCTTTGAAGGATATCAACGATCTCAGATGTAGGGGCGCGTCTTTGTTTCCAGGTGTCTCGATCCCTTAAGGTGACCGTCCCATCCCTCATTGTCTGGTAGTCTACAGTTACAGCTACTGGAACACCGGCTTCATCAGCCCGCGCGTATCTCCTCCCTATAGAACCCGATTCATCGTACTCAACATCAAACTTCTTTCGGAGAAGGGTCATATAGATCTCTCGGGCTTTCTTGTCTAACCCGTCCTTGGTTACCAACGGCAGGACAACAGCCTCAATCGGGACTAGATCTCGCGGGATCTTCATAACAGTCCTATCCTCCACGGTTGAGTAAGCGTATTCCAAGACAGCATAAATGAGCCGCTCAGCGCCGAAGCTGGGTTCGATCACGTGAGGAATGAATCGCTTCCCCGTTTGACTGACCTCTCTTTCCTCAATCCTGACGTGGCTCGGTAATACTTTGAACCCTTCGATCATATGAAAGCCGTGTTTCACAAACGACTCTTCAATGGCTTCGGCATCGGCCTCCATAACCTTCTTTGCAATGTGCTCTGTCTGTCCCTTGAATTCTGGCCCAATAGTTGCGTTGATCGGAACCGCGATCTTCGCTCTCTTTCTGATCGTGCCACCATACGCTTTGAAAGCGGTCAAGTCCGCCCCTGAGGCCTTCATATGCCCTCGAAGGTCGAAGTCTGTTCTATAGGCGTTCCCAGCAAGCTCGATCCAGCCCCATCTATCCAGTTGAACTTGATGGTCATATGTCTGAGCGGAGTAATGTGCGCGTTCTGTTTCCAGTTTTTCATGGAACCTCTGCTTTTCGGATGGGATATTTAACTCGGATACAAACCGTTTGGACACTGCCATGAAGTATGCGGACCAGGGCTGGATTATGTACCCGGCCTCTAAGGCTTCAGTAACAGTCAGTTCAATCGGTTCCTCGACTCCTCTTTTGCGTAGTTCGATCGGAACGAGACGAAGCTTCTCATTCTCAACCTCGTTAAGACGTTCGCATTTCGGATCTTCTGGATCAAAAAAAAACTCGAACTCCATTATGGTGAATTCTCTGAGTCTAATAGGCCCTTGGCGTGGTGAGATCTCATTCCTTAGGGCCTGGCCGATCTGCGCTACTCCAAGAGGCATTCTCTCTCTAGCTATCTCGTAGACTCGTCTGAAATCAACAAACATCCCTTGGGCTGCTTCAGGCCTTCCACATCCCACAGCCTCGCTGTAGGGCCCGATCGTTGTAGTGAACATTGTGCCGAAATATTGAGGGCTGGATAGTTCCCCACCACATTCGATGCAATGTACGTTCTTTTCTCTGATCCGCATATCCAGCTGATTGAGACTGAGCCCCTCACTCTCAACTCCTGTAGACTCCTCGAGAATATGATCCGCCCTATACTTCCGTTTGCATCTGACGCACTCAACCATGGATTCTTTGAAGTGTTCTACGTGGCCTGAAGCTTCAAACACTTTCCCCGGCATGATTATCGGCGTAGCAATCTCCAGCAAACCCTCTCTCCTTATGAAGAAGTCTCTCCACTTATCCTCTAGGCGACGTTTCACCGATGCTCCCAGCGGCCCAAGGTCTATGAAACCACTAACGCCACCGTAGATCTCGAACGACGGCCAGAAGAACCCACGCCTTCTAGCTAGCTCGGCTAAGATTTCATACTTGTCCAGTCCGTTCAAGCCTACCAGTCCATTATCCTGAGTTTATTCACAATGACTCGGAACTTAAAGTAGTTGCAAAGTCTGTCATGTAGAAGAGATCCTCTTCGAGGCTGTCTTGAAAAGTTGGAGGAAGAAGTCTACGTCCAGCAATGGTCCTTGGCCTACTCCTGGACATTTCTCGTCTGTCAGACCAAAACTGTAGTTATTCTCGATCGGTTCTTGGAAAGAGAAGGGATAGAACATGCACGTAAGCGGTCTTATCCGATATATCACGCAAGAGTCTCCACCTAGGAAGACGCATTTTCCTTCGTCGTCTTTGCGCATCTCAAATTTGAAGGGTTCTAGGTCATTGGTATGAATGCAGAAAGCTTCTGGATTAAGTCCGGTCGATCGAGAGATAGTCCTTACTTCTGAATCTAAGAGCCTAATGTGGCGCAGGCGTTGTTCAGTGTCAGTGCAGCAAGCGTGACACCTAGTACATTTCCAACGGATACCGTGTGGATAGTGGATTCTCTTGTGTCGCGCAGGGGATCTCTTGGATGGCCTAGCAATTTGAACGTCACGACGAAGGCGAGCGATGTCTTTCAGTTTAGTTTAGCTCCAATCATTAGTGCTTGATAGGCGTCTGATTCAGCAACCTCCCAACGTCTGATTCGAAAGAGTCCGCGTAGACTAAGGTTTCTCGGGTCTTCTTCCTTCTCTTCTTCGCTAGGGAATCTAACTCTTGAATCACCTTTTGGAGAAGCTGCCTCTCCTCTAAGTATTTTTCCAGTTTGGACTGGAGCTGGTCTCTTTCTCTTAGAAGCGCGTGAAACTCTTTTGTCAGTTCCTCGTTCCTTTGTGAAAGCGTTTCAGTATTCTCCGAGAGCTCCGCGACCCTAGCTCTTGATCGTTTCAGTCTGTCAAGTGTCTCGGTCAGGGACCTGCGCAATTTCTCATTCTCAGTCTGCAACTCGACGTACTTCTCTCTTGACACAAGGCCGAACGGAGACATATTTGGAACCTGCCTAACCAAGATCTCGGGGAAAGGGCTAATCTATTCTTCAACCGTAGGCACGGCATGGTATTCTATGAGCTCCTCAGGCGGGATCTTCCCAAACAATTCCTGGAGTATCAGTATTGCTGCTTGAGGAGGTATCACGCCTCTCTCGGTTATAATGGCGTCAACATACTCTGGAGGGGTGACATCGAACGAGGGGTTTCTGACTCTAATCATCTTCAAACGTCTCTGTTCTGTTCTCGAAAGGACTTCCGTAGGATCTCTCTCCTCGATCTCGACAAGCTCACCGATCATAGTCTCAGGGCTGAACTTGTAGGTCTCAGCAGCGACTAGGAACTGGGTTCGCGATTCATGTGCTGCCAGAGCCATGAGCGAGGTTCCGATCTTGTTGATCACAGCGCCGTTTGCCGCAACAGCGTCGGCCCCTACAACAACCTTGTCAACCTCGTTCATGAAGAAGCGCATGGCACTGTCAACTATGTACATGACCGGTATTCCCAGTCGATCCAATGCTCTAGCTGTCAACTTTCCCTGCCAGAACGGTCTTGACTCAGTGGCAATTACGCTAATACGCTTACCTTCCATCTTTGACGACTTTATGATGGCTATGGCAGATGAGCTGTTGCAGTGAGTCATGATCACCTCGCCGTCTACTATCCTCTTGGAACCTATTCGTCCGATTTTTTCGACAGCGGTTTTCGAATTCTCAATGAATTCATTGGCTGACTGGATTGCCGTCTCCCTTATGGCGGTGAGGTCTGACGTCCTTGTTGCGGCGTCTCGAACTCTGTGCATGACGTATCTAATCCCGTTAGGCAGAGAGACCGCGGTCGGACGTGTTCTCAAGAGGATTTGAGCTGCCGTCTCAAGTTCAAGGATCAGATCTTTTATGTTACTTGCTTTCGAGTATTGCGCTGTGATCTTCAGAGCTTCTACAGCTCGCCTAGCTATTTCTCCTGCGCCGCGAACCTTCATCGTTTTGATCTTTCGCGCGAGGTTGGCTACATACACATTCGACTTCATGCGCTATCAGAGCTCCATAGCTGAGCTGCTATGTCTTTGATCGACGAATTCAAATGTCCTAGGCCTAAAGCTCCGGCAGAAACGAGTAATACACTCTCCCTCGTATAAGTGACCAAATATCAAAACACTTACAGCAATTTCCTGTGAGTTTCGGCCCTCAGATGGCCTTTACATGCCTCACTACTGGAGGACGGGTCTTCTTAAGCACTCTATAGCCACAGTAAGGGCATTTTATCTCAGGTATCATCGCCAGCTGGTCGGCTGTCATGCGTGATCCGCAACTCAGGCACTCGTAGGTTATGCCTGTACTTGCCGGTTCCTTCTTCTCGTTCGTCGTGGCCATGGTTAAAGCAAAGTTGGGGGAGGTTCACTATTAAAGCTTAGGTTCGATCCTGGCGTCAATGTTGTGAACCTTCTAGAAACTGCGGGCAGTAATCCCCTGGCCCCAAGATTATTATGTCCAAACAGACCTGTTCTTGGAACAAATTACTCAAGCATCGGATTCTGTTACCAGAGACTTTCATTGGAAAGAGCGTTCCTACGCCCCGAATTGAAGCGACCGAGGGCTATGCTTGAAGTACATTGCGAGACCGATACGAACCTCATATTGGAAAATGGGACATGATTGGTTAGGAGAAATTGTTCACCGTGTTGAGAGAATCATTCGCCAAAAAGATTTCCTGGTCATATCTGAGAAAGCAGTCTCAGTTGCGGTTGGTCGAGTTATTGATGAGGAGACAGTTAGGCCAACCTTCTTAGCAAGGCTGATCGCAGTCGGTTGGATGAGGATCGTCTGGGGGTGGATTCTCGGCTATCTGTGCCATCTCAGTCGGGCGAACATAGCTCGACTGAGACAATACCCAATAGAGAAGGGTGCTGCGCACAAACAATTGGCACTAGAACAGGCAGGTTTCGTTCAGGCTTTAAGACATGGTTCGGAAGGGGGAATCGACACAAGCAACCTGCCCTTCTCTTTAGTTAGCTTACCTCTTGACGATCCTGAAAAGATAGCTGCTAAGATTCGAGACCGAGTGTTCGTGGAGACTAAGAAGAATATAACCGTATTGATCGTTGACTCTGACAAGACATACAGTCTATATGGTCTTCATATGAGTCCAAGGTCTACATCTATTCGATCAATCAGATGCCTCGGGCTCTTTGCCTACATGCTTGGAAGACTGTTTAAACTAACTCCGAGATCTACACCACTGGCTCTGATTGGAGAGAACCTGAGCGTCGAGGAGGTTTTGGAAATATCAGCGGCTGCAAACAAAGTGAGAGGTTTCGGAGCCGGCAGAACGGCTTGGGATATGGGTGAAGCTTTTCATGTAAAGCCTCACGAGGTTACCTGGGAGATGCTCGGAACCGTCAAACATACTCCGGTCGTTATTGTCAGGAGACAGCGTATCGACAGTCGCCTCGGCGAGGGCCAGTAGGCGGGCTTCTAAGGCCTAAAGCCTTGTAACAAAGCCACTGCAAGAACCGCTGATAGAATGTCGGCTGTGGTTCCCGGGTTAAGTTCATGACTTGGAGTTCTGAGATCTTGATCTAGTCTCTTAGCTAAACTTAGGCCTTCCGGGGTTTTGACGCCGCCGGTCTCTAGACATTCCCTGGCGCGGACTGACACATAGCGCGACTTCTCTATGCCTACTTTTCGAGTTATTAGCGTATCTGGCACGGTCGAGAGAATTTTCAGAAACGTGTTGACGGTGCTTGTATTGATGTCTAAACCGGACTTGATGCAGTCAGCAAAGTAGGGGTAGCCTATGTCGAAAGTTATCTTGAATCCACTCACCCACTCAGAGGCGATTGAGTCATGTCGGGCAGACATTTCAAATATCTTCAGCAAAGCCGTACGTTTCTTCTTTATTCGATCTGTTGATTCGGGTGACATTACATCGAGCGTTTTGTGGATGCCAATTCCCCCGGGTGACGCCTTTGAGATCGCTCTATACACGTAGAGGGAGTCTACGTAGGTGGCCGAACGCAATAGCTTCCTCAAGTTCGAACGTAGCCTCTTCAAATCCACTGGTCCATTTCCGATCGTCATCCCTGCAGACGCGGCTATCGGAACGAGAAGTAGGATGACTCCGAGACTTGTGTTTCCCCCCTTCTGCCATCGCAACATCTCCTCAACCCCCGCCTGGATGGCTTTTCCGACTTGCGCATGGGAGAGACCTACCACACCTCTCGAGATCATGAAGCCTCTGCGAGCCGCCCGTCTATAGATCGGACCAAGCGCCGCTGCTGACGCTAGGAAATGCTCAAACCTTGTCTCGAGGAAATCCCTCGTTCGATGAACGTTCCCTGGTTTCGGATGGGCGCTTGCTTCCAGAAGCATTGCAAGTTGAAGGCAAGACGAGATGTCATCTTCATCGACTACACCTTGTAGCAATCAGATCACTCATTTCACGCGATTCTTGAAGATATATTCAAAGATTCCTAGACGTTGCCTCATTGCTGTCAAGCGCCAATCACCATCATTCGTCTGCTTAGACAACAACTTGCCTGCAAAAGGCTTTTCTAAATTTCAAGTGCATTTACGCGTTGCCTTTTCTTCTCTTATGGGATGATCATGTTAGACGTTAAGGATGTGAAGAGCCTTATCGATGTTGCTCTAGGACGAGGAAGAGCTGACCTTGTGGTGAAAGATGGTCGACTCGTGAACGTTTGCACAGGAGAGATCTTAGAGCGTGCAGGCGTTGCGATAAAGAACGGTCGCATAGCTTTTGTGGGAGACGTCGAGGAGGTTCAATGCAGTCGATCATCGATCCTCAGCGCCAAAGGACACTACCTCGTTCCCGGACTGATTGATGGGCACGTTCACATAGAGAGTTCGATGCTCACGCTGACTCAGTTTGCTCGTGTTGTTCTTCCGAGAGGAACAACCACCGTCATGATAGATCCACATGAGATAGGAAACGTCCTCGGCCTAAGAGGCGTGCAGCTAATGTTAAGCGAGGCCAGAAGGCTTCCCCTCAAGGTATTTGTCCAAGTTCCCTCATGCGTGTCTTCTGCTCCAGGACTGGAAACAACTGGCGCGACGATCGACTTGAGAGAGGTTAGGAAGGCGATGTCGTGGAATGGCGTTGTCGGGCTTGGAGAGGTTATGAACTTTCCAGACGTGTTGGGAAAGAGTTGGAAACTCTTACATGAGATACAGGAGGCCGAAAGAACAGGAAAGACGATAGAAGGCCACGCCCCAAGAATGACCGAAGCTCAACTCAATGCCTACGCCAGTTCAAGGATCGAAGGAAACCATGAAGCCACTACAGGAGAAGAAGCACTTGAGAACCTTCGCTTAGGCATCAAACTAGAGGTAAGAGAGGGTTCAAAGGAAAAGGATCTTAAGAAACTCCTCAAGGCTCTGCTCAAGGCCAGAGTAAACCTGACTCGCTGCATGCTTGTTTCCGACGATAGGAGCGCAACAGACCTAGTCAAAGAAGGACATATGGATCACATCGTTAGAAGAGCTGTCGAAGAAGGAGTGGACCCGGTTCGAGCTTTACAGATGGCGACGATAAACCCCGCCGATCATTTCAAAGTAGGCAAGGATGTTGGAATGATAGCGCCGGGCAGAATCGCCGATATGCTCATCGTAAAACGCGTGGAAGATATGAAACCAGATACTGTGATGGCGAACGGCTTAATAATCGCGCGGAACAGTGTTCTTAGGTCAGACATAGAGGTTCCAAAATACCCAAACTACGTGCGAAAAAGCGTTCACGTCGGAAAAGAACTTTCCGGTGGGGACTTTGATGTTAGATCGCCTGTTGAAGACGGGTTAGTCAAAGGCCTAGTCATCGTTATCCCTGAAGATGGCATACTTACTAAGAAGCTAACTTACAACCTCATAGCAAAGGAAGGACTGCTTGAGGCCGACCCATCCAACGACATCGTCAAGGTCTGTGTCGTCGAAAGACATAGAGCAACCGGGAATGTTGGGAAAGGATTCGTAAAAGGATTCGGTATGAAGAAGGGTGCGATAGCATCAACCGTGGGCCACGACGCACACAACATAACTGTTCTCGGCGTACGTGGCGGTGATATGGCTTTCGCGGCCAATGTTGTATCCGACATGGATGGAGGTCTTGTAGCTGTCGAGTCAGGTCACGTACTTGCGAAGCTGACTCTCCCCATAGCAGGTCTGATGTCCGATCGACCTGCAGAAGAAGTTGCAAGCAAACTCGAAGCCCTCGACAAAGCTGCGAAGAGACTTGGAGCAACTGTAGACAAACCATTCCTAGCTCTCTCTTTCATGCCGCTTATTGTCATCCCGGAGCTAAGGGTTACCGACAAAGGACTGGTTGATGTGGATCAGTTCAGGCTCACCAGCCTTATGCCACCAGACTAGATCGAACCGGTTTACGTAGAAGCCGGCCCATAGTGCGCAAGTATACTCCGTATTATCTTTACATCTGCCGATTCAGGAGCAATCTTGCTTGCTAGTTCGCTATAGTGCCCTACGAGATCTATCAGTCTCTTCGCATCGTGAAGATTGCGCTTTCCAAGAAACTCCTTGACTCGAGTAGCGTGGATGACGCTCTCAATGGCGGCATAGGAGCTTCGGCAATAGGGCGCATTCTTTCTTCCAGCAAATTCGACATGGACAGCTCTGCATCTGACCAGGCGGCGCAGTCCCTTAGTCGAGATGTTTGAAACAACGAACTCCACGTAAGAATCTGAGCCTTTCAATCGAGGTGCGTTTATCTTTCTGGCTGGCTCGAACCAGCTACTTGGAGGCGGCCCAACCCAAGGTTCCCGCTTCAGCGCCGTCTTGTAGAACCTCCAAGGATCCGATGTCACGTTGACAACTCCGCATCTCGCTGTCCTCAGGTTGTCTAGAGTCTCCGTTCCAGCGAAGGGGCGCAGGATCATCCCTCTAGAACTGCTGACAGTTACGCCCAGCGGAGCCGCGTTAGGACGATCTTTGAAGCCCGCTGTGGTGACGATGGTCTCGTAGACGCGTCCTCGACGGAAACCGAGATCAGATAGCGGCCTGCTTAAAGGTCTTCTCATATTTGTCCATTTGAACACATTCCACAAGTAGATAAGCTCGCTGATCGTTCAGTCTATAGGGATACACCGATTTGCGAGCTACGCCTCCTTTAAGAACCAGAGAGGGAGATTTCATCGAGACCGTTGAAGGGCTGATCTTCGATGTGAAGGGGCTCATTCATCCGCCTGACAGGATCATATCATTTCTAAGATACGCTCCATCTCCCAGTGGCGTGAGGGAACGAGGAGACGTAAGGTACAAAAAGATCTACGCCCTACAAGAGAGATGGAGGTTCTTGCGTAAACATTTTCCGAAGTATGTGTACTTCGACAAGTACTTCGGAAGAGAGTTACAGGCGGTCACGATTGAGAACGTGCGAACCCATTATGACCCAAGGAACAAGATAACTGAACTTCTGAACAAGAATGTCTGTGATGAGGTCGAACGGTCTACTATCGAGTTAGCTCAAACATTAGAAAAGAAATCTACAATTTCGATAACGAATACTGGAATTTCTGGGTCAGTTTTGGTTGGACTTCAAGAACCAGATTCGGACATAGACCTCATCATATACGGGTCGAATCCTGCGAGACGAGTTTACCAGACTCTACAGAGCCTCCTTTCTAATGGAAAGACGCTGCGACGCTACCGACTGGACGATCTTAAACGTCTTTACAAGCTTCGGTCTATGAGATCCGCTATGAGGTTCAACGACTTCTGTACGCACGAGAATAGGAAGGTTCTTCAAGGCAGGTTCTTGGCCCGTGACTTTTTTGTCAGATGCATAAGAGATTGGGATGAAGTTCGAGAGACCTACGGGAGCTTTATGTGCCGAAGAGTTGGAAGAGCCAAAATCTCCGCCATTGTTTCAGACGACTCAGACGCGATCTTCACTCCATGCCTGTACGAAGTTGAATGTGCTAGGATATTAGGTGGAGTGGACCTTAGGCCGAAGCGGTTACTGTCCTATAGAGGACGATTCTGCGAGCAAGCCAAAGTAGGAGAGAAGGTGATGGCATTCGGTGATTTGGAAGAAGTAATGACAGAGAGTGACAAGTACTCCCAACTGGTGGTGGGCGAATCGCCTCGTGACTTTATCCTCAAGGTTTGATCCTGAGAGCTTACTCATGTTTTTCGCGGCTCCCCATCAAGCGCCTTCGCGTGCCTTTTATTTCCTTGATCAAACCTGTTGAACATCTTAAGCCTAGTTACAGCTTTGTGTCGTGGGGCTACTCGCATCAATACTGCGTAAGTCCTATCGACAAGAAGCCATGACGGAGAAGTGGCAGATCTGACTCAACGAAGGCTTCACCTTATCTACCGGAGGTAGATCACTTTCTGACTGAGGGATCCAAACGGTGGAAAGAGTCTGGAAGCTCGTATTCAATAAGAATGTTGTTGGAAGGCCTCCTATAGTGATCGTGGAGAAATGTAGCACAATCCTTGGGAAAGATGGAGCGAAGATAGCGTCTCCAAACGCGTTGGAAGCAGAGGATTATGCTGAGCAACTCGCCGTTGAGCGTGGATGGGACCTAGTAGCGGTGGAAGAGATCTAGCTAGGGAATGGCTTCTTAGTAATGGTTTTCGAAACTGATTCACAATGCTAGTCGAGACCTGACTTCGTAGTTTGTGAGGTAGAATCAGACCGATCAATCGAGGGCAAACTCGATCTTCTCTGAGCTCTCGGCTTTGATCTACGCTTCCATGCATGTCTTGAGGGACCCATGTGAAAAGGAGTTTCAGAAACAGAGACTATGTCAAGACGGTGGAAGATCTCCTCTTCACTGTCGTAGGCGATATTCACCCAGTGGAGAGAGTTCTGGCATATCTAAAGTATATTCCAGATAACGAGGGGAGATGGGGCTTTGGAGAGAGAAGATACCGTCGAGCTCTCAGGTATTATACGACTATGCATCTCGGTGAGACCTTCAGCTATCTAGAGAGAACGTACCCTCAATACCTATACGATTCAGCGGTTCAACATCTCCATATCTCGGCTGTTCCGGCGGCATACATCCAGAGACACTACTGTCCGGAGGCTAAACTATCCAACCTGCTCAAGGCGGGACATCTTGATAGCCTTGAAAGGAAGGCTATCGATCTTGCAAGGTTGATCTCTGAGGAGAGTCGCGTTGATATGAGACACCTTGGAGTGACAGGATCTATACTTGTGGGCATACACAACCCACGATTCTCTGATATCGACCTCACTGTCTACGGCAGGGGAAACAGTCTCAATGTTAAGGCGGCACTAACAAATCTGCTAGACAAAGGCTTCCGATACTTGCATAGATTCGACGACAGTGCTATTGATGAATGGTTGAATTCCAGATCGTGGTTGTATCCCTTGAGCAGGGATGAGGTTGAGCTGGTATGCCGTAGGCATTGGAATCGTGGGGTCTATCAAGAAACCGCGTTCTCGATACATCCCGGGAGGGTTGAAAAGGAGGTTGATGAGAGCTACGGTGACAGGTTGTATCATCCACGTGGGATCGTTGAAGTGGAGGCTGTTATAGAAGATGCGAGTGACTCAATGTTCATGCCTGGTGTCTACAGTGTCAGCTCAGTACAGAGCCTAGACGGATCTCGCGTTTCAGACGTGCGAGAGATAGTAACATACGAAGGCTTATACTGTGATATAGCATCCCGAGGAGAGAGGGTTCGAGCCAGGGGGAAACTTGAGGCGGTCGAGGACAGGAGAACTGGAGAGGCTTATCACAGGATTCTGATAGGATCGATGGAAGCTAGAGGTACGGATTACCTGAAGCCGAAGCTGAGCTTGGTTCGACGCGTCTAGCTCTCTGGCTCAGCCTCCAGCGCTTCCTTGAGCTTGATCTGGATTGGACCTAGTTTTCCACCGAAGTTGACGGCGGTTATCTTCTTAACGCCTGGAACTGTTGCTGCAGCCCTTATCCCCTTTGCGGTGGCTCTCTTTAGTAGGGTGGGTGTTATGCCGTTGAAGACCAGTTCGTAAACGTTGTTCACTCCTTCTGGCACGAGCGAGTTTTGTACTATTCCTCTCAGTCTCGGACAGTAGGGATCGTTCGTTGAAGCCCGCAGCTTATATTTTCTAGAAGCAACCTTGGATCCAGACCGGCAGATTCCGCCTGGAAACGGCAGCACAACGCCGCTCACTTTTGAGATCGCTGAAACAGCCTTCTCAGCTGCGATAAGTCCTGCCTTCTGGTTTTCTGCCATTATCAGAAAGTTTCCCCCAGCAGCAGCCCTCCTAACACCAAACTTGTCTTCTATGATGAACTCGCCTTCCATGACAGGAATCCTCCAGATCTTTCGATCTGCAAGCGTATCTTTCTTCTCGAAACCGTCGCCGAACATTCTGACCATTCGACCGATCTTGAGCCTCTTGACCGATTTTGGCATGGCGTCGAAAGCAGCTGTTGTAGGGCAGGTTAGGACGCATTGACCAATGCGGCTCAAGACTTGGAGTTTAAGTTCCACCCCTGTTCTATGATAGATCTGGATCGGAACTCCCACTCGACCGTCCGGCGATTTCTCGGGGGCAACGGTCGGTCCCTCAACTCCCGCCTCGGCCGGAGACATTATGATGGATGAAGCGAAGCCCGTAGCTGTTATTGCCGCTGTTCGCGCCCATCTCTCATCTTCAGCTGTTATAAGCGCTCTACATGCCCACATGGGAAACGCTTCTGCAAAATCGTCGTCGTCAATTTCTACGTTTCCAACTCTCATGTCTCAGACCTCAGGTACAGTCGACTCAACCAGCTTACCGTATTAGTCTAGGCTCTTAACGGTTTCCAAACAATATCGCGGATCAGTCGTGACTCCAATTTCCCTGTATTATTTTCCGTTGAAGCCAGAGGTAGTTGCTAGTAATAGTCTCTCGAGTTGTAGATTAGCGACGGTTCCGTGCTCTTTATTTCGGCGTCTACAACTTCACCCACGAATATCGTGTACTCACCTATATCCACTGATTTGTATACTTCACAATCCAGATACGCGAGGCAATTCTTCAGAATCGGAGAACCCGTCTTCTTCACATTGTAGTCAACACTTTCAAACTTGTCTATTGTTCTTCCGCTCTTAAGTCCAAAATGCTTGGCTATATCCATCTGTTTATCAGATAGGATGTTGATCGCAAACACATTTGACTTCTCAATCAGTTCATGAGTGTACCTTCCTTTTGCCATGGCCACCATGACCAACGGAGGAGTCATAGACACTTGACTCATCCAAGCAATGGACAAGCCATTTATGTTCCCACCACTTCGTGTGGTGACTACAGCTACGCCGTTGAGTATCTTTTCTATAACCTCTTGTACTTCCACTCTATTCGCACTCCTTTGCTCTTGGCCGAGCGGTCTAGTCTCTTCTCAGATTTAAGGTCTCTACCGAGCTTGCAAAGATAGAATGACTTGCAGTCTAGGGTGGAAGTTTCAATTGAGTAGCGAACATCAAGACGTTATCTCTGGCTCTTTTATAGGAAGATCCCCCACAAATAGAAACGCGTGGAAGTCTGACTATGGTGAGGGTAGTTGGGATAGACCCGGGTACGCGCAGCTTCGACTTATGTGGAATCGATAGCGGTAAGGTCTTCTTAGATACCTCTATCCCTTCAACGGAAATAGCTGAGAATCCGAGATCTGTTATCGACATTTTGAAAGCCGCTTTGCCTCTGAACGCTATCGTTGCTCCCTCTGGATACGGGTTGCCTTTGACCCACATAAGCGAAATTGGGCAGCGAGAGCATTTTCTAACGATCTTGGTTAGACCTGACGATCTGAAGATCAGCGTTCTGAAAGGTCTTCGAAAACTGGTGAATATGCTCAAAGAAGAGAAGTTCAACGCTTTCTTCATTCCTGGCGTGATTCATATGCCAACGGTACCAGAGTGTAGAAAAGTGAACAAGATCGATATGGGTACGGCTGACAAACTCTGTTGTGCAGCTCTGGCGATTCATGATCAATCCCAGCGTCTCGGAATTCCTTACGGTCAAACCTCTTTCATCTTGGCTGAGGTAGGTTTCGGTTACAACGCTGTAATCGCGGTCCAGAACGGGCAGATCGTAGATGGAATAGGCGGAACCACCGGTGGGCTGGGGTTCCTAAGTATTGGAGGAATGGATGGCGAGCTGGCATACTTACTGGGAGGCTTTACAAAAGAAACGTTGTTTCAGGGTGGAGCTGTTTACGTGGCTGGTGATAGGACTATCTCTCCCGAAAAACTGGTTGAAGAGGCTGGAGTTGACCGTATGAAAGGAATCGCCCTTGAGGCGTTTGTCGAAAGCGTTCTCAAGAGTGTTGCGGCCATGACGATCTCGGCAGAACATCCACTGGAGATTCTGGTCTCGGGGAGAATATCGAGAGTAGAAAAGATCTACGAAATCATATCCGAGGGCCTGTCGAATTTTGGTAGAGTTCGAAAAGTTGGTAGATTCGCTGAATTTTCTAAAGAGGCAGCACAAGGGGCGGCGCTGATTGCTGACGGGATAGCTGGAGGACGTTTCAAAGAGCTCGTAGAAGTCATGAAGTTAAGAGAGGCAAAGGGCACTGTTCTAGACTACATATACTTACCTCACGCTGACGCACTGAGACGTACTTACGGTCTTTAGGAACTCACGTTGCGCCTCCGGCTCTACTAGGCAAAAATCAGCATACGTTTCTTACAAACCATGGAGTCATGATCGTGAATATGTTCTCTTAGTTTGACACGGTCGGATGAGCCCTTTCCTTGTCTAGTCATCCATTTGAGACGGTAACATATGCTCCTTTGTTGTTCGCTCTTGCGACAAAGACGAGGCCACCACTTCTCTCGTTTAGGAATCTCTGAACCTTGTTTTTGAGCGTCTCGGATTTGGAATCATTGTCCACAATCCCGTAGACAGTTGGTCCCCAAGAGCTTTGACCCGCTCCGCATGCACCGGATGCAAGCATGAATTGGACGCAGGCCTCAACTAGTGGACTGAAGAATCTTCCTCCTTGAGCTTGACTGAAATTCTCGCCTACAAGATTCTGCACGGTCGTTACAGATTCGCCAAATCCTGTTGGATTCTTCTCCACCAGAGACGGAAGCATCTTCATGATGATAATTCTACAGATTCTTCCGATTAGTTCCGGGGGAGCTGGAGGTAGCTTTGAAAAAGCTTCTCTCTCGGCTGGTCCACTAATGCCTTCTGCCAACCCTGGTAGCGCTACAACGAAGCGCCATTCCTCAGGGAATCTTGCTTGCAGCACAGCCACGGAAAGGTTTGATCCTACGCGCTCCGTTTCGGTTGTCCTTCTTCCCGAATCTAGAATGAACCCTCCACTTTGGAAGGCCTTTACGCCAATGCCTGAAATCTTGCCTCTCCCCAAGGCGGCCGCGACGTCTCTAGGACTGAGGTCAAGGCCAGAGAGTCTCGCGATAGCTGTACCGACCGCCAACGAGAGCTGGGTCCCCGAGCCCAGGCCGACGTGTTCAGGGATCGTTCGTGTTATATTGATCGCGGCGCACGTCGCTTTCGGGAATCTCTTAAGGAAGGATTCGGCTATCTTGAGAGTTCTTTCCCGGTTGACCCCTGTCGCGTCTAGTGTTTCTGAAGCTTTAGCCTCCAAGACGACGTTCGGCGTGTCTATAGCTACTCCGATCGACCCATAGATACGGCCCAAGTCGCCACATGTGTCGATAATTCCGAGATGAAGCCTCGCCGGCGTCACAATCCTAACCTTCAAAATCGGGCACCCCTTGTTTGTTCCTTAGCTCTATGAATAGCGTTCGGTTCGTCTTATACCATCCTTATTACCGCTAGTATCCAATACTAACAATTGACAGAACTCTTCTCGGGTAACAGCATATGCGATCGCTGGACGTTCAGGAAACTAGGCCGGAAGTGACTATATCGCTAAGAAAAGTAGGCGCGATAGGAATAAAGATGCCGATAGGCTTTGTCTTTCTTGACAGTAAGCCAGTAACCGTAGTCCCTACATTCAATGTTTTCATAGACCTGCCTGCGAGGCAGAAAGGAATACACGCCTCGAGGAATTATGAGGTCATCTCCGAGACACTGAGTCATTACGTGGGCAAGACGTACAAACTCGAGAACCTGTGCATGAGCGTCGCAAAAGAGCTTTTGAGGAGACATAGATACGCAACCAGGTCAGAGGTCAAAGGACAGGGTCAAGCCATATTTGAGAGGCACGCACCGAAGACTGGAATGACAACTTACGAATATTGTAACATAATGGCTAAGGCGACTGCACGAAAATTAACTGATGGCAAGATATTCTCTAAGAAGATGGTCGGAGTAGGAGTGACGGGCGTCACGGCATGTCCGTGCGCACAGGAAATACTCAAGGAGAGGTCTAAATCAGTGATTGCGAAGGATGTGAAACTTAACAGAGCGGTGGTCGATCGGATAATGGCACGGGTGCCGATGGCTACGCACATGCAGAGAACCTATGGAACGGTAACGATGGATGTGCCTGAAGGAACTGAGGTAGACGCTATGAGACTCGTCCACGTGATAGAGGACTCGATGAGCGCTTCAACGTTTGAGCTCTTGAAGCGGCCGGACGAAGTAGAGATAGTTAGGCGAGCTGTTTCACGACCTCGTTTTGCCGAGGACAGCATCAGGTACATGATGAGGAACATGGTCAGGAGATTTCCTGAGTTGCCGGATAGTATTAGATTAATCCTCACCGCACGGAGCAGAGAAAGCATCCACAAACACGATTTCTTCGCGCAGAGATCGATCACGATCGGAGAGATTAGAAAAGAACTGAAACGGTAGACCATCGCGCATAACCTGTCGACATCGCCGGATCGTGTGGGAATGGATTTCGAAAAGTGGAGACCATGGTACGATAAGATCGTTGCCGCTTTTGGATTTGATCGAGCCGCTGATGAGAAATCTGCTAATCTTCTGGAGAAGCTGATAGAGGGTAGAGTTATTCGCTTTTCGGCTGTTCAGCGAATAATTGAGGACGAAACAACGATTGTGTTTGGGTGCGGTCCCTCGATCGAGAGAAACCTTAGCGAGTATCTCACTTCGCAGATCAAAGACAGAGCGGTGTTGGTTGCAGCTGACGGCGCGACGACACCGTTGCTGAATATTGGCGGAACTGTTCCGAGAGTCGTCGTTACAGATCTAGACGGAGAAGTTAGTCATATGATGGATGCGTGCAAAAAAGGATCAGTAATGGTGATTCACGCGCATGGAGACAACATGGTGGCTCTACAGAGTTGGGTTCCAATGTTCAAGAGCCTGCTCGGAACGACTCAAGTGAAGCCCCCTCCGCATTTGTACAATTTTGGAGGGTTCACGGACGGAGACAGATCTGCATTCCTCGCGGAGGAAGCTGGCGCTAGGCGAATAGTTTTGTTGGGGATGGATCTTGGGCGTGTGGTGGGGAAATATTCTAAGCCAGGTTACACGATGGACTATCTAGGAAGCCCAACGAAGATAAGGAAGCTGTTGATCGCAAAGGAGCTTCTAAGTTGGCTAGCAGGTTGGGCAGACGCCGAGATCTTAAACGCTACAGGCGCAGGAGAGAAGATTAACGGAGTGGAAGACGTAGCTCTTAGCGACCTCTAGGTGAACTGATCTTGGGTGATGAGGAGTCGATCGCCAGAAAGTATTTTGACAGGAGTCTAACTGATAGGGAGAGAGCGATCTTCGAGGGTGCGATTGCTCTTGGAGCCACATATCATCAGTTTGTTGGGACACCCATTACGAAAGATGAGAAAGTTCTGAAATCTCTCGAAGAAGCTATTTCTAATGTGATGACACTTCAACCGTATAAGAAATTCGTCAGGTTTAGAATAGATAGAAGCGCCCTGAAAGGAGAGAAGACTCATCCATATGACTATGAAACATTGAAGGGGCGGCACATAGATCTTCAGGTAGTATCTGAGTATGGTGACTCTAGGGTTACACTCAGAATGAGATACGTTCCAGAAATCAATTATTCTTTGATGTTTGTGGAGAAAATCGAAAAGGTTTCCAAGTAGCGCACCTACTATCCGAAGCGACAGAATATCCGAGCTCATAGTCTTGGGGGTTTTCTTTGGCGAGAATAGCTTGGGCGATTACCGGGGCAGGTCACCTACTGATCGAGTCATATGAGGTGATGGCGGAACTCGCCTCAAAACCAGGCGTTGAACTATCAACTTTTCTATCGAAGGCAGGAGTTGAATGCGTCAAGATGTATGGGGTATGGGAGAAGATTGGAGAAATCTCGAGAGATGTGTACGTTGATATGCGAGCCAGCGCGCCAGAGGTGGGAGGACTTTCTAGGGGACGATACAATGCCTTAATCGTCTCGCCAGCAACTGCAAACACCGTGGCAAAGGTGGTTGTTGGCATAGCTGATACACTTGTGACGAACGCTGTTGCCCAAGCTCAGAAGGGTGG
>CAZLVF010000004.1:0-67363 GCA_964562925.1 uncultured Candidatus Bathyarchaeia archaeon
TGCCGTGAAGAGAGCCGAGTTGCACCCCGTTGTCCCTATGTCTAGACCCATCAGATACAAGCTGGAGCGAACTCTTTATTCGAGGGTAACTTTCCCTACCGCCATGGGTTGAGTTCTAATAATCCGTCACGAATCTCTGTCATATCTATTTAACGCAGAATATATTTTGCGTTAAATTTCGTTTACATAGAATAGAAAGCCCTTTCTTCAAACCTTCTCGATCACTCCATGACATATACTCAATATGTCCTGCGTTATCGCATAATGCTGTAAGATATGCCCGCAACAATTCACAGATGCTCTGTGGTCAAAACTCGTACCGAGGTTCAAGATTATTCTTAGTAAGGTCGGTTTCGATGAGGAGGCTGCGAACGATCCTTTGAATTTCAGAATAGAAGCTGGTTCATCTTCTGATGGACTTTGGATGTACCCACCTACCCCCTCGTCGATATGACTCAGGATAGACCTGCCACCCCGTTAGAAGCAGCGCATTCGCCGATACCAACGTGAGAGCCAAAAGAAAATAGAGGAATGATGATCCTCACGTACCCTAACTCAAGAGCTCCACCAGGGGGTGAGTGGTTCAGTTTGGAGGCGTCAAGTGGTATTCTCCATGAGTTTAAGTACAGTGCCTCGCTTGTTACATCGATGAGGTATATTCCATGGTAGAACCATACATGGCGGTTGCTCTACAAACATCCTTCCGTGGCGTTGAGAAGCGGAAGGAGATAGCTGTAAACTTGGAGCATATCCATGATGCGATGAGTGCTGCGGTTTGGTTGACTGAGGTCGAGTTGCCTGTAAGGCTCATCGCTCTGCCGGAAGGCGCCTTGCAGGGATTCACAGATGAAGTCTTTGACATGGATCACTTGGAATACTACGAGAAGATCGCGATAGACGTACCGGGAGAGGAGACAGATAGGCTTGGTGAAATGGCTAAGGAATTCAAAACCTACATAATTGCTCAGGCGAGGGCGAAGAACCCTGATTTCCCCAACCGCTATTTCAACGTCGCCTTCATAGTAGACCCGCATGGTAAGGTGATTCACAGGTATCATAAGCTTCAGATCTACGTGAAGGAGCATACCACGACGCCGCATGATCTCTGGGACCAATGGATAGCCAAGTACGGGTACAAGCTAGACTCTTTCTTCCCAGTGGCCGACACAGAGGTCGGAAGAATCGGGACGATGATATGCCAAGACGCTGAGTATCCTGAAACCGCAAGAGGGTTAGCTATGAACGGTGCGGAGATAATCTATCGCGGCGCCGAGGCTGAGCCACTGATAGGGAGAGGATGGTGGGAGATTCAGAACCGAGCCCGAGCCCTAGACAACACCTGCTATGTGATCGCGCCTAACATAGGACCATACTACCTCACGGTGAACTCGAAAGACGCCGTGAACGTAACCGGCGGCAGCTCCATGATCGTAGACTATCATGGCCAGGTTGTAGGGAGAGGGGCATCATACGGTTCCGGCTGGGCTGCTGCGCCATTCTACATAGACGCGCTAAGAGACTATAGAATGAACGCTAAGAACGGCAACTGGATAAGAGACCTGAGAACGGAGATATACAAGCTCATCTATGAGGAACCGATATGGCCGAAGAACTTGGCGATTGAGAAGCCACCTGGCAAACATGCGGATTCAGCGAGACTGGCTGATGAAGTTACGATGAAGCTTATAGAGAAAGGCGTTTGGAAGAGACCTAGCGACTAGGATCACGTTCACCAAATTTCCTTGCATAGATCAATCACCAACAGTCCAGTTTGATCATATTATCAGAGACGAATTCACCTGGGGAAGTAAGAATGCATAAAAGGTCAATGGAATCACAGATAGTCTGAGGAGAGAGTGACTACAACGCCTGATTTGAATCCGGAACATGAAAGTCCTAACGCTGCCGAGATCGAAAGGATCCTTGCGAACTCATGGCGGGTTGATGTTAACGGTTGGATCTATACACGTCTCCACGGCGATCCCCACCAAATGGGTTTCCAGAATGGATACCTCTTGGCTCATGAGATAGAGAGTATGCTTGAAAGGATCAAACTATACGTTGAAGGCGCATACAAGCGGAACTGGCGGTTCTTTTGTGAAACAGGCATGCAATTATATTGGCCCAAACTCCCTGAGGAGTATAGAACAGAGATTAAAGGAGTAGTAGCTGGAACTCGAGCACGTCAAGTCAGTAATATTGGTTTGGAGGATATAGTTGCTCTTAACGGTTTCTTCGACACCGTATCGTACCATTACTGGTTGAGAGCTAAGGAAGGCCAGACCCCTAGCGCTTCCGGCGGAGAGGAACATTGTAGCGCCTTCATAGCTACGGGAGAATCGACAAAGGATGGAAAGATAATCCTCGCTCACAACACTTGGTTCTGGTACCTCTGGGCGGTTGGGTACAATATCATCGTAGACGCGTCTCCCACAAGTGGAAACGAGTTCTTGATGCAAACCTGCCCGGGAATCATATGTAGCGGAACCGATTGGTACCTAAGCAAATCTGGACTCGTTGTCGCGGAGACGACGATAAGTGGAATGACAACCTTCAACCCGCGCGGGACTCCATACTTTATGCGCGCCAGAAGAGCAATTCAGTACGCTAAGACCGTGGACGAATGGGTGACAACAATGGTCAAAGACAACAACGGAGGTTACGCTAATGATTGGCTTATCGGAGACATAAAGACAGGAGAAGTAGCATGCCTAGAGCTAGGGACGTTCAATTACGATCTGGATCGAACCTTTGATGGAGCGTTTATGGGAAGTAACGTGGCAACAAGTGAGAAAGTTCGGGGAGAGACGGCACTCGATTATGGTGAAATGTCTGCGTCGCATACGGCGCGTCGAGAAAGATGGAAGCAGATTATGGAGTCTAGTAGAGGGATATTAGATGTAGGGGTCGCACGGAAGTTCCTAGCAGATCATCACGACACCCATTCGGGCAGTGAAAGGCCGAATCGAAATACAATCTGTGGACACGTGGAATTGGACAATAGAGGCTACCCTGAATGGGAGCAGAGACCATACTCACCGATGGGTGCTCACGACGGGAAAGTTACGAGCGGCGACCTGGCATCTACAGGCGCGTTTTGGGCGCATTGGGGGGCACCCTGCGACACCCCCTTCATCGCAGACTCCTTTCTCAATCAACACCCTGAACACAACTGGCAAAAACCTCGTTTGAGAAGTATCGAGCCATATCCATGGACATTGTTTTCAACCTACCCTAAGTGGGCGACCAGCAGGATTTGAAAGTGATTCTGGACAAACTCCCCCAATTCTAGGTACTCAATTGGCGATTTTGCAGCAAACTCTGTCAAGATGGCGTAGTATTCAATAAACACTATGAGAAGTAAGAAGATCGTATCTGGCCGAACGACGGCTTGTTAGAGAACCCGTTGAAAACGATGCGCGACTGAGCAAGAATAGGAGACTCGGCTCTAGATAGATTGTACAAGAGAGACGGGCTAGAGAGACCAGAGAGAACTTCGTCGATGCCGTTAGCGAGGAATCAAAGTTTCCTTTTTTCTCTCCGTTAGGCCGATACTGGGGACTACTCAGGCGGGATCTCCCTGAACGCAAGTGATATGTCTATTCCTTCTGTACGCATTCTGTAGTATTTGAAAGCGAAGTAGACGATGGCAGCAAAAATCCCGAGCGCAACTAGTGTCGGCACGTTCTGAGTGCCCCCGAGCTCAGGCACGCCCAAGTTTACGGCGATGAACCATCCCATCGAAATAACTCCGAGTATTCCAGCAACTGTGATTAGTGGAATACCTCCGACTACATATTTCGCAGCTGGCGAAGCCTTGTACACACTTTTTAGCCTATATGGAAATACGGTTGCTGACAGGCATCCACAGAACCAAAGTGCAGCTTGCCCCGCGACCATGAAAGCCCAGTAGTGCCAGAAGGCGGGGTAGAAGTATGTCATTGTCTGCCACACTAAACCACCCGCGGCCAAGACTAGGTATCCCACAAGGGGGATGTGGAACCGTGGGTGCACATATGCCAATTTCCTTGGAAGTACCCCGTCGAACGCCATGGCGAAGATGTATCTTACCGGAAGCACGTTGTTCATAGAGTTCGAGTAGAGAGCTCCGAAAGAAAATCCAACACCAACTACCACTGAAACCAGAGAAAGAGCAGATTCTCCCAAAGCCATGCCCGGCAGGTAGGTAGATGTGAAGGCCCAATAAAATGGTAAAGTATCCACAAGTTCATTCCCTTCGTTACCTAGGTAGAATATTGCAGTGTGTATCTCGGACGCGAGACTTGTGTATAGAGTAAAATAAACTGAAACGAGTACGGCGGCCACTACCAAGGGAATGAACATCATAAATATGTTCGACTTCGCGCGTTCAGCGTTCTTTATCTCCCCCACCAAGGGCAACGCAGCCCAAGCAAAGATCGTGATTCCTGAGGCGCCCATTGCACCTACAACCATTGTGTCGTATGCGTTGTACGGTTCCCCAAAAGGCAAAATCCCTGTCCAACCAGCGGCCTTCGCCGTGTCGATGAAGTTTTGATAGGCGCCAGCGCCCATCATCGCATTGAAGCCCGAAATCAGGGAAGAGCGATCCAAGGAAAGCAACATCGAAATCATTGTAAGGTTTACTATCAGCGCCAATATAGCTACAAATATTCCAATTTGGCCTGTTCTCTTTATCCCCCACACAATGATCGCGAGAGGACCAATCGTTCCCACGGCGGTTAGTATTTCGAGCCCTATCCCACTACTAGCCCACGCCGCGGCTTCGACGAATCCGAAGCCATTCAGAAGTGTTGATACGCCAGTTGTTGCGAAAACCCAGCCGTTGAAGGTCAACCAAGGACAGAAGATTACTGCGAACATGAATCCGACTACTATGCCCAAAACGGAGTTGATTGTCCGGCTGACCCACACGTAATCCCCGCTACTCCGAGGCATAGCACTCATCATCAAGCCATACGCTACTATTGGAGGGATACCCATAACCACCGAGATCAGTATAGCTAAGGGGAGATTCGCGTGTGGGAAGAGCAGCGTAGCCATCGAATAGTAGCCAGGCAACGAGACCGGTACCGCCATGAACGGCCACACCGCGTTGAAGAAGCCCGTATAACCTTGCGTGAATTCCCTGACAAGTCCACTTGACGGTCTAGCAAAAGCGAAACTCTTTTCCGTCAAAACCCTTTCACACGATGTTGGCCTCGGTTAGTATTTAACACTTGGCAAACAATTCTCCCTTAGGGGCGGAACAACAAAGACATGAAAAGGATTCTCTACGCAACCGATGTGCACGGATCAGAAAGGTGCTTTATGAAGCTTCTGAATGGCGGAAAACTGTACAAGGCCCATGCCATTATTCTGGGCGGCGACATCACAGGAAAAATGATTATTCCAATAGTACAAAGCCAAGATGGGTCATATTACACGCAATTCCTTGGGCAAGATTGGAACATAGAAACGCAGGAACAGCTAGCTGAACTGGAAAGAAGCATAGTGAATTCGGGCTTCTACCCTTATCGAACTAGTCAAACTGAGTTCGAAGGACTCGTTACCGACCGTTCAAGAATGGATGAGTTGTTCAAGCGGCTGATCCTTGAAAGACTGAGATCGTGGCTACGTCTAGCCAAGGAACGTTTGCAGGATACGGACATAAAACTCTACGTTACAGGGGGTAATGATGACCATCCCTTTATTCATCCCGTTCTAGAAGAAGATGGTTTTGTAGTGAATCCTGAAGATAGGGTCGTAAACATAGATGAGTATCATGAGATGATCAGTCTTGGCTACGCCAATATAACCCCTTGGAAATGTCCCAGAGATATTCCTGAGGAGGACCTTACCGACAAGATCGACGCACTTGCAAATCAAGTCAGAGACATGAGTAACTGCGTCTTCAACTTTCATGTGCCCCCGATCGACTCGGAGATCGACGCCGCCCCCATGCTGGACACCACCACATATCCTCCGAAGGTCATCGCGTCCGGCGGCTCTCCAGTGATGATCGGAGCCGGCAGCGGAGCGGTTCGTAGAGCGATCGAAACCTACCAACCTCTGTTGGGATTGCATGGTCATATCCACGAATCAAGAGGCTTCTTCAAGATCGGGAGAACCTTATGCATTAACCCGGGCAGTGAGTATGGAGAAGGAATACTCCGGGCGGTCATAGTGAATCTTGAGAAAGACAAAGTGAAAGGGTACCAATTCGTTTCAGGGTAAAGAACCAGGTTGGAGGAGAGGATGGCCCAGACGACTAGGGACATGGACCTTGTGCAGAAAGCCAAAGAGATAGTAGATGCGGGCAAACAGGTCGGAGTGCCCATAAGAATTCTAGGCGCCATAGCTACAAGACTGCATTGCTCCGTAGACTCTACGTCGGGCTTGAAGAGAGAACTGTCAGATATTGACCTCATGGCCTATGGCAGATTTCGAGAGCAGATAAAACGGCTGCTACTAGACCTAGGGTATACCCCGAATGAGAGGTTCATAGCATTATATGGGCATCTGCGATTCATATTCTACGATAAAGACAAGAACACAATAGATGTCTTCTTCGACAAGCTCCCAATGTGCCACACTATTGATTTTGCGGGAAGGCTTGAACTTGACTATCCCACAATCACACTATCGGATTTAATGCTGACAAAGTTACAAATTGTTCAATTCGAAGAGAAGGACTTCAAGGATCTAGTTTGTATATTGAGAGAGCATGAGGTTGGGACAACAGATCAGGAGACAGTAAACGCAAATCGTATTGCGGACGTGCTAGCCAAAGATTGGGGTTTCTACTACACAGTAACCTCAAATCTGAAAAAGGTTGAAGATGCCCTAGACCAGCCCAATATGACAAGCCACGACAAAGAAACCGTGAAGGGCAGAATCGAAGAAATATTAGAATGTATGGAAACGGTCCCTAAGGACCTGAGTTGGCGCATACGTGCCAAAGTCGGAACGAAGAAGAAGTGGTATACAGAGATCGAGTACCGAGAGAACTACGACCAATCTAGATAGACAACTGGATTGTCAACAACTTTGTACTGCCTCTCTTGACGATTCTAGAGCCGTGTCCTCCCCTCGAGGTCGAAAGGCTCCTGCGACTTTCAGGTAATCATATGAGTCACAATTTGGCGCAGTGATTCATGAATCTGCTGGTGAATACAGATGTCTGACTGGGAGAAGACGTTGGATGAATATGGCTTGAAGATTGAGCAGAGGTTATCGGGCTTTCTGAAGAATGAGGCTAAGGACGCGGTCGGCTATCACAGTTTCGTTGGAAGACTCTACTTGGACCTCTATGATTATGTATTCAGAGGTGGGAAAAGGCTGGCTTTGTGTAGTACCCTTCTCACCTATAGAGGGTTTACTGGCGAGGTCGATGATCGAATCCTAGATGTTTGTGTGGGGATTGAGCTCTACCGCCACGCGATACTAGTACATGACGATCTGGTTGATGATGATGAGTTACGGCGTGGAGCCGGAACCATTCACAAGATGTATTCTCAGGAGAAGAATTCACGGTTTGGAAATGGTATGGCGGTCTTTGCGGGAAATATCTTGTACACCTTGGCCTTGAAAGCGTTTGGCGGTTCAGGCTTGCTTTCGGACAAGATTGTTGAAGTCTTGAAGCTGCTGAATGATGCTTTTCAATCAGTGAATGAAAGCCAAATTCTAGATCTTCTCTTCGAGTACAAGACGCCAGACGTAGATGAATGGTATGTCATGGCCTCAAAGCGAGCCGCATCGCTCTTCAAAGCCTCGTTACGCATAGGCGCAGTCTTAGCAGACGCCTCAGACAGAGATGTCAAATTGTTATGTGATGCGGCTGAGCATATAGGCTACTGCTTCGACATCCAAGACGATATCATCGATACATTCGCAACAGAAGAGCAGTATGGTAGAAAGCCTGGCGGAGATCTATCCAAACATAAGAAGCCGCTCCACATCGTCTACACGTATAGAATGGCGAATCAATCACAGCTGCAAACATTTGAGAACGGTATTTGCAAAGATCCTTTAGATCTGGCTGTGATAAGAAGGATAGTATCAGATTGTGGGGCCCTGGAAGCAGCTAAGAACCATTCGAGAACGCATGCTGACTCAGCTAAGAGATTGATTTCAGAGACAACTATGAGCAAAGACGTCAAGAGCTTCTTTATCTCGTTCATCGACTACGTGAAAGACAGCCTCAACTGGTACAGGTAGACGCATATTTCTTTGGCTGCCGGTTTGACATTTCAATGGTCAAGGGAGCTTTGAACCAAGCCAGAGCCATGCCATCCGATGGCATGAGAGCTAGGTTAATGTGCGGAAGTCCATTACACAACTGTTAGAACCTGTGAAATTTTCAAAATCAAGCATGGGCTCGTTGGTACGTGGATCGATCAGAACGAGATTTTTAAGCGAAGGTTGAGCATCTATCGATAGCAATGATTTCAGAAATTGAATTGATCTTTAGAATTGTTCTAGCCTTTGTACTTGGCGGGCTTATCGGCTTTGAGAGGGAGAGACTTGACAAGCCTGCTGGACTTAGAACTCACATACTAGTGTCCGTGGGGTCAGCTCAGTTCACGATCCTATCGTTCTACGCATTTCCAGGCAGCGACCCAGCCCGTATAGCGGCCTATGTAGTTGCGGGTATTGGTTTTATTGGAGCAGGCACCATAATTCAAGCTCGAGACAGAGTTATTGGAGTAACCACGGCCGCATCTCTCTGGATAGCATCTTCTGTGGGAATGGCTGTGGGGATAGGCTTCTACTTGGCCGCTGTGGTGGTCACGGTGATCTCCTATCTAACATTGAAGCTAAGATGGGTAGAAAGGAAGTTAGCATAGAGGTCAACCATACACGATCTCAGTTGTTCTAGACAACTTTGCTAGTGTAAGGTAGCAGTCTGATCCTACTAGTGATGGACTCCCGAAGCCCCCCTCCTCGACGAGATAACTGATACCAAGAACCCTCTGTAAACGGGTCGATGCAGATAGAGAGAGGATGCCCACGATGATGAAGCTTCTGCAGCGTCACGTTGACAGCTCTCCGCTGGTATCCGTTTGAAGAAATAGAGGGAGCTAAGGGTTAACAGTCAGGCAGGTGTCAGGAGAGGTATCCTACACGGTGAAGATGTCTTTTCTCTACGGTTCTAGGACCACAGCCACGAATAGCGAGAGGATATTGGAGTTGCGCAGGCTGACGAGTACGGCTGTGAACAGTGGAGCAAGCAATAAATATTCAGTTCCTTACTGAGAGGGCCACGACATGGGCTGCAGATATCCATTCCAACTCGAAGCGATGATAGGCCTTTGATACTGGAACTTATGGCTTCGTACGGCTACCTAGGCGTTCTGCTTCTAGTTTTAGCAATAAATCTCTTACCGTTCGCCTCTCCCTCTAACCTCTTTCTCGCAGGGGCGATCGCCTACTTTACCGGAATCGGCCCAGCTACCGTAGCGTTCTTGGTATCAACTGGCGCAACTTCAGCCAAACTCGTTCACTATTACTTCGCTGCAATCATAGGCAAGCGAGTCAACAGCTCAAGAGGTAAACTCGCCAAGTACGGTGAAACGATCGGGCGATGGGGAGCTTTAGGAGCGTTCATAGCAGCCGCAACGCCTCTCCCCGACGACCCGGTCGTCATACCTCTCGGATTAGTCAGGTACAACACGCTAAGATTCGTCATTTCCTACTTTCTTGGAAAACTGATGATCACGCTACTCGGCGCCTACATAGTGAAGGCCACCGCGATAACACTTGAGACGATCTTTGGAAACAGCGCGTCTATAGCGGGCTCGATCATCGTCTCGATCTTGGCTATAACAATTCTACTCAAGATCGACCCCGTCAAGATGCGCGAGTACGTATCAAAGCTGCGCAGCAAACAAAACAAACAACAGGCGAAGCGCCTCGAGAATATCAGTGAGACGTTGACCTAACCGAGGACACTTAGGATTCTATCTCGTTTCGTCATCGATCTTGTGGACTTGGCTTCAAACGGAATCATCTGTCTTGGCTGACTAAGGCCTGTTCAACTGTTAAGGTCTAGAAGTAATGCAAATAGGTTGGTCCATTTGACATACGTTTGGTCTGTAGGTTGGAGAATGTAATAGAGACTCTTGATCTAACAAAACGGTTTAAGGATCTCACCGCGGTCGATCATATCAACTTGAAGATCAGACATCGAGAGATCTTCGGCCTGCTTGGACCCAACGGCGCAGGTAAGACCACAACGATCTCGATGTTATGCACAATTCTAAAACCGACGGAGGGAACTGCCACTGTCAATGGTTACGACATACTCAATGAACCTCACATGGTCAGGAAATCTATCGGAATAGTATTTCAACAGCCCAGTGTGGACGACATCCTTACAGGCAGAGAGAACCTTCGCCTTCACGCGATGTGGTACGGCGTCCCGAAAGAGGTGCGTGTCAAGAGAATAGACGAGGTTCTGAAGTTGGTCGGCCTCGAATCTCGTCAACACAGTCTAGTCAAGACATACTCTGGAGGAATGAGAAGGCGTTTAGAGCTTGCACGGGGGCTTCTCCATCTTCCTGAAGTATTGTTTCTAGATGAGCCGACATTGGGGCTCGACCCGCAGACACGTGAACATATCTGGGAGTACATAGAGAGCCTCCCTGAGGAACGTGAGATGACGATCGTCCTCACAACACACTACATGGAAGAGGCTGACAAGCTCTGTGATAGGATCGCTATAATCGATGAGGGAAAGATCATCGTCATGGACGACCCTGAAAGCCTCAAGGAAAAGGTCGGTGGAGACCTCGTCTGTCTCAAGACCGCGACCGTTACCGTTGATCGGTTGAAGAAGATAGATAGCGTAAGCAAGGTCGAGGCTAAAAATGGCTATATCGTCTTAACCGTCAAGAACGCAAGCCAAAACCTCAAAGAGATCCTTGACAGTGCTGGAAAGATTGAGAGCGTCGAGATAAGATCTGCCAGCCTGAATGACGTCTTCCTAAGTTACACCGGTAAAGAGATCAGAACCGAGACCGGTGAGGGAGGAATCTTTGAGCGAGTGATGCGGGAGAGGTCTTCGAGATGAGCCGAGCCGAGGGGATATATGGGCTCTGGTTAAGAGAATTCAAAGTGTTTACACGAGAGAGGTCGAGAGTCCTAACCTCGATCTTCACCCCGATACTCTGGATATTCGTGTTTGGAGGAGGGCTAGGGTCGGTTGTGGATATCGGAGGGGTAAATTACCAAGTATTTATCTACCCAGGTATTCTGGCGATGAGCGTTCTCTTCACATCGGTCTTCTATGGAGTTTACATCGTCTGGGATAGAAGGATCGACATACTCAAAGAGGTTCTCGTGGCCCCGCTCTCTAGAACATCAATATTTGTCGGCAAGGTTCTTGGTGGATGCACAGACTCGATGATTCAAGCCTCCGTTATGCTTCTGATAAGCTTCGCAGTGGGGGTAACCCTTTCTACCACAGCATTCATCCTGGCTCTTCTGCTCCTCTTCTTGTTGACTCTGAGCCTAGTAAGCACCGGCCTGGTAATAGGCTCACTTATGGAGAGCCCTGAAGGGTTCAACATGGTTGTCAGCTTTCTTGTCTTTCCCCTCTTCTTCTTCAGTGGCGCCCTCTATCCCTTGGACAATCTTCCAACTTGGCTTTCAGCGATAACTTACATCGACCCCGTAACATATGGCGTCGATGGACTAAGAACTGTCATCATAGGAGTTTCAAGGTTTCCATTCTACATAGATCTGGCGGTCCTTGTAGTGTTCGCTGTGATCATGTTCACTGTGGGAACGAAGGCATTCGAGCATATGAAGTAAGACTTCAGACCAGACGTGAGTCAGAATGTGAGGTGCGCCTTTTGATATTGAGAAGACAGAGAGTGTAGGCTCGAGGAAGTTCAGCGTGCTTCTTCGCGCAGGGTTATACTCGTGCTCTCAAGAGCCTCTCTCGCTCTTGCTATCCTCTTCCTGAGATCGACCATAACGGTCTCGTATGTATCTTTCGTGATCTTTCCTGAACGGTATTGAGTTCTGACTTGAGCCTCACTAGCTCTCGCAGCATCTATCTCCGCCTCCGCCTTATCCATCCTCCTGATCATCTCATCGTACCTTGTAGCTACGGATCTCAACCCATCCTTAACCGAGGCTAGAGACCTGTTCATCTCATCCAACCTGAGGTCGATGGCTTTCTTCCTGCGTCTAAAATCATGCTTTGAGACTCCTCCTCGCATGAGATCTTCCTCTATCTTTTCAAGCTCAAGTTTCAAGGCCGTCCTCTCATCATACATTCCAATGAACCTTCGAATCGTCTCAACGGGCGCGGCGACTGTTGGTGTAACTCTCTTTCCCCTAGAAGCTACTAGAAACACGCATATGACCAACTCAAGAGCGGCTATCAAAGTGATAGGTTTGAAGGCTGCCCAGAAGCTTAGGTACTTGTACTCCATCTTGAAAGTGAGGTTGTGGAGAGGGGTCACTCCCCTAAGGTCGAACGATAAGATCGTCTTTCCATCCTCGACGTACGTAGAGTTTGGATGCTGCGTACTCTGTTGGAGAGTCATCCCCTCCTCCATGAGTACGCGAACCCTCAGTTTCTCCACCGTCCATGGGTGACTAGTTAAGAAGTCGAAGGTGAAGGCATACAACCCCCACCATTCCTCCTGCTTTACATATCCGCTAGCGGGCAATCGATAACTCAAGGTGAAAGTGAAATTCTCATCCCCTCTTATCGTGCCATAACGCGGAGAGACAGCGGCCTCGGTCTCGTCTTGGACCTCGTTCCACAGTGGGCCTCCGAGATCATAGGCCATAACCTTGGACGCGCCTTTCGGCAGCTGTATTGTAAGAGAGGTTATGCTTGCCGCAAGGTTCCTTGTGGCGTATGTATCTGACACGTAAACGTAGCCGTCGCGGCCAAAGCTGATCTCCCTCTCAACAGACTTGAACCTCACGAACTGGATTGAGACGGACGTAAAGTTGAATGACATTGAGAGGGCCCTGTTTGGCTCCAGCGGCTTGAAAGTATGAACCAGAGACGGCAGTCCTCCGATGTCCACTTGACTAAAAGTAAAGTTCGGTGGGAGAAATGTTGCAGAACCTGTGGGTAACAGGATGGTTACTTCGCATACGTCCGCTCCATCTGCGAGGCTAGGCGTATCAGCAAACCTATAGATGAATGTGCCTTCCACATATCTTATGATGTTATCAACGACCATTACTGAGCTGAAGTTATATGACTCCTGCGCTCGGACCGGAGTTGGAAACTTGAAGTTCATCCAATATATCGATGAAGAAGGTTTCACATCTTTCTCGATCGTTACACCTTCTTGATACTGATCTATAGATGAAATGTAGTTTAGGTCCTTGGCGTATTCTATGGGGATGCCTACCATGACCTCTGTGACCGGTTCAGTCCCAAGATTGCGGACGGTGACTGTATCGTTAATGGCTGCGACGCCCCACTCGTTGATGAATATTCTTCGATTGACCGCTAGACTGTAAGAGCTGGCCGGGCTCGAGGCGACAGATGCCGCTAGGGAAAGCAACAGGATAGCAGAGAGGACTATCACCAGCGGCCTTCGCAAGTTCTGCTCACCCGAGTGAAAGTTTCCCTAGAGTAGAATACGAGGTCTATTTATCTATTCTCCACTTTCATAATCTTCGTCTGAGCAGAGAACGCCAGTCTCTAGGAGTTGTTTTAAGTTTCTTCGCTGGTACCCCGACGTAGACAGTTCTGTCAGGGACGTTACGCGTTACCACGGCTCCTGATCCAACCACCGCCATCCTTCCTACACGAACCCCAGGCATCAGGGTAGAGTTTCCGCCTATCGCAGAGCCTTCTCCCACAGTCGGTCCGATCAGCCTAGGCTTCTTGAGCATCATATACTTATCATTCAGGAATACACATCTGGGGCCGAGAAAGACTCGATCGGCGACAGCCGATCGTCTACAGATGTAGGCATCTGTTTGAATTGATACGTCCTCTCCGATGCTAGATTCGCCATCTATCACTACCCCTGTTCCAACTAGGGTTCGCTCGCCGATAGCGACGTTCTCTCTCACAACCACGTTATGTCCGAATTCAACCTTCGAACCTATCCTCGATGGCGAATAGATTACGCACCCTTGTCTGATCGTACAGTCATCTCCCACCACGACGCGTCTTCGGTAGTCTGATGCTATACCCTCACCTGTGAGTATTCTTTTCAATCTCTTCCTGTCCAAGTGGCCCAGTGTACAGTTTGAACCGATATAGACGCGGTCGCCAACATCGACGCTACCACAGAAAGTTACGTTCGACTCTACCCAAACATGATCTCCCAACACCACATTACCCATCAGCCTGGATCCAAATCCTATCCTACATCCCTTCCCTATCCTCGCTCGGGAATCGATCTGGACCGTAGGATCTATGTTACATCTGGCTCCGATCCTAGGCTTCTTGGAGACATCTGAACACAACGTTCGAAACTCAACCCTAGAAAAGGGGTCTTACCACAGTAGAGGAACCCTTGGGACAGTAGTTCTCCTGCTATTTGAAGAGGTTGGGGAATCCATTTCATTCGGTCAATGTAACGCCACACTTGAAACAGTACTTTGAGTCCACAGGGTTCTTTGCCTTGCAGTTTGGACAGGCCCTCTCGACCACCGGCGCAACCTCTAAGTCTTGAACGGACTTGACGAGGACGACGTCTCCTATCCTCTCTATCTTGTCGAATGAGAGAAAGCCCTCCTGTATCTTACCTTTCTCCATTGTATGCTCAACAACCAAGGCCACTTTCCCTTCCAATGAGTAGGCGAGATCCTTAACCGTGCCAACCTTCTTCGCCTCAGATTCTATAACCTCTTTCCCCACCAACTCCTCTCGCCGATGATATTTCGTCAACCTTCGCACCCTTTACTCAACCACTCTGATAGTCTCATTGAAATAATTAAAAGATGCGCTGGCCCCTTACGATACGTCGCTTTAATTGCTCCTAGACATGAGACACTCTTCTGATGCGCTCTTGCGGTTTTACAACGCCCTCTGCCCTAGAAAGGAGCCGAATACCGTAATGGATAAAACGTACTGCAAAAGAAAGATCAGCCAATTTGAACCGAGCCCCAGAGGCTAATCTTGTTGGATAAGGCGCATCCATACCTTCCGACCGGCGTAGAAACGATAGAGAAAGATATGATGGCAGCCATCGGAATCAACAGCATCGAAGAACTCTTCAAGGACATACCCGACTCGGTCAGGTTGAATAGAAAACTAAAATTGCCAGGCATGATATCTGAGTTCGAAGTAAGGGAGAAAATCCGTAGGCTTCTAGAAAGAAATGTTTCAGGCCAAGATATGCCGATCTTTCTTGGCGGGGGAGTCTGGCCTCACTACGTCCCGGTCGTGGTAGACGAGATAGTTAACCGCTCAGAGTTCCTCACAACATACACACCCTACCAAGCCGAGGCCTCGCAGGGCATACTCCAAGCGTTCTTTGAATATCAAAGCATGATATGCGAGCTGACGGGGATGGATGCTGCCAACTGCTCCCTCTACGATTGGGCAAGTGCCGTTGGAGAAGCTGCCAGAGCGGCTGTTAGGGTGAATCATAGAAGCGAGATAATCTACCCTCACTACATCCATCCTGAGAGGCTTGGAACGCTAAGAACCTACGCGGAACCGGCAGGTATAGACACGGTTGAGGTTGAACAAGACAAGAAGACCGGACAGATTATCCTAGAAGACTTGAAGAAGAAACTGACGGAGAAAACGGCGGCTGTATACATCGAGAACCCTTCATACCTAGGCTTTTTCGAAGAGGGTGTAGACGAGATCTCAGATCTGACACATAAGAACGAGTCCATACTGATAGTTGGAGTCGACCCGATATCGCTCGGAATCCTGAAGCCTCCCGGAGAATATGGAGCCGACATAGTTGTCGGCGAGGGACAACCACTGGGAAACGCGATGAACTACGGCGGCCCACTGATCGGGATCTACGCATGCAATGGCGATAAGCTGCTTAGACAAATGCCTGGACGAATTGTCGGAATGACAACTACTACTGACGGAAAGCAGAGAGCCTACTGTATGGCCCTCTCAACCAGAGAGCAACACATTAGACGGGAGAAGGCCACATCAAATATATGCACGAATGAAGCGCTTTTGTCCGTGGCTGCCAGCGTCTACCTCTCACTTCTTGGCCCTCATGGCCTCAAAGACCTCTGTACCACGATAGTAACAAAGTCTCATTACGCAATGAAGAGGCTAGGCGAGATACGTGGGATAAAGGCACCTGCCTTCGAGGCTTCCCATTTCAAAGAGTTTACGGTCAACTTTGACAAGGCGAAGATGAAGGCGAGAGATGTTCATCGAAAACTTCTCAAGGAAGGCGTTCATGGTGGCAAGATCATTAAGAACGAGTTCCCCGAATTGGGCGAGTCAGCATTATACTGTGTCACGGAAGTTCACTCGAAGAGCGACATCGATAAGTTGACAGACGCTCTAAGAAAGATTGTGAGGGGTTAGCCATGTCATTTCAACAAGCAAGATGGAACGAAGAGACGATCTTTGAGAGGTCAGCGACTGGTAAGGTTGGTTACGTAGCTCCAAAGCCCGATCCAGAAGAGATTGAGGCTATTGGCGACCCTACCCGGCTTGTTCCGAAGAAGCTTCTCAGAGAGAAACCTCCTCTCCTACCGGAAGTCTCAGAGGTCGAGGTGATGAGACACTACACCCGCCTCTCACAGCAGACGTATGCCGTGACCTTGGGCACGTATCCGCTGGGAAGCTGCACCATGAAGTATGACCCGAAGGTCTGCGACGTTGTCGCGGCGACTTCTAAGCTTCAGCTTCTTCATCCATACCAAGATGCGTCCACGGTCCAAGGCATACTCCAAATACTGTACGAGCTCTCAGAGTTCTTGGCTGAGATAACTGGCACGACCAAGGTCTCGCTTCAACCCTCGGCCGGCGCGCATGGAGAGTTCACCGGGACCATGATAATCAGAGCCTACCACAAATACAAGGGCGAGTTGGATAAACGTAGAGACATAATCATCCCAGACTCGGCGCATGGGACGAACCCCGCGAGCACGGTCATGGCAGGTTTCAATGTGGTTGAGGTGCCATCCAACCCCGCCGACGGAACCGTAGATGTTGAGGCGCTAAGGTCGACGGTGGGACCTCGAACAGCTGGACTCATGATCACAAACCCGAACACACTTGGAGTCTTCGAAAAGAATATTGTAGAAATCTCCAAGATCACGCACGAGGCTGGAGGACTACTATACTACGACGGAGCCAATATGAACGCTATCCTCGGAAAAAGCAGACCTGGCGACATGGGTTTCGATATAGTACATGTCAACACGCATAAGACGTTGGGCACCCCCCATGGGGGAGGGGGGCCTGGCGCAGGTCCGGTAGGAGTCGTCGCAAGCCTTGAGAAGTTCCTGCCTGTGCCCACTGTTGAGTATGATGGAAAAAGATACTATCTGGACTATGAGAGGCCCCACAGCATAGGAAAAATAAAGGGTTTCTATGGAAATATCAGTGTTCTTCTCAGAAGCTACGCTTACATACTAGCCTTGGGCACGGAAGGCCTTAGGAGAGTGGCTGAGCTCTCGACGTTAAACGCGAACTACATCTGTAGGAGAGTCCTGAAGTCGAAAGGTTACACGTTGCCGTATGGACCGGAGAACCCGAGAAAGCATGAGTCCGTGATCAGTGCCGAAGAGATGTCGAGGGAAACAGGGGTTAGAGCGCTCAACGTCTCAAAGAGCCTCCTAGACGATGGCCTCCATGCACCAACAAACTACTTTCCACTTATTGTGCATGAAGCATTGATGATCGAACCAACCGAGAGCGAGAGCAAGGAAGAACTCGACAAGTTCATTGACTCCATGATCCGCATAAGCCAAGAAGCCTACAGCAACCCTGAGAAGGTCTTGAGTGCGCCGCAACACACAACAGTTACTAAGGTCGATGAAGTCAAAGCGTCGCATCCAAAGACGCTCTGCATAAACTGGAAAACATGCAGGCTCAGGTCGGAGGAGACCTAGACCGAAGTAACAGTATGATATCGCAGGCAAGTAAGCGCTTATTCGAGTAGCCTCTGCAAAAGATTGATCAAAGACAAGATCCAGAAATCAAAAGAAAACGTGAACGAGCTTGCCGAAAGTTACAGTGAAATATTTCGCTTCGCTGAGAGAGATCGCTGGCAAGAGAGAAGAGCAACTTGAGGTCGAGGATGAAACGACTATAGAGAGCCTACTCCAAAGACTTTCAAGGATGTACGGGTCGAAGTTCGTGGATTATGTTTTTGATGAGAAGACAGGCGTACCTAGAGATCATCTCCAGTTTCTGATAGATGGGAAAAGCGCGACATCGCTTGAAGGGTTAAAGACGAGGATCACAGATGGCTGCCAATTCGCTATCATCCCTCCCGTGGGCGGAGGATAAGAATAGAAGACAAGCAGCGAGAGCACCCTGAGCTAGATGACCAAGACAAGAGCTATTTACGTAGAGAACTACGGTTGCACTTCAAACAAGTATGACTTAGAGATCATGCTAGGGCTGCTAGAACAAGCCGGCCATATGGTTGTGGCAGATCCCTCGGAAGCCGACGTCTTTCTCATAAACACATGTGCCGTGAAGAAAGCCAGTCAAGACAGGATGCTACATCGAATCGGTTCCCTGCGTGGTAAACCTCTGATAGTCTCCGGTTGCCTACCCAAGATAGACCTTAGAGCCATAGAAAGGGCCGCGCCCGACTACTACGCCGTTATGGACCCGCAGTCCATCGCTGGAATTGCAAACCTAGTTGAACATGCGGATCAAGCGCCGCGAAACCTGAAGCACTTCTCAGATAAGCCGCCTCTAAAGCCAACACTCCCCAAGATCAGAATGAATCGATTCGTGGAGATCGTTCAGATCGCCGAGGGATGCCTCGGAGATTGTTCATACTGCTGTGCAAGACTGGCAAGGGGGTGCCTAACCTCATTTCCAAAGAAATTGATCGTGGAACGAGTCGCCGACGCAGTCTCTTTTGGCGCACGGGAGATATGGCTGACGGCTCAAGATACCGGAGCCTATGGAATTGATATGGACACAAACCTCACAGACCTCTTAGAAGATCTGATCCAGATACCTGGCGACTTCAAGTTACGGCTTGGGATGATGAACCCAAACTTTGCAGTAGACATGCTAGAAGACCTCTGCGAAATCCTAGAAAGTCCAAGAGCCTATAAGTTCCTACATGTCCCTGTCCAATCGGGCTCAGATGAAGTACTAAAGGATATGAGACGAAGGTATCAGGTAGACGAGTTCATACGCCTAGTCGAGAACATCCGTTCAAGAATTCCCAACATTACACTATCCACCGACTTAATCGTCGGCTACCCAACAGAGACGGATGAAGACTTTGAATTGACCATCGATCTACTAGATGAAACGAAGCCCGACATAACGAACATATCAAGATACACAAGGCGCCCCCGAACAACGGCAGCCCAACTTGATCCTATCCCCCCAAACATCGTAACAACAAGATGCAAGACTATCTCCATGATCGGCTCAAAGATGAGCCTCGAAAGCAACCGACGGATGATCCGGCAGATACACCAACTAACCGTCACAGACAAAACCCGACAAGGAAAACCGATCGGAAGAACAGACAACTACAAGAGGACCATAGTGAACGGAGACAAAGAGCTTGGAAGCGAGGTTGAGATCCAAGTAACATCCGCCCACAAACGCTACCTCGAAGCCGTTCCCACACATCAAGACTAAACGAAGCGCAGACACGCTCAACGCTACCATGAAACTTGTCGAAAAGATCTGCCGTGGCTTCCCGAAGTATACACGATGGCGTCTTTGTCAGGAAATTGTAGGCTGTTCAGTTTATACATTAATCGTTTATGGTATTTCAATTGTATTTCTGTTTAATTACCAAGAGGTATATACACTCAGGCGACTCTATCTGGGTCCCACGTCGATCGGGACTATTCTGAGGTGTGGAACAATAATCCAGACGTCACGCGCGACCCGTTATGGTTTCGAGAATGTAGTGTGTTACGACTTGCTCAGATCAACATTCTCGAGAGTTCGTGTTGTCGGCGTTGGAGGAGCTGGGAATAACATAGTCAATAAGCTTATGGAAGCTGGCGTGAGCGGAGCCCAGTGTGTAGCTGTTAACACCGATCGCAGACACCTTGAGGCTGTTCGCGCTCATCAGAAGCTTCTGGTTGGTGCAAAGGTTGCTTCGGGCCTTGGTGCCTATGGTGATCCTGAGATCGGGAGGAGAGCTGTTGAGGAATCGTTCGAGAGGATCGCCCCTATTTTCTGGGATGTGGACTTGGCTCTGATAGTGGCTGGTATGGGCGGGGGCACTGGAACCGGGGCGGCTCCGTTGATAGCCGAGTTGGCTCGACAGAGCGGCACCGTGGTTGCAGGCATTGTGACTATGCCTTTTGAGAGTGCGAAGAGAGAGCGGATGCTGGCTCTCCAGGGATTGGAGGCCATGAGCAGAACATGCGACACAACCCTCGTCATCGACAACAATCGACCCATCGAAACGATGCCCGGAATGGTTTCTCAAGCTGCCCTGCCATTGGCTGATAGTATCTTGGTCAACGTTTTGAAAGGCCTCTCAGAAACCGTTTCAACAAGAAGCCTCGTGAGAACAGAGCTTCGTGACGTAAAGAGTATTTTGAAGAGAGGTGGCATAGCGTTGGCAGGCCTCGGCGAGTCTGATTCCATATTCAGGGTTGAAGAGGCTGTTAGGAACGCAATCCAGTCGCCCTTCCTCGACGTAGACGGCAGGACCGCGAGTGGTGCCCTAGTTTACGTCACAGGAGATTCCTCCATGCTAACTTCCGAGGCTGCGCGCGTCGCAGAGGTCGTTGGTGAGATGTTACCGGTCGAAGCGCCCCTCATATGGGGCGCGCGAGTGGATCCGTCGCTTTGCTCCACCATGCGTGTGACGCTTGTCCTGACAGGCTTGGACTACTGGCAGCAATATGTCGGAGGCTATCGAAGGATGCCCCTTGGCATCTACAACATGGAACCGGAAGTTGAGAAAGACCAGAGCCTAGACATCGATCTTGATCTAGACCAGATCGAGTCAGAGTAAGGTCGCATGCTGATCGCAATCTCTCCCGCCGGCTAAGCTGGCCAGCCTCTGATAGCGAAATACGGAAATTGGCAGCTCGCTCTCCGCTTGGAAAGCCTATTCCAAGAACTGACCGAAAGAGTTTATTACATCCAGTCAGCGTCTAAAGTCGCAAGACTTCAAATCTTGCGTGTCAAAACTGACTGGAGCCTAGAGACTTGGGATTGGTCAACTGGGCTAGGCGTAAGAGCCCCTGGCTCGTCCATTTCAATACAGGGGGATGCAACGCCTGTGATATTGAGGTATTAGCCGCTCTGATGCCTCGTTACGATCTGGAACGGTTTGGTGCCATACTAAAGGGGAGCCCGAGGCACGCGGACGTTCTAGTTGTCACGGGACCGGTGAATATGCAGAACAGGGATAGAATAATCAGGATATACGAACAGATGCCTTCCCCAAAGTTTGTCGTCTCGGTCGGTAACTGCTGTAATAGCTCAGGAGTCTACAGAGGCGCCTACAACGTGTACCCTGGTCTAGATTCTGTAATCCCGGTCGACGCCTATGTCTATGGCTGCCCGCCGAAACCTGAGGCGATAATCCACGGCGTCGCGGCACTGCTATCAAAGATAAAAGAAGCAGGGCAACCCCCTAAGGAAACGACTCAGGAGGTGACCGCGTAGGATGTCGTCAAGTTTTAGCATTATCGTTGGACCTCAGCACCCTGCACTAAAAGAACCGGAGAGCTTCAAGTTTACGGTTGACGGAGAGAATGTGGTGAAGGCCGAGGTTCGTATAGGATACGCGCACAAAGGCATCGAGAAGCTGGCTGAAACCAAGAACTACATTCAGAACATACCACTGATGGAGCGGATCTGCGGGATATGCAATGTCGCTCACACAATCTGTTACTGCCAGAATGTCGAGTATCTTTATGAAAAGGAGATTCCACGGCGTGCAGAATACATCAGGGTCGTCATAGAAGAACTTAACAGGATACACAGTCACCTCCTCTGGATAGGTGTCCTTGGACACGAGGTTGGCTTCGACACTCTCTTTATGTATCTTTGGAGAGACCGTGAAGTCGTCATGGATCTTATAGAGCTCCTGACGGGGAACAGAGTCTCGACCGCACTGATGACGATTGGAGGGGTCAGGCGAGACATCACCTCTGAGATAGCCCAGAAACTGAGGAAAGGAATGGATATTCTCGAGGAAAGAACAAGATACTACAAGAAGGTTGTGACAGATGAACGCTCATTACTGCAAAGAGCGGTGGGTGTGGGTAGGCTTACACCTGCCGAGGCGATAAAACATTCAGCCGTTGGACCGACTCTTAGAGCGTCAGGAATAAGATCTGACGTTAGAAGCGATGATCCGTACGCGGCTCATGATGAGATTCCATTCAACGTCATCACTCATGGTTCCTGCGACATGTTCGGAAGGGTCGTCGTCAGAGTCGACGAGACGATTGAAGCCATAAACCAGGTACGATACTGCCTCGACCAAATGCCCGACGGCCCGATCAGAACTCGGTTACCCAACACGCCGCCCAGAGGAGAATCGGTCAGCCGAGTGGAAGCTCCAAGGGGCGAAGATATCCACTACGTGAAGTCCAATGGCACGGACAAACCGGAAAGGTACAAGGTTCGGGCGCCCACCCTAGGAAATCTCTCAGCGCTTGTAGAGATGTTGACTTCAAAGGAGGACTACCAGGTGCACATCGCAGATATACCTGTCGTTCTGGCCGGCATAGACCCGTGCATGTGCTGCATGGATCGAACCGCTCGGTTTGTCGAACCTTCGAGAGAGAAAGAGTGGATCTGGACCTGGGAACAGCTCAAGAAGTACACTGAGAGGATGTGAAACCCATGTCCATGACTCCAGAGGTGTACAGGAACCTATTCAAGAAGAGAGCGACAATCCTCTATCCATTCAAGGAGAGAGAACTCGTCCCAGTTCCGAAAGGGCTTAGAGGTAAACTGGCCTTCAATCTTGAAAGATGCATAGGATGCAGCATGTGCTTCCGCTCATGCCCCTCAGAAACGGTTGAGATGATCGATGACGAGACAAAGAAACGCCCAAAGAGACCGATCTTCTACCTTGACCGATGCACATTTTGCGCACAATGCGAAGAGGTCTGCCCAACCCGCGCTATAGAGATGACCTTGAACTTCGAGCTTGCAGGCTTTGATAGAAAGCAGACCCTGCTTAAGTGAGGAAACGAGAGCAGAAAGAGCTCCGAACCAACGTACAGACTAATCGGGAACAGTCACGGAGGAATGGGATATATACTTGGCCTCTCTCCCCTTCTTCCTAGACGAGATTTCCCTGACCAGAGATAGTCCATCCCCTGCAATAGGCTTTGCTTCTATAATGTTTTTCTCAACAGCGCTCCTAACCAGCCTCTCACCTTTCTCTGTCCGGACTAGTACCACGCACCAACCATCCGGAGCGCCGTCCGCACCTACCGATATGTCGGCCAGTTCTGATGTGAAGTCATCGCATTTACTGCACGCTTCAAGCAGGCATGGTTCGATCTCTTTGGTGGGGCTCTCGAGCACCACTCTTTCTCCTTGATAGACTCTGAGGCGGCCGTCCCTAGCCTGCAAACTCATCTTTGTGGTCGCCTGCAAATCAATATTCTTCCGAGCCTTCAAGTAGTCAATTACAAGTTTGTTGTGATGATAACTGTTGTTGCAGAACAATCCGATCGCTAGTTCCACCCATTCTCCCAACTTACGAGGACCGAACGTTGAGGTGGAGACTCTCCTCAGCGCCTGAATCTGGCAAGGCAAACCTACGAAGGCGAGTTTGGAATCTGGGTAGCCGAGCGCCGCGTCTTTCACCTTCGACAGCGAAGCGCTTGCACTACATTTTGTTCCAGCAGCAGCAAGCAGTTGTTCAAGACGCTTCATCTCTATCGGCACAGGTCTCCAAGGTTTCTCATCTGTTCTAGTGGTTCCGACAGCGTAGTCCACAAGGCCTGTGTCGATCGCGTGAGCTAGAAGTGATGTAACGACTCCGCCGTTCTGCGCAACCTTCAAGACCGCTTCGTCCTTTGACCGGGCGACGTGGGATTCCCGAATGATTCCGAGGTCCGTCTCCTCTTTCGATCTTGCACGCTTGAACATCCATGTCTCGATCCCGTCTCTCGGAAGCTCGACGCGTGGGCATGAATAGTAACAGAGTTGACAGAGGACGCAGATGCCTTTGATGGTGGGTTTCTCATCTTCAGTTGGAAACAGAACGTTAACGGGACAGGCGGCTATGCAGGCTCCGCAGAACATGCAGAGGTTACTCTGCACGACCTCCTTGACCAGAGTCCCGAATATCTTTAGTGGCTGGGACAATTCATGTCATTCTCCGATCATTACGTGTAGCGTTCGCTTTTCTCCGTACGTGTTAGATTAAAACCTTTACGATATCTATTCGATCGCTATTCTGCTTCTACCTGAAGTATGGAATCACGTCTTTCGATATCAAGTAGATGGCATCCGCTTTGTTGGGGCCGATCGGTGACCCTACCACTATCTGCGTTACACCGGTCCTCAATATCTCGTCTATCTTGTTCACGATGTCGCTCGGCCTCCCACATATCGCGAACGAGTCAAGCATCTGGTCTGTTACGGCTTTGAAGGCGTCCCCGAACTTGCCTTTCTCCAAGAAGGCTAGGATTTGTGATGCGTTCTCCGCAGGGATATCATGCCTCTTTAGAACCTCGGCTGGGCTTCCAGCAACTATGAAAGCGACAACCTCCTTGGCTTTTTCTCTGGCTTTGATCTTGTCGTAATCAACGGATACGCTCGCGTAGGCTACAACGTCTATCTTGGACTTGTCCCTTCCACTCGCCTGAAGACCCTTGCTTATCTGCTCGGCGGCGAACTTGAAGTCACGTGGGTGCGCCGCGTTTATCAATACGCCATCAGCTATCGTCCCGGCAAGTTCAAGAAGCTTGGGCCCTTGCGCGCCGATATAAACCGGTGGTGACCTTTTCGGCTTGTAGTTCAACCTCGCCCCTTTCAACGAGAAGACCTTCCCGTCGAACTTCACGGTCTCCCCACGCCAAAGCCGTTTTATGATCTCGACGCATTCCCTCATGGCCGCGAGAGGCTTCCCAGAGGCTATACCCAGAGATCTCAGGGTTGTCACGTCACCTGGGCCTAGGCCTAGTATCGCTCGGTTTTCTGAAAGTTCATCTAGTGTCGCAACGGCGGAGGCGGTCCATGCGGGGTTTATGTGAAACGGGTTTGTCACGCCAGTTCCTATTGTGATCGTCTTTGTATTAAGCGCGATAGATGTGAGGAGTATGTAGATGTTCCGGTTGTTGTAGTGGTCTGTAACCCATACGTTGTCGAAGCCTCCATTCTCAGCTGCCTTTACCCAGTTGACTATCTTGTCAACAGCTTTGTCTGGAACGAACTCTATTCCAAACTTGGGTTTGGCTACTCCCTCTGGAAGACGTGCTCCCTTCTCTAAGAAAAGCGACTTCGAAATCTCGTAGGCTACGGCATGGTCGAACACGCCTTTCGTTAGGTCGATGGCACGCCTAAAAAGCTCGGCCTCGATCGTATTCTTAGATGCTCCTATAGCCAGGGCGCCTATCCCACGAACGCCAGGCGTGAACTCGATGCCATCGTCTGTCGGCTTTAGGCCCTCGACCCCTGTTGGCGGAACAGCATTCACGTCTCCAACGACCTTGCATTTTGAACCGTAGCTTTTCAGTGTGTCCAATGATAGAAGCTGGACGCCAGCTGTCCCCGCCACGATGATAATATCAGAATCTTGAATCGCTTTCCCTATCTCGTCCTGTGTCTGACCTCTAGCACCTTGAACCAGAGTTGTCTTCAGTTCCTGGTTTATCTTATCGACTAATGCCCTGGCCTTCTCGAGGCTTCTCGAGGTTGCTGTTACAGGGATGCTTTCCGACGCAAGCAGGTAGGTTGCTATCTTTCCTACCGGCCCAGTGGCAGCCAGAACCGTTGCCTTCGCACCCTTCAAGCTTGGATTATGCTTGCGGTAGAGAGCGAGAACCCTTGCCACAACAGCTGAGCCAGTGGTTGATGCTCCCCTCGGATCGACTATGATTCCCAACTCGAAAGGTGGGAACATCGCTTTTCTGGCTTCGCTGAGTATCTGGTCTGCTTTCTCGACATCATATCCACCGATGAAGATCTTTGTTTTCTTGGCGCCTTCCGATCCACGTGGAAACATCGCGTCTTGAACAATCTTTCTGGTATCGCTTGACTCCACATTACTATAGTAGACTATCTGAGCCTCTGGATACAGATAGGAAGCCGTCAATAGATCAAAGGCACTCGCATGTTTATCGGTATCTAGGAAGATTATGGTATTTCTTAGAGAACCTGCCATCACAAACACCTTGAGATATCGCTACGTGATCAGTACTCATTCAAGAAAAAGGTTTCGACAGGGCAGTGACATGCGATAAACTGATCATACGTAACCGGAATACAGCTGCGCTTTCTGCTTCAAGCTTCGTTAGCCACAAAACATTTTTGTGGTCTACTAGAGATCTAGTGATAGCTCAAGAGTGAGACCGCCTAAGGTGTTTGTCGAATATGTCGAGCTTCAATTTTCTTGCTCTATTGATGAAGCTTATTGGCCTCCCATAGGCCCACGTTCTGCCATTTCTGATGGCATTAACCACATCGTCTATAGATCGCGACTCGGCGTCGATAACTGTGTAGCCGTCTCCAATCGTCTCAGGCAGGTGTGAATCGCTCCCACCAATCACAGGCAGACTAGCGTGCCTTGCAAACCTTTCCGCCAACCATTTGGACAGTGAGAAGAACGGTGCAGACGCATTCACCGTCTCTACGGCATCCGCACTCTTCAGCAGCCTTAGCGGCGTGAGGCTTGACCTAACAAAATCGTATGGATGCGGTAAGACTGCCAACCCATCTTGACCGTGTATCTTCTCCACAGTCTCTTCAGCAGACAACCCTCTCTTCACAGGATCCTTCACATCCAATGCAAGTAGATGGCCGTGCCTTGTACTGATTTCTACTCCAGGAATAACTATGATCTCCTCGGACCGCATCCTTGAAAGCACATTGTGGTCGGTTACAGCCACGCCGTCAAGGCCCCTGCTCATGACAATCCAAGGGAGATCTTGAGGAACCGTGTAGCTGTCGCCTGAGCACGTTGTGTGCACGTGTAAGTCCAACTTCAGAAGCATCCAAGCTCCCCGTTTTCCAGTGTCTTCCGACGTTTACGAGCTCAATGTAAGAGAAAGATTATCGGTTTGCTTAGCGTAGCCTTTTCTGTATCTCGTCCGAGTCGACTTTCTTGAATATCGGCTCTGGTTTACCAATCTTATGTCCTGGATGAAGCAAGTGGATGCCTATCTTGTCCCAGACGCCAACAGCAGCTCTTTCCTCCAATCCCAGCTGGCTGAGAATCTTTCTCGAAGTATTCGGTATGAACGGCTCCAAGAGAAAAGCGAGCGCGTGAACTAGCTGAACCGCAACATATAGAGTTGTATCCGCCCTCTTCTTGTGGGTCTTTATCAGATGCCACGGCTCACGCAAGCTCATGTATTGATTTCCATTTCTTGCCATCTCGACGATTAGGAGCAAAGCCTCTCGGAGAAGAAGTTTCTCGAAAAGCTCTCCCACGCGAGTCGGAGCCTGCTTGATTTCATCCATTAAGCGACTATCGGCATCATCAAAACTATCCGGTTCTGGAACCTCACCATCGTACCTCGCGGCCAGAAACGTCAATGTACGATTGATGAAGTTCCCGATGGCATCGTTAAGCCCAGAGTTGACGAGACTTCCGAATTCGGGCCAAGTAAAATTCGCATCCTTGGATTCAGGTCTCATCGCCATCAGGACGAACCTCCAGTAATCGGGGTCTGCTATCTCCAAAGCCTCGTCGACCCATATCCCGATTCTTCTACTCTTAGAGAATTTCTGGGACTCGAAGAGAATGAACTCTGTGGAAGAAACCTGCCAGGGAAGAACGTAATCGTCACTCGTCGCCATGAGCAACGCTGGAAAGATTATTGTGTGGAACGGAATGTTGTCTTTCCCTATGAAATGGACATTCCTCGTTGAACTGTCAAACCAGAAACTCTTCCAGTCGAGAGGTCTTCCGGCCTTCTCAGCCCATTCCACCACAGCCGAGACATATCCCAGTACCGCTTCTATCCAAACGTACACCGTCTTATCCTCTGCACCCGGGAAAGGAGCGGGTATACCCCATTTGTTGTCTCGTGTGAGGGCTCTAGGTTTCAAACCTTCTTGAATCCATCTCATTGAAAAATTCCGAGCGTTACTCGGGAACTCTGTGCATGCATCCAGATATGCTTTGATCCGACTTTCCAGTTTTGGAAGATCAAAGAGCCAATGTTTAGAAGACCTAGTCTCAGGCTCTGTCCCACATAGAACGCACCTTGCATTCTTCAACTCAAGGGGTTCCAGAACCCTGCCGCAACTTTCGCACTGGTCTCCTTTCGCGTTGTCGTAGCTGCAATAGGGACATTGGCCCTCCACAAACCTGTCTGGAAGAAAACGCTCACATTTCTTACAGTATGGCATGCTCGTTGTTTGTTGAAAGATGTACCCATTCTCATAGATCTTCTTACAAATATCTTGGACAATCCTGATGTGAACGGGGTTTTCCGTTCTTGTATAGTTGGTTAGGTCAACTTCGTACTTCTCTAACAATTGGCATATGATCATGTGATACTTGTCTGTTAACTGCTTGGGAGCCACTCCAGCTCTTATGGCCTCAACCTCTACGGGGGTACCATGTTCATCAGAGCCGCTTACTGAGACAAACTCGTCACCTTTGAGTTTTAGATATCTTGAGAAAACGTCAGCGGAGAGGAGCTGGATGAATGTTCCAAGATGAGGGACAGTATTTACATAAGGCCAAGCGGAACATACGATCCACTTTCGCTTCGTCAGCAAACATCAACCACTCTAAACGTGGCAGTGAGACTGATAGACTGGTGGCGTGTTCAAAAAGTTTCTGCAAATCTCTTGGAATACGCAGTAAGAAAGAGAATAGATTTCCAAAGGAACCAAACATGTTTAAGGTAGGTTTTGGACTGTCGTGGGTGTGAAGAACGCTTTTAACCAAGGCCGAGAGTTCATAGAGGAGAGTTGCAATCGACACTATGAGCGAAGAGTACATCCGCCTGCTGGACCAAGCGCTCGAAAAGGTACCGCGGAAGATCTCGTCAGGTGAAAGATTCGAGATTCCCGCACCGGCCATGCGAACTACAGGCGGGCGGACGACCATATACAATTTCGGCGAGATCTGCCTTCGCCTCAACCGAGACGATCATCACGTTCTAAAGTTTCTTTCAAAGGAAATGGCTACCGCCGGAACCCTGAGCGGAGGCCGAGCAGTGTTCCAAGGCCGATTCAAAGAGTTATCTATTCGCCGACTCTTGGACATATACAGTCACAAGTACGTGATATGTCCAATCTGCGGCAGGCCGGATACGAAGGTTCAGAAGGAGGAACGTTTCCTATTCCTCGTCTGCGAGGCATGCGGCGCCAAGTCTTCCATCCTGCCGATGTAGCTCGGAGGTAGGCACGTGAAGAGCGTATACCTCAAGGTATTTCGAGACAGAAAATGTGCCCTAGTCGCAGCATGCGACAGCGACCTCATAGGCAAGACATTTCGTGAAGGAAAACTGAAACTTGAAGTTGCTAGAGATTTCTATGCAGGTAAGCTTACCAGTCTGGATGAAACCCTCAGGCTCCTTGATAGCGCAGACATGGCAAATCTTGTAGGTCCATGTGTTGTAGACGCGGCTGTCAAGAAAGGTCTTGTAAATCCTGATGCCATCATCTCGGTGGATGGAGTTCCTCACGTACAGTTCATGAAACTGTAAGACACACCTATCTTTCTAGACCTTATGGCATACGCAGATACTGCCAGAAAAACGTCAACTATTCTTAAAAGGATACTCTGTCGTATATTGCTGAAGTTTCGGATCGAGATCTATCAATGGGAAAGAAGAAGGTTCTCAGTGAGGAATCGCTGAGAGAAATGGTAATGCCGGCTGAAGGACAATTATTCGGCGTCGTCTTTCAGATGCTGGGTTACGACAGACTATTGGTCAAATGTACCGACGGCCACGAAAGAGTCTGTCGAATAAGAGGGAAGATGAAGAGACGCGTCTGGATTAAGGTCGGTGACATCGTACTCGTTGCGCCTTGGGACTTCCAGTTCGAGAGCAGAGGAGATATTCTATGGAGATATACAGAGGGCCAGTCTATCATGCTCAAGAAACAAGGCTACCTGAATATCGCCTGAGGAGAATAAGAGGTGGCGGTTCCCACAGAGAAGGAAGAGAGAAGGGTTAGACTAAGAGAGAGGCGCTACGTCGTTGAGCGTTTGATGAGAGAAAAAAGAAGCGAAGAGATGGAAGTTCTTGAAGAAGTCTTTGACAAACCGACCTTAATGATCATTTATCGCATGCTCAATACAAGAAAGATATCGAAAGTCTGTGGGGTCGTCCGATCCGGAAAAGAGTCACGCATCTACTGGGCAAAGGACTATAAGAACAGAGATCTCGCACTTAAGGTATATCTCACAACCTCAGCCGAGTTCAGGAAGGGGATGTTGACCTACATAGAGGGCGACCCAAGATTCTTCAGGTTCAAGCGGGACACCCGTTCAATGGTTTACCTCTGGGCCCAAAAGGAGTTCAAGAACCTTCAATCAGCCTTCTCAGCTGCGGTGAGGGTGCCTAGACCCTGGAACCTTGATGGAAACGTTCTCGCAATGGAGTTTATTGGCGACGGAGGAGAGCCTGCGCCGCTACTGAAAGAGGCGAGACTCACCGATCCTGGAAGGATCTATAGACGAGTCTTGGGATTCGTGAACAAGCTCTACAGAAAGGCTAGATTGGTTCACAGCGACCTGAGCGAGTATAACATAATGGTGTGGAAAAAGGAGCCTGTTCTTTTCGACCTCTCACAGTCTGTGCCCTTGGAACACCCTATGGCTGAACTATTCTTGAAGAGAGACCTCGTTAACATCAACATCTACTTCGCGGGCCATGGTGTCAATGTCATACCATTAGGAGAAGTATACGAACGGGTGGTGGGCAAAACTGGCTGAAGTCAGTACGGTGATATCAAAGGATAGGATCGGGGTACTGATCGGCGAAGGTGGCGTTGTAAAGGATAGGATAGAACGTTGTCTAAACGTTACTCTGAATGTGGATGGAGAAAGTGGGGTCGTAGCGATCAAAGCGAGAGACCCCATGGGAAACCCGTTAGCCGTTCTCAAGGCGAAGGATGTTGTAACGGCTGTTGCGAGAGGATTTCCACCTAACAAAGCCTTCCGACTGTTTGATGAGGATATTATGCTCGATATTCTGAATCTGAGAGAACTATTTGGAAAGAGTGAGAGCGACATCCAAAGGGTTAAAGGTAGGATAATCGGAAGGGACGGAAAGTCTAGAAGGATCATCGAGGAGATTACCCAGGCGGACCTCTCGATCCACGGACATACAGTTGGAATTATCGGTAACTTTGACGCGGCCTCGTTGGCTAGAGAAGCCATGGAGATGCTGATCAAAGGAAGACAACATGCCACTGTTTATCAGCACATGAAGAATAGAAGACGAGAGATAAAGAAGAAAGAGAAAATTGAACTCTGGGAAAAACCGGCGGAGAGTCCGAGGAGATAGAATCCTTGCTCATCCCAGCCCGCAGGTCTGAAGTGAGATGACCGAGGTCTTTCAAGAAATAAGCCCTGCAGACTTCTTCTACCGTAACAGAGACATAGCAGGCTTCACTAATCCCTCCAGAGCGATCTACACGACCATGAGAGAACTTGTCGAAAACTCTTTAGATGCATGTGAGATCGGCGCGATCCCACCTGATATTTACGTTAGGATATCGTACGCCGTAGAACCTGTTGAGGGATCCGGAGTCTACACAGTCAGAGTGGAAGATAACGGACCGGGGTTGCCAGAGAACGTGATACCCTCAGCCTTCGGTCAGATCCTTTTTGGCTCCAAGTACAGGCTTAGACAAACGAGGGGAACGTTTGGACTTGGAGGCAAGATGGCTATCCTATACGGTCAGATCACGACACACTCTGAAGTGAAGGTATTCTCGAGCGTCAAGAGAAACAAGATCTATGAGTATCATTTGATGATGGATATCCAAAGAAATAGACCTGTGGTTCTGAAAAGGAAAGCCCACAGGAACAAGAACAAGTGGCATGGTACAATACTCGAGTTTTCAACTGAGGGAGACTATACACGCGCGATGTCGAAGATCCTAGACTACTTGAAGCAAACAGCTATCGTTGCGCCCTACGCGAACCTAACATTTGTAGACCCTCGAGGAAGGCTGTATAGATACGAAAGAGCGACGACAGTCATGAGCAAGCCTCCGCTTGAGACCGCGTCTCATCCACACGGAGTCGATGTTGAGACGCTCAAGAGGCTTATCGAACAGACAAAATCAAAGAATATGGCAGACTTTATGAAGAGAAACTTCCAGAGGGTAGGAAACACTATCGCGAGAAGGTTTCTTGAATACGCGGGGATAAATCCGAAGAAGACGCCAAAGAAGCTCTCCCCGGATGAAGTGGTCAGACTGGTTAATGCGATGAAAAACTTCGATGGTTTTCTGCCACCAGATGCGAATTGCCTGTCGCCTCTCGGCGAAGCCCTCTTGAAGACCGGAATCGAAAAGGAATTCAACCCAGAATTTGTTGAGGTCCACCAGCGTAAACCGGCAGCTTACTCGGGGTTCCCTTTCATAATCGAGGTAGGCCTAGCGTCTGGAGGAGACATACCCCACACGGGAAAACCCATACTCTACAGGTTCGCGAACAAGATACCCTTGCTCTTCGATGAGGCAAGCGATGTCTCATACAAGGTCGTTAACAGCCTCGTGGACTGGAGACATTACAAGATCTACCCGGAGACGCCTCTAGCGGCTTTTGTGCATTTATGCAGCACGAAGATCCCATACAAGACTGTTGGAAAGGAGTTTATCGCTGACAGGCCTGAAGTCGAACGTGAGATATTGAACGCGATCAGGGAGACCGCGCGGAGACTCTCCATATTCCTCTCGAAGAAGGCATCGTACGAGAGAGAGAAGAAGCGGTTAGATGTCTTCTCAAAGTATCTCCCCAAGATCGCATCGTTCTCAACGAGACTAGCTCACAAACAGAAAGAGCCTGATGTGAAACCTCTACTCAAGAGCGTGTTGACATATGAAAGAGAAGAAGAGGAAGGGCGTAGTAAGACAGAAGAAACAAAAGGTTCTGACTAGCCTGGCAGAGTTTGGAACCCGGGTCTACGATCAGCTGGCCAGACGACAGTTTCCATGGATAAAGATGCCTAGTAGATCTACAAACAACATACTCTACGACGAGAGGTCAAGGCAATATATCTTAGGGACAAGGGCGGTCAAGAGAAGTTCTAGGAATATACGTCACCTTCGACCGTTGACGCAACTCGTCTGGACAGCTTCATTCGCGGATGAACTAACCCATCAAAAAAAGACAAGCACCCTCAGAGACGTCTTCTACTCCGCACAAGCATACGAGATGAACTTTGTGGATCAACCTGAAAGCGATAACATTATCACTGACCTAGAAACGGTGATCGGATCGCCTAGGGAAGACTTCAACGTATTCCCAGAAGAGAGAAGCGCGATCTTCGGAAACCTAACTATTCAATATACGATTCCAGGATACGAGGGAAAGAGACTTAACCTGGCAAGCCACCCAGACGGAATGATGATCGGCCCAGCCCTAACAAACGCTGAGTTCGTGGACTGTAAGGCTGACAAGATAATAGCGATAGAGAAAGGCGCGCTCTTCACCCGATTTGTTGAGGAGAGAGTTCACGATCGATTTAAGGCTCTCTTGATCCAGACAGCTGGCCAAGCGCCTCGGGCGACAAGAGCCTTCATAAGAAGACTGAATCAAGAGCTTAAGCTCCCGGTCACAATCTTTACAGATGGGGATCCTTGGGGTATGCATATAGCCATGGTCATCATAAGTGGATCCGCAAATGCAGCCCACCTTCGAGAATTGAACACGCCGGATGCTAAATGGGCAGGGGTCTGGGCGACAGACATAGTGGACTACAAGCTTCCAAGCGACAAACTAAGCGAGCTGGACATGAAAAGACTGTATGAACTGCAGAAAGATCCGAGGTATAATGCAAAGTTGTGGAAACGTGAAATCGAGACATTCATGAAGATAAGGAAGAAGGCGGAACAGGAAGCGTTCAGCAGATACGGTTTGACCTACATAGTTGACGAGTACCTTCCGGCCAAGTTGGAGGCGGTCGAAGATATCTAGCCGCCTGTGACGGAAGGACCGCGAGGGAAAGTTAACCTGCCTGTTTGGCTCCACACATGAAGCAGTAAGCCGCAGTCGACTCAATCTCAACATTGCAGCTCACGCAGCGTTTCGTCAGATTGCCTTTGACCATGACCGTATGCATGAGACCCTGCGGCTGTGTATACCAGACAAAATCTGAGAGATTCGACTTGTAGGCTTTGCATCCAAAACAGTACCATCTCTCATAATCGAGGTTGAAAAATAGCGGTCTCCCGCATGCGGAGCATGATAATTGAGGTACCATGGTACTAGGCTTTGAGGTCAGCCACTTGCTGAACGGAGAATAGAGCTCCGCCTTGTTGACGAAATGTCTGAGAGTAACAGTCATAGAGATCAACAAGAGAGTTATAAGGGATAGGTTCCACGGCGCTGGAGCCGCAAAGATTACGAAGTCGTATATTCCATGAAGAACCATCGCTAGGACAAGACCTTCCAAGGTTAGATCCACTTCCCTCGATGGCGTAAACTTCGCTACCCCAAGATAGTAGCCCATTATCCCACCTAACAGCGCATGTCCCGGAACCGACGTAACAGCTCTGAGGAGGATTGTTCCCAATCCCCTGGTTAACGCGTAGAGAACATTCTCGACTGTAGCGAACCCAAGCGAAGCCACAGCCGTATATACTATCCCGTCCATAACTTCATTGAACGCGTTCGACCTATACGCTGCCAGCTTGACGGAGAGCAACTTAACACCTTCCTCTGTTAGACCGACAACAAGCAACGTGTGTAGAAACAGAATTGGAATGTAATCTGATTGAGGGATTATGAACCCGCCGAGAACCTCAAGCGGAAAGGCCAAGATTGGAGATAGTAGTCCGTAGGCAAAGGTCTTTGCAACCAGTCTCTTCGGCTCCCTCTCGTATCTGTCTCGGGTGTAGAAGAACCATATGAGAAATAGGCTCGGAGCAGACGCTAGGACAAGAACTTCTAGTATGTAACCTGACTCCATCGAGATCTCCTGCAGAGACAGGTATCGATAGAAGCGAGAATCTATGGCCTAGTCTCCAGTTGTTGAGGCATAATAGTATTCCCCGACTTGCCTCTGGATTCGATCAACTTTGCTTTCGGGCTTATTGACTCTAGGTCGGCCCGTCTCGACGTCTCTCCGAAAGGTGACGTTCATGTTTGAGAGGAATATGTTCATGCCTTCTCTTAGTGATGTTGGCGCATGGGCCTGGCCCTTGACGGCAGGTTCGCCGTCAAATATCATGAGCCTGTCCGAAATGAAATCCTGTGCAACTATGTCATGCTCAACAACAAAGGCGAAGGCCTTCCTGCTTTCAACACTTCTCCTAATCGCCTTTGCAACGGCAAGTCTCTCCTCAACATCTAAGTATGCACTAGGCTCATCGAGCAGGTAGATAGATGCTTCTTTGGCTAGGCAAGCGGCGATGGCGACCCTCTGAAGCTCACCACCACTGAGGTCTCTTACATCTCTCTCTATGTATTCTGTTAAGCCCAGAGGCTTGATCAACTCGTTCTGGAAGATCTCCGTCTCGTACCTTTCGTCAGCCACATCCTTCAAGAGCCTTTGAACCGACCCCTCGAATTGAGCCGATATGTACTGGGGTTTGTAGCCAACGGTGAATCCTTGCCATTGCAGCACCTCACCACCTTCAGGTTTCTCGATCCCGGCTAGGAGCTTTACGAAAGTGGTCTTGCCTATGCCGTTCGGCCCCAGTATACCTACAACCTCACCTTTCCTCACTTCACCAGGTTCAACCGAGAGGCTGAAGGCGCCTAGGGTCAACCTCATTGATCCCCAGCCAAGCTTCCAATCTTCTGTAGGTGAGGCTTCATGCGGAGGTCGAAGGTGAAACCTTATCGGTTCGGTTCTAAACCTCATATTCTCATCCGGTATGAAGCCATCTAGATAGAGGTTGATCCCAAGCCGGACACCGTGAACGTGCGACACTATGCCGTAGACACTGGGGTTACCGTATAGCAGACAAACTTGGTCTGAGAGGTAGTCAAGCATCGCTAGATCATGTTCGGCCAGAAAGACCATCTTGTTATCTTCAACTAGTGTTCTTACGGCTCTTGAGGCTCGCATCCGCTGGTCGACATCCAAGTGGCTTGACGGCTCGTCAAATATGTATGCATCAGCGTCTCGAGAGACAGCTACTGCAAGGGCAACCCTCTGAAGCTCTCCTCCGCTTAATACCCCAACCTTTCTATCTAACAGGTTTCGAAGTTGAAGTTGATCAAGTAACCATTCAAGCCTTCCGCGTTCGTCAGCCTTCCTAAGTATCTCGCCTACCTTCCTATTCGCCTTGGTCGGTATACGATCAACGTACTGAGGTTTGTGAACCACCTTGAGTTTCTTTTCGCTGAGTCTGCGGAAATACTCTTGCAGAGTCGATCCTCTATAATACTTCACAATCTCTTCCCAGCTTGGTGGAGAGTCGTAGTTGCCGAGATTGGGTCTGAGGTCGCCGGATAGGATCCGTAGGGCCGTAGTCTTTCCGATCCCGTTCCGTCCAATCAATCCTGTTATCGTTCCTGTTTGAGGCACAGGCAGACGATAGAGCTTGAACATGTTCGAGCCGTATCTATGGCTGCATTCGCCTTCAAGCTCTTCAGGAAGGTTAATGACTGAGAGAGCTTCGAAAGGGCATTTCTTGACGCAGATCCCACATCCGGAGCAGAGAGACTCGACGATAACAGGCCTCTCTTGGCCTTTCTCAAATCTTATGGCTTCTACGCGGTTTCGGACTTCTGGACAGAACCTTATGCATGCCCTTCCACAATCATCCGGTTTACATCTCTCCCTGTCCAGCACCGCCAGTCTAACCATATCTGCCCATCCAAAACTTATGCAACACAAAGGTTGAAGTTTCTGAAACGAGAATGTTAGAAAAGAAAGGTTCTGGGCGAGTTACCACTCTTCTTCCTCTGCGCCCTCTTCCTCACTCCACTCTTCCTCTTCGCCCCAGTCCTCTTCTTCTCCCCAGCCTTGCTCTTCCACCTTTGGAATCCCCCAGAAAGGTTTGGTTATGTGTTCGCAAAGCCTGAACCTTTTAAAGTTTTTGCCAAGATAAGTCACTTGAAGGACGAGCTTGCTTTGACGGAAAAAGCACGAACAACGAATATCGCACTGATGGAATTGTTGAAAGAAATTTTGTCAAGGAACCTGATGCGCACCTGCCCAAGAAACCTTGATCCAATAGGGGATTATGCTGGATGCTTCTTCTGAAGGCCGACGAGCAAGCAATTCTAAAGGCGGCTAGCATCGTTGCCGCAGGGGGGCTAATCGTATACCCGACTGATACGGTGTACGGCCTCGGTTGTGATCCATTCAATGAAAGTTCGGTCAGGAGGGTTATCGATGCCAAGGAGAGAAAGAAAGATCCTCTTCCTGTATTGGGATCTTCGATTGAGAACCTTCTGCGGATAGCATCATTCAATCAAAAGTCAAATGTTCTTGCTTCCAAGTTCTGGCCTGGTCCGCTAACGTTGATACTTCAAAAGAAGCCTGTACTTCCAGATCTTGTTACATTCGGACATTCAACAGTGGGGGTTAGAGTACCTAATTGTGTTGTAGCGCTTAGGTTGATCCAGTTGTCTGGAGGCTTACTGATTGGTACAAGCGCAAACCTGACCGGCAGAAGGCCTTGCACCAAAGCTCGAGAGGCTGCAGATCAGATTGGAGAGAAGGTTGATCTGATCTTGGATGGGGGAGAGACACTTCTTAAGAGGGAGTCAACGGTTGCTAGACTTGTCGGCGGTGCACTTGAAATTCTTAGGCGTGGAGCGATCTCTGAAAGCGAGATTAGATCAGCTCTTGCATGATCCAGTTGGATACAAGACCGATTAGAATATAGACCTTAAACAGAGATGCATTCTCAAAGGTTGCGAGTGAGTGCTTGGATTTGTTAGAGGACTTTAACCTCCTGATCTCGACATCCCGTAGAAACGAGAGGAATGCATGCAGCGAAGTATGGTACCTGCTCGGAGAGATTGGTGATAGAAACTCCGAGGCGAAGACGACGGGAATAATAGGATTGACCGTAGCGAAGACGACGCTTGATCCCAAGATGGTTGTAAGAAGACTGAGAGAGATCCTTCGACAGAGGCCTTGGGAGGTAAAGTACGTTTTGAAGGTGGTTCCGATTGAGAGGCTCGTCCCAGCAACCATAGGGGATGTTGAGAAGGCGGCTCTAGAGCTTTCAAAGAGGATAGGTGAAAATGATAGGTTCCGCGTGACCGTTGAGAAACGGCGGTCGAACCTCTCTTCACATGAGATAATAGAGGCTGTGGCGAATAAGATAGATAAGAAGGTTGACCTAGAAAACCCGGATAAGATAGTTTTGGTTGAGGTTGTGGGTCAAACAGTAGGTCTGTCCCTTCTGGAACCTGGCGACATTCTCTCGGTTGAGAAGGAGAGGAGGACCCTCTAGAATCTTCAAGAGCCTGAGGAAAAATCGCCAACCTAGCGGGTCTGTCTAGAAACCTACCAACTGGACGTCTAACGCTTAGAGGTTTCTTTACCAGTTGTCTGCAAGATTAGGAATTCCGCAATGTTGAGTCTTATTCTCTTTGTCTTCCTTGAATTGTGGTGAGGGGACCCTGGGGGGTAGGAGGGAGGGGGGTCAAACCCTTGTAGGAAGCAAGGCTACCCTTTCTATGATGAGTCTTTGAATTGCCTCGCCTCTTGGAGTCTTCTTGCCGCTCATCGCTTGAATCTCTTTCTCGGAGATCTTGAATGTTGAGATGAGGTTCTCGATCTTCTCCTGGCTCCAGTGATCTAGAAGAGCGTTATCGCTTCTTGTGTTTGTAAGTGATGGAAGCTTGTCGCTGAAGCTTCTAATCGACTCTTCGCTTCCTCCTACGGCTATGACTGCCACGTTCCTTGTGTTACGGTTTACTCCTACCATACGGATCGCCTCTGAGATCTGCTTTTGAGCGGAAGTGTAGAGGAGAAACTCCACCGCAAGCGTTCTGGAGATGTTGGTTCCTCTTTTGAAGGTATGCAGCGCATTCAGCATTGCAAAGTGGAGATGTCTTCTCCCAGCGATCCTGTCCAGATCAACTATCTGCACATCAATATCAGTCGAAGCTTTCCTCAGGTTTTCGATAAGGTTGTCAGCGTCAACCGGTTCATCAACATGGAATGGAAAGACCAGAAAGTACTGATCATAGTCCTCGAACTTCGTGACCTCGGCCAAATGTTTCTGCATCCTCCACAGATCAAGCCTACACGACAAGCTTGGATTTTTCGAGAGTGAATCTCATACAAAGCTTAATAGAAAACCGACAATGAAAACTGTTCGGAAGCGTCGAAGGTGGAGTTCTTAGTTCCAAGCTGGGAAGACATTTATGGGATGTGTATCCAACTTGCTGATCAGATAAAGGAGAGCGGGTACGTACCTGACATGATCGTAGCTGTTGCCCGGGGGGGCTGGGTACCTGGCAGGATAATCTCAGACCTCCTCAGCAACTCGAACGTTGCAAGCCTGAAAGTCGAGTTCTACAAGGACGTTGCAGAGACAGATAGAAAACCAATAATTTCCCAGCGCGTGTCCGCCCCGATAAGACGGAAGAAGGTTCTCGTCGTCGATGACGTAGCCGACACAGGTGAGAGCCTAAAAGCTGTAAGAGACTACCTGAAGAAGCTGGGACCAGCCGAGATCAGGATCGCAACCCTACATTACAAGTCCAAGAGCATATTCAAGCCCGACTATTTCATCGGCGAGACGGACGCTTGGATTGTATACCCACACGAGAGACATGAATTCGTAAGAAACATGGTCAGGAAACTGAGGAGAGACGGTATGTCACTCGAAGAGGTAAAGAAAGAGATGAGAAGGATTGGACTGCAGGCGCGGATTGCCGACAAGTTCGTTGAAGAGACTTGGAATACGGTTTGATAACATAGATCGCAGCTCATAGTCAGATCCGATCGCTTGACGGTTGACCAAGAAATGGCGCGAAACCGTGTTTTCAAACATGATGAGTCAAGTCTTCCGCGTTTCAGCTAACCGCCTCTCTACTTCCTCTCTATTATCCCAGTTTGGATCGAGGTGCGACTGATCGAGGTGCGGCCATTTCGCGGGCGTCACCCAACGCCTTCCACAGAATGGACACTCATGCCAATTCGTTAATCCCTGCGTACAATCACAAGAAGAAACCGCTTGGCACGTAGGGCAGGTATGAAGCGCTGAAGCTACAGAACGCTCATAGGCAATCTTCAGCTCTCGAATCCTAGTTCGAATCTTCTGGCGTAACGAAGGTCGCATAAACCAACCCTTACGATCCTGATGGCTCAATTTGAGATAACGCTATAAGATAAAACATTCTCGGTCGGCATATCGAAAGTTCAATGGTCAAAGAGCTTAATTAAGAATAGTCCATGATTCTGGTACTGCAGCGTTGGTAGATCTCAAAAGATTCGTCCAGTCGATTTCTCCGACGAGACGCGCCTATCTGGAGGACTCATACTCGCAGGCGCTTAATGCCAATGTTCTAAGATTTGCTGAGGAAAAGAACAATGCATACATAGCAGTTGACCAGACGATCTTTCATCCAAGATCTGGAGGACAACCATCGGATCGAGGAGCACTAAGAGGATCCTCATTTCGCGTTGACGTTAAGAGAGCGATGCTCTTCAATGAAGTCATCGTCCACTACGGCAAGGTCGAGGGAAAGCCTGACGCTGGTGCCGTTGTATGCGAGATCGACTGGCCGAACCGATTGCTTCTGATGAGAAGGCATACCGCAGCTCACCTACTGGACTATTGCCTCGCAACCCTTCGCAGATTCAATGTCGAGACAACCGACTCGTGGCTTGGTGATCAACCCTACGTTGGATACGCAGGACCTATCGCCTCTAACCTCGACGTGAAGCAAGTTGAAGAACTTGCGAATAGCTTCATCCGACAAGGCAGGAACGTTAGGGTTGTGGTAGTGAATAGGACTGAAGCCGAGCGTCTGATCGTAAATGCACCTAACATCTCAAGGCTTCCCCAGACCGAAGAATTGAGGGTGGTAACAATTGAAGGCCAGCTTCCGATTCCTTGCGGAGGCACGCACGTGCGAAATCTCAGGGAAATCGAAGTCGTAGAGGTTCGAAGAATAGAACCGACCGAGTCTGGGTTCAGACTATACTTCGAAGTAAAGTGATCAAGATATAGTAGAACAGTAAGCCTCGGTTTTTGCAGAGTAGACCACAGCTTATGATGAGAAGATGCCCACCAATTCTTCACGATTGAGAACAGCCTGGTCCACGCAGGGAAGAAACCGCCAGGCCAGATAGAGTAGGAAATTCTCATTTTTCCCTTGCTTCGGATCAACCCGCTTCACTCGCTTACTCTTGAGCCAAGAACGAATATGAGACCGGCTACGAGCGCGACAGAAAATATTGAGACCTTGTACGTGCCGGTGGCATCAATCAGGAACCCGAAGACAACAGGCATCATCAATGGCCCAATGTTACCGAGTGAGGAGATGAGACCAACAACGCTTCCCACGGAGCCCGAGAGACGCTCGCGCTTCGCCGGCACCGCAAGACTGATTGTGAGCACACCAATACTCGTGAACCCTGAGAGGAAGATACATAAAAGTAAGAGGGGGAAAGGGACATAGTTTATCCCTATGATTGATATTGCCGCAACTATCCCCATCAAGGCTAGAACCGTCTTCCCATTCTGAAACTTGTCTAAGGCTAGACCCATGATAGGTCCAGCAAGAAAGAACCCTAAAGGGAGAAAAGATGCAATCGCCTTGTCAAGTTCCTTCATCTCCAAGACCTTGGGCATCCAAGTAGCGAGGGTATCATAACTTCCCATCGATGCTATCATCAAGAAAAGCAGAACCCAGACGTACCTGTCCTTTAGAACCCTTGCGAAGTTCTCGAGCTTGAGCCCAGAGGTGCTTTTCAGACTGCTTCTGGCAAACCCCCACCAGAACGCGCTTACAATAGCAGCTACAAAGCTATAGACGAGGAGAACATCCCTCCAAGTCATCATCTCGAGCAAAAGCGGCGTGAGTCCGAGCGCTGCAGCGTTGCCAAGAGCGAAACCTGAAACATAGACGCCTGTCGAAAGGCCAAGTCTCTTAGGCGACCACTCCTTCACCAAAAGCGGTAGACATGGCAGGACGACGGCTAGCCCTAACCCTAGAAAGAACTGGCTTAGGAGCAGCGTGATGTAGCTGGGCGAGAGCGCCCTCAGCAGGGCAGAAGCTGCAGAGATGGGCAACGCTATCTTGAGAGCATTTAGATAGCCCGTTCTATCGGCTATAAAACCCCAAGCTATCCTGAAGGTGATGAGACTTATCATTGTGGCTGAGAAGAGAAAGGCGAAGCTGGCGTGAGACAAACCCATCTCCTCCATGATCACCGTGACCATCGGCGCTGTAGCGAATAGCTGTAGGTGCAGAAGAAAGGCGATTATGAAGGAGAAAGAGAGCATCCTCCAACCATATTCACTCGTGTACATAGCCATACGCACTTCAACCTTCAGAGAGGCTTTAACCGATAGATCGATGCTGACGAGACATCATCCATCATACTGCCTGACTAGCTTGAAGGACATTTCGCAGCACCAATTGGCAACCGGTCAGAGACTCCAAGGTGTTGCATCGGTATCATAACTGCATACCCGCGGACCAAGTCGACCGCCTTCTCGTTCAGACTGGACGTAACTGTTAGGCCTAACCGCGACCATGATGTTAACCCGTCACACCACAAGAGTCTTTCCTGTGACAGGTTTCGAAGAACCTACTTCTATAGTCAAGAAATCTCATCAAGACCGTCATTCTTGCGAAGATATAAGACGAGAATGCAAGTCACCAGTGTTGCGATTGACACAGACGTATATCTAGCTGATCTTTTGAGTTTTCTACAGCAATACTCTTTTCTTTCCTCGTGTCGAAATCTTCAGCGGCAAGCCCGCGCTCCATGGAATGACTTGACATACTTGGCCTGCGGTCAGATACCATAGAGCAGCGAATGACGCTTTTGGACAAGATAGCACGGAAAAGTCGCTCCGAAAGTCATATATGGTTACCAAGGAATAACCCCCCTATCCAGAGGAAAGTTGACTGAGGAAAAGACGCTATTTCTTCGTAGGGCTTCAGGACTCGCGCGAGCATGGAACATTTTTGACGGGTTCATCTATTGTATCTATGGAGCTAGCATATTTGGCGCGGCTTCGCTGGCCTACGCACTCTCGTTCCCATGGCCGGACGGGAATATTCCGCTAGCGATAGTTCTAACCTGTCTGGGCGTGTATCCATGCGCAATAGTATACGCAATGAATTCGTCCACTATGCCTAGAGTTGGAGGAGACTATATCTGGCAAAGCAGAGTCTTCGGTGGGTTCTGGGGATACACGCTCTGCTTAGTCGGAATAGGATTTTGGACATGGTTCTTCGTGGCTAGCAACGTCTTGCCGGGAACAGTCGGGTCAGTCTCACCCACGTTCTTCGCGCTCGGCATAATGTCCGGAAATCAGGGGATGATAGATTTCGCGAGCTGGCTAACAACCACTGACGGTCTATGGTGGGCATACGTTGCATTTTGCGTCTGGGCTTTTCTGATAATGGTCGCCGGAATGAAGTGGTACGGTAGAGTTCAACGCTGGTTATTCTACATAGGCTGCCTAGTAGTCGTCATATGGGTTGCAATGCTTGCTATTACCACCCATCAAGACTATGTGAATAACTTCAACTGGTTTATGTCCACATACTTCAATTGGGGAGGTGCAAACCCATATCAGTACGTGATCGACCAAGCGGTCTCCGCAGGATATAGTCCTGTACCGTTCGATCAGACGAAGTTCATGCCTAGCTGGCAACTCATCCCTGTTATGAGTTACGTTTTTCCATGGATTATGTGGGCTGGACCTATGGCGGGAGAGATTAGTGGAATCACAGATCTAAAGAAGTCTTTGTGGATGTACGTTGGATCCAACACGTTCGGTATGATCGTTTGCGCAGGTACCATGTACGCTACCATTATGATCGTTGGCAACGAGTTCCTCTTCTCAGCGAGCTACATGTGGTTCGCTATGGGTGGCGCATCGGCTATACCGATGTCTCCGTTCCTCGGCTTTCTCTATCTTACGATGACCCGCAACCCGTTCTTTTGGATAATGACGGTTATAGGTATGAACGCATGGTACTGGATATGGCCGACCAACGGCTGGGTCAATACTGTCAGAATGTACTTTGCAATGTCATTTGACAGAGCCCTTCCAGGATGGTTCGGTGCTGTTGATAAAAGACTTAGAAGCCCATTGAATGCCATTATCTTTTCAACCATCGGAACTGTTGTGATGGGTTGGGTGTATATCTACACGCCATTCTGGAAGTTCACGCTTGACGCCCTCGTCGGCGCTGGCGCGGTACTAGCTGCTTCGACACTAGCAGGAACTGTTATGCCGTACCGAAAGAGGACAAAGGCATTATGGGAAGCTTCTCCCGCATCCAAGTACAAGGTTGGCAACGTTCCGGTGATCACTATTGCAGGCATTCTTGGGACAGTGTTCTACTGGATACCGACATTCTTTATGTGGATCACCGACAGCAGGTATGGTGTTAATGACCCTCTCTCAGCGGTCGTCGTAATAAGCTCGTTCGTGGTGGGGGGAATACTCTACTACGCAATGAAGCTGTACAGAAAGAGCAGGGGCATTGACCTGAATCTACTGTTTCGCGAAATACCGTACGAATAGAACCCCACCTTTTGTTCTATTATTGGCGCAGACTCTTTGTCTGTATACGTAGTAGGCCGGAACGCCGATTACGGCGAGTGGAATCAACGTTACTGTGAGAACCACTAGTCCGACAACAACGTGAATAATAGATCGTTGAGAGTTAAGTGAGAATGATGCTCTTCGGCAATGTCTCAAGAAACGGGTGGTTACCCTATGTGATAGTAGAGTTCTCTAGGCCTGAGCTCTTCGAATTCATCTGTTTGTTGGGCTATGTATCTCCTTACGTCTATGCAGAGATGACATTTTGAAACATAGCCTTGAAGGCGCTCCTTATAGTCAAACTTTGTAACGGCGAATTCAAGAAGTCTACTCAAATCGGTTACAAGAGCTTCCAGAATTGGCCGCTCATTCAGATCTATTCCTCGGCACAGCGAGCCTAGCTCTCTGCCGTCCCCTAAGGAAATGCCAGCGCAATATCCACGCATGTAATTGCAGTAGTTGTCTATGTGTACGTGCCAGCCTCTTGTCAATTCCTCTTCACAAGATTTGCCGAAAAATTGCTTTGCTGGATATTTCTTGTACAGGTAGGCAAGGCTCTCTACGGCCCTTCCCATGGGAAGTAGCTCTGTATAGGCTAATCCACTTGGCTCTTTTCGTAGATACTGTTCGAAAGGCAAAGTGCCGTTGATCTTTAGTTTTCTGAATTGGCGATAGAAAGTCTCTTGGTATACGATTGCGTTCGCGCCGAAAACTTCTCTACTTATCTTGACGGCTCTTTCTGTCCGTTCGAACGGAATTTGGCCTAATATGAACGGGTTTACACTGATAAGCACGCCATCCAACCGAGTCTCTCAGCTCCACAAGTTTCCGCCTAGTGATCTTATCATCTGTGCACCAGAAAGAATTGGTCTCGACAAAAGTGGAGGAGATTCTAAGCTCGTCCGCCATTCGAGTAAGCTTGAGTAAAAGGTCGAAGTTAAGAAATGGCTCGCCACCAGTGAAGTGAAGACCCCAGTTCACGCCGACTCTATTTGGTCCGAAAGGGCTTTCCTGAATTCTACCCGATAATTCAGTCAGAATTCTCCCCGCATCTTTTTCAGAAATCCAGTCATTCTTCCAACTAGGAGATGAAGCGTACATGCAGTGCTCGCATTCGCTAGTACACTTGTACGAGAAGAGTATGCCTCCGGAAAAGGGCTTCTCTATGCAAAGATTTTCCATGCCTGGAATTCTGATCTCAGGAGACTTCTTAAGCTTAAGGGATGAAATAGCACCGACAGAATTTCAGCGCTGGTTACGTCCTAAGACTCGGTTCGATATTTTGGCGCTATGTCCGAACTTTGCAGTTAGGTCGCGCAGAAGTAAAGAAGCGGTTAAACGTGTCTCCCCATTACACACATTGAAAACATTAGGGTTCATCAAATATAGCCAGCCTTCAATGTTCTTCTCGATCTCTCCAGATCTCGAGAGGGTTACTGAACTTGAATTCCGTCAAGTAAAGAAATAAGTAACTGACGGAAGCGTTGTTTGTCCGGATCTGAGGTCAAGGAGATTCAGATGCCCTCGCTTAAGATCCTATCCAGACAAGAGATTAACGAGGTCCATCATGCCTCATAGATGCAACATGCTTTGAGCCATTTGACCGAGGAACTATGCCTATCCAAGGTCAGCGACAGATCCACTAGAAGAACCTAGGCGAGTTTGTCAGCAAAGCTAAGAGAGACATTGCACTAAGTTGAAGACGTCTTTCGTATAGCGCTCTCTTTTGATTTTGTCATAGCAAACAGAGCGGATCCTAAACAGGCCTTTATAAGCGGGCATGCCGAGTCATCCAAGATAGTAGAATACACCGTACGCTTAGAGAGAACCTTACAAATCTAGGGGCGCTTGTAGGGGACGTGAGAGAGCGGCCCACGGATCTAGAACTCAAAGGTTTCGGTACTTCTCGTACGCCTCAGGTGCGCATGCCTTGAGTGTGAACGAAATCGTTCAAGAAGAGAATCCTTCACTTCCAAAGATAGTCATCTTGGGGAATCTTTGTAAGGGATGCGGGATATGTATCGAGTTCTGCCCTTTCAAGATTTTAAAGACGGGAAGCCGCATGACGAGGAAGGGTATCTTTCCTCCTGAGGTTATCAATCAGAGCAAATGCACAGCTTGCCGAATCTGCCAGCACTTTTGCCCCGACTTTGCAATATTCATCGTCGGGAGGTCTCAGATTTCGCCTTAGCAAAACCCGGAAGATACTTTATGCAGGGAAATGAGGCGTGCGCCCTAGGTGCTGTCGCGGCAGGTTGCCGATTCTTCGCGTTCTACCCCATCACTCCAGCAGGCGAGATTGCCGAGAAGATGTCTCATCTTCTCCCAAAGGTCCGAGGCGTCTACATTCAGATGGAGGACGAGATCGCATCCATCGGGAGTGTGATCGGCGCATCGTGGACTGGTTTGAAAGCTATGACCGCCACCTCTGGTCCTGGCTTCAGCCTCATGCAGGAGAACATCGGATACGCGGTGATGACCGAGACGCCTTGCGTGATTGTGGATGTGCAGCGGGCAGGCCCTAGCACCGGAATCGTCTCTGCTCCGATGCAAGGAGATGTAGCTCAAGCCAGACACGGCAGTCACGGCGAGTATGAGATTATCGCTCTTGCACCATCGTCTGCTCAAGAGATGTTCGACTTAACGATTCGAGCATTCAACCTCTCTGAGCAGTTCCGAACGCCGGTGATCGTGCTCGCCGACGAGACGGTTGGCCACATGCGTGAGGAGGTCATCATTCCCGAGAAAAGGTCGCTCACGATCGTCAATAGAAAGGTTCCATCGAGTAGTGAAGAGGCGTCACGAAGCTTCCTGAGCCCTTCGGTCGCTCCAATGCCAGCGTTGGGAACGGGCTTCTCAGTTCACGTTACCGGATCCGCACATGACGAATATGGAAAACGAGTATCTGGCTCACCTGACGCGATCGACAGGATAGTCAGAACAATCAGTGAAAAGATACAAGTGCACACGGAAAAGATCTCGAACTTTGAGATGGTGATGTTGGACGACGCAGACATAGCACTCGTCGCGTACGGAAGCTGTTCTAGAACAGCAGAGTTCGTTGTGAAGCGGGCGCATGAGAAAGGAGTGCACCTCGGTCTGCTCAGACTGATCGAGCTATGGCCCTTCCCTAGAAAGGGTGTGCAGGAAGCGCTGAAGCATGTCGAGAAGATCGTTGTGTTAGAGAATAACCTTGGCCAAGTACTCCCCGAGATTGAGAGAGCAATGGCAGGCCATGCAGAGATAACGTTTCTCCCTCCCGAAACGATCGGAACCCTGCACAGACCCGACTATGTTTTAGAGCATGTGATGAAGGTCGCCATGTAGTCTTGCCAACTCATCAGTCGCACCCATTGGCCAAGTACCTGCGTCCCGGCGCCCAGCCGCACTTGCATTGCTCAGGCTGTGGCAACGGAATCATTGCACAATGCTTTCTTAGAGCCGTCGACGAAGCCGAGATCCCGACGAGAAAGATTGTTTGCGTCGCGGGAATTGGATGCAGCGGTTGGATTCCCAGCCCCTTGTTCAACATGGATACGCTTCATGTGACTCATGGCAGACCGATCGCTTTCGCTACCGGCGTTAAGCTCAGCAACCCAAGTTTAGAGGTTGTAGTCTTTACGGGCAACGGAGACTGCTCCGCAATCGGAGGTAATCACCTCATACATGCTGCTCGTAGAAACATCGGGATCAAAGTGATCTGCGTCAACAACATGATCTATGGCATGACAGGTGGAGAGGTAGCTCCCACGACACCCCGAGGGATCAAAACAACGACTACTCCCTTTGGCAACTTGGAGAGGCCATTCGACCTTTCGAGACTGGTCGCGGCGGCTGGAGGAACCTACGTTGTAAGATGGACCACGTACCATGTCGCCGGACTAGTTGCCTCGATGAAGAAGGCTTTGAAGAGGAGAGGCTTCGCTTTTGTTGAGGTCATATCACAGTGCCCCATCCACTACGGGCGTAGGGCAGGGTTCTCAAATCCGGTCGACATGATGAGGTGGTTTCAGAAGCAATCTGTCACAATTGAGCGGGCAAGTGAAATGAGCGAACAAGAGCTTTCCGGAAAATTTGTTGTGGGAGAGTTCGTAAACATCGAGGCGCCGGAGCTGACCGGGCTATACGCAGAGCTATTTGAGGCAACCAATCGTGAGTCGAACTGAAGTCAGGCTCGCAGGGTTCGGCGGCCAAGGCTTGATCCTAGCCGGAATCCTACTAGGCCACGCTGCAGCTGCTCATGAAGGGAAGAAGGCTGTTCAGACCCAGTCCTATGGATCAGAGACTAGAGGGGGAGCAGCTCGCTCAGAGGTCGTAATCTCAAATGAGAGGATAGACTATCCCAAGGTGATTTCGGCTGACATCACAATTACAATGTCGCAAGAAGCGTTTGACATGTACGCAAGTGATATACGGCCCGGACGCAAGCTGTTCATTGATGCCGACTTGGTCTCCAGCGTGCCAGCCGACCTTGAAAGCGTGCTTTGTCGAATTCCGGCGACAAAGATAGCGGCGGAGGAGCTGAAGAAGACGCTGGTTGCCAACATGGTCATGCTTGGGGCGGTGGTCGCAGTAACCAAGGTAGTTGAACTTGCCAGCTTGGAGAAGAGTATCAGGGAACTGGCTCCCAAAGGATCGATCGACCTGAACATACGAGCCTTGGAGCGAGGGTTCGAGTGGGCAAATGCGCATCTTAGAAGCGAAATGGGTCGAGGTGGATGATAGCGCCTGCGTCCTCAGCGGCGATCGGTCTTATAGTCCGCTTCGGCGGCTTACGGTGTAGAACTTCGTAAGTTAGTTTCTGCTAGAGTCAAAGGCCAGACCGCTATAGCGTTTCCTAGATGAAATCGGGTCGCTAGTTCACGACTCAAGGGTGTAGATATCATTCGACTTGTCTTTTTTGACTGAGCTCTCAACAAGAGAGCTCGACAGGATTGCGAGTGAAATACTGCTTTAATAGTCCGTTTACGTATCTTTCAAGATAGATGATGTGGACTGACCTGCATGGAAGAGCTCCTCAGCTCAGATGTCATGATGTACCTCCACTGAATCTTCGTCCTTGTTTCGCGTCAAGACACCGCTAAGATGCGCTTGGTTTTGTATTTCTGAAGTTTACCTGCCAAAGGTTATCGAGAGGATATTGCCAGATTTCTGAATATTTGAGCATGAATCTCTGCAGATGTCGTGTTTAGATTTGACGTGTTTTTCACGAATTCATTTATATCCAGCGCCTTCTGATAAACGGACTTCAAGAGGGGATCCCATGCCGAGTTCGCGGCTACTCTCTCTCGTTATGATATGGATAGCGCTTCCGGAATGGCTTTCCCACCTTCTACACAGAGAAAGACCCCCTCAACAAGACCTAGCCAAACCAGACAGGAACAGAAAGGCGAGTAACCCGATCGCAGACGTCGATATGGCAATGGAGGAGTTGAGACTATACTCCTTTGAGAGAGAGATTCTCAGCGCGGCGTTGACCGCAATCTATGAAGCTGAAGTCAAGGGCATTCTGAAAGTTGAGGAGAGGGATAGACTCTCTGAACGATACAAGAGAGACCTTCAGATTCTGGATGAAAGAATTGAAGAGAGGCGTAGAGTGACCGATTTCGTGAATCTACAGAAAGAGAAGAGGGAGCTGCAAGAAGAGTTCTCTCAAAAGATTTCTGAGGTTGACAGAAAGATTGAGGAGTTGAGATCTCTCATCGGATCACTACCTCAACCGGAACCTTACATATCTAGTAGACAACTGAACTCATCAGAAAAGGTGACGCATTCCTCCGAACAGTACAAAGAAACCGAGGATACTTCACCAGGACAGAAGCTTGTGACATCGAATAGAATGCGAACAAGAACAGATGAGAAGATCGAGACCATAAGAGAAGAGGTTCTTAAAGCCATAGAGAGACTGGAGCAGATAGAGTCGGAGGGCTGAGACGATGAGCTGGGTTGAGAGAGCGAGACAAGCCTCAGCTGTAGCTTCACTCAACCTTGTTGAGAACGACAGCGTCGTCGGGCTCGGAAGCGGACGGACGGTTTCATTCGTTATCAAAGAACTTGGAAAGAAAGTGAAGAGAGAAGATCTGAACATCAAAGTAGTCCCGACCTCGATCCAGACTGAGATCCTCTCTGCAAAGAATGGACTGAACCTGACCAACCTACTTGAACATCCTGAGCTTGACCTAGCGATAGACGGCGCGGACCAGGTTGAGGTACGCACATTAGATTTGTTAAAAGGAGCTGGGGGAGCCCTCGCAAGAGAGAAAGTTGTGGCCTTCGCGGCGAAGAAGTTTGTGATAGTCGTGGACGAGAAAAAAGTTGCGAAACACGGCCTCAACGGTAAGGTTCCAGTTGAGGTACTCCCGTTTGGCGTCGGATTCGTCATGAGAGAGATAGCCCGAATTGGTGGTAGACCGACGCTGAGAGAGAGCAGAGGGAAACTTGGACCGGTCGTAACGGATAATGGCAACTATATCATCGACATAGACTTCGGAAGGATATACTATCCAAAAAAGCTGGATAGAAGCCTCAGGACGATACCCGGCATAACTGAGACCGGCCTGTTTCTGGGACTAGCAGACATAGTGTACATTGGCCGAAGAGATCGTAGGGTTCAGACCCTCAGAGGGAAGAGGTAGAAGGCGTCTCTCGATCTAGGTGCCGAGGACGGGAGACCCGGCACAGACCTTTGTGCTGTCGAACCCGTGGCCTCTGGATCTCTCCAGAGCGGCTCTATTCCTTATGAGTCCAGCGCTAAAGCCTAGCCCTTGAGGGGCATCTAACCACAGCTGAGCCACCTCGGCATCGACCGCAGTTTTCACCTGTTACCGACACTTAAAGATTTGTCGACATAGCTGAACCATTCCATTCATCCAACTTTACGAAGGCATTCTGGTAGCTGAGAAAGGTTTTATCATATAACAAGAGAAGAAGAAGCTAGAGATGATTCTAATGGCCCTTAGATTTCTGACGCTTGATGACTTTGACTTGGAAGGAAAAACTGTCTTTCTAAGGGTTGATGTAAACTCTCCAATAGACCCATCAAGTAACGCGATTCTTGACGATTCAAGAATCAAGGCTACCAAAGAGACGCTGAGCTCTTTGAAGAACTCGAAGGTTGTGTTGGGATCGCACCAGAGCAGACCGGGCAAAGAGGACTTTACCACACTTGAGGAGCATACAAATCTCCTACGGAGATACTGTTCACAAGACGTAGCTTTTGTTGAGGACGTTATGGGACCCACGGCCAGAAAGGCCATAAGAGAGTTGAGACGAGGTCAAGTCCTGGTATTAGACAACTTGAGAACCTGTTCTGAAGAGGTCCTTGACGGCCCATCTGAGAAACTTGCGAAAACCTTGATGATCCAAAGGCTGGCGCCGCTATGCAACCTCTACGTCAACGACGCGTTCGCTGCAGCTCATAGATCCCAAGCATCCCTCGTGGGCTTCGCATACGTTCTCCCCTCAGCCGCCGGAAGGCTCATGGAGAAAGAACTCAGGGCGTTGAACCTGGTCCTCTGGGAGCCAAAACGCCCATGCACCTATGTCCTCGGCGGAGCAAAGGTAGAGGACAAGCTTCCCGTCGTAGAGAACATTGTCAAAGCTGGGAAATCCGATACCGTCCTGCTCGGAGGCCTCATGGCAAAAATCTTCCTTAGAGCTATGGGATTTGACCTAAGCAGAGGAGACGAGGAGGAACTTGCAGGACTCATACAATACGTTCAGAGAGCTAAAGTCATCTTGGACAAGTATCAAAACAAGATTACAGTTCCGGTCGACCTTGCAACCCTCAAAGATAATAAGAGGGTTGAAGCCCCAGTGAAAGAACTCCACCACGATAAGCCTTCGCTTGATATCGGCAGTGATACAGTCAGAGAGTATGCTAACACGATCAAACAGTCCAAGACCGTGGTGGCGAACGGCCCCATGGGGATCTTCGAGAAAGAGGGGTTCGATTTTGGAACTAAGACAGTTCTTGAAGCGATAGCCTCATGCAAAGGTACAACCGTTATCGGAGGCGGACACTTGGCTGGGTTGGCGAGCATGCTAGGAATAGAAGACAGTTTCTCGCATGTAAGCACAGCGGGCGGCGCGATGCTCTCGATGCTTGCCGGCGAAAGCCTTCCGGGAGTTGAAGCTCTAGTCCAGGCTGCTGAAAGATACAGGCGGCAGAGTGCATAACCAAGCGTCCACTGTAAGAAGTAGAGACTCTATTTTAGAATGGAGCCCCGGCCGGGGATCGAACCCGGGACCTGCGGCTTGCTTTGGTTTTGATACAAGGCCGCCGCTCCACCACTGAGCCACCGGGGCGTCTCTTGCTGGGTCGGGTTCAGTAGGATTGGTAATACGCCTATTAAGTCTGCCCAAAGCAAACGCTACAAGACTTCTCAACGAGCAAAGTTAAGCGATGTATTGACGGGTCTTTGATCTTACAGGTTTTAGTGGGGCTGGGGAGATTTGTTCAATCCGTTGTGGATTTGAACTCCCGATCTCGTGGGGTCTCGAAGGATAGTTTCCCAAGCCACGTAGCCTAGACCAGATTTGCCTGATGTTCTGGTTGGATTTGGCTGTAATCCAACCTCCATCATCTAGCCGACAGCCCCACAAGGCCGCCAGTACCTCTTAAACGAACCTTTAAGCCTTCTCTGTTTAGCGGCAACAATATTTCACTCGCGACGAATTGGTTCAAGGCGAGGAAATATTGACTTCCTGATTGCTGCGAGCGACTCATTTCTTGGGTAGAACAAGTGGCTCAGTCTAATGCGAAAGGCTCTAAACTAAACCCATATCATGCAGCCCAAGTTTACCTTCTCACATCTCGATACAAGACTTAATGCCTAGTGGAGCGTACTTGAATCCTGTTGGTTCGTCACATGGCCATAATCTCAATTTCAATCGAAAAGAAGCTTGATGATCATCGAGGAGTGGTCTTCGGGATAGAACTCTGTAGAAACAGTAGGTTTGGCTTCGCAATAGTTGACGTTGTCATACAGACGATAAACAGAAACGAGCCAAGAGGGGTACACTATCATACAAGAAGTTCAGGCAAAATCGAGATATTTGTTCATGTGTGTGGTACTGCTGAATTGGTTTGGCATGAAAAGTCAACGCCCAATGCGCAATGTCGACAGACCATGAAGCCTCTGACAGTAGCAGGACAGGTTTACCTAGTGGAGCCAGAAACTTGCCACAAAGTCATAGGCCGAAGCGATGATCCTTTCTTAATGCTATCTCTCAATAACGTAGCTTACAACAAAGAACATGATTTTCGATGCGAACATGATCTGGCGAAAGACCCCTAAGTTCTTTGCACGTCACAAAGACTTGACAGAACCGATTTGATCAATGCTTTTAAGTTTCGCTAACTGGCATCCTGACCGAAGCTCTACTAGAGCGCGGATGAAATGAAGTTAGACTCTAGAGTTATGGCTTTCGTGGCCACTATGAGCGGGCTGGCGAACGTACTTGGACTGTTTGTAGCTCATACCGGGGTAGTTAATATCCACTTTTCACAGATCCCAGTGATCCTTGCTGGCCTCGGGGTCGGGCCACTTTCCGGAGCCTTCGTTGGATTCTTCGGTTTCGTAATAGCTGCTTTCAGACTTCCGAGAGCGAACCCCTACATTATGGGTGGAAACGCAATCCTAGGCTTTTTCTCAGGATTATTCTATTCGAAGATTCGTGGAATGAAGACTAGGCCTATAGTTCCTCAGCTGATAGCGGTTTTGGCTGCTTATCTTGTGCAGGCTCCGTACATATTTGTCACAGATGTCTACCTGATGGCGATGCCGGTTCCTATAGTACTGGCAATCATGGCTGTGCTCTTTCTTGAAGACATAATAAGCGCCTTCATCTGTCACGCGATACTCTATAGAATCGACATCCGAAAGGCTCTCGTTCCGCCATAAGAACGCGATCCGCGATGTTTCGCGTATGTCAACCTGAGACTTTACATATCTTCAGCTTCTCGAAAGCCTCTTCAGGAGTTTGTGCATCGCGAACTAGGCTCTCGAATTGGCATGTTGAGGTTCGATCTCTATTCAATATCTTTGGCACCGTCACTCCAAATTCAAACGGAATCTTGAACTTTTCCAGCGTCGCCAGAGCGTCTTGGCTAGCTGTGGAAGCGTAGACACGCTTGATACCCGAGTAGATGAGCAACATAGCTACTGCCTTTCCTAGAATTTTGTCCGCTGCGGAGGCTCCTTTGAAGCGGGATCGCTCTTTGTCGATAGCGGTCACGAGCACGAATATCCCCGGAGTCTTACTCTGGAATAATGTCTCTCGATCTTTCACTATTGAAAGTGCGAAACCCCGTTCCTTGACGTCTCTCTTAGCGATATCAATGTCAGAGACCTTTCGAAAATTCAATTCATCAGAGGCTGCCTGCCTAGTTTTCCTGCTAGACTCCAAAAAGAAGTTCTCCTTCTCTCCAGTAACCGTGCTCCACCAGACTACGGGACTCTTGGCCTGCGAGAGCTATGAAAGTGTTACGAAACTCTTGCCAAGACATGCGTCTATAGGACCCGTTTGAACACCATTGTAGCTATGCCAACCATGACTACCGTGAAGACCGCTAAGAAGAGAAAGTCTTCTACAACTGCTGAGAAACTTGCTCCCTTGTACATGAGTAGACGAAGGGCGTGTACAGCGTAGGCTTCTGGATTGACAACCGTGATCTCCTGCATCCACTCCGGAAACCCTTCGATAGGATAGATCGCGCCGCTTGTGAAGTAGAGCACCAGATTGATTGGAAACGAAGTGAACTGGTACACCTCTGGCGCCGGAGCCCTTACAGCGAAGGCGGTCATCATGGAGATCAATCCGAGACTCGTTAGAAAGATTGTGATTAGCATAAGAAGAAAACCTGTAGCGTCGGTCATCGGACGAACTCCAGCCACCAGGATGGCGAGAAACAGCATAGTAAGCGATGAGAACATTGCCTTGATGACACCTGCTAGGAGAACTCCTATGATTATCTCATATTGTCGGAGCGGAGTTACAAGGTATCCTTCGATTACGCCTCGTTGCTTGTCGAATAGGATGGATACGCCTCCACCGATAATAGAGGCTATGAAGACGGCTTGAATAACAGACCCGGGCGCCATGAACTCGATGTATTCGACCTTACGATAGAAGCTGGCTACGTCAAGAATGAGGTTTGGATCACGGACTCCTGTTAGGCAGACTCGGTTCGAGAGCTGTTGAGCTGTAATCTGGAAGAAGCTTGAGACCGTTGAAGCACTTAGGGGATCAGTGTTGTCTAAGTAGAGAGTGACAAAAGCTTGGTTCTCCTTGCGCAAATGGCTGTCGAACCCGCCGGGGATGTAGATTATGGCTTTCACTCTCCCCTGTTGCAGAAGGAGTTGTGCAAAATCCAAGTCTGGAACGTCTATCAGACGAACGGTCTCTCCCGTCGCCACGGTCTCTAGAAAAGCCGTAGAGTAGCTGCCTTGGCTGTCTCTTACGACCGCTACTGGCACATCAGTTATTTCTCCACCAAAAGCGTTCCCTAACAAGACTAGCATCAAGAAAGGCGCCAGGAGAGCCGACATCATAACGAATGGTTGCTTCACAAACTTGCGGATGTCTCTCTCACAAACCCATAATGCGCCTTTCATCGCCGCAACGCCTCCCAAGCGCTTATGAACCTCTTGCGATGAATCATCGTGTCTTCACGTATGCTCCTTCCAGTAAAGTGCAGGAATACGTCGTCCAGAGTTGGTTCACGGAATGTGACCGTACGAATCCTGCCGCCATTTGCATCTACGAGTTCAACGATCTTGGGTACCGCTTCAGCGCCGCTCTTTACAAGAATCGTGAGATTGTTGTCTCGTTTCTTAAGATGGAGAATAAGAGTAGAATTCTTCAAAGCTTCGAACGCCCTTTCGGGCAGGCTTGAGAATTCCGCTTCAACGACATCTCCTCCCATCACTTCTCTTTTCAAGTCCATAGAAGTGCCTAACGCGACCAGCCTACCATAGTCTATGATGGCAACCCTGTCGCATAGAACTTCTGCTTCGTCCAAGTAATGTGTAGTGATTACTATTGTGATCTTGTCTTCTTTGTGGATTTTCTTTAAGTACTCCCAAATCGCGTTGCGGGCCTGAGGATCGAGCCCAGTGGTCGGCTCGTCTAGAAATAGAATCTTAGGTCGATGAATGAGTGATCTGACAAGTTGGAGCCGCCTCTTCATTCCTCCTGAATAACTTCCGACCGCGAAATCAGCTCTATCCACCAACCCGGCAACTTCGAGCAGTTCTCTGATCCTTTCGTTTCTGACCTCAGCCTGAACTCCATAATACTTTGCATAGAGTTCCATGTTCTCGTAAGCGGTTAACTCCACATCCAAGGTCATGGCCTGTGTAACTACGCCTATGCTTTTACGTACCATGGTTGGGTTTCGAAGCACGTCGTAACCTGCGACTTTGGCATCGCCCTCTGTAGGTTCAAGGACCGTTGTGAGCATACGGATCAAGGTCGTTTTGCCTGAACCGTTCGGGCCAAGTAACCCGAAGATCTCGTCAGAAGTGACCTCTAGATTCATTCGGTTGACAGCGACCAGATCACCGAAACGTCTGGTAAGGTCAAAGGTTTCTACAGCCAAATCCAAGAAGAGCCAGCCACCCCAGTTTGCCAATTGCTGCAAGATAAGTAAGATGTAGTCGAAAGAAATCCTTTATATCCCGTGCACCCCATCCGTGGACGTTCCAACTTGACAGGTAGTCGAAGATGAAGATACGAAGCCGAGTTCTCATCCTCCTAGTGTGTTCATTCATGCTTCTTGGTTCACTATGTTCATCGTTTCCTCCTGTAGATGCCATAGGCGTGGCAAATGTGATCGTGACCAAGGTCTATTGGGGAACTAACGAACTAGTTCCTGAAAATGTTCGCCCAGGAGATACGAACGCTCAGCTCTCGGTTGTCTTATCCAATGTCGGTGATGATACAGCGCGCAGCGTAACGGCCACATTGTTGCTGAAACCACCACTAAAGTATGTGTACTTCCAAGACGGAAAAGAGTATACTGACACATCTGTCACAAAGGCTGCAGGAGATATCAAAGCTGTTTCACAGGGCGGTTTGCCCTTCACAGTGGTCTTCACCCTTAGCGTTGACGCGGACGCGGAAGAAGGCGTCTACCACTATGATCTTCAACTATCCTACAAATCCGCTAGAGAGCTTCGCGAAGTCAACCTGACCCACCCCATAGACGTTCCTATTTGGTGGGGAGATCTTCTCGTTCAGGAAATCACTACTCAACCAGCCAAGATATTCCCTGGAAACAAGCAAGTGAAAGTGATAGTCAGTATTGCCAATTCAGGAACAGGCATAGCAAGCAACGTTAGGCTCTGGCTAGAATTGGAGCCGCCTTTCAAAGCTTCATCAAGCGGTTCTGACGCAATCTTTCTGGGGAAACTTTCATCAGGAGAGACTTACCCAGCCGAGTTCATAATAGATGTTCTGGAGAGCGCAGCCTTCGGCAGATATTCGGTGAGCCTGACCGAGGAAAGAGGCAAGAAACACGTTCCGATCGGGGAAGTGCCACTCTACGTGAATGAAAAGGTGAAATTTGAAATAGTCAACATCGAACCAAGCGAGGCCAAAGTCGGCGAGACAGGGCTCTTAATCCAAGTAGCTTTGAAGAACAAGGGCTCGATAAAAGCGGATTCTGTTAGAGTACAGCTTCAGGTCGGTAACTTCTTTTCAGGCACTCTAACCGACTTCCTTGGAACCATGCTTGCAGGCGATGTGAAAGTTGCTTACTTTACAGTTGATATTGATGCCAAAGCGCAGCCGAAGGAGTACGTCTTTGACCTCAGGATTGATTGGACTCAGGAAGACAACTCTCTAGACGACACTTTGACGATCTCCATAGATGTTCAGCCTCCGGCCGTTCCAGTGGCGCCTATAGCGCTAGTCATAATTGCGGCGATCGCTGTCCCAGGCTACCTGTTCTACAAAAGGCGCAAGATGAGAAAGACTCCGAAATGAGCCCTTGCACCACAGTTGAACATGGTGCGTGGATAGTTGGCTCAACGATGGGCTATCGCAATCCTTTTTCTAGTGCTGGCGTCAGGCGGAACCGTTGCAGTCCAAGCGCACACAACGATTGGAAACTTGACGGGTTCACAGCCACTATTCAGAACTAACGACCATCAGTCAAACCCGACGAACACGTTCGGCCAGGCACACGTCCTAGGACCGGTAGGCTACGTTTGGCCTGGCAGCGGATTGAACATGTACACCGACGTTCATACGCATCCGCCAGGTTACCAATCGCCTTTCATAACCTTTGAGCAGCCGCTGCAGGCTGGTGCGAATTCCTACGCTCCGGAAGGGGCGATCTTGACATCAACATCTGATCATGAGAGCATCGGGGACTTGATCTTTGCTATCAACTTCTCTCAACCGAGACGGTTCATCACGGAGAGTAACCCCAACCCAGACTTCAACTATAGTACAATCGCCATATACATCCCAGCGCCTGTATTCGACAAGACCGGTGCTCTAATACAGGATGGGTTTGAGCCAGCCGGTGGCATAGACTGGGGTGCTGGAGAGAATACAAATATCGTAACGACGATCACAGACAATTACGGAAATATCTTTGCCACAAGAGCGGATGAAGATGATCCGTTTCAGCCTGGTTCATGGATCGTCTTTATAGCTCCAACGACTGGGATAAATTTTGTCGCTGCTAGAAACTGGTCTGAGTGGTATTACGTTCGAATCAACCAAATGAAGGCACCTTTCGTCGCGGGCAGATACTTCTTTAAAATGTTCCTTGACGACCACTACCCCGTTCGGAGCTCTACACCCTCAGACTATGTCAACAGTACGATGCCCATGGAGAATTGGCCGATTCTACTCGTGAAAGGCGAGGTTGATCCTGGAATGATCTCGGGGACCGTAAGACATGGCGACGTAGCAACTCGCGCGCTTTACGGCCAATCAATCAACCTTCCAGGCAAGGTCAGAGCCGTCGGATTTGCCACAGATCCTTTGACTGGAGAGTTAACTGGACGTGCAGTTGAAGCGCGCGGTTACTTTAATGGATCTGCACAGGGCCATTATGAGATAGAAGGCGTCGCTCCAGGCGTTTATGATATTTTCGCTTCTGCAGCAGGTTTCCCTGAACAGAAGGTCGCTGAGAACGTAAGGATATTTCGCGGACAGTCTCTGGTGTTTGACGCCTACTTGAAGGCTGGTCTGGAGCTTCGTGGGGAAGTCTTCTCCAAAGACAAATTTGGCCTTACCAACTGGTCGGGCACGCGTCCCGTCAGCGTCGTCATTTATGACAGCGACACCTATGGCTCTGATAGCATCGTCACCTATTCCCCTATCAACTTGACACAGGCCCCATACGCCAGTTACGTCCACGGCAATGTCAGATACGCTTCTACTACCGGATATACCCGGTTGACAGGTGAACCGGGAGTTGTTGCCGGTAACGACGCACCGAAGAAGGTATCCTTTCCATGGGAGGGACCGTTGGCTTTGCCGGCCATCTCATGGGCGGAAGCAACAGCATCGAACGATCCTGATGGCACAGTGAAGGATGATTTCGGTCTATTCAACGGCGTTGGCCCGGCTCAATACTGGTGGGTTGATCAGAACGGCTACTACACAAATAGTGAATCTAACAGTTTCCGTTTCCAGTTTGGGATTAGAGGTTTCTACGGAGTTCCCACTGAGATGTCAGGAATGGTTCCTCAGGTTTTTGCCACCTGGACAGACAGTCTAACGCCAGGGAGATACTACATACGGGTCTTCGTAAACGGTTACGTTCAAACTGCAAATGATGGAGCCCGATTCATGGACTACGACTTCATCGTGCCAAATGAGGAATTGTCGCGAGACATTTCAGTCCCTATCGATCTCTGGAGATCCTCAACGATCAATGTGACAGTTCATTTTCACGATTTGCCTAGCACGATCGAAGACGTGCCTATGAGGGGCCCTGATCCACGCAGGTTTCTGTTAGCTGAGGCTTTCGCCAGTGATGGTACCCTTGCGGCTTTCAATTTCACCCAGATCCCAGTGAAGGACAGATATGAAAACCTCGTCAGCGAATGGAACATAACTCTGAACGGTCTTGGCATGGCAGGCCCGATGACTGTGGACGCCGCGCTGCCAGATAGCATGTCGCGAATGAACGTCAAGTATTCTCTTGCAAGATATCGCGGACTCTATGATTACGGTCTCCCAACAGATACCTATACAATCAGGGTTTTCATGCGTGGATATATCCAAGCCATACCTCCGGCAACCAGCTTTGAAGAATTGGACCAACCTTTGACAGTGACAGTCTCGATTGGTACTGGAGTGGCGGATGTGAGCACTCACATGTACCGTGGCGGCGGAATCAATGTTACAGTTTTCTCCACCGATTGGCAAAGACCACATGTTGATAAAGAGTGGATTTGGAATGACGCCTCAGTGAGCGCTCTGGTCTACGACGTTGCCTCGGCCAACTTTATTGATGCAATCTACTTCTGGAACGCTAAGATTGAACAGTGGAGTCTACCCAAGCAGGATTCAGATTTCAATTCTATACCTTGGCCAACTTGGAAGACAGATTTTGGGTCTGGAGCAAGCTACCTTCTTACTAACGGGTCAACTCTGGTTGATAGATTCGGGCCTGACGTTCCGAACCCTCTCTCGGACGATCAAACTCAAGACATGGCTTCGGCACTATTTTATCAGGAGAATTTTCACATAGGATTCCTGTATGGGTCATTCTCCTATAGAGATTCATCCTACCGTTCGACGTTAGCCGTTTACCCCGGCGTCTACGCTGTGAACGTAGGAACGTATGGGTACGTTCAGGAGAACCTTGCACGCTTCGGCACCGACTTGGGTAATGTTCAGGTTCCCGTTGGATGGATAGGATCCATAGCCGACACAAGCGTCAAGCTAATGATTGGAGTAAACTTCTCGATCACAATGCTCTTCAAGACTGAGGGAATCTTCTCAAAGACCCCGTACAATACTTCGATAAGAATCAGCGTATTCGATGAGGGCGACACGCTAGTCGCGGCCGCAACTGTGTCATCCAACGCGGGATCTTTGACTTCGAACGCAGGTTTGTTCGCTGATGGCAAACAGGTACTGCAAGATGCTATCCCTGATGGAACTTGGAAATTAGAGTGCGCAGGGCTTGCCGGTCTGATAGGCTATGTGGAGCCAAGCATAGGAAGCGCCGGAGTTCAGGCCGCTACTCTCTTTTCTCCCAACTACGGTGTTTGGGGTCGCTCTACGTATGCGGGCTCCTACACGGGCCAATGGCTTGTCATGGTGGACTTTGTAAACCGGTATTTGCCGGACAGATTCTACCCTCCCGTTCCAGCTCTACTGCAAGGCGAGTACGCCTTCTTCTTGCCGTACAATCACTTGGGACCCTATCGGCAGCAGGCGTACACAAGTATACCGAACGTCGTGCTTGGCGGTGAAGCCTCTATAGTTTTCGAATTAGATCTCAGAAGTTATGTTCAAGGCACGGTACATGGTCTAGACTGGAATGATGCTACAAGGACGATCAGTTGGGTGTCGATCGAGTTCAAGACCGACCAAACAACGTACCACTGGTACAGTTGGGATGGATGGTTTGATGGTTATCTCGATCCTGGCGAATACTTGACAACTGTGACGGAATGGACCAACCGGAACGAGGGCCACGAATTCTACGAGTTTCGCATAGACGCGGGCACAGGCCAAATTAACAGGGCATTTACGATTACATTGGGTTTAACCGGAATACCTATCCCAGAATTCTCAGTATCTCCCATGATTGCAGCTAGTCTTGCGGCAGCGATGATTTGGATAAAGTGTAAGTGCAATCCTAGTTGTAGACCCGAATTCTAGCCCTACATTCTTCGCTTGGCTAGTACCGTTGCGATTGGAAGCAGAATTAAACTGCTAAGTAGGAGTATCCCTATGTTGGGAGCTATTGCGTCGATACCAACGCCGAGATAGATAATGCGTCTGAGCGCTTCGTTGCCCCAGGTCCAAGGCAGCGACCATGATATCGCACGTCCTCCTGGAGCGAGTAGTATCGGTGACGAGACTGCGCCTGAGAGTTGAAAAAGCGGAAAGGTCAATGCAATCTCCAAGATCGTCAATGTGGCTGAGCTTCGAATCCTTGATGAGAAGACCAGTCCAACGGATAGTGTGAAGATCGCTATTAGGCTGGTAATTAGATAGATCAGGACAAGGCTACCTCTAATGACCAATCCTGAGAGCACGAAGATGACAAGCATGAGTGTAGTTCGAATAGCGTTTAGTAATACCGTTGAAGCCATCTTTCCCAAGTAGACGGATAGAATATTCACAGGTGTGAGGACTAGACGTGGGAAAGTGCCTCGTTCACGTTCTCTGCTTATGGCGTTTACTATGTCATCGAAGGCCCCGAGTATTGTGATCATACCCAGAAACCCGGGCAGAATAGGATCACCGCTTGGAGGCCGACCGGAAACGGATCTAAGGATCAACTCAACCGACGCGGCTTTGATACCTGACAGAGCCCCAGAATAACCGGTTTCAGAAGCCTCACCCAGCATCGCCTGTATGCTACTACTCAAGGCGGCCTGAACCAAGGAAGGCACCATTATCTTGGAATTGTCTGTTTGCAGAATAACGAATGTCCGTTGATTATTGAGAAGCGCATCACCGAACCCTCTTGGGATAACAACACCTCCAACGGCAGCGCCTGATTCAACAGCATGGAGAACCTGCTCTTCGGTCTGGACAAATTGAGCCACATGAATCAGGGGAGAGATTGTTAGCTTGTCCAAGAGGATCTTTGATACAGGTGAACTGTCTAGATCAGCTATCACCACAGGTAGATCGTAGCTAGTCGCTCCGAAAGCCGCACTTATTACGATGAATATTGAAATCAAGAGAACCGGAAACATTATGGTCAAAGCTAGTGAGACCGGATCGCGCGAGAGCTGCTTCAACTCCTTAGCTGCAACAGCCGCTGAGTCTCGAATCAATGCTTTCATGCCACAAGCCTCTCCCGCGACGACTTGAGAAGAAAATAAGCAACACCGTAGAAGATCACAATAGCAACTACGACAAATATCAGTTGGAAGGTCATCGTAGAGAGAGGTTGCCCAACTAGCATCGCCCGCTTCAAAATCTCGATCCCGTATGCCCAAGGTAGCGAATAGGAAATTGCCCGTGAGATACCTGTCAATAGCTCTCTATCTATCATGAACCCACTGAATGCAAACAAGAAAAGCACAAAGAGGAATTCTATGATGACAATAGCCCTGACGCCAAAACCGAATGCGGAGATCATGAATGCAAAACCCATAGTCAGAACAGCCATAAGTAGCGAAACTGCTAGAATCGTAATGACATCTGTATTCGGTCTCGCTCGGTATAGATACGAAGAGAGACCCAAAACAGTGAAGGTGCGGATCACGTTTAGACCGAGGTCATACAACGTTTTACCTGTAATTATGGCTCCTAGACTTACGGGACTTACGAGTAAACGAGCGTACGTTCCATCTTCCGATTCCTTGGAGATTCCTCCAGCTATCTCATAGAACGTTGCGAAGACTATCACTAAACCGAGAACAATTGTTAAGCCAACCACAAAACTCGAGAACACAGCTCCCTTGGTCACGATCTCGACTAGAGACGACCCCCCCTCACCGATCGGTTGCACTTCTAGCTCTGGATTGAAGTCGCGCAGATTCTCAAGCAGGCTTCCTTGGATCTCACCGTCTAGGCCAAGCACGCTGTCGTCTACGTAGACTACTAATTGGCCCACTTGATTGTTCAGCAGCCTTTCCTGAAAACCCTTAGGCACAACTATGACAGCGTAGATCTTTCCTGTTCCCAGAGTTGCGATCGCATTCTCCTCTCTGTATCCCTGAATCAGAATATCAAAGTCTCCGGAGCTCGCAAGTACCCCGTAGACGCGAGCCGAAGCAACCGTTAAATCATTGTCAACAAAGGCCATGGGGATCTTGGCTGTTGGTGAGAATGCTGTTCCAGCCCCACTTCCTGCTCCAAGGGTCGTGGTGAAGAAGAACGGCAGAATCACCAGCGAAAGTAGCATTGCGGTACGATTGTGCCTTAACACACGAAACTCTTTGACAGTCACCGTCAAGACGTCACGTAGAAACCTCCTTAGCATTAGGGACAGAACCTTTACTCTACTACGTCTCTGCCAGCGTTTTCGTTCAAGTTGTTCCTTCTCGACGCCTTCTCAAGAAAACGATCTATCTCTTCTTCGCCTCCCGTTAACTTGATGAAAGCTTCCTCAAGTGTAGGATCCTTTGTGTTGATGGCTCTGATCTTGACGCCTTCGGACATAAGGATCTGCGTAATTTTCTCCGTAAACTCCTCATCTCTCTCGCAGCTGATGCGGAGTATAGGCGCTTCATATCTGATGTTGCAGACTTCAGCGATGTTTCGAAGCTTTTCAATCTGTTGAGATGAGATGTTTGGAGCTTCAATCTCCACAACAGAAAGTTCACTGACTTTGCGTTTGAGATCGCTTGGAGACCCTATCTGGATCATCCTACCTCCGTGTATGATCCCTACACGGTCACAGATCTTCTCCGGTTCAGACATGTAGTGAGTTGTCCAGACTATTGTGACGCCCTTGTTGCAGAGTTCGCGTGCAAAATCTCTGAGGGCGGTTGCGGATTGAGGATCTAGACCACTGGTCACTTCATCCAAGAAGAGAATTCTGGGCCTGTGAAGTAGCGCCGCAGATATTAGAGCTTTCTTGGTCCATCCTGACGAGAGGGTTCCTACCTGCCGCTTCGCTTTCTCTCTGAAATCAAATAGATCCAGTAGTTCCTTTATCCTAGAATCCGATTCTCCTCCAGAAAGGTCGTATAGTTTGCTGAGAAACTTCAAGTTCTCCTCGATCGAAAGATCCTTGTATAGCATAACACCATCGGAGACAACCCCGATCTGCCGTCTAACATCGGCAGGTTCTTTCACAAGGTCATAACCAGCAATGATGGCTGTGCCCCGTGTAGGTTCGAGAAGAGTGCAGAGCATACGTACCGTTGTTGTCTTTCCTGCACCGTTTGGCCCAAGTAGACCGAATAGTTCACCCTCTCTAACATCGAAGTTCAAGCCATCCACAGCCGTAACGTGACCAAAGATTTTGGTTAGGTCAAAGGTTTCAATCGCGTCTTCAGGCATGTACTCTTACCGCATGCGTCACGACCTGTGGGAAGCGTCTATAAACGTTTCTTTCGCGCTTACCAGAGGGACTATCCCTGCAGCAAATTCCACATATTCTGAATCCAACTCTTCCTCTACACTTCGGCGAATAACGACTCCTCAACAGCCTGAATCGAGAAAGGGATGTATTCTCCAACTATGGTGGGCCGGACCGGATTTGAACCGGCGACCCTTGCCGCCGCCCTGACATGAAGGCGGTCACGGTCTCTGCGGACATGTTCACATATCAGCCGTGTGCTCTTCGGCATCGACTAAGTATCCAATTTAACCAAGCTGAGCTACCGGCCCGCGATTATCGGAAGAAGTCGCTACTCTTATTAAGATTTATTTCAGCGCAGGATGACTTGATCGATTGGGCCGAAAACATTTAAGACTCGTTGCTCAGGCCTAACGATGAAGGGCCGGTAGTTCAGTCTGGCATGAGTAGCGACTGGTCGTATAGACGAGCCGCTAGCGTAGACGCCGCCTTCGCATCCGATGAAAAAGGCGGAAGTCGCGGGTTCAAATCCCGCCCGGTCCACCAACTTTTGGAAGAAGCAGTATCTACCCTACTACGTTGGTGCGGGCCGTCAAAACTGAACGTTTAAGTCGGCTGCTAGTTGTATTAGGGCAAGGGTATTCATGGAGGTGAACATTGGGTGACCGAAATGCCAGAGCAAGCACCATTGCCAGCGGAGAGAATCCCCGTAAGGCCGAGAACCCCTATCCCACCGGATACTATACTGATTGGGAAGAAACCAGTGATGGCCTACGCAACGGCCGTGATGATGCACTTCAGTGGCGGAGCTAAGGAACTCACGATCAAGGCACGCGGTAGAGCTATCAGCACAGCTGTCGACGTGATCGAGGTTGTTCGCAGAAGATTCTTTGAAGGCAAGTTGTCTATAAGCGGCGTGACTATTGGAACAGAAGTTATCGGCGAGGCTGCAGATATGAGAAACGTTTCGACCATTGAAATAAAGGTTCAGAAGCCTTGAGTAGAACCAGGTTAGAATCGGCGCAGCAAGAAAC
>CAZLVF010000005.1:0-37560 GCA_964562925.1 uncultured Candidatus Bathyarchaeia archaeon
TAGTCCGCTCGGCCCACGAGATGCATGATCTGCTCAAGCATTATCCCGGCAGATCGTCCCGGCGTTCCTTGAAGAATGGAAGCCCTCAAGCTCAATCTTAAAGCCTTTGTTGGATGTGGCCGTCTTTTCGAAAAGAGACTTGAAATGAGAGTACGTCCTATCCATACGGTCGACCCGTGTAATGTCTGAGCCGCAGAAGAAACGATTTGAATTCCTAGAACATGTTTCAGACGCCTACATAGCAGCCTATGGACGCTCGTTGGAAGAGGCCTTTGAAAACGCTGCTCTCGCCATGTTTGAGGTCATGACGGACACTTCCAGCGTTGATCCCGAGACAAGTGACTCACTGCAAGTGGAGGCGGATGATGAATATGCCCTACTCTACAAATGGCTTGAAGCCTTACTAGTAAAGTTCGATACCGAAATGAAACTATACTCCCGATTCAGTGTTGATCGAATAAAGAAGCATGACGGAACATTAACCCTTTCAGCCAGAGTCCTTGGAGAGACGTACTCTCCGGAGAAGCATCGGCCGAAGGTAGAGGTCAAAGCCGTAACCTACCATAAAATGGAAATAGAAACGAGGCCTGGCTCCGTCGTTGTACGCTACATTTTAGATCTCTAAAAGTTCTGGTAGACTTGAATTTCACGCAAGCAATATCATCCATATGATAGAAGTTTAAATGTGCCATGGAAAATAGTAACGAGACTGTTCAAGAAACGATGGGATGAAACAATTGGGCGAAGAGGGCAGATATGGCGGATCTTCAGAGAAGGTTCCGGTCAGGAAGCTATCAGAATACATCTGGGAGATCCCAAAGTCATACAATCCGGGGATGCGTGTTCCAGGAAGAATCTACAGCGACGAGCAGCTACTCCAGAAAATGAAGAGCGACCTTACGATAGAGCAATGCGCCAACGTCGCCCATCTCCCGGGAATCTACATGTGGGCGATAACTCTCCCAGACGGACACGAAGGATACGGCTTCCCAATAGGCGGAGTCGCCGCCACAGACTACGACGAAGGCGTCGTCAGCCCCGGAGGAGTGGGCTATGACATCAATTGTGGTACGAGGCTTCTTAGAACGAACCTTGATGAGAAGGATATTCGGCCGGTTCTGCCGCAGCTTCTTGAAGCACTCTTCAACAATGTTCCATCAGGGCTGGGAAGCCGGGGAAAGATAAGGGTAAGTCCGATCGAGCTTGACAAAGTGGTTTCAGACGGGGTCGAGTGGGCTGTGGATAGAGGATATGGTTGGTCAGAGGATAAAGCCCACTGCGAAGAGAACGGCTGTATGGAGGCTGCGGATCCATCGAAGGTCTCGTCTTCAGCCAAGTCGCGTGGATGCTCTCAGCTCGGAAGTCTCGGGAGCGGAAACCACTTCCTAGAGATAGAAAAGGTTGACAGGATCTTTGACCCTGTCGTGGCGAAGCGTTTCGGAATAGAGAGATCTGGACAGGTCTTGGTCTTGATTCATACAGGGAGCCGAGGGTTCGGCCACCAGATATGCAGTGACTACCTAGTCGTTATGGAGAGGTCTATCCGCAAGTATGATCTCAGACTACCCGATCGCCAACTGGCTTGTGCGCCTTTGAAGAGCCGCGAGGCTGAAGACTATCTCCCAGCGATGGCCTCTGCCTGCAACTTTGCATGGTCTAACAGACAGATGGTAACCCATTGGACCAGAGAGGCGTTCGAGAGGATTTTCAAGAGGCCTGCCGACACGATGGACCTGCGAGTCATATATGATGTTGCACATAATATCGCGAAGATCGAGGATCATGAGATAGAGGGGAAAACGACAAGGGTCTGCGTGCACCGTAAAGGAGCGACCCGAGCTTTTCCGTCTGGAAATGTAAAAGTCCCATCGGACTACAGAGAGGTTGGTCAACCCGTCCTGATTCCTGGGAGCATGGGAACGAGCTCCTGGGTTCTTGTTGGAACGCCAAAGGCTATGGACTTAAGCTTCGGATCCACGGCCCACGGTGCAGGACGTGTCCTAAGCAGATCTGCAGCCAAACGAAGATTCTGGGGCGGCGACGTAAGGAAGAACCTGGAAAACCAAGGGATACTGATCAGAGCAGCCAACATGGCGGTTGTTAGCGAGGAGGCACCGGAAGCCTACAAAGATGTCGATCGAGTAGCCAGCGTCAGCCATGAACTGGGAATAGCCACCAAAGTGGTTAGGCTCCTACCGATTGGAGTTACTAAAGGCTAGGCTGAGGTATTCGCGAGAGAAGATAACTCTCACGAGAGGGTCTTCTTCAACTTTGTAATCTCAACTATGGGGGTTGGATCAATCCCCCTGGCAATCGCCAGGTAGAAAGAGACATAGTCACCTAGATAGATGGCGGAGAGCAGCTTTGCCAACCTGTTTGGTCCGCCACCCTTGATCTCCAACAAGTCTTCGACCCCAAGATCTCTAAGAAATGACAAGGTGCCTTCAACTATTCGAATCTCTCGCTCGTCCTCGTTGTCATCTCTAATGAAGATGAATGAAGCCCTCGATCTCCAAGGCTCAGATACGAGTTCAGGCCAGCTCTCAACCTCATTATGGCAAATTTCAGGAATAGAATCGAACTTCGAAGGGGTCTTACTGTTCTCGTTTAGCTGATTCTTTAGCCTTCGAGCAGCGCTATTCATTCGTTCGAGAGAGTAGATAATAGGAAACTTTCCAACGAGTCTCAAAGCCATCCGTTTTGCAGGGTTCTGCTCTGTATCTCTCGAAACGTCCAATTCGTCTCTTACTTTCTTTAGGCCTTCTCCTGCGGAGTAGACATCTTCAAGATTATCTATGATTCCGTACTCTTGGAGAACGCAAGCAGTCGCCACAATGATCTGTGGAAACGCTGTTCTTGGTGGGACTCCCGGTGTAAGTGCTGCAACAGGAACACCATTTTCATTCGATATTGTACGTAGCCTTCCCGCCGAGGCTATTGAATGTAGAATGCAGTGTCTCCTTCTGGCTTCATCGAATTGACCGAGCGTCTCACTGGTTTCTCCGGAATAGCTTATGGCGATTACAAGTGTGTTCTCATCAGCGAACCTTGGAAGGCTGAGTCCTCTGTTCACAAGTATTGGAACCGTCGTATCCTCGGATAACCAGTTTGAGACTACATCGCCTCCAATCGATGATCCGCCTACACCTGCTATTATCACATTTAGCGGCTTACCACGGCTTACTCTCCTAGTCGAAGGTGATTTGAAACTCTGTACAGCTTCGATAAGGTTCTCAGGCATCTTTCGAAGAATTGAAGCCATATTTGACCGGTCGGTACTTGTTAAATGTGATAGGTCGTCGAGTATGTTCAGCAAGTTCATCTCCACCATCCAAGCTATTTTTGAGATCTGATGTAAAGCTTTTGACTGTTCGGGGCTTTGTGTTGAATCGCAGAGAAACTTGACAGATTCGAAACCTACAATCTTGAATCCGATTGAAGAAAGCTTAAAATGGATGGCCCTTGGTTGTAGACTCGTCTTCATTGGTTTGAAGCGAAACTTGGCGGCTAGGTTTCGATGGGTCATAGAAAAGTTCACGGCCCGAAGAGAGGCTCCCTTGCATATGCGCCTAGGGGACGAGCTGCAAGCGTTGTCGGAAGGATAAGATACTGGCCTAAGGCCGATGGAAAACCATCTCTCCTCGCCTTCTTTGGGATCAAGGCAGGAATGACTCATGTTCTCGCAATTGACAATAGAAAGGGATCGCTCACGTTTGGAAAGGAGGTTGTGATACCGGCCACCGTAATAGAGATACCACCCGTTGTGGTATGCGGGGTCAGAGCTTACGTTGAGAGTCTCAATGGCCTTCAATCATACAGCGAGGCTTGGATGGAAAATCCTCCTAAGGAACTGGGTAGACTGATTACTTTACCCGAAAAGTATTCCGCTGATGCTTCTCTCAAGAAGGTTGAGGAGGCTTTGCAGAGGGTGGCTGAGATTAGGGTCATCGTCGCAACTCAGCCGAGACTCGCAAGGATCGGCAAGAAAACTCCTGAGATTGTGGAGGTGAAGGTGGGGGGCGGCTCGATCAAGGATTGTTTCGATTATGCCAAGAGCCTTCTTGGGAAAGAGGTTAGATTCCAAGAGGTCTTCAAGGAAGGTCAGACTGTTGACGTGGTTGCTGTTACAAAGGGAAAAGGGATTCAAGGCCCTGTCAAACGTTGGGGCGTCCGAAGACTCCTTCACAAGTCGAGAAAGACCGTGAGGGGGATTGGAACGCTCGGAGCGTGGCATCCTCACTATGTAATGTACTCCGTCCCACGTGCTGGACAAATGGGCTTCATGCAGAGGACAGAGCTGAACAAGCAGATCTTGAAGATCGGCGAGAGAGGCGTAGAGGTGACTCCTAAGGGCGGTTTCATAAGATATGGAGTTGTTGGCGGAGGATACGTTCTCCTAAGAGGGAGCGTCCCAGGACCGTCTAGACGGATGGTCACTTTGAGAAGAGCTGCAAGAGACACTTCTTTGGGGGCTGAACCTCCAAAGTTTGAGTATATCAGCCTAGGATCCAAACATGTAGAATAGCAGGCGAAGCGATTGCGAGAGCAGAGCGTCAAAGTCTATGATATTGAGGGAGAGGAGACTCGACAGGTCGCGATGCCAAAGATCTTCTCCACAGACATTAGGCCAGACATAATAAGGAAAGCTGTCGTCGCACTTCAGTCGCATACTCTTCAACCGAAGGGTCGAGATCCTATGGCCGGAAAGAGAACCTCAGCCGAATCTTTTGGGGTTGGACGAGGCTTGGCTAGGGTGCCACGTGTCAAAGGAGAACGTTACTCACGAGCTGGGAGCGCCGCTTTCGCTCCAAGTACCGTCAAAGGCCGAACAACTCATCCGCCAACGGTTGAGAAGATCATTAGAAAGAGAATCAACCGAAAGGAACGCTTGGCCGCTCTGTTCTCAGCCATAGCCGCAACCGCCTCAAGAGAACTCGTGCAGAAACGTGGACACGCCGTAGACGGGGTTCAAAGCTTCCCGATAGTAGTCACGGATGACATCCAGAATCTCTCGCGAACATCCGAAGCTAGAAACCTCTTGGTAAAGCTCGGCGTCGGCAAGGATCTGGAGAGAGCTGTGGGCAGGGAGAGAAGCCTGTCGGGAAAGAGCCGAATGCGTGGAAAGGCGAAGCGGTTTGGAGTGGGGCCGTTACTTGTGGTTGGAGAGGACAAGGGGATAGGAAGAGCTGCTCGCAACCTTGTGGGGGTCGACGTCGTTGAGGCTGAGAACCTGAACGTCCAGCTTCTGGCGCCGGGGACGCATCCTGGCAGACTTACAGTCTGGAGTGAGTCGGCCCTCAATGTCCTTGACCAAGTCTACACGAGAAGGTGAGCCTTTGGGAAAGATCGCGAGTAACCAGGTGATCTTGCACCCACTGATCTCTGAGGACGCTATTACACTGATCGAGGCGGAGAACAAGATAACATTCATGGTCAACATAAGAGCCGGAAAGAACGATGTGAAAAGGGCTGTGAGAGAACTTTACGATGTCGAGGTTGCTGAAGTTAATACATGTATAACATCGGACGGACGTAAGAAGGCCTATGTGAAACTTGCACTTGAATACAAGGCCGCGGATCTGGCTGTAAAACTGGGTGTACTCTAGAAGGGTTAGAGATGGGAAAGAGGATAATCGCTAGGAGAAGAGGTAGGGGTACATCCATCTTCCGGGCTCCAACACATAGAAGGTTGAGCGAAGTTTCTTATCCGCCGCTTCCTGCGGGTACCTCGACGACTCTGAAGGGGATAGTTAAGGATATCCTCCATGAATCCGGAAGGGGTACACCGCTTGCCCTGGTCAGATTCGAAAACGATGAAGAAATGTATATCCCTGCACCTGAAGGTCTCGGCGTCCAGAAAGATGTAGCTCTCGGCCCATCTGCGAACGTGGAGATCGGGAACATCAAACCGGTCAGTTCGATACCCGAGGGAACAATGATCTGCAACGTTGAGATACGGCCGGGCGACGGCGGAAGGGTTGCAAGAGCCTCTGGAACTTATGCAACCGTTGTTGCTCACACTCCTATTGGGACCCAGCTGAGGTTACCTTCTGGAAAGTCCATCTACATCAGAGACCAATGCCGCGCAACGATAGGAGTCGTGGCTGCGGCAGGTAGGACCGAGAAACCATTCCTCAAAGCAGGGGCCATGCAAGCTCTTATGTCATCAAGAGGCCGGAGATGGCCGATTGTAAAAGGGCAGGCTATGGTGGCCGCATCCCACCCGTACGGTGGGGGAAGACATAAACACGCTGGAAAGCCAACCACAGTTGCTAGGGATACTCCTCCAGGCAGGAAGGTTGGACTCATAGCAGCGAGACAATCGGGTAGAGCAAAGAGAAGGTTACGAGGCGCAGAGTAGGTTCAGATTTGAAAGGCTTAATTAGGATGCGGAAACTTTCATTTGTGAGAGGATAGCGATGCCTAGAGAGTTCTATTTCAGAGGTTACAGCATCGAGCAGCTACAGCAGATGTCGATGGACGATTTCATAAGACTGCTTCCCGCGAGGCAACGTCGATCAATGCTTCGAGGGCTTACTGATGATGAGAAGAGGCTGCTGGAAGACATAAGGCAGGCTAGACGCTCCTCTGAGAAAGGCGGGAAATCTCAGATAAAGACTCACTGCCGCGATATGATTGTACTTCCCGAGATGGTTGGGTTGACGATACTCGTTCACAACGGCAAGGAGTTCTCCTCGGTTGAGGTAAGACCTGAGATGGTAGGTCACTACCTCGGCGAGCTCGCCATAACGATTAAGAAAGTCTCTCATGGAACCCCAGGGATCGGCGCCTCAAGAAGCTCGATGTATGTTCCGCTGAAGTAGCCTATCACTTGCAGCGTCCGAAAGAAAGCTATGAGCGCACTCATCTGCCAAGACCCGATCTCTAGTCCTTGAGAAGAGTTTTCTAGCTCAACTTTCTCCTGACAACGCCATACGTAAGGCACGCGCAGGAGAAAGCCGCGACCAAAACGGTTACGGCAAGTACAGGAGTGAAGGTTTGCGTTTTCAACAAGCCGCCCTCAGCTTTGTCAGTTGTCTCTCTAAGAATCTGACCGGCTATGGGCGCGGCCGTGTAGAATGCTACCTGATAGTATGCAACGGTTACGATAACCGCGAGAGTAAGCCCAAGCGCGATATAGCTAACTTCCCTCTTCAAATTCTCGCTTCCTGTCTCTTAGAGAGTCTACCCGTAACGGCTACTCTTAATTCTAGAGTCTAGAACAGCTTTTCCCTCCATATCCTTATAGTCTCGTATATCGAGGCTACCGACGCACTCGCCCCGAAAAGTAGAGCCATCATATCTGGAATTGTTGAGAACCAGAACGATTGGAGGAGATACAGTACAAGCGAGGCTAAGAAGAAGACAGCATAGAACAGAAAACGTGGCAGAACAAGCCTCCCAAACTTCAGGAAGAGGCGGAGTGTTCCCACCTTTACCTGTTCAACAAGATGATACTGGCCATACTCGTCTTTCCCGATTACGCCCAAATCCCTGAGTTTCTCAAGATGATGAAGGGCTGTACTCGGGCTTGCAAGTCCACACGCCCTCTGAACCTCTCTGACTCCAACAGAATCTTCAGATTTGAAGATGTACCAGTATACTCGAAGAGTGGTTCCACGAAGCTCCGCCTCAGCTTTACGCATACTACTATAGTTGTTCAACATTCCACCGTACCTCTCCAAGTAGACAGAAGATCTTGCGCCTTCAGAATAGGCTCCAACGACTCTGTCAAAAGCCTTATTATTAAAGGCAATAACTCTAGAACGCGCCTTTTAGTATGGGAAGGTGAAATGCTACGCCAGAATGGGGATACTCGGTCAAGGCATTGGATCCCGATAAGACCGTGAAATGCGCTGGCCGCGAGCTGAAAATATCGCCAAAGGCAGCTGTAGAGATCTGTCGCACGATAAGAGGAATGAAGATTGGAGAGGCGAAAACCCTTCTGGAAAACGTAGCTAAGAAGAAACGGCCTATAGCCTACAGACGGTATAAGAAAGAGGTTTCGCACAAGAGCCTGCCTGAGAGATGGTACGCTGGAAAGTATCCGGTGAAGGCTGCAAATCGGATCTTGAAGTTGCTTGGAGAGTTAGAAGCCAACGCTGAGTACAAGGGCCTCGACCTGGAAAATCTGCGAATCACTCACGCAGCATCTCACAGAGGAAGGAAGATTCGAGGCTATGTTCCAAGAGCATTCGGCAGGGCCTCTCCATCTTTCGATACCCTTACTCACGTCGAACTGGTGGGCTACGAGGCTCCCTAGTTGATTCGCTTGGGATAATCATTGTAACGGTCCTGCGCTCCGTCTCTGTAGAGAAGGCTGCTGCATCATGTAACTTAAGCAAAACTAGTCTTCTGTTTTGTCTTCAGCGCAAGTGGAGATAGAGATATATAATGGGGTCTGAATTGCAATCTGGCACTTTCAAATCTTGGTGGATAGCAGAATGCCTGTCTCTCTCGGGTCCCGACGTGACTTCTGCTCTTTCCCAGCTCATATGCTTTCAAGTCACGAAGGGAAATGTTGAATGTCCGTTACGAAATATTTTATCAAGGACAGCCTGAGAAAGAGTGAAATCGACGAGTACCTTGCTTCCGAACTTGGAAGAGCCGGTTACAGTCGTGCTGAACTCACCAAGACGCCTCTGGGAACAAGGATAGTTATCTACGCGTCTAGACCCGGCATGGTAATTGGGAGAAGAGGTCAAAGCATAAGAGACCTGACTCGAGTCTTTGAGGAGAAGTTTGGACTGGAGAATCCTCAGATCTCCGTAGCGGCTGTCGATGTAGCTGAATTGGTTCCTCGGGTCGTGGCTTCACAAATCGCTCAGGCTTTACAGAGGGGTGTTCACTTTAGGAGAGCAGCCTACTGGGCTCTTCAGAGAATAATGAATACTGGGGCTCGAGGCGCAGAGATAGCTATTCGTGGGAAACTGACCACTGAGCGAGCCCGATACGAGAAGTATAGGGACGGTTACCTCGCAAGATGCGGTGAACCAGCTCTCAAGAATATTAGAACAGCTGTAACTCGAGTCCAGCTGAAGCAGGGCCTCTTCGGAATAAAAGTCAAGATACTTCCGTCTGATGCAAAGTTTCCAGACCAACTCCAACTCAGGGAACCCATACTGAAGGAAGAGGAGCCTGCGGCTGAGAAAGAAGCGGAGAAAGAAGTGGTTGCCGATACTGAGAAAACGTGAAATGAGACAGATGCTTCCTGAGGAACGTGGGAAGAAACTTAACGAGCTGATGACTGAGCTTTCTAGGCTTAGGACAACGGTCTCCTCTGGTGGAACTGTCGAGAACCCTTCTCGAATCCGAGAGATTAGAAAGACCATAGCAAGGATCCTAACCATAGAAAACGAAGAGAAACTCAAGGCGAAGGTTTGAATGGCGCCTATAACTTCCGGGAACATTCTCAAACATGAGATTATCGGCCTTCACGTGGAGGTTGCTGCAAGCAGCGACCCGAGACTTGTAGGTATGAGAGGAGCGGTCGTCGACGAGACGAAGAAGATGCTTTGCGTTCACGATGGAAAAAAATCTAGGATGTTCTCGAAGGAGATTTCAACCTTCAAGTTCCGCCTTCCTGACGGAAGGTTTGTGCTGGTCGATGGCAAGTGTATAGTTGGCCAACCTGAGAACAGGTTGAAGATGAGGATGAGATCATGGTAATCCACAAGATAGGGTTAGATGTATCTGTACCTCGAAAGGCCTGCGACGACCCAGACTGCCCATTTCATGGAAGCCTCGCTGTTAGGGGAAAGATGCTCAATGGAACAGTTGTAAGTGGAAGGATGAGCAAGACAGTTATCGTCCAGAGAGACTATCTTCACTACGTGAAGAAGTACATGCGATACGAGAAGAGAAGGAGCAGGATAATGGCTCATAACCCACCATGCTTAGAGGCGAAGGAGGGAGATTCGGTGAAGATAGCCGAATGCCGACCGCTCAGCAAGAATGTTTCATTCGTGGTTGTGGAGAAGAGTGGAGGAGAGCCTTGAAAAGAGGCTTGGCAGAGACTGACCTGCTCAAAACTGATCAACGGAGGAAGTATGATTAACAATGCCAGCTCCAAAGACTAGAGCCGTAAGCGCGAGAGGAATGATCGAGTTCAGGCCATACGTATCTCGAGGCCTACCTGTAGGTGCAAGGTTGTTCTGCAGCGACAACACAGGCGCTAAGGAACTGAAACTGATCAATGTTATAGGCTATAAGGGGAGGCTGAGAAGACTCCCCTCAGCATGCGTAGGAGACATGGTCAAGGTCTCGGTTTCAAAGGGAACTCCGGACCTTAGAAGACAGATGTTTCCAGCAGTGGTGGTTAGACAGAGGAGACCCTTCAGGAGACCTGACGGGACGAGACTTCAATTCGAAGATAACGCCGCCGTCATAATGACACCTGAGGGCGAGCTGAAGGGCACAGAGATTCGTGGACCGGTAGCGAAAGAAGCGGCCGAGAGATGGCCGAGGGTCGCCAACTTGGCGAGCATAATTGTTTAGGAGCCGACTCAACCTTGACCGTCCGAAAGACAACTTCCCAACCTGGCAAACAGCGAAAGATGGTCTGGAACGCTTCAGGTCCGAGAGCAAGCCGACTCCTCAGCGCAGCGCTCTCGAGCGACCTTCGAACGCGCCACGGGATAAGATCCCTGCCTGTTAGAAAGGGTGATACAGTCAGGATCGTCAGAGGAGATTTTACTGGAATCGAGGGAAAAATAACCGAAATTGACAGAGCGCGGAGCCGCCTCTACGTCGAGGGCGTCACAAGAGACAAGGTTTCTGGAACCTCGACCAAGATGTCCGTTCACGCGTCTAAAGTTTTGATAACCGGTCTTTCACTCGACGACCGGAGGCGCAGCAAGTCGATAGAGAAGAAGAAAGGCGCAGCCAAACCTGAAACGGAGATGAAAGAGGAGACCGGATAGATGGGGAAGAAGGGTGGGGCGAGACATCTAAAGAGAATGCATGCACCAAGCTACTGGCCGATACACGCAAAAGAGTCTCAGTGGACGAAGAAGCCCAAGCCGGGACCCCACGCACTTGAAGAATGTCTTCCACTCTCTATCATAATTCGAGACCTCCTCGGATACGCTAGCATATTTAGAGACGCGAAACTAGCTATCGCTGAACGTAAAGTCAAAGTCGACGGCAAGACAAGAATCGACGTAAAGTATCCCACCGGAATCATGGATGTCATAGAGATTCCTGAAGCCAAGCTTTCAATGCGAGTTCTACCGATCCCACGGAAAGGCCTGTCAACAGTGAATATACCAGAAGAAGAGACGTCATCCAAACTCTGTAGGATAGAGGATAAGCATGCGGCCCCTCGAGGGAACCTTCAGTTAAACCTTCATGACGGCAGAAACATCCTGGTCAAAGTAGCAGATGCAAAAAGACCTGAAGAAGACCTATACAAGGTTTTGGACACGGTCCAAATCAGTCTACCCGACCAGAAGATTTTGAAGCACTTGAGATTCAATGAGGGTTCGTATGTGATAGTTACATCTGGAAGAAACCTCGGTAGAACTGGAAGGATAAAGAGAATCGAGGAAGCCTCAGCCGCGAGACCACCCATGGTTACGATCGAAGATTCTGAATCCAAGGTCTTCCAGACTATGGCGAATTATGTCTTCGTGGTTGGGGAAGACAAACCTCTCATTGAGGTTGGAGCGTGAACAGATGGCTGCGTCGAAAACCGATGTGGCGGAACGGAACCCTATGCGTGAAGTAAGGATCGAGAAGGTTACCGTGAACATTGGCGTTGGCAAGTCTGGAGAACCCTTGGAGAAGGCTAAGAAAGTCCTAAACCAAATTACAAGTCGAACCCCATGCCCCCGAAGAGCCAGAAAGACGATCAAGGAGTTTGGAATCCGCAGGGGCGAACCCATGGCTTGCACGGTCACCCTGCGAAGGGATGAGGCGAGAAGCTTTCTGAAGAAGGCTCTGGAAGCCGTTGGAAACAAGATCTCTCATTCCTCATTTGACGGGTTTGGAAACGTCGCGTTTGGAATCAGGGAGCATATAGAGATTCCTGGAACCAAGTACATCCCAGAACTGGGAATATTCGGAATGAATGTTGCAGTAGCCTTTGAGAGACCCGGCTTCAGAGTGAAGAGAAGAGCTATCAGAAGATCCCATGTTGGAAAGAGACATCTCATCTCGCGCGACGAGGCCGTCAACTTCATTCGATCCAACTTTGGAACAGAGATAGTTGAAGGGTAAACGGGATTGGCCAAACAGAAACCGAAGAAAAAGAGGAAATATGGAAAGGGGAGCAGACCCTGTCGAAGATGCGGCCAGTACGGACCCGTCATAAGGAGATACGGGTTGAACCTATGCAGGCAGTGTTTTAGAGAGGTAGCTTCGACACTCGGATTCAAGAAGTATATGTGAGGCTGCAGACCTTGACGTTGACAGATGTACTATCAAACACTCTATCAACCATCCAGAACAATGAGAGACGCCATCAACATGAATGCATCGTCTATCCCGCCTCAAAAGTTGTAGGCCGAGTATTGAGGGTAATGCAGAAGAACGGCTACGTCGGAGAGTTCGAGTTCATCGACGATGGAAGAGCTGGAAAATTCAAGGTTCAACTTCTGGGTAGGATAAACAAGTGCGGGGTCATAAAACCGAGATACTCAATGAAGAAGACAGGCATAGAGTTCTGGGAGAAGAGATACCTTCCCTCAAGAGAGGTTGGAGTCCTAGTAGTCAGTACCCCACTCGGCATACTCTCCCACAAGGAGGCTAAGGAACAGAGAACAGGCGGAAGACTACTAGCCTACGTCTACTAGTTGAGGAAGAGAACCTTGATAGAAACTCTAGGCGAAAGATCCATCGCGGTTCCCCAAGGCGTAGAGGTTCAACTCGAGGGGGGAAGGGTAAAGGTAAATGGACCAAAGGGATCTCTCTCGGAAGACCTTTCCCACCTCCCAGTCAACTTTGAGCTGACAAAGGGACAACTCGTAGTCTCACCTAGATGGCCAACGAAGAGAAGTATCGCCAAGGCTGGCACAGCCGCAGCCCATGTAAAGAATATGATCCAAGGAGTGACGGAAGGCTACACATACAAACTCAAGATCACTTATGCACACTTCCCAGTAACCGTGAAGGCGTTTGATAAAGAAGGAAAGGTTCTGATAGAGAACTTCGTCGGAGAGAAGACACCGCGAGTGGCAAGGATCGTCGGCGACGCAAAGGTCAAGGTTTCAGGCGAAGATATCCTTGTCCAAGGAACCAGACTGGAAGACGTAAGCCAAACCGCGTCAAACATAGAGTCCGCGACAAAGATCAAAGAAAAGGATCAACGTGTCTTTTTGGATGGAATATACATCTATGAAAAGTCTAGGGGAATCTAAGTTGTCTGCCGAGAACCCTAAACGGAGCAGCCCACTCCGAAAGAAGCCACGTTTCATTCGACAGGAGAGATGGCGATATAGAAGGCTTGAGTCCAGCTGGAGGAGACCTCGAGGGAAGACGAGTAAGATGAGACGTGAGAAGAGAGGATGGCCGAGACTCGTCAATATAGGATGCGGAAAACCACCATCACTAAGAGGGATCCATCCGTCTGGATACAGAGAGACCATCGTAAGCCGACCCAGCGACCTGACGGTTATAGACCCGAAGAAAGAAGCCGTAAGAATCGCTGGAAATGTTGGAGAGAGAAAGAGGCTCGCGATAATCGAGAAGGCGAGACAACTGGAGATAACGATTCTCAACCCTGTAGGTATAAGAAAACCCGAGGAGGAGAAGGAAGAAGAGGAGACCATAGAGGAAGGCGAGAAGGCCAAAGCCGAAGAACCCGTGGAGAAAGAGCCATCCGTGAACAATAAGGCACGAGTTGAAATTGAGTGAACATAAAGACCCAGAAGCGTCTTGCCGCAGAGATCTTCAAGACAGGCATCAACAGAGTCTGGGTTGAACCTGACGAACTTGAGAGGGTCGGGTCAGCGATAACGCGAGAAGAAGTTCGGAAACTCATACATGAAGGAATAATCAAGAAGCGCCCTCAGAACGGCATCAGCAGAGGTAGGGTAGAGAACCGACCCAGAAGAAGAGGACCTGGCAGTCGGAAGGCCGGCAGAGCATCCAAGAAAGAGAGATGGATCATAGGAATAAGAAAGGTTAGAAGTAGGCTCTTGGAGTTGAGGGACAAGAAACTGATAACGAGACCGGTATTCAGTAAGCTCTTCCTGATGGCCAAAGGTGGAGCGTTCCGAAGCATACCACGCCTTGAAGAGTACATTGAGACCCATAAACTTGCGAGACGGAGGTAACCCCATGAAAGGGGGACCAAGATACAACCTACCATTTAGAAGAAGACGAGAGAGAAGGACAGACTACAAGTCTCGAAGGGCCTTGGTATCCTCTCGACTGCCGAGACTCGTCGTCAGGGGAACGAACAAACACATGACCGTTCAACTGATTGAGGCCCACCCCACCGGAGACAAGATCCTAGCCTCCGCCAACTCAGTGGAACTTGTGAAGAAATATGGCTGGAGGTTTCATTGTGGAAACGTTCCCTCAGCCTACTTAACCGGACTCTTGGTCGGGTTGAAAGCCAAAGGCAGAGGCTTCTCCAAGGCGGTTTTGGACATGGGATTGAGAAAGACAAGCAGCGGAAGTAGAACGTTCGCCACCCTCAAAGGCGCTGTAGACTCAGGGATGGATATATCGCACGATGAGAAAATCTTCCCCGACGAAACGAGGCTTCACGGAGAACACATTGTCAACTACGCTAAGGTCCTAGCCAAGGATCACGAGGCATACGCAAAGCGTTTCTCAACCTACATCGCAGCGGGAGTCAAAATAGAAGAACTTCCCAAACACTTCGAAGAGACCAAGAGTAGGATACTTCAAGCAACCGTTAGCGTGGTGAAGAGCAACTGACAGAGAAAACTGAACAACAGACGCCGCCAGCGGCAGCAGGCTGGATTCCAAGAACAAAGGTTGGGTCGATGGTCCAGTCAGGCCAGATAATCTCGCTAGATGACATATTCACTCAAGGCCTAAAGATAATGGAACCGGAGATAGTGGACGCCCTAGTCCCAAATATCCAGCAAGAGGTCTTGGGGATAGGTTTCGTCCAAAAACAGACGGATGCCGGCGAGAGGTCAAGGTTCAGAGCTGTAGTAGCTATTGGAAATGGGGCTGGATACGTCGGGGTCGGCGATGGAAAGGCCAAACAGGTTAGGATGGCCATAGAAAAAGCCACGAACGAGGCCAAACTGAATATGATTCCAGTCAGAAGAGGATGTGGAAGCTGGGAATGCGCCTGCAATCAACCACACTCTCTCTCTTTCAAGGTTAGAGGCAAATGCGGAAGTGTTTCGATAGAAATCCTCCCAGGCCCGAGAGGACTTGGACTCGTAGGAGGCGAGATACCTAAGACCATACTCAGACTGGCTGGAATAAGCGACTGCTGGACGAGAAGCTATGGATCAACAAACACACTTGGTTCAACAGCCTTAGCGGTCTTCGACGCCTTGAGGAGCACCTATAGAGTCGTTACAGCTGAGGACTGGGTAAAGTGAAGAAAGCCGGCGTAGAACAACAAAAGAAGTGTTTGATAGCAGTCAGGCTCCGAGGGCAATCAGCCAGCCGGCGAGAGATCAAAGAGACTTTCACATCCCTAAGACTACTGAAGAGGTATCATGCTTCTATCTACTATGACACACCGCCGATAAACGGGATGCTGAAGAGGACGAAAGACTATCTCACTTGGGGAGAAGCGAAACCTGACATCGTTCGACAGATCCTCGAGAAGAGAGCCGAGATAAGAAGAGGCAAGGGGTCAACCAGAGATCTTGCAAAGGCGCTTGGATACCCCTCCATCCACGACTTGGCAGAGGCCGTAACCAAAGGAACCGTCCCACTCACGACGCTTTGGAAAACCGGTATAAAACCGGTCTTCCGCCTCCACCCGCCTACTGGAGGATTCAAAGGAACCATACGCGTTTCATACAAGGGCGGAGGCGAACTCGGCTATAGAGGAGATGCCATCAACGATCTCCTATCTAGAATGGTTTGACATGTTGCTTACGATTCTATTGAGATCTCTCGCTGTTTAGTAATGGTCTAGGAACCATTCGAATTGAGAGTATGAGTTCTAGGAAGGCAAAGAAGCCTGGCCAGATCCCAAAGGAAGAACAACGGCAGTAAACTCTTGTTTTATCTCTTACTTCTCAGAACCCCGCCTGTAGCAAAATTCGTTTTCAACATCTCGTCAAACTCGATCCAGACAGACTCTTTTGGAACACTAAAGATCTCCACGATAGCATCGGTTATTGCCTTCACCAACTTCTCTCGCTGCTCTTCTGTCTTCCCCTCAAGATAATGTATCTCAACAAACGGCATCGACACATCACATCTACATGGTTGCATCTCTCGCCAATATATGAGTTTCCAACCATGGAACCCCTCGTTCGCCGCGCATATATGGAGTCATTGCGGTTGTCTCCGTCAAGCATGTATCCAGGTTGAAGATTGATGACACCTTCTGACACGTTGGATTAACTGATGACCAAAAAAGTTGTAACCGTGGAGTCTTCTGAACCTGTGATGAAAGCACTTCAGAAGATAGTTGAGAAAGGCAAACCTGTAGGCATTTTGACTGAGTGAGACACTATCAGAAAGTGTGTAGAGGGAAAAGAGGTTCTGAAGGCAATAATGAGTAATATTATGTCTCGCCCCCTCATAACAGCACATCCTAAAATTAACGCGTTCGAAGCTCTGGAGACAATGCGTAGGAAGAAGATTAGACGCCTACCGGTCGTTGAGTAAGTTTCCGAAAAAAGTTTATCTCACCCAACCAACTTTTCTCGTTGTCGACGCGTGATATGAAAGAGCTTTCACTCCGAGGAGCATAACTTTGGCCAGAAGATCTCGAAAAGCTAGACGCCTACGCGGCTCTAGGACACATGGTTGGGGGAGATCCGGACAGCATAGAGATAGTGGCATGCAGGGTGGAAGAGGAAAGTCGGGCTGGTGCAAGCACAAGTGGACTCACGTTGTCAAGTATGAACCTGGAAGATTTGGAAAGCTAGGATTCCGAAGCCCAACAACTAAAGGTATATTGAGAACAATAAACGTCGGCGAACTCGAAAGGCTCTCTCAACAGGAAGGAGCGGCTCAAGCAGGGGGCGCCATCACTAGACTCGACCTGTCGAAGCTTGGATATGAGAAACTTCTGGGCGAGGGTAGAGTTGGCATGACGCTTGAAGTCATAGTAAATGAATGGTCCAAGACCGCGGAGAAGAAGGTACAAGAATCCGGGGGAAGATTGGTTGCCCCAGAGAAGAGCAGCGTGTGATAAATGGTAAGGTTCATCGACATCTTCAAGCCCCTTGCTAGGTTCACCCCTAATATCTCATCCCCTGAACGGAAGGTTGCGTTTAACGAGAAACTTTTCTGGACACTGATAGTTCTAGTAGCCTATCTTGTGATGGCTGAGGTGCCCCTCTACGGAGTAGGCGAGGGAGGTGCTGAAGACCCCTTCGGAGCCATGAGGGTCATATTCGCGTCGAATCGTGGCACATTGATGGAGCTCGGGATAGGCCCCATAGTCACGGCTGGGCTGATCCTCCAAGTCCTCTCAGGCTCGAAGATGATCAATATTGACATGAGCAACCCTGAGGATAGATCGCTATTCACTAGCGCCAGCAAGATCCTTGCGGTTGTGATGACCATCTTCGAGGCCCTGGCTTACATTATAGGAGGCGCCTACGGGAAACTAGCGGTTCAAGCCCAGTTCATAATTATAATCCAACTCGTCGCCGCCGGGGTAGTCCTAATGCTTCTAGACGAGCTCCTACAGAAGGGTTGGGGTATTGGAAGTGGCATAAGCCTCTTCATAGCGGCCGGCGTAGCCCAGAGGATCTGGTGGGATAGCATCGCACCTATAAGCCCAGTGGCGGATGAGAAGTATCTTGGAGCACTGATCGCTTTCTCTCAATCACTCCAGAACTGGGAGGGGTGGAGACAAGCCTTCTATAGGCCTGAAGGTCTGCCAAGCATGATAGGCTTCTTAACCACTATAGGCGTCGTTATCGTGATCGTGTATCTCAACGGCCTTCAGGTTCAGGTCCCTGTCTCCTACGCTAAGTATAGAGGTTTCAGGGGGAAGTTTCCAATCAAGTTGCTATATGTCTCGAACATCCCAGTAATCTTCGCTGCAGCGCTCTTCGGAAACATATATTTCATCTCACAGATTGTCTGGTCAAAGTACAACCAGGCTGGCACAAACTTTTGGTTGAACCTGCTTGGGAAGTTCACAATCTCTGGCGAACGATATGAACCGAGTGGAGGCCTCGTGTACTACGTTGTCGCTCCAGGAAACCTGTCGGCTGTTGGTCAGGACCCGGTAAGAGCTATCGCGTACGCGGCTCTAATGATTGCCACATGCGTCTTCTTCGCTGTGACGTGGGTTGAGGTAGGCGGCATGGACTCGAGGACCGTCGCGAAACAGCTCGTTGATTCCGGAATGCAGGTTGAAGGTTTCAGAAGATCCTACTCGTCGATCCAACAGCTTCTCTCAAAGTATATACCCACGGTGACTGTCCTAGGGGGACTGCTCGTAGGAAGCTTAGCAGCATTCGCAGATTTTCTAGGAGCCTTCGGATCCGGAACAGGAATCCTTCTCACAGTTGGTATTATCGAACAATACTACCAGTTGCTCGCCCGAGAGAGAATCGTCGAAATGTACCCGGCTGTCAGAGGCCTCCTAGGAAAGGGATAACCACGTGAAGACAGTCATCTTGACAGGAATACCAGGTGCTGGCAAGACCACAATCATCAAAGAGCTGGAGACACTGGCGAAAGATGAAGGAATGAGACTCGTCACATTGAACTTCGGGACAGCAATAAGTGAACTTTACAGGAAGTCTGGGATCAGCATTCATAGGGATGAAATGAGGCGCCAGCACATCGACAAGCAGAAGAAGATGCAGATAAAAGCAGCAAGATCCATCGCTAAGAAGGTTAAGAACGGAGTTCTGTTGGTTGATACTCACATGTTTATTAGAACGAAGAGCGGATTCTGGCCGGGTCTACCTGGACCCGTTCTTGCAGCCTTGAAACCCTCATTACTGGTTCTACTGGAGGCTTCTCCTGAAGAGATCGTTAAGAGACGTGAAGGAGACTCATCTAGGATGAGAGATAAGGTGACTATGTACGAGGTTATGTCAGATCTAGACTGGGCAAGGGCCACAGCCTCCTCATGCGCCACACTTACAGGTGCACCGGTCAAGATTCTAACGAACGAACCTGGAAAACAGCATGAAGCAGCAAAGGAACTCTTTGAATCGATCAAGGAACTTGGAGGATAGCAATTTTTGGGGTTCATAGAAGATTTCTTTGCCTTCGTAAACGCAGCCCTAACCCCTTACGGGTCAGTACCCCAGTCTACGTTTCTCATCCTAGGGGTGGCTTTGGCGCTCTCGTTAGCCAGCACAACAGCGAACCGCTTCTTGGTTGATGTTGAAAAGATGAAGTCGATCTCGGAGGAGGTCAAGGCTTGGAGAACCGAGATGGATAGAGCAAAGAAGAGTAACGACAAGAAGTTGATGGCTAAGGTAACGAAGAAACAGGAGGCTATGATGAAGCTTCAGAGCAGGATGATGTGGGATAGGATGAAGGTAAGCTTCATCTTCATAGTTCCATTCTACATAATCTTCATAGTCCTCAGCAAGTTTTACGGCAACGTTGACGTGGCGCTATCACCCTTTACGATCCCGATGCTTCTAACCGGCCCAGCAAACGCCGCCGGCGGGATAGAGCTAGCTTACGTTTCATGGTATATCATATGCTCTTTCTCTATCAGCCTGCCCCTCTCAAGGTTGTTTGGAATAAACCCTGAAGATTGAAGGACGATACTGCTGAGATCGAAGCTCTTCCAGCTGCAAGCTAGTCTTCAGTAGCTGTTCACTATGCCAAACCGAAGGAAACTAGCAGACCCCAAGAGTATTGTGATAACTATCGGCGGCCTGCATGGAACGGGAAAGACTACATACGCGAGAGCTCTCGCGCAGGATTTAGGGTTGAGGCACATCTCTGCTGGACAACTCTTCAGAGATATCGCGAAAGAGAAGAACCTAAGTCTTGAGGAATTAAACGACCTCGCATGTTCAGATCCAAAGATCGATCAACTCATCGATCAGAGAACTCGAGAGGAGGCCGAGAAGGGGGGAACAATCATCGACGGACAGTTAGCCTCGGCCATAGCCGGCGACAAAGCCGACCTCCGTATTCTGATCACGGCTCCCGAAAGAGTTAGAATGGAAAGGATATCAAGAAGAGACGCTATACCCTTTGAAGAAGTTGTTAAGAAAACAACTGAAAGGGAAAGATCTGAACGAGAGCGCTACAGAAGATACTACAGACTCGACGTATCTGACAGCTCGATCTATGACATAGTCGTCGACACGGGCATGAGAACGATTGAAGAGACGATGAAAATCCTTAAGAGCGCTATAGAGGACTACATCGAAAAACAGTCTCAGAGATGAACCGCGATGCCAGCGATAGAGATCGGAAGGATCTGTGTAAGAACATCTGGTAGAGAGAAGGGAAGGAAATGCGTGATAGTAGACGTAATCGACAAGAACTATGTAGTTGTCACCGGACCTGAGTCGCTGACCGGGGTAAGACGTAGACGATCAAATCTGAAACATGTTCAAGCGACTGAAGAGATCCTCGATGTCAAGAAAGGAGCCGCGGACGAGGAAGTTGTAAAAGCTGCTGAGAAGAAAAAGAAAGTTGATTTCCTCAAAACACCACAAAGTGGTTGAGGTCCGCTGATGTGATGCCGCTCACTTAGGATGAGGTCTCCTAGCAACCTTTACCTCGTCAAAACTATGAACGCTGGCGCCGATATCCTCCACGCACTTTCTAACGGTCTCGATATCTATGTCGGTTCCGTCTATTGATATCTTGACGCTCTCTGTGTCCTGATCGATCTCAGCCAAAGTCACGTTCACATCATCGACACCGTGACATAACGCAAGCTTCGTAGCCAGCTCGTACATCGGAGGATCATGAGGCTTCAGAACGTCCAAAACCAGCCTTTTCACCTGTGGGTCGTGACCGGTCAACTCTTTTCACCAACCCTCTGATAGTCTAGGGTCAAAATATCTACGTTCCGGTCGAATCGGGTCAGAGCCACCCTATCAGCCAACTTAGTAGGGCCGCGGCCATCCCCACGACAATCATACGGCCACCGGACCGTAACATACTCTCCTTCGAAATCCTACCAAGAAACACTCCGAGTAGAAAAAGGATGCACATTATAGAGACGATCGAATACCAAACAGCCTTATCTACAGAGATGAAACCTGCTAGGTTTAGGAAGAACGGGATTATTGGAACCACGGCGGCTAACATTGGTGAGATGCCATCGACTAAGGCGACCCAGAGCGTTGCCACCTTCATTGCTCTGCCATGAACCGATTTACTAACGTCCGCGAGCATAGCCTTCTTTATAGAATGAAGCCTTCTCCTCCGCTCCGCTCTCTCAGTCAAGTAGGCTCCAGAGAAGCCTGAGGTGCCCATAGCAACAGTAGCTCCTAGGCCGGCGCCTATAACGATCCTAGAGTCAACAGCTCCGCTACTATAGGCTCCTACGACCACACCAAGTATGGTTATGGCACCGTCGAAGGAGTTTAAGACGAAGTACCTGCGCGAAATACTAGCTACGCCCGAGATTTTCAGGTAACCCCTAAGTTTTCGAAGGCTTTCCAGCATTCAGTTGTTTTTCTCCTCGACTTAGAGCAAGCTAGCTGGAATTAAACCCTTTATTATCTCCGCAACCAACTTAATCTATGGCGACAGGAATTGGCTGTGACTCTTCCATGGATGAGGGTTAGACAAACTCTGATCAAGAGCGAGGATTGGACGGACCCACGCTATGGATATAGGCCTCAAGAACGGCCTATCCAAGAGCATGTACGCCGTGGAGTTCTAAACTTGGACAAGCCGCCTGGACCTTCGAGCCACGAGGTCGTGGCATGGGTCAAGAGCATACTCGGGCTGAGACATGCCGGTCACGGAGGAACCCTAGAGATTAACCTGATCGGGGAGACCCCAAGGTTACCGGCGTCCTCCCAGTAGCCTTCGAAGAAGCGACAAGAGCTGTCCAAGCCTTTCTCCTTTCGGGAAAAGAGTATGTCTGCCTCATGCAGATGCATGCAGAGATACACGAGGACGAGATCAAAAGAATCCTTCGAGAATTCACTGGAGAGATCTACCAGAAACCTCCTCTCAAAGCCTCTGTGAAACGTGAGGTTAGAAAGAGGCGGATATACAGTATTGACTTACTCGAGGTTCAAGACAAGCGGGTTCTCTTCAAAGTTGCGTGCCAAGCTGGAACCTATGTTAGAAAGTTATGTTCAGACATAGGAGAAGCCGTGGGCTCAGGAGCTCATATGAGAGAACTCAGGAGAACCAGAGCTGGACCTTTCACTGAGAACCAGAACCTGTTCAGCTTGTACGATCTCCTTTACGCCAAGGAGAAGTACGGTGTGGAAGGAGATGAGAAACCCTTAAGAGGAATGATTAGGCCCATGGAAGATTCGTTCGAGTACATTCCAAAGATCTACGTTAAAGATTCTGCGGTTGATGCAATCTGCCATGGAGCATCTCTTGCTGCTCCAGGAGTCTCAAAAATCGATTCGGACATCAAACCAAGAAGTTCAGTTGTACTTTTTACGTTGAAGGGAGAAGCCGTAGCACTTTCAAAGTCTCTCATCTCCGCGGAGGATATGATGGAAGCAGAGAAAGGGATAGTGAGCGAGACGGTGAGAGTCATTATGGCACCCGGAACGTACCCACCGCTCTGGAAGAAGAGAGGAAAAAGAACGATCGTAGACGCTTCGAACTGAACCTTTATACATCGACCCAGAAATCAGATTGAACCGTCTGCCGACGCCGGGATTCCCGAGCCTGGTACGGGGCAGATCAGAAACGTAGCCCAAGCCTGGAGACCAGCTCGATAGCCTGTGGTCCTAACGGGCCTCGAGGGTTCAAATCCCTCTCCCGGCGCCACACTCTCGGCTCATATTTCTTTCTTTTTCTGCATCAAAGCGAGGCAACAAGGGCCCTTGTTCGTATCTCTAGAAAAATGTGATATTCTTCGATGGCTTTGGCGCTCTACCCGCACTAGTTTCTATTGACCTCTTATATCAATAGTTTATCATCGTAACTTGTCAAAATAAGATATAGGGCCTGGTATGTTTGGATCCACCATCACGTCTATCACCGATGGCTGGCCGGAGTCTATTGCGGCTTTCAGAGCATCCTTGATCTCACTGGGTCTCTCAACCCTTGTGCCGTAGCACTTCAGCTCCGTCGCCACTTTACCGTAGTTTACGTCCAAGAAGTCGCATTCTACGGATTTTCCATAGAAAACTTGCTCGTAATGTTTTTGAAATGCGAGGCATTTGTTGTTAAGGACTATTGTGATAACGGGGATTTCATATCTAGCAGCCGTCTCAAGCTCATGGTAGGAGTAAGCGAAGGCTCCGTCACCGACTACACATATCACTCGTTTATCCGGAGCAGCAAGTTTGGCCCCCAGTGCCATTGGGAAACCTGATCCAATTCCCGCGAGTCCCCGAGGGCTTACAAAACATCTTCCAGAAAGCGGAAAGTCTATGTGGCTTAAAACCCACAACGAACTGTAACTGGCATCTGTCCCTACGATCGTGTTCGAATCTACAAAATCTCTAAGCTCTTTCATTACGCGTTGAGGATTGATCGGTACGTCTTCGGAGTTTGTCCCAGGCGCGACCGCATCTCGCCATTCCTTCAACAGTCGATCAATCTCACTCAGCCTAGGAGGTTCCTTAAGTGATCCTTCCTTTTTCTCTTCAATCACGCGGGTAAGCTGTTGCAGAGCTAGTTTGGCATCACCAACTATTCCCACGACAGTTCGAAAGTTCCTTCCAATTTCATCGGGATCAATATCGACTTGAATTATCTTTGATTCAGCTCTTGGCAAAGACCAGTCCATGGTATCAACTTGATCGGTTTTGGTACCGACTAAGAGTACAACATCAGATTCTTGAACAATTTTATTGGCGACTCTGCCACGCCCCGTCGTTCCACTCGTATATGTGCCCATTACGCCGACACACAAATAGTGGTTGTCTGGAATTGCTGCCTTACCCATCATAGTAGTGGCTACAGGCGCCACCAAGAGTTCTGCAAGGCTTGTAAGCTCGTCCCACGCGCTAGACTGTATTACGCCTCCACCAGCTACTAGGCAAGGTCTTTCAGCCTTCGTCAATAAGTCAGCGGCTTCTGCAACCCTTTTCGGGTCAGGATTTACTCTAATCGCAGGGACGGAGGCGTATTCAGGTTCAACAAATATTTGAGCATCCGTCTCTTTCTCAAGCGCATTGTAAGTGAGGTTAAGTACAACCGGCCCTGGTTTTCCCGTCGTAGCAACTCTAAAAGCCTTCCGTGCTAGGTCAGGCACCCTATCCGGATCATCAACACACGTTACCCATTTAGTGATAGGCTTGAGCACGGACACTTGATCAATTTCCTGGATACTGTTTTTGCCGATAAGTTCAGAGTTTACAGCGGAGACGATTCCCACAACAGGCACGCATGAAGCATACGCCTCTGCGAGGCCCGATACTAGGTTTGTGACTCCAGGTCCATGTATAGCTGTGCAAACTCCTGGTCTAAAGCTAACGCGAGCATAACCGTCTGCCATGTGGGCACCTGAGCGCTCGTCTCTCACTGTGAGTGGACGAATTACGTCTCTGTCAATTTCTTGGTACAGACTTTCTGGCGAATCCATTCCGAAAAGGTACCTGACACCATATCCCCTAAGGATTCGATATAGTGCCTTTGAACCTTTCAAAAAATCCCCCAAGATGGTGCGGTATGAGACGATTTAAGAATTGTTATCACAGCGATGCAGAGCACGATTGCGTATCGAAAACAAGTTCGATAACTTGGTTGCAACGCTACGATTTCTAATTCGTCTTCTCGAGCAGTACAGGCAGCGTCGCAAGATAGGGCGTTGCTGGTTTGGGCTTCTAGCATTTGTATCAGAACGTGAGCGGACACAGAGGAGAAACAATAAGATTATGAACAATCGTCACTGTTCCTAGTTTATCCGAGTGGTATTCTATGATATTCGAGAAAGACCTGTTGGAAAAGATTCGAAGCGAGTTTCCGAGAGCTGCGTCTGACGCGAACGGGCGAAATAGAGCATTTTTCGATAATGGCACCGGGACTCTTGTGGTTGGAAAAGCGGCTAGAGAAGAAGCGCGAGCCCGTGTCGACTGCAGCGCAAATGTTGGAGCAATTTTTGACGAGTCCATAAATGCTGAAACTACCATACTTGAGGGCAGAAGAGCCGTTGGAGAGCTACTCAATGCTCCGCCAGAAACCATCGTTTCCGGCGAATCGGCTACGAGTCTGTTCTTCAGCCTCAGTTATGCCATAGGAAAAGAGCTTACTGGAAAGGAGAATATTGTCACAACCGACTATGAACATTACGCAAACGTAAGCCCGTGGCTTGAATTGGAAAGAAGGGGACTGGCCAAAGAGGTTAGGTTTGCTCATCTAAACAGGTATGAAGGAACGCTCGATATAGATCATCTGGGAAGCCTAGTAGATGATGGCACAAAAGTTGTGTCGGTTACAGCTGCGTCAAATGTGCTCGGCACGAAAACTCTCCTGAACAAGGTTGGAAAGATCGCTAAAGAGGCTGGCGCATATTTCATAGTAGATGCAGTTCACCACATTTCTCACGGACCAATAGATGTGCAAACCCTCGATTGTGATTTCTTGGTTTTTTCCGGCTACAAGTTCTTCTCCTCGCATGGAAGCTTCCTTTACGGCAGGGAAGACCATCTTAGAACGCTCAAACCCTACAGGGTTGCTCCGTCTCCAGACTATCCGCCGTATAGATGGGAGTGGGGTACGCGAGATCAGTCAACGTTCGCTGCGATAACTGGTGTTGTGAACTACTTGACCTGGCTGGCTCAGGAAGTGGGCCATTCCTATGAAAACCTTCTGACCGACTACAACGGTCGAGTACAGTCTTTGAAGATGGCGATGGACGCTATCGAGAAATACGAAAGGGAATTGTCCAAAGTGATGCTTAACGGTTATCAAGACTTACCCGGCATACTCGATATGCCGCAAACTGAAGTTTACGGACTTACAGATTCAAATCGAATAGAGGAAAGGGATCCAACGTTCGCATTCAAGGTACGCAATATGGATGACAAGAAGGTGGTCGAAACCCTTTGGACCAAGTACGGGATCGCCTTACGCGCCGAGAACTACTACTCGAGGGTTCCAGAGGTCTACGATGTTCCAACGATGATAAGAGCAAGTTTAGCCCATTATAACACCATCGAAGAATTGTCCGTGCTGCTAGGTGCATTGAATAAGCTCGCAGATTCTGACTAGATTAATTTGTCGTGATGAATCGTTACGGGCATGATGCCCAGAGAAGATGAGATTTTACTGGAAGAAAGTACAGGTAGCAGAGAACTCATTTGGAAGCCTCCTTTATTATCTAATCCATCCCTTGCGTTGTCCAGTTTGGCCCAACGTCTGTTGCGGACGACCTTGTAGAGTATTAACATATCTCGTACGGATGTCGACCTTTCGCCGATAAAAGACCGTCAGAGTTTCCAGATTCCTTTAGGACCCACCCGAATTGCTAACTATGTTCTCCTATTCTTTTCCTTCGGTCTATAAAGACGTGGAACACTCGCGGACCTAGTGCATAGGACTCCAGAACCGGCAACAAAATCGCTGCGCCTTGAATAGTCTTATATCTAAGCCGACTCCTTGTGCATGGATGGACTGACTGAAGTGGGACTGAAACTTTACGTAGTCCAAAGAGTTGCACTAATCATACCATTGTTTTTCCTGACAAGTTTGATAATTTTTTCTCTGATCCACATAGCGCCGGGCGATCCCGTAGAGATAATGTTCGCAACCGCTGGATCGAGACCGGGAAAAGAAGTAATCGAACAAATAAGAACCAGCCTAGGTCTAGATCAACCCATCTACGTTCAATATGCAATTTGGATAAGTAAACTGCTCCGAGGAGACCTAGGATTTTCATATATTTCAAGACGGCCTGTCGCGCTGATAATAGGAGAAAGATTCTGGTATACCATCGAACTCATGTCATTCGCACTAGTTATCTCACTCTTGACGGCTATACCTCTGGGAATCGTATCTGCTGTTCGAAAATATTCCGCCATTGATACCGCGTTCTCATTATTTGCACTTTTTGGATACTCGATGCCGAGTTTCTGGATTGCGTTAATACTTATTTCCGTATTTTCGGTTAGACTAGGTTTGTTCCCGATCTTTGGGGCCCACACAATCGGAGAAAGTTTTTCTGCAATCAACTACTGGATGGATCATATCTATCACATGATCTTGCCAGCTATAGTGATTTCCACTACGAACACAGCGTACTTCTTTCGCCTAGTTAGAGGGAGTATGCTCGACGTTTTCAGAGAAGACTTCATAACGACTGCGAGAGCTAAAGGTTTGAAGGAACGTGTAGTGGTGTATAAACATGCTTTCAGGAATACTATGCTACCGCTTGTAACTTTTGTCGGTTTATCGATTGGCTTTATCTTGGGGGGAGCTGTAGCTATTGAGTTCATATTTGCTTGGCCAGGAATGGGGAAACTAGCCGTCGACGCCGCACTTCAGAGGGATTATCCTGTTTTGATGGGCGTAAGCATGATTATTGCTGCTATGGTCTTGGTTGCGAACTTGGTCACTGATGTAATCTACGCTTTGATTGATCCGCGGATACGATATTAAGCCGCTGCGGAGGCAGAAGGGTGAGCAAGAACAAAGTCCAAGCTAAGAAAGCTGGTTGGATCTATACAAGCTGGAGGAAGTTCAAGAGAAGCAAGGCCTCGCTGGCGGGAGCTATAATAGTCGCAATAGTTGTTCTCATGGCAGCATTCGCGCCCGTGATCGCTCCCAAGAATCCAAGACGACTACATTTTGGAGCAGTAAATCGTCCACCTTCACCAGAATTTTGGTTGGGTACAGACAACCACGGAAGAGACGTCTTCAGTTTCGTGGTCTGGGGATCACGTGTTTCGCTACTTGTAGCAGCTGGTGCCGTGCTGATAGAACTTGTTATAGGCTTGGTGATCGGGGTTTTTGCTGGATATCTTGGCGGAAAAATGGACAACGTTCTCATGCGCATCACAGACCTGTTCTTGACTCTTCCTCCGATAGTGCTGCTTATCGTGGCAGTATCCATGCTAAGAGTTAGATCAATAATCGTAATAATGGCCATTATGGGGATTCTGACTTGGCCGTGGATGACACGAGTAGTTAGAAGCCAAGTAATGTCGTTGAAGGAACTTGCATTTGTTGAATCCGCGAAATCGATGGGAGCCAGCGATCTAAGAGTAATTTTTAAGCATATTTTACCGAACTCCCTTTCTCCAATCGTCGTGTTGACAACGCTGGATCTAGCATGGTTCATCCTCTATGAGGCCACCTTATCATTCCTAGGACTAGGCGATCCTACGGCGGTGTCTTGGGGAACGCTAATCAATTCGGGCAGGTTGTATCTAACGACAGCTTGGTGGACTTCAACATTTCCAGGGTTGGCTGTATTCTTTACAATACTGGGCCTTAACCTTCTCGGCGATGGGTTGAGAGACGCCCTGGACGTAAAGATCGGCAGGGTATAGTTTGAAAACAGAAGGTAGACTGCTGGAAATACGTGGATTGCGTGTCTATTTCTACACTGCTGAAGGCGTGGTAAAGGCTGTTGATGACGTGGATTTGGCCATGAACAAAGGGGAGGCGCTTGGACTGGTTGGTGAATCAGGATGTGGGAAAAGTACAATCGGCCTTTCGATTCTAAGGCTTGTGCCAACTCCAGGTAAGATAGTCTCGGGTTCTATCTCTTTTGATGGCGAAGATCTGACAAAGAAGAGCGAAGATGATCTGAGAAAGATCAGGGGAGCTAGTGTAGCGATGGTTTTTCAAAACCCCCTATCTTCATTCAACCCGGTTTTCAGAGTGGGAGATCAAATCGCGGAGGCTATAGCGCTACACCAACGTGTTCCAAAATCGGAGATTCAAAAGCTTGTAGTGGAAAGTCTTGACAAAGTGGGCATCCCAGACTGCAAGACTGTGGCTAAGCATTATCCCCACGAGTATAGTGGTGGAATGCGGCAACGCGCTATGACGGCTATGGCCTTATCCTGTCGCCCAATACTTCTAATTGCTGATGAACCGACTACCGCGCTTGATGTGACAATTCAAGCCCAGATACTCGAATTGCTCAAGGAGCTTAGAAAGCAACTTGGATTGACAGTTTTATTAATAACACATGAGCTAGGATTGGTCGCTGAACTTTGCGAAAAAGTAGCCATAATGTATGCGGGAAAGATTGTAGAATACTCGGACGTTCTGAGTATTTTTAGGAATCCGAAACATCCCTACACGTTTGCTCTCCTGAGATCTGTCCCCGGCTTAGAAGCCGTCGTCGAACGATTCCATGTAATCAAAGGAAACGTTCCAAGCCTTGTTGAACCACCGTCCGGTTGCCGGTTTCACCCACGGTGCGACTATGCCATTGCTGAATGCGCCGCCAGAGAACCTGAACCATTCGAAATTAAGCCAGGACATCGCGTTGCATGTTTCAGAGCTGAGGCGCTGGAGCTGCGACCCAATTGACCGAAACGATACTGACGGCCAAAGGGCTGAAAAAACACTTCCCGATCCGAGGCGGCCTATTCTCAAGACGGGTTACAGCAGTGCACGCTGTTGACGACGTGGATTTTTCCGTGAATAAGGGAGAGATATTCGGGCTAGTAGGAGAAAGCGGATGCGGAAAGACTACCGTGCTTAGACTATTGCTACGCCTCATAGAACCGAGCGATGGGTCTATACTGTTTAGAGGCCAAGACATCCTAAGACTGAGCAGAAGCGAACTGATGAAATTCCGCCGAAAAGCGTCTATGATATTCCAAGACCCCTACTCATCACTGAATCCAAGAATGACTATTATGGACATAATTGGAGAGCCCCTGGAGATCCATCACATAGCCAGAGGCGAGGAAAGGGAAAATCGAGTGAGGAATCTACTCGATGTTGTAGGATTGAAACCGTACTACGTTTACCGGTACCCCCACGAATTGAGTGGCGGAGAGAAACAGCGAGTAGGAATCGCCAGGGCTCTGGCATCCAGCCCCGAAATCGTGTTGGCCGACGAACCAGTATCGTCGCTTGACGTTTCAATCCGAGCACAGATACTTAACCTTATGAAAGAACTGCAAACGAAACTTGACTTGACTATCGTCTACGTTTCCCATGATCTGAGAACTGTATATCATCTATGTAATCGAGCGGCTGTCATGTATCTGGGGAAGATTTTTGAACTGGCCACAGCAGAGGAGCTGTACAAGAACCCGCAACATCCATATACTCAGACTCTAATCTCCTCGATTCCAGTATCAGATCCAACCTCTAAGGTTAAACGCATACTCTTGAAAGGAAGCCCGCCAACTCCGGTTAATCCTCCCCCAGGCTGCAGGTTCCATACTAGGTGTCCCTCGCCGGGAGCTAGGTGCGCTTTTGAGATGCCCCAACTGGTAGAGACGCGGCCTGGGCATCTCGTAGCATGCCATTCGATTAGTGATAAGTCCCGCTGAAGCGTTTGCGCTTCAAAGCCAGAAGGAAGAGCGTGAACCATGCAATCGTAAACAACGAAACTAAGAGGACATCTGTGCTCGAATAATTCGCCCTGAACGACTTAAGAATTGAATTTTGCGCTGGGCCTGTAGTCGTAGTGAGGGTTGAGATCTGCACCATCTTGAAGCGTACTGCCCAATCCATATGGCCATCCGAAGCGGGTACGTCCGTGAAACTCACCACTACTCTTCGTTTCATCACAACTCTCTCTGTCTGAACGCGTCTTTCCCACTCAGCAACATCAGACACAGATACGACATCGTAGCCGATAGGAAGGATCATTATCGCGCTTTGAGGTGTGCTCGCTTCATATCCTCCATCGTACCAATAGAATTCGTACAGATAAGGTGAAACCTCTCTTATCGAATTTCTAAACTGAAATTCCAGCGTGAACTTGTACTCGTTACTTTCCAAGGAGTCAAACCTCACAGTAATATTGAACCAATTGGAATCTTCCTGAGTGTATATGTGTAGCTGTTCCAAAGTTCGATAATCGTGGACTCTTAATTCGTCATAGGTTTCATCGTGAGCCTTCAAGAAACTATGTCTCACAGTGCTCTGATCAGACGTTGATGGGCAGATAGTCTCGACGAGCAGAACGTCCACCGAGAAGTCACTGTTGATTATGAATTGAGAGGTACTGCGTCGTCCGACTCCCGGAACGCATGATATGGCATTAACAAACTCGGAACAAACTATTAGGCTGATGACCAACATGATGAGACAATCTGTAAATACGGTGCGTTCTCTTGAGAACATTGAGTACACGCTTGTTGAGTCTGGAAACGCCCACAAGAAAGTTGTATACAGTGGGTCAACTGGTCGAGGGAAACAATGGTCGCAAGTTTTCCGCTGATTCGACAAGTTGTATCTGTTCTTCCATTGTGAGTCTTCGATATCTCTGAGAAGCATCAATTATTTTGGGTACTAGACGAATGTCACCAGCGGAGACGACCGTGGCTACGTCTTGAGATAGTGCAAACTGAAGACATCGATCTATGTCGGATTGATTGTCAAAGGGTTCGTACCATGTTGTATAAGGGAAACTAATGGAGCGATCTTCAACAGAAGACGCCCATGGACCCTTGGCGAAGGCCTTCATAACGATTGTCCCCACATCTTTCTGCTTTGCGATTTGAAGAAGCGATTCATAGTCGTTTTCTGAACAGCGATGTTTTCGGAGAACAAAGTTCAAGGGAAAGAGTACCGTGTCAAGATCAAAACGCTTCAGAGCCTCGGTCGCAATCAGCGGGTTGTGACTCGTAATTCCGATATACTTGACTATGCCACTGTCTCTGGCTTCCAACATCGTCTGAAGTGCGCCGTCAGGTCCAAATGCGGTGTCAAGTTCATCTAGAGTGTCCAACGCGTGGAACTGGTAGAGGTCTACGTAGTCAACTTTCATCCTGTTAAGCGACTGCTCCAGCTCCTTACGAGCCTCTTTTCTAGTTCTCTTATCAGTTTTGCATGCCAGAAAGATTTCGGGCCTATGCTCGTTCATCCAGGGACCGATTCTCAGCTCTGCCTCTCCGTAGCTTGGTGCCACGTCAAAATGATTGACCCCTCTGGAAAGCACAAATTCAATTATTCCGTTAGCCTCATTTTGAGAAATGTTACTCAATGCGTAGCATCCAAATGTTACTATACTACTCATGTGTTCAGTTCTTCCAAGCCTTCTCTTTTCCATGACAGCCATCCGTTTACGAGTCGTTTTCCGATTATGCTATGGATTAAGAAACGATCATAGCATAAAAGAGGCTTTCCTAGCCTACGGTGTCGCCATCGAGCCGGTGGGATCAAGTTCTCCAAACGATCTAGTGTTCTTTATCATCCGAGCAGAACCTTCTCTGCATCTTTGACCACAAGCTCCATAGCGCCTATGTTTCCTATGGGTTTCGGTTTATGTGTCTCTAGTATACGTTTGACCTGTTTCTCAGAATCCTCCATAAACGCGTTCTTTCCTTCCCTTTTGAGCGCTTCCCAAGATCCTTTGAATCCCACTCTTGGAAGTATATGTTCCACGTTAAACAATTCTCTGGTGTGTTTAAGTCCAATGTAACTGTTTCCAGCACCAACCTGTGCTATCACATCTGTTGCTAATGTCTCAGAAGAAACACTCATACCTTTGATCATTCTCTTGATCGAATCAACAATCTCACCGTCGATCACATGTATTTCTGGGGCAGTTGTCATCCAGTCATCTAGGTTTCCAAATGGCCCTACGGATTCGCTACCAGCCAACGTTAGTAGAATCGCTCCAAGGGCCTTCTCGTATCCAGCCTGCATCGTCGGCATTTTAGAGTCTGTCATTCCAACCGAGGAGTGGTGTGGCATCTGCAGTAGGCGAGCAAGTTGAACCGATGCAGCTTCTACCAGAAGCCTTTCAGGGGAGAAGACATTACAGTTGCCTTCTTTGAAGTTCAGCATTATCGGAATTATGGCCAAGCTGATTGGCAACGTTCTGTTTATCAAGTGTAAGAGGGTGGCTGCACTCAAGATCTCCGAGTATTGTAGGACCAGCATCCCGGCGAGAGTCACTGGACTCGTTACACCGCATATAGGAGCAGAACAGACAGACACAGGGATGCCTCTCTCTGCCGCGTAGATTACCACGTCCAAGAAGTTCTTGTGCCAGATCAGTGGACTCGTGCAACATGCGTAGAACTCTATGATTGGCTTTTTCCTGAGGATTTCAGGATCTTCAACCACAGCTTCAGCCATCCTCACGATGTATGTTGTTTCTAGCAGATTCTGCGCCTCTGCAGTAAATGGTTTAGTGCTATATCTTAACAACATCTCCGCTGCCTTTATCTGAACCAGTGGGTTCGGCACATCGGTAGGAAATAAGGAACAGCCGACCGTGTCATAGCAATCGAGCGCATCATCAACGACAAGGATTTGTTCTATGTCTCTGCTCGTACCCAGCCTCCGTTCCCCAGTTTTCAGGTCAATGACCATCTTACCATATCCCCCTGCGGAAAAGTGAGTATTTCCAACCCCAAAATGCAGGATCCTGCTCTTTTCATTTCGAAAGTGTAGGCTATGTTTCTTGGGAATGTTTGTTACAGCTTCTTTCACGAGCGCGGACGGAAATCTTACCTTCTCAGTCTTGAAGTCTACTTCCGCGCCGTTTCGTTCCAGAATGCTTAAAGCTGACTTGTGATTAAAAACGACCCCGCTCTCTTCAAGAAACCTCAACGTTTCTTGATAAATCTGCTCAACGTCGTTACAAGATATAATGTCAAACTCGAACCTGTTCATATCGCGCATACCTGTGGTTAACTGGCCCATTTCATGCTAGGCATTCCATAGAATCATAAGTCTGTCGTTCCTGGCGTGGGACACACGGCTAAGGCTTATATACAGATCCCTCTGAAATGTGTCTCTCACCAGATAGCAAGGGGAAAAACTATTTGGGAGAAGAAAAACTCTACGGATTATTGATCGTTCTGCTTCTCGTGGCTAGCGTTGTTCCGATGCAAACTGCAGCTCAGCAACAACCTGAACCCTTAGTGACACTTCACTATCTCGCCATGGCTGGTGACGACATCGGGCTGGCAATAGCAAACTCAATCAAAGAGGAATTGGCGAAGATAGGTATCAACATGGAAATACACACGATTGAAAGTGGGACATATTATACTCGTACTCTCTCGCAGGCTGGCCCTAAGATGCTCACATACGATGAGGGAGGATACGACATGACCTTAATGACTTACTTCTACTTCCATACCGACTATACTTGGTACATAGGTTGTTACACGGCGGCCGGTATTCCTCCGAAAGGTTGGCAATTCTGGGCGGCTAATGACGCTATTGCGGACGATTACCTCTTCAAGGCGATGTCAACGTACGATAGGGAGAAGAGAATAGAACACTTCTGGGCGTGGCAACAGCAGTTCTATGAGAATATGCATTTGGTAAGCGTCGCCCATCCGAGACAAGCTGCGATGGATAATGGCAAGATAAAGAACTATGATCCGACTTTCTACAACTATGATATTGATGAATGGGTTATCGAAGGCAAAACATACGAGGACGATGTGACCGTTCGATACGCTGTATCAGGTGTTCCGAACATGCTCAACCCGGTCTTCTTGGACGGCGGGTACCCGCAACTCGAGTCACAGTTCAGAGCTCTATATAGACCCATAAGGACGCCTGATGGCAAGTATGATTTGGCTCCTGACATGGCAACGTCTTACGAGATCGCTGAAGACGGACTATCCGTGACGTTCTATTTGAGGAAGGACGTAAAGTGGCATGATGGCCAACGCTTCACCGCCGAAGATGTGAAGATGACCTACGACGCTTTGTTGGATACGGCTACAGGTGCCTCATTCACAGCTGACTTCTCCGACGCGATCAAGTCAGTTGAGGTTAAAGACGATTATACAGTGGTTCTCTATCTAAACAAGCCGGCTCCTCACATAGTCCAATTGGTATCGATGCCCGGCGCCATGATCCTTCCAAACCACGTGCTTGGGAAGGTACCTCACGAGCAGTGGAGGACGGATGAGACGAATACGATTGCACCCGCGCCTGGAACAGGCCCGATGAAGTTCGTAAGCTGGAAGAAAGAGGAATACATGGAGCTTGAGGCATTCCCAGACTACTATGGAAAGAAGCCATTAGTCGACAAATTTGTGCTTCTGATCATCGATGAAGCGACGGTGGCTTTCTCAGCTCTAGAAGCCGGAGACGTTGACATGATAGAATCATTCTATGCACAATACGCTCCTGGAGAAGTGAAACGGTTACAACAAGTTCCGGGTCTGCACATCGAACCATGGGATGTCGTACGAGACATGTTCTTGGCCTTAAACTGGGAGCACCCATTCCTGAATAACAAATACGTTAGGTTTGCCATAGCCCATGCGGTTCCATACGACTTCATAATCAATGATCTATTGTATGGTCTAGCCATCAAATCGAATTCGCAGATTCACCCGAGCACCTGGGCTTGGAACCCGAACGTTCCTTACGTAGACCACAACCTTGACAAGGCACGAGAGTACTTGGCGAAGGCAGGCTATGTTTGGCCTCCCCCGGCGGTCGAGGTTCAGCCGACTGGCAACCTTATGCTATATCTAGCCGCTGGCATAGTGGTCGGTGTAATCGTAGGCGCAGCGCTTGGATTCGTGGCCTTGCGGAAGAAACCAACCGTGCAAACCAAGGAGTAAACCCAAAACTCCTCCACCTTTTTTTAGACGCCTAGTCCCGCCGTTATCGTCACGCTTCATTTTTTTCCTCTCAGCTCTGAGTTGATCGTACTTTCCACCCTTATCGGTAGGATCCCCGACGAGAGAGTCCGAACCCGCCTGATTTCATGTCCAAAGATGTGGCAGGTGCGGACTGCTGCATAGGAGCTTCTGTGTCCATTCCACAGATCAACTTGCAGGATCAAGTCTGTTTACGGTCGCCGACGAAGCCTTTTCAGGCTTGTAAGAAGCCTTATAAAGATCTGATCAAAAATTCATCAAGACAATTCTCATGGAGGATATGAACAAGATTTGACCACCACGCAAATGGTAACAGCGACTCAAATTAGGATAGTCGAACTTTCCGGAAAGCCGTATAATCGGGGGTTTGAGCACGGAGTCAAGCTCAAGGATTCGATTTCCCGGCTTGCTAACATGTTCTACTCCATATACAGCGAGAAGTATAAACTATCAAAAGAAGATATTTTGAGACGAGCGAGTAAGTACATACCCTTCATAGAGGAATACTCGCCCAGCATCGCTGAAGAGATCAAAGGCATTGCAGAAGGATCTGAGAAGAAACTTGAAGAAATTGCCATGATAGTGGCCTACTATGAAATTTACGATCGCTTAGCATTCGCACTTGGATGCACCTCGTTTGCAATTACTGCCAATGCCACAGTGGATGGAAGCACCTACATAGGCCAGAACTGGGACGACGACATAAACTGGTACTGGAAAGGTGAAATGCCAGTTCTACTTAAGGAAAGATGCGATCCTGGTCCAAATCTACTGGCGTACACTTACCCGGGAATACCTGCAGCAGCAGGAATAAACTCGGAAGGCATATGCCTATCATGGAACACAATGCACTGCGAAGAGTCAAAGGTGGGAGTACCCACCTACGTTATTCTCACTGAACTCCTACATCAAAAGAGGATTGGAGACGCTCTTGGAGCAATAATGAGAGCTGATAGAGCTGAATCGTTCAATTTTGTGATTGGCGACATAAATGGGGAGATTTATGATGTAGAAGCCACGCCTAGCGATGTTGATATCCAGTATTCAAACAAGCATATTGGCCACGCAAACAACTTTCTATCTACCAAGCTCAATATCAAGAAAGACTTGATAGCCGCGAACCTTCCGGACACAATTATCAGGGCCAACAGAATGAACAAACTTCTGGATCAAAGATATGGTACCTTTGATCTCGAGAAGACGACAGAGCTACTCAAGGACCACATCAATTATCCAAAATCGATTTGTAGACACCCTGCTCCAGAGGAAGCTTTCCAAGGGATAACATGGGACTCGTGGGTAATGATCCCCGCAAAGAGAGAGATGTGGCTATGCCACGGAAACCCTTGTCAGAATGAATTTAGGACGTACACGATCTAAAAGCAGCAGATCCACAATCGCCGCAAATTCCTTCTCTTATTTTCCTAATACTCCTGCGCATTGTAAGCGGCGAGAAACGTTTCACTGGAAGAGTAACGCTGCGTTTCGACAACGTTTATCCATTGATGATTTGGATTCTCTCTCAAGCACGTACTCTTTTGGGCCTCTGATGGCTACTGGAGGGTCCGTTTGGTAGCCTCTTTGATTATCTGATCCATCCCTTCCGTTACTTCCTTCG
>CAZLVF010000005.1:37660-42627 GCA_964562925.1 uncultured Candidatus Bathyarchaeia archaeon
GTCCGTTTGGTAGCCTCTTTGATTATCTGATCCATCCCTTCCGTTACTTCCTTCGGCAGAGGATCCGGAACGTGTTCTTTCAGCAATTTTGTAATGATTTCTCTTGCTCTGTCAACCATCTCTTTGGCTCCAGATTTCTTCCATGTTTGATGAGTGTTTCTATCAATTAGGGTTGGGATCCAATGTTCGTCAGCGTGTCTAAGCGTATGTTTCATGCCTAGAAAATGTCCTCCCGGGCCCACCTCTCTTATCACATCTGTGGCGAGTGTTTCATCGTTAACGGAGACTCCGCGCGCTATCCGAAAGCACATATCTGCAATTTCATTTCCGATAGCAAGCATCTCGAAGCTCCCCGTAAGTCCAGACTCGATATAGCCTATGTCATGAATCAAGTTCGTTCCAGCTAAAACTGCTGGGAGAGCTGTCATCATAGCTTCGCAAACCGCCTGTTCATCAACGGCCTTCGAGTCTGAAGTTCCACCAGTTCCAAAGAAAGGTAGCCCGTACCATTGGCTCAATTGCGCAGCCATCGCGTTGATAAGAGCGAATTCAGGGGCTCCGTAACACATTATGCCTGTACGTATGTCTATTATGGTTGAGATTACACCATGGATAAAGGGTGTACCTTTTCTCACAAGTTGAGACACAATAAGGCCGCCCAAGACTTCGGCGTTCGCGATTGCAAGTGTACCGGGCAGCGTCATCGGTCCAGTCGCCGCGGATTGCACAGCTGAGCCATAGAGGACAGGCGTTCCCTCCTTTGCTACCTCGATCAAAACATCCATGGCTTTCTCGTCGTGTTGTAAGGGTGACACAGGTTCACAGAACACGGCCAGAATAGGCCGTTTCCTTAACTCATCCATTCCCCCGGCTACCAGCGAAGCCATTTTTAGAAAATCTCTTGCCGTTTCGGGGCCGTAGGCTATTCCAACCGCGGGTTTCTCAGTATTCGCTAGCACGGCCTGAATTTCATGTAGGTCTTGCACATTTCGTTGGCAATCTAGAGCGCAACAAAACTGCTCCGCGAATTTTATGTTAGGTAATGCGTCGGCGACTCTCACTGCTTGGGCTATGTATTCCCTTCGTGCAGTCTTTCTCTCCCACGTGGTCGGGTCGATTATATGCAGCGTTGTTGAACCCATGCCAAAATGAACTCTACCATTTTCAAGTTTTATGTCGTTCCTAGATTTTCGACCGCAAAGCACGATTCTCTTTGGCGCGCTTCTTAGCGTTTCCTCGACCAGATGCGATGGAATCTTTACAAGTCTTCTTGTCCCGTCGACGGTTGCTCCACCCTTGTCCAATATCGTCAGTGCTTGAGGACTGTTCACAGTTACTCCTATGTTTTCAAGGATCTCCAGAGTTGCGAGGTGGATCTGCTGGATCTCATCTTGACTCAGTAGGCTAAAGCATGGTTTCAACGATCGTTTCCTCAGATTCGCTTCTTAGGAATCTGTCAATGGGTCGAGTCTGCTATAACTTGATTGCCTTCAATTCTCTCAGGAAGTCTGCTAACCTGTCAACAATTGCTTTAACTATTCTTTCACCTTTCTCTTTGGACGCCAGAGTTGGGTCACCGAGAGCACTTGTCCTCGTGAGCTTTTCAAGTGCAAGGATTGAACCATGAGCTGCACGTACGATTGGGCTCTGAGCGTAGGCGTTGAATTTTATGTATTTTGATGGACTAGCTGGCATTGATCTTTCCGCCTCATTCATTAGAACGCGTGCACCGCATGCCCATGCGACTGATGTTTCGCCTTCGCACGCATGATATAGGTGATGTGTTTCGGTGGTCTTTTCAATTACATCCCCTCCAAACGCGCCCCACCAATCCACTTTGGCAATGAAAGCTCCTGTTTTCTCCGACACTTCGTTCATCACTGTAAGAAGTGCCGGAGGGTTTCCGCCATGACCATCCATCAGTACAATCTTCTTGAAACCATGATGAATCAGGCTTTCACAAACGTCTCTGACGAGTTCTCTTAAGGTTTGTTCACGCAAAGTTATGGTTCCTTTAAATGGCATTAGGTGAGGTGAGACGCCGTACGGAATAGGAGGAGCTATCACCGGTTTGACTTCATCGGCCACCTTCATGGCAGCTCTTTTCGTGATTTCCCAAACTTCGACAAAATCGGTTTCTAATGGGAGATGTCTACCATGCGCTTCAGTAGAAGCCACTACCACCATAGCGATATTTGATTCCTTCAGCCTCTCTTCGACTTCAGGCCAAGTCATCTTTTCCAGAAAGATTTCAGTCGCCATAGGTGATCTACCATTTTAAACAGTTGGCGCTAATGTCTTTCGCTAATTATTATTAAATTTGCGGTGCCACACGGCTGACTCTACGAGTTGAGAGATGAAAGGTCAGGGCTCCTACAGCTTGCGAGCTGCCGAAAGAGCTCAGAAAGAAGTTCATCAACGCGACCAACTGATACAAACTCATGGACATGGATACTTTCTAGAAGAAGTTTGTCGTAGCAAGTGGTTTCGGACTCACGTAACTAGAGTTCTGAGAGATCAAATAGCCGAAGCGGAGATCCGTCTAACCATTATCTCAATCGAAAAGTAGTCTGAGCGAGTGCGAAATGTTGTCTTCGGAAGTGTCGACGTAGATTTTATCTTGGCTTCAAAAGCTCTCTTTCGGCCTGTTTCACTATTTCTGCAATCTTCTGTTTGATGTCGCTCTGTAGCGGTTTGGGATGGTGCTCCTTGACAATCTTCTTGGCTCTCTCTCTAGCTATCTCGCGAATCTCCTTTCTTCCCGACTTTATCCAAGTGGTTTCAGCTGTTCGGTCGAAAAGGGTCGGGACGTACAACTCTCTTCGAACGTGGTCGAGAGTATGCCTTTGAGACATGAAATGTCCTTGAGGACCAACGGCTTTGATAACGTCTAGGGCAAGCGTTTCGTCGTTCACCTCGGTTCCTCGAAGGATCCTCTGAACGTAACCTATGACCTCATCATCGATCACAGCCATCTCCATGCTTCCAACGCTTCCTCCAGCCAAGTACCCACAATCATGGATTAGGCCTACTCCGCTTAAGCCTCCTATCATGCAGTTCATCATGACCTCTGCTCCAGCTTGAGCGTCAGGAACCTTGGAGTCGGTGCATCCTCCAAACCCGTAACTAGGAAGATCATAATATCTGGCCATCGCTGCATTGAGCGCATTTGCGCCCATCGCAAACTCGGGTGCGCCGTAGGCGAACCTGCTTGTTACAGGATCCATGACGCATGCCCATGCGGAATAAGCTACTGGAGTATGGGGATTAACAATCTGAGCCAGTGTTAACGTCGCCAGATTTTCGGTGTTTCCTATGACCATGGCGCCTGCAATAGTGACCGGCGCAGACCCTCCACACATAGGAGTGGCGCCATTAACAAAGGGTAAACCCGACTTGGCGAATTCTATAATGTTCTCGTTAGCGGCACTGAAGCCCAAGGGGGAACTCGTCTCGGCGTAGAGCGCGAGGAACGGTCTTCTTCTCAGTTGCTCCTGTCCACCGGCGATGGCGGACGCCATCTCCAGAACCTTCCTCGAGGCGTATTCTCCAGGCGCGGAGTAGAGGATCGGCTTGGTTGTATTGTTAAAGAGTGCCTCGAACTCGTGAAGGTACTCAACTTGGTAAGGGACGTCAAAAGCCCCTGCAATGGACATGAGAAATTTCATGTTAGGAAGTGCATCACCGAGTCTGGTAGCTTCTTCCATATCCTTCTTTGTCGGTCTCCTGACCTCAGCTGTCTCTAAGTCTCTGATATACGGGACTGGAGTTCCTCCCATTCCATAGTATACTCTACCCGCTTCTAGTAGTATATCGTTCGCTGGTTCTCTCCCACAGAAGATGAATCGGTGCGGTACTCTCCGCAGAGCCTCATCGACGAGATGCTGAGGAATCCTAACTCGTTTCTGATTTCGATCGATTTCTGCGCCACCCTCCTCAAAAACTCTCATGATTTTCTCTGAGAGACAGTGCATTCCAGTGGATTCAAGAATTTCCAGTGTTGCCATGTGAATCTTTCTAGCATCATTCTTGGTAATCAGTTGATACTGTCCACCTTGAAGACCTCTTTGAACCATAACTATGCATCTCTTCCTAAATTCTGACTCCGCGATTTCTACCGAATCGGATCATTGTACCTCCCGATGCTTATAAGACGGTTGGTATACAAGAAAACTATTCTCGTATTCAGACAATTTCTTGCCTTGACCTTCAAACCAAATTTTCTGAAGGTTTCTTTAGAGAGTTTGTTGTAAAGATTGAGGTAAGGAACAAAGAACCGCACTTTATCTCTGACTAGAGCCAGATAGAAAAGCCACTACAGCGGAGGGCCACGCTCATTAGCATCCTGCGAAACGAGTCTCTACTGATGGTGTCTAGTTTGAATACGGGCGAGAATGTCTTCGCGACACGTCGAAGAAAGATAGGCGCTCTCCTATTGAGGGATCATTCATTATGACGAAGTTGGGAATAGGTTTCATTGGAACCGGCTTTGTCAACACATTTCATGCAAAATCGTTCGTTACGGTCAGAGACGCTGACATAACTGCGGTATATTCGAGAACCGGACAAAGCGGTAAACGCTTCGCGACTTTATGTAATGATCTTGGCGTGGGCAGACCAAGGGTTTACACCGATCTTGCCCATATGGTCGGAGATCCTCAAGTTCAGGCTGTTTGGATAACTGGCCCAAACTTTCTGAGAATTCAACATGTCAAGACAATAGCTGAAGAGGTCACACAAGGACGGGCCGAATTGAGAGGTGTGAGCTGCGAAAAACCTCTTGCCAGAAACGTGAAAGAAGCCAAGGAAATGGTTAGAATAATTGAGAAAGCGGGAATTCCTCACGGTTACCTTGAGAACAACGTCTTCATGCCCGCGGTCGTTCGTGGAAAGGAGATTACTTGGCGGAGAGGCGCGTCCGTAGCAGGTAGACCTTACCTTGCACGATCTGCAGAGGAACACTCGGG
>CAZLVF010000005.1:42727-65700 GCA_964562925.1 uncultured Candidatus Bathyarchaeia archaeon
TCGCTGAGTCAACTAATTCGTGGTGTTTTGTGGGCCCAGGCCTGCGATTGACGTTCGAACTCATAGGGCCGGAATATTTCATGGAAATAAACGATCTTAGACCAATTTTGCACGTGTTCTTTAGCAGAGAGATACCCGGAAAAGTTGGAGAGGATCTCGTGGAGAAACAGTCGGCCGAGCAGGGATTAATGCCGGTACTCGAGGATGAGTCGTACGTTTACGGTTACCAGGCGGAGAATCAGCATATGGTACAGTCGTATTTGAAGGGTAGGATGCCCAGGGAAAACTGGTATGATGGACTGTTCATACAAAAACTGATCGCCTCACTTTACATGTCAGCAGAAAGCAAGAAGAAACTGAAGTTTCCACCTCCCGGACTTGAGGACTTCACGCCCAGAGTGGCTACCGGAACCTACGATCCGAGAATGCCTCTTGAAGGACTGTAACCCTACCGATCTACCGCGCAGCCGTCTCATCTTATCCTTCCGGATCGGATATAGTGACCATTTCATCTGTCAGAGTCTGAATCATCTCAAAGCTAACGTGGGGCAACTTGGTTCGAGCAGCTCACTCGTTGAGGTTGGACTTGTTGGTAGGCTCTTGCCTGGAAGGAGGCTTATCCACATAAGACTTGGTTGAGCCAAAGTACATAAATGGCTGTAGCCGAAATTGAATTTTGGTCAAGACCGGCAATGGTCATGGTCGATTTCGTCAAGGGACACATGGGCGGAGATGAGGTCATACTGCTAGATGGAAGACAAGTCTCAAGACGATGCAGACCAAGTCTAGTACGATCTGTTTTAATGGCTCCAAGCGTAAGGGGACGAGAGGTTGGCTTACTATACCCTCCACAGAGAGGAGGCGATATTCGCGTCAGAATCTATGAATTGTCGAGCAAAGGTTGCATCCCAATGTGTGGAGGCCTCACCCAAGTACTTGGTAAGGCTTTAATCGAGACAGACTTGGCGAGAAGGTTCTCTGTCAGACTGAAGAAGCCACGAGCAGCCGTCAGGTTGGAGACAGATTCGGGAATGATCCCCATCTATATTACATTTGACGAAGAACAAGGGGCTAGGATCACTACTGAGATGAGAAGCTACGTGGAGAAGTGCTACATATGGGGAAGACAAGAAATCAACTTCAAAGAAATCCCGGTCGAACGTGTCGGACTCTTCTACTTCACAGATCTCCACCATTTGATAGAGAAGTATCCCCACATAGACTTCACTCGGAACACTCCTGAGAGTTTGGGAGTATTCGAGGAACTGCGCAAGGAGCTTGGAGAGGAGCGGGTATATGGAGTTGTTAAGAGAATGCAAGAGCCTGGACATTGGGACGCAGCATTTCGATTCGTCCCTCCCGATGCGCTTGCTTTGGAAGGAGAAGAGTTTGCCTGTGGTACGGGTTCGACAACGGGGGCGATCTATGAACTGTTTCACAGTAGACTCCCGATCGACAGGCGAGGTCACGGCCATCTTTCATTGAAGCTTCTCAGTCGAGGCATACTTCCGGCAGATCAGAAGACGGAAGTAGATGTCGAAGTTCGTAACGGTCGTGCTACGAACGCATGGTTCAGTCACAATTGTGTACAGATAGTCGCCGAGGGCGAGGTTAGTCTCTAATTCTTTCAGATTATGGAGAGTCTGTAGATTACCTGCTAATTGGAGCACTCAAATCGCGATGAGATAACTGCCTATTGAAGTCTCAATTCCTGTCTTGGGGCTCAAGCTGTCTATAAACTTGCCCTGACCCAAGCCACATACGTTACCGGGATCTTGTGATCAACCTCTCGACTCATACGCAAAATTTAATCTACTACTTCATGAGCTAAGGCGTGTGCTCAATAGTGGAGGGAGGCAACTTGCTGCCAGGCCAGCAAATAGATCCTTTAAGTTCTCCGCGGTTTTCTCAGATAGCAACTTTTGCACGACTTCCAATCATTCGTGATTTGAATGGTGTGAAAGCTCTGTTTGTCGGGATCCCTTTCGACGACGGCACAACCTTCAGAACGGGATCACGCTTCGGTCCTCGAGCCGTTCGCGAAGCTTCACGTCTGTTACGACGCTATAATCCTTTTCTGGACGTTATGCCTTTTGAAAAGTTGGGAATGATCGACTACGGTGACGTTGATGTCGTTCCCGGTTACATCGAAGACACCTACGGCAAAGTCCAGACAGCTTTGACTCCAGTTTTCTCAGTAGATATTGTTCCAATCGTATGCGGTGGTGATCATTCAATTAGCCTGCCAGTTCTTCGAGCGGCTTCGAAAAGACATGGGAAGCTAGCCCTTGTACACTATGACGCACACTCGGATTGCTGGGATGAATTCTTTGGAAAGAAGTATAATCATGGAACGGCTTTCAAAAGAGCTCTGGACGAACAGTTGATCGATGCTTCACGATCTATACACATCGGACTGAGAGGCTCCGTTTATGATGGTAGCGATATGAAGAATCTCAGAGAGATGGGATTTTCTATAGTGACCATGAAGGAGTCTGCAGATATCGGAGTTGATGAGGTCTCAAAGAGAATCCGTGAGGTCGCTCGAGGCTACACATACGTCTCACTTGACATCGACGCGGTTGATCCAGCATATGCACCGGGAACTGGAGTACCAGAAGTCGGAGGGTTCACGAGCAGAGAAATATTGGAACTTGTACGAGCACTAGAAGGTTTAGCCGTCATAGGCTTTGATCTTGTCGAAGTCTCGCCACTTTATGATAGCTCGGAGATTACAGCTCTTCTTGCGAGCAATCTTATCTACGAGTTTTGCAGTACTCTGGCTAAGAGCCGCTAGTAGACTATAGAAATCTTCCAAAGATGTCAGATCCAAAAGCTCTTCAGTAGTTTTGAGTACAAGAGTGCCGTACTGTTATGCCAGTGAGAGGAGATCCCTCTCGGCTTGGTACATTATCTCTCGAAATCTTTTGTCAGTCTCGTGCGAGAGGGGTTCCACTTGGTGCGACTCAATGATCTTCTTTGTCTTTTCGGTGGCTCTCTTCAGAAGCGAGGTCTCTCCTTGCCTTCTCCACATCTGACGTGTATTGCGATCGACAAGCTGAGGCTTCCAATGCTTCTTTTCAAAGAAGTTCCTCGTGTCCGGCGTTGCTAGGAAGTTACCGCCTGGCCCGACCGTGTCGATGAGTTCGACTGAAACGGTTTCTTCATTAACGTCTTCACTCGAGAGAACGCGTCTTGTAAGGGAGGCTATCTCATCATCGATTGTAACCAGTTCAAGAGACCCGGTTAATCCGAAATCGAGGAAACCAAAGTCGTGGATCAGATTCGCTCCACTAGCGGCCGAGTTGTATAGAGTCATGGCGGCTTCCAACATCGCTTGTCCGTCTAGCATCTTCGAGTCGGTGCAACCGCCTGTGCTCCATACGGGAAGTCCGTAATGGCGGCCCATTGTAGAAAGGATCAAGTTGGTGATCATCCACTCAGGTGCTCCATACGAGAATACTCCGCTCCGCATGTCCATGACGGTTGCATCGGCACCATAGATGTACGGCGCACCGGGAGATACCAATTGCATTAATACGTTCCCACTAAGCGTCTCAGCATTGGATTGAACGACGGCTCCTGCTATTGAAGCTGGACACGTGGCGCCCATCATCGGGCTTGAAATGTAGACCACAGGTAACATGGCCTTCGCAAATTTCATCACGTTATCAACGTGCTCCCGACCGTGTGTGAGGGGCGATATAGGCTCTGAATACATTCCGAGGATCGGTCTCCTCCGAAGAGCTTCACGGCCTCCGACAACCGCGGCGGCCATATCGATCAGATAGTCTACATCTATGCCATAGTCGACAATCATCACAGGCTTCTCAGTATTATGAAGCATAGCGTCCAGATCATGGAGACTGATTAACTGTTGGGGCACATCTCTAGAGCAGAAGAGAGACATTGCAAAATCTACGTTGGACAGATAGTCAACAAGTCTGCACGCATCTTCAACGTCTTTCTTGCATGCGCTTGTTATCTCTGAGGTCAGTGGATCTATCCTCTGAACTGCCCCGCCTCCAGTTCCAAAATGAACTCTCTTAGAACTGAGTACAATGTCTCGCTCTGGATTTCTTCCTGCGAACAGAACTGACCTTTGAGCTTTGCGTACGGTCTCCTCTACCAAGTATTGAGGGATCCTTACAACTCTTTTACGGTGATCAACATACGCTCCGGCCTCTCCTAGTAACTTTAGCGCGGCGTCATTGTCAAACTTTACGCCCGTCCTCTCCAGGACAGACAGAGTAGCATGATGAATCCTTTCGACTTCATCCTTGGACAAACAGTCAAATATGCCAAGCCTAGGCAGAAACACTGTGGTTCACCGTTCCCTTTTCCTCATTATCACCGGCAACACTTATAGTTCGATTAAAAAGTTTTCAAATGCTATTGAGTCGTCGATGATCAGCTAGTATTCGCACAGTCCTTCAGACTCAATCTTTCCGTTTATCTTCCTCGAAAAGTTGCGGAGCGTATTGTTTCAGTTCAAACTGCCACAGCCTCTGTCTTCCAGCGCAAGATGAAGTGTCAGTTTTGAAACTCTGTTGTTCTAAGATTGGCCATATTTTCCCGTCGTATACTTGATCTGACAACAATAATCTTGTTGGGCTAGTAGCTGAGAATCGAAACTGAACCAGGGTGTTTGTAATAGCAACTTGGAAACTGTTAATAGACAAACCATAAACTAGTCTTGACAGATGATGGAATGACGAGACCCGAGGCCACGTCCGTTGCCTGTCTCCTGGTTTTTGTTCTGCTGTTTTCACTGAGTTACTCGACAATCCCAGTGCTTGCCGCTCCTATTCGTCCGACGGTGAGTATGGAACAGCCACTTTACACCAGATGGAATAGGGAAGCGTACCTTGAGGGTTCAGGGTTTGGGGCGGGAACATATTATTTGTGGATGCGTCCCCCGGACAAGAATTCTACAAGTTACCTTGGAATTAGTTTCCAACCGGCTGCGGATGGGTCGGTTCCTTCAGGAACGAAGATCCCGATAGGCGTTGAATATCCTCTCGGAACCTACAGAGTAAGTGTATCTACGTCATCGACGTCGGACACTTCTCTCGTACAATGCCACTTCGGCCTGTGGGGAACCGAGAAGTCTGTTTACCAGCGGACCGAGATGGTTAGAATCGTTGGAGGAGGAACCTGGCCTGGAAGCGGTGTCAAGCTCATAGTTAGAAGCCCTCTGGGATCTTTTGTCTTTAATTCGACGGTTGCTGCTGACTTGAATGGAACTTTCTTGAGTGAATACAGGATTCCAAATAGCGCCGTAACTGAGTCATACGACATATTCGTCGATGGGACAGGGACATACGATGATGCGAAGCAGGATTATTTCCACAAGACAGGGTTCACGGTGATCGCTGCGACCCTTTCGATTTCGGTCTATGCAAAGCCTCAGAAGACCTATCAGAGAACAGAATCTGCAACAATCGATTTTCTTGTGAGGTACCCCGACAATAGCCCAGTTGCCTCTATCAGAGATGGAACAGCCCCGGTGATTCTTATGGACGGGCCTATCGTGGTAGCCCAGATCGCGCCAACACTCATAGACAGCGTAAACGGCGTATGGAGAGCCTCGTGGGAGGCTCCTAGAAACGCGACTCTAGGCGTGGAGTACAGGTTTGAGATGGCCGGTCAAGCCTTCGACGACGGTTTTAGAAATCTCGGAGGATCAGATAGAATCATAACAAATCTCTTCGAGATAGTTCCAGCTTCTCTAACAATCAAGGCAGAGACAAATCGATCAACCTATCAAGTAGCTTTCGATTCCATCAGAATCAAAGCCCTTGTCACGTACCCTAACGGCAAAGCGCTCAGTGATGGTAAAGTCTCCGTTCGAATGATTCATGGCCTCATGAATGAGACCATTCAAATGACCTATGATAGCCCAACGGCTTCTTGGCATGCTATTCGTCCGCTGAGCTTGCTTGAGCTTTCCCAAATTGGAACGTGGGTTCTTGTGATTGAAGCCACAGATGACCTTGGAAATGGTGGAGCGGAAAGCCTTGAGGTCGACGTGCAGCCTTGGTTCATGGTACTTGCTATCGCTGGCCTTGTCGTCATCATCTTCGTTGTCACAAGAGGATTACAATGGTTTAGGAGGAAACACTTGAAGAAGCTTCGTGGCTGGGCGAAGAACCTTCGAATTCCATTCAGAAAGCCACAGTCAACATACTGAAGATGTTCGACAATTCTAGGATCCGCACACTGTTACAGTTGAGATCAGACTCAACGCTCAAACTACAATTCAGCAGGTTGTGAGGCTCACGTAGCATCTTCTTGTCTAGCCTAGGAACCCTTGATTCTTGCAGATCGTAGATCATAGTTACTATTCGAAGACTTCGCCGGTCACGCTGTGAATTCTCATTTCCTTTATCTTGCCTAGATGTCGGTAGCGATAGACGTAGAACGGAATGAAGAAAAGGTTCAGCTGCGTCACTTCAAATCTATTGCTGAGTATCTTGTTGAAGTTTTCGGGAGGCCTGACTATCTTTTCACGCAATTTATCAAATACGACTTTCTTGTTTTCCATAGCGTCCTTGAGGTGACCTTTCAACAAGTCATCAATATTCGTTCGCTCGGAGAGGCTTTCAAGTTTCTCATACCTTCCCCGCATCTTCTCAAACTCTCTGTCTTCAACGCCTTTTCCATCTAGGTAGAGGTGCCCGCTACGATATTGGTAGGCAAGTTCCAGAACGTCATCTATCGTAAAATATTTAGGTCCCCGAGCCGCTAACGCATCTGCCTTTTCATCCGGGCCTGTGTGCAAAGCCTCATTGCTACTTAATGATGCTTCAGTTGTCAAGTTTCTAAGTTTTCCTTCAACCTCAATCGCTACAACATCATCTTTCACTCTAAGGTGGTACGCTCCGCGTCTGAAAAAGGAGCACTCATGGTAACCTTCTATTTCCCATCTAGGTACAAACTCGACCGTGGGTTCTCCTATCAATTCTATCTTTTCACGTTTCGGGCCTGTAATCCAGAATATCGACCTGAAGAGCTCAACCTTCTTCTTCTCTGCGAGCTCCAAAGCCTTAGAAGCGGGCATTGGTGTGAACAGGTATGCAAGGTATGGGACTTTTGAAGGATCCCAACCGTTGCCAACTTTTACGTCTTCGAATCCACCAGCCGACTTGAGGAAGGAGTCGAACTCTTCTATCGTGGCATTGAGGAGCCATTTTATCTCTTGGAACCGTCTGTCTTCGCTCAACACCTACTACCCGGACCGCATCGAAGGTAGAATCGCATTGTTCTTCCTGATATAGTGGGTTAATAGCCACTAGATAAAGTCAGACTCGCCTGACAGAGATTGTACTGTGCTAGGGTCTTTTCTAGAGGACTGTTAACTTCCCGTACCGTCCTACGTTGAGTTGATTCTCTCCTCTGAAAGTTGTCACGTAACCGTTCTCTATTTGTACCTGGGAGTTGGGCGACACCTTATCGATGTTCTCGTTCCAGAGCGTCAATTTGATCGTTCCTGAATCGTCAGAGATCACAGCTGTTGCGACTCGGCTGACTTCTCCGAATCTTGTCATAACCTCGCGCGATTGAGAGACCTCTGTGACTTTCGCAGTTAAGTCAACCCTTCTCATACCGGATTTCAGTTCTGATATCTTCATTTCACGTGTCCCCTGGGGGTCGTGTCTGGTTGATTAGGAGTGGATTGCCTCCTCGCTGAAACGTAAGTTTCACTCCCGTTAATGGGTTCCTGACTTTGGGCGATAGTTGAGTCCGGGGCCAATATAAAGGATTACTGTACGTTGAACAACATTAAGAACGTGCCGTGCCAGTTTCAGAGCTGTGCGTCTTCTTCCCGGATCCTTATTGAGTATCCTTCGATGGTTATGCCTTCAACGCTTTCGCTAAGTTTTCCAATAGCTAGCGTGTTCACGTTGCAGGTCTTGGCGATAGTGTTAGAGTTTTCTTGGATGACGATTCGCTCGTTATCCTCACAGTAGATTTCCAGTTTTTTGATAGGGGTCTTCAAAGAAATGCCCCTCTGAGACTTTAGTCTGCGGATGGCAGATATGACTGCGACCAGTAAGTCGCCCTCTCTTTCATAGGCTTCATTGATGAGTCCGGCATTAACTGCAGGCCATCCAACCTCGTGAAGGCTACGGCGTCTCTGAGGCAGTCTCATCCTCTGATAGATGCTTTCAACTATATGCGGGCATATAGGAGCCATAAGCTGTAGAACCCTGAGTAGAACTGCAGCAAGAGTTTGTTGGGCTGCGCGCTTGCTCAGCAGGTCTTCTGGTTCACGTGAGTATAGCCTATGTTTGATAGCTTCTAGATATTGGTCGCAGAAAGTATGCCAGGTGAAGTTCCTTGCAGCGTCGATAGCAACACTGAATTGGAAGCTTTCGAACGCTTCCGTTACTTTCTGAGTTAGGCTCTCAAGCTTGCTAGTAATCCACCTGTCAAGAGGTTCTAACCTGACATGCGCCTCGGGATCGTAATCGTCCAGGTTTGCTAATACAAGTCTGGACGCGTTCCAGAGTTTTGTGAGAAACTTTCGTCCATACTCGATGTCACTCCAACGAAACGGTATGTCGTATCCAGTCACGCCTCCAGCCGCAGCCCATTGACGGAGAGCGTCTGCTCCATACTTTTCTAGAACTTCACCCGCTTCAACGTAGTTCCCATAGGACTTGTGCATCATCCTACCATCTGTTCCCCTAACCATTCCGTTCACTAGAACAGTCTTGTATGGAGCCTTCCCGAATAACGCGAGATGTTTGACCATGAGATAGTAGTCCCAAGTTCTGATTATATCTAGGCCGTTGGGTTGCAGGTCTGCTGGAAAGAGCCTATCGAGTGAGCCTGTCTCAGGCCATCCCGCGTGAACCGCGCAGGTTATGGAAGAGTCCATCCAAGTGTCCATGACATCGCTGTCGCCTTCCAAGTCTGTTGCGCCACATTTGGGACACTTACAGCCCTCAGGCGTCTCAAAGTTAGGATCTACAGGTAACCATTCTCTCTTTGCAACAACGGTTTCTCCACATCTCTTGCAGCTCCATGCAGGGATCGGTGTCCCGAATACTCGCTGTCTAGAGATTACCCAGTCCCAGTCGAGTGAGGTTGCCCAGTCGATCATACGTCTCTGTGCAAATGATGGTACCCAGGATATCTTCTCTGTCCATCTAATTACGTCATCAGTCATCTCACGGGTCTTCATGAACCATTGCTGTCTTGAGAGAATCTCGACCGGAGTATGACATCTCCAACATGTTCCAGTGTTCTGTTTGACTTCTTCTGATTTCTCCACCAATCCCTGCCTATTCAGATCGGATATTATGCTTGCTTTGCACTCTGCTATCATCATCCCCTTGTACTTTCCTACCTCTTCACTCATCTGGCCGTTTTCTGTGATCGCATTTATGACGGGTAGATTATGCTTCTTCTGCCACCGGACATCGGTCTTGTCTCCGAAGGTGCATATCATCACCACGCCTGTCCCAAAGTTTGGATCGACACCTTCGTCCGTGATTATGTTCACCCTACGCCCGAATAGCGGGATCTCCATCCATTTGCCTACCAACCCCTTGTAGCGGTCGTCATCTGGATGTACAGCTACCGCGACGCATGCCGGGAGAAGCTCAGGGCGCGTGGTTGCAATAAGCAGGTTTCCATCTTCTGCTCGAAACTTGATGTAGAAGAGGTTTCCCTCTTTCTCGCTATACTCAACTTCTGCCTCCGCTATTGCTGTTTCGCAGCGGGGACACCAGTTGACGGGATGTTCCGCGCGGTAGAGTTTCTTCATCTCATAGAGCATGACGAAAGAGAGTTGGGTTAAACGGTAGTAACTTGGATCCATAGTACGATACTCTACAGACCAATCGATCGAGTAACCGATCGATTTCATCGACCTCTTCATCTGCTCGATGTACTGCACGGTCAAGCGTTTACAGAGATCCCTAAACTCTGTGATGCTGAGATCTTTCTTCCTGATCTTGTACGTAGTTTCAGCCCTAACCTCTGTTGGGAGACCATGACAGTCCCATCCTTGAGGGAAATGAACGTTATATCCTCTCATTCTCTTGTATCGAGCAGCAAAGTCGAAGTAACACCAGTTGAGAGCGTTACCCATATGGAACTCTCCGCTCGGATAAGGCGGGGGAGTGTCGATACTGTAGGTCGGCCGACACCTATCATAAGGATCGTGCCTGTGGATCTCAAGTTCCTCCCAAACACTCTGCCAATGTTTTTCCTGTTTCTGCGCATCATAGGTCTTCGGCATCTCTTCCAGAACGGTCCCTTTCTCTCTCTCATTTTCCTGAGGTGTCTCTGCCAAGATTGCCATCAACCCATCGAATTATCAGAGGAGTTCTGTACGGTCAGATTAGAGAGGTGAATTCTCGTCGACTGCTCGAAGAGATTCGAGGATGGCCTTAAGCTTTCTCGAGTCTTGCCGCGAATTTTCAAGAGAAGAAGGCCCAGCAAAGCCAGCCATCCTAGGATTCCGAGCCAGAATGTGACGCCGTCCAACACGTACAGCAAACTGGAAAATGCTATTGCGTAGGTGTCTGAAGCCTGTTGGAAAACGTAACTGTAGTAATTAAAGAACCAATGTAGAAGAGTTGCTGCATGTGCACCATAACGCCAATAAACAAGGCTGAGCCCGAGTCCGGCGACGAATGCTGAGGAGATCTTCCCAACTTCCCAACCGGAACCTGACAGATAATGTGCAAATCCGAATGCTGAAGAAGTCGCGAGGACGGCGATCCATCCGGGTAGACCGATGCCTCTGAGAATGCCATGGTCTTCGACCGTCTTTAAACCTGCTATCCTTCTGGCTCTCTCTGGAACCAAGAACGATAGAATGAGCGCTTTTGGAAGATTGATCCGATACGCCGCATGTCGTCCAATCCTCGAGATTATTATGACTTCTAGGGATAGAAGAGCACCTATTGGGGTGATTCTGAAACCTATCTCCTCTAAGAGAGGCGAGTAGGCAAGTTCCGCAAGCGTCTCGAACGGGTTGGTGAAGATTAATCCCCCTGTCGGAACCCCATGAGCTTCTTGAAAACTCTGAAGTACGACTATAGCCAAGAGGAGCATGCTCGAGGCGAGAGGCATAGCCAGAATCCAGTTTCTGAATATACGCAGTGGAGAGATCAATACCATCTCTCTAACGGTTCTTGTAAGTGTCGGTTCTAGAAAACAGGAGGCCACAAGGCAGCTGGTGTAAATAGTCATCAAGGCCACGAATAGGCCGCCTATGTTGACAGCTGCCGGAATCTGCAAGGGCACCATAAATATCAATACATAGAGGATCGAGTAGCGTGCTGCATAGGCGACTCCGTCGGAGGTGCCAAAGAAAAGCGACAAGCCCAGCGGGGCAGCCAAAAAGTAGCTTGCAATGACGAAGAAGTCAACCCCCAAGAATGCTACAAGAAAGAAACTGGCAAAAAGGCCTATGTTTCCATGTAGGCTTCTAAACACGCGCAATACTTTACGCCACCGGTTCTCATTTGGAAATGAAGGTTCTTAACGCGAACTGGACCTTCAGATGCTCCATTTTCCTAGGCAAACAGTCTATTATAGGCAACGAAATAGTCAAGATGTTCTCATCGTCTTGGCATGATCAGTTAAACAAATTCTATATTAATAGTAGGGGTATTCAGTGCTGTATCGCGGTCTTCCGGAGGTTATCAGTTGGACACTCTAAGAAACAACGCATCGTCGAATTCTTTTCTCGTTCAAGGAGAAGGCATCTGTGGAGAATGCGGGGATTTCAGCAAAGCAAGGTTCGGTTACTGTCCCATTTCGCAGGTTGAGGTCAGTCGCGATCATCCTGCGTGTCCAAACTTTAGAAAAGATCTGAGCATTGACCGCTCGCAGAAGAATCCGTCACACGTAAATCATGATGGCCGTTCAACTTCTAGTCTGGGGCTGCACTTGAGCTCTTTCCAGACGCCTAGGAATTGCCCAGGGCCCAACCCTGCCTACTGTCCGATCTACTGCGAAAGATACTGGAGCTGCCAACTCGTGTTGGAGGAAGCTAAGAAGAAGACCTAAACATTGTCTTCAGCACACGGGTACGGGTTGATAAACCAAATCCATACAGAAATCGTTTATATGGTCAAGTTCGTCGTTTACTAACTGTTCCACATTCTTGGACAAATCTTTGAGTGACGACCCTTTTTTAAGGATAAACTGGGCTGACGCAACCTTTGGCTGATCTATCGGTTGCCCGATCTGACTTAGGAGCCAGACGTAGACTTCGCGAACCCCGTTTACGTTCTGATAGATCTTGTCTGCTATCCTGTAGGTTAGAAGGTTGTAGATTTTCCCGACGTGGCTGACTGGGTTCTTTCCAGCAGCGGCTTCGGAGCAGGTTGGTCGGTTTAGTGGTATTATGCCGTTCACCCTGTTGCCTCTTCCGACTTGACCACAGTCGCCATCGTCCGCCGACGTACCTAGAACCGTCAGGTACATCCCGCCCATCCCTCGGCCTCTCCGATCCAACGTATTCAAATCGATGAGTACATTCTTGAATGAAACCTTCGACTCCACAAATCTTCTCGTCTCTTCTACGATCTCTTCTTTTCTCTTGAAATAGGTCTCCTCGCTGTCGATGAACCTATCAACGAAGGCCATTGCAACAGTCATATGAAGCTCACGATTTTTCCTGAATCCCATTATCTTAACGTCCTCTCCAGATTCTGGGAAACGCTTCTTGAACTCGTTCGAGCTCAGGAACCTCTCGGTCTCAAGAACTGTTCTCTCAGCCTCTGTCATGGGTGCATAGCCTACCGCCGCTGAGGTATCGTTAGCTCCCAAGAACTTTCCTTTCCTACGGAAAATATCCGTTAGGGGTTCTGAACCTCTTTTGAGTTCGACCTGATATCTCACATGGTTCTCAGGATCCACGAATCTCATGTTCCTCTTGAACCAGGCTTTGGCCGTATTGATCGTTATCTCCTCAACCGGAAGAGAGTCGTTGTCAACTTGAAATGTGGCTCTATCGCCGAACACCATCAAGAGAGGTTTCTTGACTTTCCCTCCGTTGAACCTTCTCTCCACCTCACCAGCGACCAGGAGGCCTTTATCGATGTTATGGTGCATAACAGAACCATATCTTTTCAAGTACTCCTTCGAGAGAGCTACTGAGACCTCGTTGAGCATCGCGTCGCATATACAGTCTGGGTGACCTAGCCCTTTTCTCTCGCAGATCTCCATCGGCTGATCTTCAAGCGGAACCTGATTGAGTTCGTTGACCATAATATTTCTCATGGTTAGCGCCTTCCGAACTTCCCTGTTACGGCAGTTTTCCGTTATTAATATATTCATGCCAGCTTTATTCCTAAAGGAATATAGGAATAGAGACAGGAGAAAAGGAAATGTTACCTCTACTCGACGAGATCGTAAGGAGACGAAAGATTCTAAGCCTAAACCAGAAAGAGCTTGCAGAACTCGTAGGCGTAAGCCAATCATTCATAGCGAAGATAGAGACGGAGAAGATCAACCCCTCTTACATGAAGACCAAAGAGATCTTCGATACCCTAGAGAACCTGGAACGTAAGAGAGAGAAGAAGGCAAAGGACATCTTTCACAGCAAGGTCGTTGGGGTAGACCGTGACGATCCACTTTCAAGAGCTACCAAAGTGATGAATGAAACTGGGTATTCCCAACTGCCGGTGTTCAGCGAGAAGAGAGTTGTAGGAAGCGTCTCAGAGAAGACGGTACTCGACCAAATCATGAAGGTTGGAGATCCAGCAAAACTATCCAAAGTGGCTGTAGACGAGGTTATGGATCAAGCTTTTCCTCAGGTCGATGAGATGGCGCCACTATCAGTCATATCCTCGCTCCTGCAATATAGTCCGGCAGTGCTCGTAACTAGAAAAGGCTTGGTTACAGGGATAATTACGAAGGCAGATATGCTCAAGATTATCTGACGGTCAATGAAAAGCTCTGCGATAGAGCCTAGGCTACTTTTTCCTGGCTGCAGCAATTAGGCTTATGATGTCACGATCTTTGGGAGGATAGTCAACCGGCAATCTAAGACCTGTCCTCGCGTCGATAGCGTAGATCATGGTCTTTTCAAGATCTGTGTGAACCTCCCTGGCAAGATCTCGCACAGAGGATCCATCCCGAATCAAGAACGCGTCTGGGAGCACATTGCCTCTTTTGTCGGCTAGATGCAAGGCGTCCTCTACAGGATACACCGCGTTCATTCTGAGGAGCTTAAAGACGCATAGGTTCAGAGCAGATTGAACGCCTGTCCCGATCAACTTGGGTAAGACCCTTTGTTGCACATAGTTGAGTGCCAGTTTCTGTTCTTGAGTAAGTTTGCTCTCGTCTAAAACGTCAAACGTTTCTTCGCCGGGGATATACTTGATTATCCCCTTCTGCTCGGCCCTTCGGAGGGCAAGCTCTGCTTCGCTACTGCACGGTATTACGAATGACTCTTTGAACTCATCCCTGAGTCTCTCATAGTTCTTTTCTGCTTGTGCAATATCCATCTTGTTTGCTATGATTATAGTGGGCTTGGAGAGGTTTCTCAGTTCCCTCGCAAAGTTCGTGAAGTCCTTCTCGCTCCAGCTTCCAATCTTCTTCTTTCCAAGATCTGTAGATTCGAGAGCCTTCTCGGCCTGCTCAAGTTTGACTTTTATTCCGGATAACGCTTCCGAGATAGCTGTTGCAGGTGGAACCCTAGACTGCTCAACACGTTTCGTCACTTTCTTCGCGCTCTTCTGGATGACCTTGGAAAACCAGAGTACGAGTTCCTCCTCGATATCGATAAAGTCTATAACAGGGTTTCCAAGTCCGGGCCGGGTAATCTTTCCTTCGACGTCTACGCTTCCCGAAGTGTCCACCACATGAAGGAGCGCGTCAGCTTGGCTGGCAACGCTTAGGAACTGGGTTCCCAGTCCTTTACCCATCCAAGAGCCTTTGATCAACCCGGGGAGGTCGATAAGCTCGATGGGTATGAAACGCCAACCGTCTAGACAGAGGGAATTTTGAGGGTTGTCTTTCACGTTCAACTCTCTGCAGACACATATCGTCTGAACATTCGCCCTACCTACGTTCGGCGTCTTTGTGGTGAAGGGGTATGTCGAAACCTCTGCTGATAGCATCGTCGCAGCGTTGAAGAAGGTGGTCTTGCCTGTGTTGGTCTTCCCCACTATACCTATCTTAATCATATCTTCTCTAAGTAATTATTTCGAGCTTCCGTTAATAGTGTTGTGCATCGGCGGGAAATAGGAAAATCAAATGGCGCTGGCAGGTTCTCGGGTTCTACAGTTCTGTTTAGAACTGAACAGGCTAAGGGTATGAAGATAAAACTCTGAAATGACAGGATCAAACTGCTTAAATAATCTATGTAACAGTTCTGGATATCCGGTGGGGTCGACTTCAACCCCTGAAACGAAAGAGGGGGCCGTAGTCTAGCCAGAATGACGAAGATGTGTCTCGTCATTCCTAGAAAGGTATGACGACAGGTTCAGCCCGTTATGGGCTCCAGAAGTATATAGTGGAATATGGGTTTGCTGACCTCTTGGGATGAAGATCTTCAGGAGCACGTGAAGAAACCCGTAGACACGAGAGATGGCGGAAGTCAAGGGTTCAAAATGGCGTGCAAGGCCATGAGAATCCCTTCGGCCCCACCAAGTCCGTGTTATGCAGGTTCAAACAAGGGTTTTGGTTGGACTTACAATTCTTGCTTAACCCACCTATGAAAGTTTAATAATCGATTCTCTTTCGATCAGTTGGAGTTGGCGGCCATAGCTGGGAGCTAGGACCCGTACCCTTTCCGCACACGGAAGTGAATCTCCCAGGCGATTCAAGGGGTAGTGTGGTGCGAGAGCCCACGCGAAACTTGGACAGCTGCCAACTCCAATCAGAGGACCGTAAAAGGCTATTGCAGGTTCTTGTTCAACAACTCTGGCCGTGCTATTTGGTGGAAGAGCAAAAACATTTATCTCTACGTCCAGTTCTCATGCCTTGAGCCATTACGCAGGTTTCGCTATGCAACTTTCTATGTCCTTCCTGTTAGACAGCGGCATATGGTTGCAGATACTGCCCACTCTACAGGATCGGTCGGCTCTGGGAACCGTCATCTCATTACTGATGTATCTGTCATTCATATTCTTCATTTTCTTCGGACAGAAAATTCAGGTTCGTCTGATGCTGTTTGAGATAGATGGAACGCTTAGAAAACTGGAGTTCATGAAGAACGATGCAAAAAACGTTCTATTCAAGACCGTCCGAGAAGTTGGTAAGCCGACAGTTGATCCCACTGGGACGCTCAATAGGCTACTGGAGCAATTTCTGATATCTCCGGTCGATATGGATCCTGCGGGGATCGTTTGGAAGTTCGATCATTTGCTTGACGTCAGAGACACGAAGTTCAAGGACGACGTTAAGAGCGTAGCACCTGCAGCCGATGATGCCCAGGTGAATAACCTCGAGAACCTTGTTGAAGGTACGCTTGCGCTAAATACGATCTACAGGATAGTTAGACATTTCTACCTACTAGGAAAGAAGACTTCAAGTTTCTATATAATCCTCCAACTTCAAATGATCCTTCCACTTGTGATGCAGGAGGCCGAGGCTCTGGTAGGCGCATGCAAGGCCTTCTCCCAAGGACAGCCGATTGGAGACGGTGTTGGCGCCCTGATAGTTTCAAAGCTCATGCGCGAGAAGGAGAAGAGGAAGTTTGAGAAAGATATCGTCGTGGCTGAGACGTTGATAGAGGGAAGGAGGGTATTTCTCGTGAAGGCAGAGGGCCCTGGAGGAAACGTTGGCAAGCCCGGAGACGCCATGAGAAAATTGATCGAGGAGCAAGAGGGGAAGATATCGATGATCGTGATGATAGACGCAGCTCTGAAGTTCGAAGGTGAAGAGACGGGGGAGATAGGTGAAGGCATAGGAGCCGCCATAGGTGGGATAGGAACAGAACGTTTCAAGATCGAGGAGGAGGCTCAGAAGTTCAAGATACCGGTATACGCGATGATCATCAAAGAAAGCATACAAGAAGCGATCTTGCCGATGAAGAAGGCTATAGCCGAATCATGTGATAAGGCGCTAGCGAGAGTCAAGAACCTGATACTTGAACGAAGTAAAGAAGGCGACACTGTGATAGTCGCCGGAATTGGAAACACAATCGGCATAGGACAATAGGTGAAGAGCTTGACCAAGACACCTGCCAGAACATATCTTTACATGGTCATACTATTCAGCGTACTCGTTCTCTCGTACTCGATCTACGTGCTCTACTCAGCGATAGGCTACTACGAGAGAGGCGACACCGCAAACTTCTATTACGGCCTGTTCGCCGGTGGCATTGGAATAGTTCTAGCAATCTCATCGTTTATGCATATGAGGAGACGACTTCTCATATTCCAGAGATCTCTTTTACGCGTGTTAACGACAGTCCTCTGCGAGAAGTGCGGTTTCAAGATTGTGAGAAACTTCGGTGTAGGAGACTACGTTCACAGGCAGGTTGGAAAATGTCAGCAGTGCGATGGAACGATGTTCATAACTTCGGTCTTTGCAGAAGAACCTTCGAAGAGCGCCCCTAGGCTGTTAGGACCTCGCACCCCTGTTTCTCAACAATGACGGTATGCTCGGCCTGCGCCACAGGTTTTCCACTCGACTCGACTAGAACTGGATACGAAGTAATGCATCTTGAAGAGAGCAGTTCATGCATAGCAGCTCGAAGGCTGCTCGAAGGATACGATCTTTCAAGCCACCTGTAAGCAAATGGTAGCGTCCTATATCTTTTCATTATATGCCTTAGTAGACGCGTAGCCTCCTCGCTCCTCGCTCCTTTCTCCTTACTGAGTTTGAAGATGAATGGGCCTCCTCCATCCTGGACGGTTCCCTCAGCATCAGCTGACGTAACGAAAGGTTCAATCGCGTAGACCTCGCCCTCCTCTAATACTGACCCGTCTAGTTTTGAAACGTTTGGTATAGCCTTTCCAGTGTGGAGTGAGTATCTCTCAATCTTGTGTCCTGTCAAGTTTCGTATGGGTCTGTAACCGTATCTTGAGATGCATTTTTCTATAGCTCCGCCTATATCACGTGCCCTAACATGGGACTTAACATTCTCGACTGCCACCCTCAAAGCCTCTTCGGCCGCAAGTATCATCGGCTGATACTCGGGGCTGAACGAGACGGTGATCGCGCTGTCAGCGACGTAGCCCGATACCTCTACCCCAAAGTCGACTTTGACAATTGATCCTGCAGGGATCGTTGACATGTCGTCTAGTGAAGAAGTATAGTGCGCCGCTACGCTTCCTATTCCAACATTGCATGGGAAGGCGGGTCTGCCCCCCATCTTGAATACGGCTTCTTCAACCTTCTCGCAGAGGTCTACGACCTTCATCCTTTCAGAAACTATTGCAGGAACTTGGCTTCGGAGTCGAGCTGTTATCTGGCCGGCTTTTCGGTACAGGTTGAAAGAGTCAGCAGACAAGATTGGTCCGTCCGTTCAGACAGTTGAGCTTCTTATCACGGAAGCGAGTCTGAAAGAGGTTTAGAAAAGTAGTATCTAGAGAAAGAAGCTTTCTACCACATCCTTTGCTTTCTCTCTTCTTCTTTGATGTTCTATCAGGAACTTCTTCACACGTTCGGCGAGTCTCTGTTTGCACTCGCCACAAAGAATCTCCCCAGTTCGGCATAGGTGTTCTCGCTCTGCCAGCTTCTCGTCGTCAGGCTCGAATATCAACCGTTCGTATGCGCATACTGTGCAGATCGATGGGTCTGCGCCGAGCCTTCTCTGCTCTTCAACCGTTGCACGACCTCCAGTAAATGCGTTCATGATCTTCTTCTCACCAACCTCTGGAGGATCTATTGTGAATATGCACGTTTCAGGCATGGAAGATGACATCTTACCTCCCTTCCCTAGCCCCGGTAGGAACTTGGAATGTATCTGAGCCGGCTTGTAGTACCCTAGTTTGGGAGCTACGTCCCGAGAGATCCTCCAGTATGGGTCTTGGTCTATTGCAGCTGGGATAAGACATGGAATGTTCCTCTTCTCAAACACAGACTCTATGAAACATGGAGCGGCCTGCATGGATGGAAAGAAAACTATTCCTATGTTGGAGCTGTCGGTGAATCCGAAAACGGCCTTGGCCGTAGAGGTTGTGACATGCTTCGCTATGTCGATGGCGACATTATACATCACCCCTGCATTCTTCATGTCCGAGATTAGTTTCGTTTTCTTGGGGTCGAAGCCTATCGCGATCACGTCGAGCGCATTCTCATACGTTAGACTTAGAGCCTTCTCCTTTGTCATTTCAGGGTTGACGAAGAACTTCTCGTCATCGGTCAATTGGAAATAGAGTTTGGCACCAAACTTGTCTTGGAGATACTTTGTGAAGATCCAAGGGATAACGTGGCCGATGTGAGTATCTCCTGAAGGTCCTCTTCCAGTATACAGGTAGAATCTCTCACCCTTCTCGTACATGTCAAGGATCCAGTCCAGATCCCTATGCGAGAAGAAGATCCTTCTTCTCAGTTGAAGGTGAAGCTCACCCGTAAGTTTTCCTATCCTCTCTAAGAGCGAGTTGGTTATCGGCACCGTTCCAAACTGTTCGATCAACCTATCGTAGTCTATCTCTCCTGAAACTTCCCACGGGGTTACTATCATATTCTCATTTTCCAACTCGATCTTCTCGCCGAGCCGAAGAGCCGCGTGCAGGAGTTCTGCTTCCCCGGATATTCCCTTATTGGATTTTCGAAGGTAGCGTTCGGATTAGACTTAAACATTTCTAGAAACCGCATTCTTCAGGACTCCAACCCAACTGGTTTGAATCCGGAATCCTCCGCAAGGTTTTTAGGATTCAATCCTGTTAACGTCGGCTCCGAGTTTAAACAGGCGTTCTAGACGCAGCTTTCTCGATGTCAGATGACCGAATGTGGACATGCACGATCGAGGGATCATGATTCGGTTTAGTCTGACAGGCGAAATCAAAAGTGTTGTATGAGATTCGATGGCACGGAAGAGCAGGTCAAGGCATCATAACAGTCAGTAGACTACTCGCCTATGCAGGCCTCCTCGAAGGAAAACATGTTCAAGCGTTCCCTGAGTTTGGACCTGAACGGATAGGCGCTCCAATGACTGGTTTCACCAGGATATCGGATACGCCTATAGAGACTCATAGTCACATATACAGTCCGAATGTGGTCGTTGTATTGGACTCAACGTTGCTTGGAATAGTCAATGTTACACATGGGCTGCGCAACGATGGTACGCTACTGATCAATTCGGCGAGATCGGGGATGGAACTTAGAAGGGAGCTAAGACTTTCAAATGTACGCTGCTATGCTGTGAACGCTATGAACATATCACAGGAGGTATTCGGCAGCGCTAGAGCGTTCAATACGGCTATGCTTGGGGCACTTGTCAGTGCGGTTCCAGTGGTGTCAAAAGAATCGTTGATCAAAGCGATGAAGGAAAGGTTCTCTTCAGAACTAATCGATAAGAACCTGAAGGTTATGGAGCGAGGCGCGACAGAGGTTAGAGAGGGTTGACGGAGAAGAAGGTTCCTCTAAGTGAAAGAATGAAGTTAGCTTGGAGAGAGGCTCCGGTCGCAGGATTAATTCTTGAACCTGGATCAACGGTCGAGTACAAGACAGGAGACTGGAGAGTTGGAAAGAAGCCTGTGATAGACCAGAAGAAATGCATAAAATGTCTGATCTGTTGGATAGTGTGCCCTGACGTGGCGATCATTAGAACTGAGAAGGGAGTCTCTGAGGATTACTACCATTGCAAAGGTTGCGCAATCTGCGCTGAAGAATGTCCAGTAGACGCAATAACCATGGTGAGCGAGTAGAATGTACAGAAGAAGGGAAGAGTATAGCGATGTGGTAGTGCCCTATCAAGGCGAGGGCAGCACCATTAAGCCGCAAGAACTGGCGGGAATGAGTGGCAACGAGGCAGTGGCCTACGCGACAAAACAGGCCAAGGTTGACGTTGTAGCCGCTTACCCGATAACTCCCCAGACGATAATGGTGGAAAGGTTTAGTGAGTATGTTGCGAATGGAGAGGTAGACGCAGAGTTTGTCTGTGTAGAATCCGAACACTCTGCAATGTCAGCATGTGTGGGCGCCAGTTTAGCTGGAGCCCGGGTTGCAACATCAACCGCTAGCCAAGGCCTTGCGTTGATGCATGAGGTCCTGTACTTGGCCTCTGGGCTCCGATGCCCAATCGTGATGATGGTAGCAAACCGAGCCCTTTCGCCTCCAATCAACATACACGGGGACCATTCAGATATGATGGGATCAAGAGACTCAGGTTGGATTCAGATATATGTTGAGAACCCTCAGGAAGCTTATGACTGGACGCTGATGGCTTTTAAAATCGCTGAGGACCTTGAGGTTCAGCTTCCAGTAACAGTCAACCTAGATGGATTCACCGTCTCCCACGCGATGGAGGATCTCAACGTGCTAAGCGACGATCAGGTCAGCGACTTCCTTCCGCCTAGAAAACCGGTGTACAAGGTTGAGCCTGAAAAGCCCTTGACAGTTGGGGCGATGGCAATGCCAGACTACTACTATGAAGTCAAGAGGCAACAGGAAGAAGCCATGAGAAACGCTCCGAGAGTGCTGCGCAAGGTTACCAGAGAATACGAGTCGACAAGCCACCGAAAGTACGGTGCGGTAGAGACTTTTCAAATGGATGATGCCGAGACAGCCATCCTCTGCCTGGGAAGTACAGCTGGCACTGTGAGGTCTGTTGTTAGGCAACTCAGAGAAGATGGGAGGAGGGTAGGCGTGATCAAACCTTGGTTATACCGGCCATTTCCTTCGGAAGAGATAGGTTCGCTTCTAGGCGATTTGAGAGTTCTAGCTGTTCTAGATAGAGCGATCAGCTTCGGCGCCGTATTCAGCCCAGTATGCAGCGATGTTGCCTCAACGCTGCAAGATCTAGAAAAGCGGCCGAAGATCTTCAACGTGGTATGTGGACTCGGAGGAAGAGACATCTCCCCAAAGGACGTACGGCTGATATTCGAAGAGGCAGACCAGATAGCTCGAACAGGAATTGTGAGAGACCGTTTGAAGTTCGTTGGGGTGAGAGAGTAATGGTCGCACTAAAGGATCTGCCGATGGAAGAACTGTACGCTCCCGGGCATAGACTCTGTCCCGGATGCGGACCCTCAATCTCAATGCGGATGATGACCAAAGCGTTCAGAGGGCCAACGGTGATCACAAACGCAACAGGCTGCATTGAAGTATCAACCACAATGTTCCCGTACACCGCGTGGCGAGTTCCCTGGGTGCACACGCTCTTCGACAACACGGCGGCGGTTGCGAGCGGCCTCGAAGCCGCGTACAGGGTGCTTCTGAAGAAAGGCTTGAGAGACTCGAGGGTGGACGTTATTGCTGTAGGCGGAGACGGAGGAACCTTCGACATAGGCCTGCAAGCTCTTTCGGGCGCATTAGAGAGAGGACACGACTTCGTGTATGTATGCTATGACAATGAAGCCTACATGAATACTGGGATACAGAGATCTGGAGCCACTCCATGGGGAGCCGCCACTACAACCAGCCCAGCTGGAAGAGTGATCCCAGGAAAACAGGGGAGGAAGAAGAACTTAGCCGCTATATGCGCAGCGCACGACATAGAGTATGTTGCAACCGCTTCCATAGGTTTTCTAGGCGATTACATAGACAAGGTTAGAAGGGCCATAGAGGTCGAGGGGCCCGCAGTCGTACATGTCTTTGCGCCATGCCCGCTCGGATGGAGGTCGAACCCTGCTGATTCGATAAAGCTTGCAAAGCTTGCTGTTCAGACGGCTGTCTTCCCACTCTACGAGATCATTAGGGGAAGGTACAAGTTGAACATGAAGGTTGGCAAATGCATACCGGTCTCAGAGTATCTGAAACTTCAAGGAAGGTTTAGACACCTGTTTAAGCCAGAGTTTCAATCGCAGATCGAGAAGATCCAAGAACAGACCACAGAGAACTGGAATAGGCTCTTAGAACTCTGCGGAGAAAAACCTCAG
>CAZLVF010000006.1:0-9218 GCA_964562925.1 uncultured Candidatus Bathyarchaeia archaeon
ACCACGAAGTTGGGAAGCGGACCGACCGCTGCGTGGTCAAGATATACATATTCTCTTGTCACCGGCAGTTTCGACCGTGCCTCTTCAATGCTCATCATGTTCTCAGTTCTTCTGGACTTTATTGACTGTGAATTGGCCTAGAAAAGACTGTTACTGCTAGGGTTACCTCTATTTGTCTTTCGTCACAAAAACATCGCGGAAGCTTCCCTACGGCGTTTAGCTGTTCATCGAAAATCCTTGTGGGTCGCTATGAAGCGCGAAATCGTTTCATTCTATTATCTCGCTCTCCCCATCGAATAGTTTTGGTGGAGCGTAGTCTCTGGAGGCGAGGTCCACGTTGACCAGACTAGCCGGTTATAGCCAACGCATCTTTTCGGTTCTAATTGTGCACTTTGATCAAATCAGGAGCCGATTGGACAAGCCTTAATACACATACCACATTCTAGGCCATCGAGTGCGCTTACCATATAATCATTACATTGTCCATAGTGGATACGTCTACCCACAGTCCAATCATGCGAATCTAGATTCACGCTCAATGCTCCAGAAGGACATGACTTGATGCAGGTCCGGCATTCCGTGCAAATGTGCTCTTTGAGAAGAGGGGATGATTCTAGGGGTGCATTGGTAATGACAGAGACGAAACGAACCCTCGGGCCGTATCTTGGTGTTAGTAGCAAGTTGTTTAGGCCAAACTCTCCCAAACCAGCTGCTTGTGCAACATGCCTGTGAGAGAGATCCCCAGCATACGCGGCTTTCTTGTAGGGGTCTGAAGCCGGAATGTTTACAGCTCTATATCCTCTCTCCTCAAGGAAACGAGCAACGCTTAGAGCCAGTTCGTTTAGACGGGCGTTAGACGTGCGGTAGACGGCTTCATAGCTTCTACGAGTATTGGGAAGGTTGTTAACCACTGCCTTATTGAGGCGTATTCCGAGAGAAATGATACAAACCGTGTCGTCTAGGTACCTTGATGGATGGCGGTCCGTCGGCGCGTTCTTGAAACGTTCCAAAGGAGCGACCCCAAACAAGTCTACGTCTTCTTTTCTAACGAACTGTTCAAGTTCTTTAGTGAGCGTCAATGAATCTTGTCCTCAGATTGCTGAGAGCACGCTTCCGAAATTTTATAAGTATTTCTCTTGACATCTCAACACCTTGTCGAGACCACCTGATGAAAGAGAACGCGAGATGAGTCTTTGACGTATGATAGGCGTCTATATCCTTGAGCCAACAACAGTCGCAGTCCTAGCGTTGAAGTACACCGAGAAGAGAGTCGATAAGATCAGAATACGATGTCAGCGCAATAGTGCAACGGTCGTTATTGAGCCCAAGAGCAACTACCGATACAAGAATGTAGGACGGCAACCCTGCGAACGCATGTTTGATTGGAGAAGCTTCATTGGGGAATCAATTGTGAGAGAAAAGACAATTGCGATTGCTGAATTTCTGGCGGGTATCCTTTTCTTGATCATCGGCGCTGCTGTTCAAATATGGACAAGACAACTCTACTGGATAATGATCTACCCACCGCCAATACAGAAGCAGATATTGGATGTTCTACCATACGCTATTTGGGCGGTTAGTGCACTGCTAATCCTAGATTCTGTTAGAAGGCTTCTCAAGTCTAAGTGAAAGAAACAGCATCTAGGATTAGACAAGTGCTCTAGATACCATTGACGATCGGTGTACACGTCTGCTGAGGCTGTGTCGCGTTCACAATGTAGCCTTGCTTTACAAAGAGCCTTGAAAACTCACAATTCAATCAATCATGACTAAGATGCAAGGCTGGGGTTGTGAATACCTTTTCTTTCTTAGCCGCTTCAATCAGGTAGAGATTCTCGAAGAAAAGCTTCTCTTCGGCTACTATTCTGATCCTGAAGCCTTTTTCAGAAAGCATTCTGACGGTTCTGTCATAGCCGGATAGAGATGATTGAACGATAAGTATCCTTCCAGACGATTCAAGGAACGACTCGACATCGTTTAAGAACCTGTTAGTCACTCGCATGCCATCTTCTCCTCCGCTCCAAGAATAGTCTATGTATCTATGCGTAAGCCCCTCCACGGCCTGGAGGTACGGAGGATTGAGAAGTATGAGGTCGAATCTGCCGTTTATAGGAGAGAAGATGTCTCCGATGATGAACTCAACATTCACTATGTTATTCAGTTTGGCGTTGAGTTTGGCCAGTTTCACAGCGTGAGGGTTGATGTCTACACCTCTGACGCTCTCAGCATTCTCTGAGGCAACTAATGAAACGTATCCTGAGCCTACGCCGATCTCCAAGACTCTATCGTTCTCGCGTACAGCTAGATTGTTAGCTAGTAGGAATGTATCCTCTGCGGGATCATAGACTTCTGGATGTCTTCTTATGATCAATCGCGCACTTCGCATAAGAGTCACATGATCTCACAACTCGATGCAAATATAAGTACAGCCTATTCGTCACTTGTCCTTCATGTTTAGAGGTGATTAACCATATGCCGGTTGTCAATAGCAGTGAATCTGAGGTTGAGGGTTTATTGGATGTCGCAAGACTCATGATGGTTTCCGCTAGGACTGCTCCGAAGTCTGGGGGGAGAGATGATGTGGAGACGCTGCTGGTCTACGGAGAGGAGAAGGATAAAATCGCAGCAGAGATGGAGAGGATAGGGATTGAAAGAAACTCAAAAGGATTTACGCGTGACAGTAAGAATGTAAAGGACTCGGCCGTAGTTGTCCTGGTTGGAGTCGAAGGGACGAAGAGCTACGGTCTAGATTGTGGGGGATGCGGCTTAAGAAACTGTGCAGAATTCGAAAAGGCTGCAAGGCTCAAGGGACAAGACTTCGCAGGTCCAAACTGCATCTTCAAGTCTCTGGATATGGGTATAGCACTAGGCTCGGCTGCGAAGACCGCAATGAACCATAACGCTGATAATAGAATCATGTACAGGATCGGGACAGCCGCCGTGAAACTAGGGCTGACAAAGAAGTCGAGCGTCGTGATGGGGATACCTATCTCGGCTAAAGGCAAATCGATCTACTTTGATAGACCATAGACGTTGTGCACAACCTAGACCACCGTCGAACACGTTGACCTAGAAACCTGGAGAGCAAATGACGAAAATGAGTTCAATACAGACTTGTGAGACGTATCGAAATCTACCCAGGCACGCTGAACAAAAAAGAATCCTTCCAATTGTTGTCAAGAGGATTCATAGAGACTGAGAGCAACCTCGAAGGCTTGAGACTTATTTAAGGTCAGGTTCATCTCCTAGTTTCCTTGGCTTTTTTGAGGCTCAAAGCAATCGATCCTACAATTTCGACAACGCAGCGGGCCGCTAGTTGAGCTCCAATACCGGTTGGATCGTCGTATTGAGCGCCTAAACAGCATAGGTCGAAGCCCAATACGCCTTTTCTAGAAACTATTCGTAGTGCCTGTATTATCTCCCTAGAGGTAAGGCCTCCCGGATCGGGATACTTCTGCGCTGGGCAGTAGGCTGGATCGACCACATCTATGTCAAGCGTAACGTAGATTCCTTCTGTTCCATTTGAAGCGACCCTCAAGGCCTCTTCAGCCACGGCTGCTAGGCCTCTATCTTGAACATCGGCCATAGTGAAGACAGTTAACCCGTGTTCGCTTGCGGTCTTATACCAGTAGAGTGGGTTTCGCAACCCGCGGATTCCTATTTGAACATGGTTCTTGGGATCAATTTTCCCAAGTTCGTAGGCTCCCATGAACTGCCATCCGGCCCAGTATTTGAACTCCTTATCTAGATCGAAATGAGAATCAAATTGAATTATGCCTATTTTCCCACGTGCACGTTGCGAGAGAGCTCTAAGCACCGGGTATGTTACTCCGTGATCTCCTCCAAACACCAGCGGAATAGCCTCTGCATCAATTATTTCTAGAACTTTCAATTCAGCCCTCTTGTAGGTTTCTTCAGCGTCCCCAACCACAACTTCCACGTTCCCGTAGTCGACGATACTTATGTGATCTAGCAGTCTAAGCCCTCTATCTAATTCAGGAAAATAGCCTCCGTGATATATGGAGTAGTATATGGAATTCTTACGAATGGCTTCAGGAGCTTTATCCGCTCCAGTTCTGAAGTATATTGAATTAGGACCTGCCGGGGCAGCTGTGGCGGGTAAGAGTTCTCTAGGCGATTTTACCTTCAATCCTTCCCATGGTATGCCCAAAACTGCTACAGTTGCATCCTTTAACTCTGAGGGGTTCTTTGCCGCAGGCGCTTCCATGAAAGTTGGGACATCTCCGTAAAGGATCGGTGTCACAAACCGCCTCTTAGGTGAATCTTCAACCTTGGGGGATTCATAGCTAGGCAACAAGTTTCACCGCGTCTCCCTATGTCGCCTACGCGAAATTCTTAAGGGTTTTCTATCGATTCGATTTCCGTCAACATGGTTGCATTTGCTTGGTTTGCTGCCATGAAGGTTAGTCGAAATAGGGGGCTCGGAATCTTTCAGAGGAGTCCAGATGGCGTCAACCGAAACTAGAGTCTCATACTCCTTTATTCTCCTCGTAAACGGGGCGTTGTTTCCCAACCTAACATGCGAGTCCAGCGTCCTTCGTGGCTTCGTAAGCCTCCACCATCTGTTCGAGTCTCTAGTTAATTTTTTGTGAATCTTCTCGTCATGCGCCTTCATATCGAGCCGAAAGCATTTGGTTTTCAAACCACCATGGCTCCGGCCCTGTAGGGGGATTTAAAGATAATTAGTTTCCTTGCAATCCCAATCAAAGGAGGCTATGCGCACTTCATTCTGAGATTCTTAGCAACGCTATCCGCAAGGATCAACTGAGGTTTCGGTAATGGGACGTCCTGAGAGATATGTGAAAGATCAACTATCGAAGAATCTAAGAGGCAAAGGTATTCGGGCTCGAGGCTTCGTATTCACAGTGGGATACTCTGGCAAGAAGTTCGAGGGCCTTGCGAGAGTGTTGACCGAGAACAAAATACAGGTGTTAGTGGATGTGCGAAGGTTTCCTTCATCCAAGTATCCTGAGTTTACATTAGAGTCTCTCACGAAGGAGTTGCATAAGCTTGGCATCGAGTACGTTCACATTGAGGGTCTTGGCGGCTTTCGAGGAGGTTACAAGAGTTACATGGGTCAAGAAAGTTTCAAGGCAGCGTTTGAGGTGCTCTTAAGGGTAGTGCGAACTAGACAAAGCTGTTTGATGTGCAGGGAGGCCCTGTCCAAATACTGTCACAGAAGGTTCATAGCTAGAAAGCTACTTGAACTAGGTTTCAAGATAATAGATGTTTGAGCAATTTCGATCGATAGGCAGGTCGGCTTCAATACTCTCGGCGATGTTTTGAGAAGGTTCTAAAAGCCGCTTTGAACGTTTCTTCAGCTTCACTCTCCGACGCTACCCCCAAGACGACCCCATCTATGAACCCCAGCGCTGACACGTATTCCAAAGCTTCCGCCGGTTTAAGACGACCTGCCGCCAAGACCTTCTTTGCCAGGAGCGGCTTCCTAAGTTTCTTCGCTGCGATTGCGATCTCTTTAGGAGATCCATCCATAAAGGCGCCTAGCCTGTTGAATGGAAACATAAGCAAGTCATAGTTGAGTTCTCTTCCATCGAGCCAATTCAACGTCGACAAGGGTTTGTGAGTTGTGAGACCTGCAAGAGATCCAACGTTACGTATCTCCTCAAGCAGGACAGAAATGTTCGATTCATCCTTCAAGTCCGTGACTCGAGCATGTAGGAGCATGGCCGCCGTATTGAAGTTTTGAAGCTGCCTTATCTCCGTAAGAGGGTCCTCCAAGCCCACCGAACCGACCACAATGAATTCCTCGCCTAACTCTTTTTCAACCTCCTTGATGGCTTGGAGGATTGGCGGGAGGGGAAGCACCTGAATTCCAAGAACGCCAAGATCCGCTGCCCTACGGGCTATATCCATGATGTTCTGTGGGTTCAAATAGAATTTTGAGTAGTAGAGCGTGGCACGCGGTCCAAATTGCCCAGCGCCAACAAACGGCGACGTCCCAAGGAGGATCCTCGGAATTACGAACTTGCCGATTTGGACTTGCCATGCAAACTGTTTCATCAAGTTCACAGCATCTATCTTCCAGAACAAATTCTTTTGCATAGCGCGATTCTTGAAGTTTCATGAGAAGAGGCAAGGCCAGGAACTCGAGGCGGTCTTGGCCTCGATGAAGGCCAGTAAGAGCTGAGGGCTCGCACTCATGACCGGCTTCTGCAGAGACTGAGTTTTTCTGAGTCTTCGATGCAACTTGCCGACTGGCGAAGGGATCATTCGGATGATGGCAACTAACCAGTTTGGAAATTTTGAAAAGCTGCAGCACCGTTAACGTATTATTCTCGAGATGACCATAAAGAACAACAGATGGAGCAATCTATGCACAGAGAAAATCCAGTTCCAGTCAAGAATATCTTCAATCCCGAAACAACAATTCTTGGAAAAGAAAACTTTCGGAGCATCGTATCTTCCCATCGCGTTTGCGATGGAGGAGACAGATTCCAATGAGAGGCAAGATGCTGAAACAACCTACTATCCCCCCTAGAGTGGAAACAGAAAGAACGGTTGGCGACTTGGTTGAGAACATGCGTTTCGTCGGTTTTCAAGGGAGGATGCTGGCGAGCGTCGTTGATGTCTGGGCGAAGATGTTGAAGAAAGAAAATAGCGTGATCTGGCTTGGACTGGCCGGAGCGATGGTTCCTGCAGGTATGAGAAGAATAATATCGCATCTGATCAGAAGGCGCATGATAGATGTCTTGGTAAGCACAGGCGCCAACCTCTACCACGACTGCTTCGAGGCTCTCGGCGGCCACCATTATTTAGGCTCGACACACGCGAGCGATGTTCAACTTAGAAAGAAGAGAATCGACAGAATCTACGACTTATTCGTAGACGAAAACAAGTTCTACAAGCTGGACGTTTGGATCCAAAAGAAGTTCGGTTCCATGCTAGTTGACAATTATCCATACTCTTCCAGAGAAATCCTCTTTCAACTGGGTAAGATGCTTCGAGAGAAGGCAAGAGAGAAAGATTCCATAATATTGAGTGCTTACAATTCCCAGCTCCCTATTTTCTGCCCGGCACTAGGTGACAGTTCTCTGGGGTTCTCACTTATGTTTGCAAATAGAACGGGTCGATCGATACGTTTGGACGGCTTCAAGGATGTTCATGAAAGTTCGATGATCACTCAAAAAGCGCCTACAACAGGCGTGATCTACCTAGGTGGCGGAGTTCCCAAGAACTTCATACAACAAACCGCGGTGATTGCAAGCTATCAGACCAGGCATGACAGAAGCCATGACTTCGCGGTCCAGATAACAACGGATATGCCCTTCTGGGGCGGCCTGAGCGGCTGCACATTTGAGGAGGCTCAGAGTTGGGGAAAGATAGGACCAAGAGCTAGAACGGCTGTATGCTACTGCGATCTCACCATAGCGCTCCCAATAGTGGCTCACGCGCTGGACCAGAGGTTCCCAAAGCTTCGTAGAACCGTTCCAGAATTCATCTGGGAAGGCAGCAGACTCGACTTAAGATTCAATGTTGAAAGATTGTGAGTTCTGGAATGCGATCGTGGAGGAAACCTATCAAGACTCGGATCTAGCTTGTCTGCACAGCAATACGAAAGATGCTGGGTTCACCTCGACGGGTTCGTTTTCGCCGTCTCAGAGCCATACCGTTTCAAATCTTGATGGCATAGTTGTTAGTGAACTGCCGTCGCTTACGTATTTGAACGTAATAGTAGCCCAGACATCACCCTCACTGACTGCATGGCTAGTATCAGCATCATAACTAAACCACAGAGACCCAGTGCCTCTGTCAATCCAGTGCTGATAAGGCCACTCGTGATCATTAGCTGTATGGCGAAGGTATTCTATCTTCGTTGGATCCCAATCTACCCAAAATTCAAGGCCCAAGCTTTCCCGAGAAAGGAACATGGCAAACTCCTGAACACTTTTTAAGCGAACGATTTAGAGAGGCTCCATTCCAAACCTCGACATAGCAGTCAGTATCAGAATGAAGGATAGAAGTAGAGTTCTCTTCAAAGAGGATCCACTCTTTCTGTTGGTGTTCAATTCAGTGAGCTTCCCGCGTACAGGCGTTGCAAAGCCTTCAACCAGAAGCATCATTGGAAGACTCTCAGGCTAGTTCCTGCAGTATACCTCTGAGCGATCCTGCTTGACTCTTCGCGATAAAGTTGTCGTCTCCCGGATTGAATTTCCACGATACTCTCATCGAGTGCAATGCTTTATTATCAGTCCCCGACACTCTGCCATAAAAATAAACGGAGAGAACGGACAACTGTCGCAGAGTATTCGGCGAGAAGTCGTATGCAGCATCTCAAGCACGCTAGTGGACTATCACATACACTCGAAACACTCGGTCGACGGTCAATCATCTCTTGGCGATATGTGCAGTCGTGCTCTCGAATTGGGGTTCTCTGAGATCGGCTTCTGTGAACATGTCGAGTTCGAACCTAAAGATAAGGGGCTGGGGTTCCTTAACTATGAAGGTTATAGTGAGGACATTGATCAGGCTCGATCGCAATACGGAAACCTGTTAACAATCAGAAAAGGTGTGGAGCTCTCGTACAACCGAGTTTATGAGACGCAGATCAGCGATTGGTTAGATGGCAAAGATTTCGACTACTTGGCGGGCGGCGTTCACTACATTGACCACATCGCCTTTGACATTCATGAAGACCTCGGTATGCCTTTCCAGACTTCACTTCAGAAATATTATACAGAGATAAGGGGCGCGGCTGAGAGCGGGCTGTTCGATGTGATAGCGCATTTTGATCTTATCAGAGAGTATGTGCCTCAAACTCTTGATCCTGTAACACCAGTATCAGGAATCATCGATACCGCCTTAGAACAGATCGTTCAGAAAGGAACATACCTGGAGATCAATTCGAGAAAAAGAGTCAACCGAGATCCTTTTCCCTCTCGTAGATTGATCCTGCGATACTTGACCAAGGGTGGGAAACGCTTCTCGTTTGGATCAGATGCACATTCTACGGAAGAACTGGGAGTAGGAGTAACTCAAATTATTGATCTTCTACACGGATTGCGTACACGAGACATTCATTTACTTTTTGAGTAGTATATGCTTAGACCGAATTCGACGTAGATCGGTTTTCCACTATGACATTTGAGGTGGGAGCCAAGTGCGCTGGTGGTATATCAGTTGAAGCGACCGATCTTTCCAAGATCTTGTATCGCTCTAGACCTTAGACACGTTCCTGA
>CAZLVF010000006.1:9318-63721 GCA_964562925.1 uncultured Candidatus Bathyarchaeia archaeon
AGCGACCGATCTTTCCAAGATCTTGTATCGCTCTAGACCTTAGACACGTTCCTGAACCTCCAATAGGCTCCGCCGTGACATTCTCACAACCAGGTTGCTCTGTAAGCCAACGCATAGGTGTCTTACAGAGTCCCCTACTGCATCGAGGAGTCATAAAGGGAGCTAATATGAATAGGGTTTACCGCTTTTCTATTGGAACATATTCAAGGTTAAGAACTCCCACGTAGTCTCCCAGCGGCCGTATCAGCCGGTTCAGCTCGTATTGCTCGATAATCTGGGCGGTCCAGCCGGCCATTCGGCTGCACGCGAACATCGTAGTAAACATGTCGACTGGAATCCCAAGTGCATAGTAGAGTGTTGCTGAGTAGAAGTCCATGTTTGCGTAAAGGCCTTTAACTTTGAAAACGGTCTCTTCCAACTTCCTCGAAAGATCAAACCAGTGCAAGTTCTTCGTCTTCTCACATAGTGTCTCAGAGAGATCTCGGAGGTATGTGACTCTTGGATCCTCGCCCATGTAGACCCTGTGACCGAAGCCAGGAATCTTCCTCGCGTTCTTGAGTGAATTCTTTACGTATTCGGTCACCTTCTCTTCGTCTTTGATGTCGAGAAGCATCTCCATAACCTTCTGGTTTGCTCCGCCATGAATCGTTCCTTTGAGTGTCCCGACCGCGGTTGTCAGGGCGGCATAGATGTCTGATTGCGCTGAAGCTGTCACTCTTGCTGCGAAGGTTGAGGCGTTCAAGCCATGGTCAGCGTGAAGGACCCAGCAGATATCTAGAGCCCGAGCATCCTCGTCATCCGGCCTAGTTCCTTTAAGCATGAATAGGAAATTTGCCGCGTGCCCAAGCTTAGGATCTGGCTCTATTGGTAGGCGTGAGTTTCTAATATGGTTATGAGTGGTGACGATAGTCGGTGCTTGAGTGATCAGCTCAACCGCCATCTCCATAAGAGGCTCCCGGGTGATATCTTTCGCTTTCTGGTCGAACATGGCCATGGCTGATATCGCTGTTCTGAGAACGTCCATTGGAGGTGCCGAATGGGGAACTGCTCCTATCAGAGTAACCACGCCCGCAGGTATCCTCCGGTTTACGACCATCTTACGCTTGAACTCATCGAGCTGCGTTCTAGTTGGCAGTGAACCATATAGTAGAAGGTAGGCGACCTCTTCGTAGTTACTATGATCCGCCAGAGAGCATATATCGATGCCCCGATAGACCAGTCGATTCTCTACGCCATCAACGAAGCTTATCTTCGTCTCAATTTCGGAGGGTTCCTCGAGTCTACGCTTCGCTGAGCCCAATAGTGTTCAGCAACCAAGTTCCAGTACGTACCTCATGGATCGCCGTATAAGTACTACGTTTAGGTCAGCTATTTTCCAGGCGATTCAGTCAACGAACTTGAGGTCGAGAACTGGAGAGTTATTAATAAGGCTAGGGCCGCACTATCTATAGTTGCAGGGGCGAGGGTGAAACGATAGAAGCATCTTTGAAACCGGCTCACGTTTGCCCAAAATGTGGCAGCGAACTCACACTCTTCTCAAGCGACACGGTTCGTACAAGATACTATTGTAGAAGCTGCAAGTCTTTTGTCAGTTTTCCCAGAACAGTGACAGAAACGAAAGCTTGAAGGTTAAGCCTTACCGCGAGCACTGGGCTTTGAACACGCTGGGTCCGATTAGCAGCAGCTTCCCATCTCAGCTTCGTTACAAAAGGGTCTGATCTTCGGATTTTTACCAAAACGTTTTTGAGACCGGGTTGGCTTCGGTTGATGGAGGAAAGATCGTAAGGTCATGACGTATCTCGACGTGATCCCAACGTTCGAGATCGCACTCTACGCGTTTGTAGCAGTACTCTTTCTTGTCACCGGCTTCCTCAACTTGAAGGATCTCCAAGCTACTCGCGAAGAGAAGTGGACGCGACAGGATACAGTAGCCCTGACGCTTCGAACACTCTTCTTCTCGTTTCTGCTAAACTTTCTGTTGATAGTATTAGTTAACGGTGCGATCCTAGCGTTCACAACAATCTTCAGCTCTACGTTCTCATTCAGGCAGGTTCTACCCTTGGTCCTAACCTCGCTTGAGTTCTCGTTTGCGATGCTCTTCGTGACTGGCGTGGTCTATGGAATAGCCAAATGGAAGGATTGGTATGATCTCATCGATGCAGAAGACTGAGCAGAACCAAGAGTTCAAGTATTGGTGGGTTCGACGGCCGGTCACAAGAAAGCTGCTGAGCGTTCCACTCTATTTTACCACCAGAAACTATCGGCTATGGCGTAACGCAAGATTGACACCACGCAAACTTCGAAGGTTGATACGCGCTATAGATGAGAAGTTCCCGAAGACGCGGGAGCAGCTCATTGGAAGAGACAATGAATACCAACAGATTATGTCGAGTATCAGCTTTCACGTGGTAAGAGACCCGTACGTGCGAGACATCTTTCGAAACGCGCCACCTCCAAAATTCTTTATCCTGAAAGGTTCCAGCGGCACTGGAAAGTCTCTCTTAGCTGAGGTGTGCATAAGGGAAGGAGTCATACATGGGGTAAAGAATGGCGTAAACGTTCAGCCGATGTCTATAAGGGGATCCGACGTCTTCGACCCGTACTACGGCCAGTCCGCGAGAAACTTGGCAAGTATCTTCGACAACGCGTTCAAAACCCCTACGATCCTGTTCGTCGACGAGTTCGAGAGCTTCGGAAAGAAAGTCGACAAGAACGCCTCGACGCTTGTACAGTCCGAGGACTTACGTGTCCAGAGTATATTCATCAGCAGTCTAAGAAGAATACTGGATACAAAGGTCAGAGCGGCAGCGATAGTTGCCACTAACATGTTCGAATCGATAAGAGAAGACGTTAGAAGACGTGCCTTTGTAGTAGACCTTGATCAAAACGTAAACCGTGAGATGCTCCTAGCGATCCTTACGTCTGAGCTTCAAAACTTTGGATGGAACTATCTCGACGCTGAACAAGTTATGGTAACGCTTGAAAAAGCCGTAAGCGTCTACAGGCAGACGCAGCTGACACCCTTCGATATTGTTGATGCATGCTACAAAGTCAGGAACAAGAAGATAGAACCGCTGCGACAGAGCCTCTTTGTAAGGTTTGAGGAGCGAAGCAAGGCCCTCCGAACGTACAAGGTTACGCTTGAAGACTTTGAGCTGGCGGCGAGAGAACTTCGAGGCTACGTCGAGACCGAGAAGAGCAGCGAAGTCATGAGCTCCATCCTGAAGATTAAACCTTCCATCACATATGATGACGTGGGCGGTCTATTCGGAGTGAAGGAGAGGATCTTCAAGGCTATCTCTCTAAGCCTCCGACCTGATCTGGTGAACAAGCTTGGATGGATACCGCCGAAAGGGTTCATACTCTGGGGCGAACCGGGATGTGGAAAGACACACATTTCAAAGGCTATAGCAAGAGAGAATGGCGCCGCGTTCTTCTACGCTCCGGCAGCACAGCTATTGATTAATGCCAAGTGGGTTGGCGAACCGGAGAAGAACGTCAAGGATCTGTTCGCCATAGCTAGAAAGACTGCTCCGAGCGTGATCTTCTTCGATGAATTCGATATAATCGCTGGAAAGAGAAAGGGCGATCCCGTAGGAGATAAGATAACCGCGCAGATACTTACCGAACTTGACGGTCTTCAGCCCTTAGAGAACGTAATCGTAATCGCCGCCACAAACAAGCCTGAGATGGTTGACGATGCTGTTCTTAACAGGGTCGAGCCCAATATCCTCGAGATACCCCTGCCAAAGAACGATGAAGAAAGATTTGACATAGTCGAGATTCATCTCAAACAGAATGTGGCTCACCTACATCCAGAAGTGACGACGAAGAAAGTTCTTAGCGTCATGAAGCAACATCGTGTAGTATCGCCTAGGGTGATGGCGGAGATCATACGGGAAGCCAACCGCTTAAGATCTCAAGAGATAGTATCCGCATGGGAGACTCACAAGGGAGATAGCGAATACAGGTTACGTGCAGCAAAGATGTTCAAAGAAGACCTTCAGAGACTTGGAGAAGTCCTAGATATGTGTGGACGAATGGGAGAACAGGTGATCTCCGAAGAGGAAGTATCCAGCGACAACTACAAGATCCGTCTCTATCACTTTGAGAAGGCGGCGCTACAGCTTGAGCAAGACCTTGACAAAGAGTTGATGGAAGCCCAAGAAAGCCTGATGCTCGATAAGCCTCAGAAGGGCATCGCCTACGGTGTAGGAACAGACCCCCAAGGAAGACGTGGAATCATCCTAGTAGTAGAATGCACTGTTAACAAACAAGGCACAGGCAGAGTAAGTGTAACGGGCGCAGCAAAGACGGCGGTTCTTGGTCCGGCAACAGCGGTCGAAGATGTGAGTGTAGTCGAGAGCGCAACGAATGTTGTCGAATATATACGAAACCATCTGCGGGAAAAATTGAAACTTGACATATCCAAGTATGACTTCACGTTCCAAGTCATCAGCCCACTAGAAGGCGCAGCCGGTATGGGGGTGAGCGGCCCAAGCCTAGGAGTAGCATTCAGCGTAGCAGCCATATCTGAATTATCCGGCATACCGGTCGAACCTACGGTTGTGATGACGGGCAAAGGCGACATAAAAGGAAACGTTGGGCCTGTCGGCGGAGTAGGATGGAGGGGAGCAGGAAAATTCCTCGCAGCAACACGGACAAAGAAGATCAAGGTTCAGAAGTTCCTTCTTCCAGAGTGGAACTATGAAAAGTCGGCAGATGAATGGGAAGTTCTCGAAGAGAAGAAGATTAGCGTAGTTCCTGTAAGATCCCAGATAGAGGTGTGGGAGCATGCCCTAGGTGTGAAGGAGGGCCAGATAATCCGGACGCTCGACTTGAACATAAACACACCAAGAGTTGAGGTAAAGGAATTACACTCGATCTAGCCAAGTCTCAACCTTCGACAGACAAAACCTTCCCCTGTGAATCAGAGTAAAACTTAAATCTACTCTCATGACGCTTTTGACCCGAAAAGGTGAGCTATGAATGTCTTATCTTACAGGTCAACCTGTTCTAATTCTGAAGGAGGGCGCCTCCAGGAGCAGAGGCAGAGACGCCCAAAGAACAAACATGATGGCCGCAAGGGTTGTTGCCGATGTTGTGAAGAGCACCCTAGGCCCTCGTGGAATGGACAAGATGCTTGTTGACACTCTGGGCGATGTTACCGTGACTAATGACGGAGCCACGGTTCTCGACGAGATCGATGTCCAAAACCCGTCTGCTAAGATGATGGTGGAAGTTGCCAAGACACTGGACAAAGAGGTTGGTGATGGAACAACTACAGCTGTCATTTTGGCAGGCGAACTTTTGAAGAGGGCTGAGGAACTGCTCGATCAGGATGTTCATCCAACAACCATCGTTGCGGGATACAAGAAGGCAGCTGAAAAAGCGATCCAAGAGTTAAACGAGATAGCTACCGCCGTAAGCCTTGATGATAGGGCCACCCTGAAGAAAGTGGCTGTAACGTCCATGCTTGGAAAAGATCTCGGTGGAGCACGGGAACACTTTGCAGACATAGCCATAGACGCGGTACGGCAGGTTACGGAGAAAAGGGGTACATCCATTTTCGCGGATATTGATAACGTCCAACTTGTGAAGAAGGAAGGAAAGAGCCTTCTCGACACAAGCTTGATCAAGGGAATAATAGTTGACAAGGAAGTGGTTCATCCGGGGATGGCGAAGACTGTGAAGAACCCAAAGATGGCTCTGCTAGACTGTGCGCTCGAAATAGAAAAGACAGAGATTAGCGCCGAGATCCGAATTAGAGATCCGACTCAAATGAAGGCTTTCCTAGACGAAGAGACGAGAATGATGAAGGAGATGGTAGACAAGATTAAGGCTTCCGGAGCTACGGTCGTACTCTGCCAGAAGGGAATAGACGACGCGGCACAGCATTTCTTGGCTAAAGAAGGGATCATGGCTGCTAGGCGAGTGAAGAAATCGGATATAGAGAAGCTTGCTAGGGCCACAGGTGGAAAGATAGTTACAAACTTGGATGATCTGAAACCTGGCGACCTTGGAAATGCTGAGCTGGCCGAGGAACGTAGAATAGGCGATGACAAGAACATCTTCATAGAAGGATGCAAGGATCCAAAATCGGTCTCCGTTCTTATCAGAGCAGGCTTGGAAAGGCTTGTGGACGAAGCTGAAAGATCGCTCAAGGACGGTCTATACGTCGTAGCTGATATTGTGAACAAGAACAAGGTCGTCGTCGGAGGCGGAGCGGTTGAAACAGAACTGGCGAAGAGGCTGAGAGACTACGCAGCCAAGATCGGTGGAAGAGAGCAGCTCGCAATCGAATCGTTCGCAGACTCAATGGAGATAGTGCCCAGAACGCTAGCTGAGAACTCAGGCCTCGACCCGATCGATATAATGGTCGACCTGAGAGCCGCACACGAAAAGAAAGACGGAATCAACATTGGAGTAGACGCCCTAAGCGGAGGCGTGAGAGACATGGAGAAACAGGACATCCTAGAACCTTTAAGAATGAAAGAGCAAGTGGTCAAGTCCGCTACTGAAGCAGCTAGCATGATATTGAGGATAGACGACGTTATCGCTGCAGCTAAACCGCCACCAATGCCAAAGGGTGGACCACCCGGCGGACCGGGTGGAATGGGAATGGAGTAAAGGAGGGGATATAGATGGCAGAAGCCATACCTGCAACCATAAGCGGTCAACCTGTACTAATCCTCAAGGAAGGAACTCAACGAACCCGAGGTAAAGAAGCGCAGAGAGCGAACATAATGGCAGCCAAAGTTGTTGCCGAGGCTGTGAAGACGTCGCTCGGACCTCGAGGAATGGACAAGATGCTCGTCGCCAGCTTTGGAGACGTTACAATCACAAACGATGGAGCAACCATACTCAAAGAAATGGAGGTTCAACACCCAACAGCCAAGATGATGGTCGAGGTAGCTAAGACAACGGACGATGAGGTGGGCGATGGAACTACCAGCGCCGTAGTCCTAACCGGCGAACTTGTAAGCAAAGCTGAAGAGCTGATCAACAAGGACGTACACCCGACGGTGATAGTTGACGGTTATAGACGCGCCCAAGAGAGGGCCTTGCAGATATTGAACGAGGTAGCAGTGAAAGTCGACCCGAACGATAGGGAGACGCTGAAGAAGATCGCGAAAATTGCCATGGCTACCAAGCTCATATCGGAGAGCAGAGATCCTATGGCGGACATAGCTGTGGACGCTATGCTCCAAGTTGCAGAGAAGACCCCTGAAGGCTACAAAGTCGACGTGGAAGATGTGAAGGTCGAGAAGAAGGCTGGAGAATCCCTAACCGAGACAAAACTGATTCAGGGCGTAGTCTTGGACAAAGAAGTCGTCCATCCAGGAATGCCAAAGAGGGTTGAGGATGCCAAGATTGCACTACTGAACTGCGCGCTCGAGGTTGAGAAGACAGAGTTCGATGCAAAAATCAACATTCAGAATCCTGAGGAGATGAAAGCCTTCCTCGACGAGGAGGAGAAGATTTTGCGAGACATGGTCGAGAAGGTGGCTAAGTCAGGCGCGAACGTCCTCATCTGCCAGAAAGGCATCGACGACGTAGTGCAACACTTCTTAGCAAAGAAGAACATTCTAGCGGTTCGGAGAGCTAGCGAGAAAGATATGGAGAAACTGGCAAGAGCATCCGGAGCAAAAATAGTAACCAACCTAGACGATCTAAACCCAGAAGACCTAGGCTACGCGAAACTCGTCGAGGAGAGAAAGATCGCAGATGACAAGATGACCTTCGTAGAAGGATGCAAGAACGCCAGAGCCGTTGCGATCCTGATCAGAGGAGGAACCCAAAGGTTCGTGGACGAAGCCGAGAGATCACTCCACGACGCCCTCTGCGTCGTAAGAGACGTTATCCGCGACCCCAGAGTCGTTGCAGGCGGAGGCGCTGTCGAAGTTGAACTGGCAAGCCAGCTAAAACGATGGGCAGGGAAACTATCGGGAAGAGAACAACTCGCTGTGCTCGCCTTCGCTGAGGCGTTAGAAGGTCTTCCTCTAATACTTGCGGAGAACGCAGGCCTCGACCCATTGGATATTATAGTTGAACTCAGAGCTAGCCACGAGAAAGGCCAGAGATGGTTTGGAGTCGACCCGTTCGAAGGGAAGGTCAAGGACATGATGAAAGATAACGTCGTGGAACCGGCGGCTGTGAAAGAGCAGATACTGAAATCAGCCAGCGAAGCTGCCTCTATGCTACTGAAAATAGATGATATAGTAGCTTCTGGGAAAGCGAGAGAAGAAGCGAGACCGCCGAAAGGACCCGAGGAAGAGGGCGAGAGAGGCTCGGAGTTCGACTAGAACCACCCTCATCTCTTTTTTTGAAGCTTGCACTATCCTGTTTTCAATCTCTTTCGGATTGTCTAGCACAATTGTGACCAGTCTTATCTATTATCAGCAAACCTTGCTACAGTTTCTTTTTGGTACCTGACCCAATACTTGTCATACGGCTGCCGTCAGGACCTTGAAACCTGGCCAACTGGCTTTGTGCTTGGACGAAGGGGCCACGCTTTCTCTGTGCAGATCTTGTTGCGAACCGAATCGCTTTTGCAATAGAGGGAATACTAGTCTCTTGATCCAAGCTACCGTGCTAAGAGACTAGCTCTACAGCGCAATGAAATATACAATAGAAAGAAGGGTATCCGGATTTGCGCGAAGCTAGTTCGGCTTTGGAGATCTAAGACACGTATCTAGGAACTTCTATCTTCTCCGGCTTGTACTCGACGAGTTTTCCCGCTAGAAAACTCTCGTATGCTGAGAGGTCCAGTAGACCGTGGCCGCAGTTATTGAAGGCTATAACCTTCTTTTCACCAGTCTTCTTGCATCTGAGAGCCTCATCGATGGCATATTTCACATTGTGCGCAGTCTCCGGGGCTGTGATCATCCCCTCGGTTTGAGCAAGTATTCGAGCCGCTTCAAAGACCTCCTTCTGTTCGTAGGCCACGGGCCTCATGTGTCCCTTATTAATCAGGTAGGATATCGATGGAGCCATCCCGTGGTATCTCAAACCGCCGGAGTAGATCGGTGGACATGCATATCCATGGCCGAGGGTCAGCATCTTCAAGAGCGGTGTGATCTCAGCCGTATCGCCGAAGTCGTAGGTGTACGTTCCTCTCGTTGTATGCGGTACGGCTGTAGCCTCGCAGGCTATGAACTCCGTATCCCTCTTCCCTTTCAGCTTATCCATCATGAACGGGAAGCTGAAACCGGCGAAGTTAGATCCTCCCCCCACACATCCACAGATTAAATCTGGATAGACACCAATCATATCAAACTGTTTCTTCGCTTCCTGTCCCACGATGGTTTGGTGCATTAAGACGTGATTCAACACTGAGCCTAGACAGTATCTCGTGTCCTCACGTGAAAGTGTATCCTCCAAAGCTTCGCTGATCGCTATTCCGAGCGTACCAGGGTGATTGGGGTCTTTTTCAAGGAGACTCCTTCCGTATTTTGTCTGGTTGCTAGGTGAAGGAAAGATCTCTGCTCCCCAAGTCTCCGCCATTGTACGTCTCCCGGGCTTTTGCTGATAGCTGACTCTAACCATGTAGAGTCGACATTTCAATCCAAAAAGTGAACTCGCCATAGCAAGTGCGGTTCCCCATTGCCCCGCACCCGTCTCTGTTGCGAGCCTCTCGATGCCTTGAGCCTTGTTATAGTAGGCCTGAGCTATCGCTGTGTTCGGTTTGTGGCTTCCGGTCGAGCTCAGGTACTCGCACTTGTAGTATATCTGCGCTGGAGTTTTCAGATAGGCTTCAAGTCTCTTCGCCCTGTAGAGCGGAGTCGGCCGAAGGCCGCGACGATACGCTTCTTGAACCTCATCTGGGATCTTGATGAAACGCTCGTTTGAGACTTCTTGGAGGATTAGCTCCTTAGCAAAGATCCGCATGAGCAAAGATGGGTCTACGGGTTTGAGCGTTTTGGGGTCCAGAGGTGGAGGTAGCGGCTCAGGAAGGTCCGCTTGAATATTGTACCACGAGGTTGGCATATCATCAGGGTCGAGGAATACGGCGTAATCAGATGCTAGTTCGCTCGTTTTCAGCTTGATTAGTCTCCGCGCCGTGGAAAGGCGACCGCATAGATACCTTGCGGTAGTATTTAATACTTTAGCGTACAAAATCGATCGTTGGGACAGATCATCCTTGTGGAGCAAGATCGCAAAGAGGCTTAGCGACTATCCAGTTAGAGTCAATGTGACCAAGGCTCTGATCGAGCTCGGATTGAGTGTCAAGGAGGATGGTAAGATCTACTGCGGACTCGTTGAGATGGCAGAATCAAAGATCGCCCGGGCTCTAGGCGTTGATAGACGAGTTGTAAAAGAGACCGCGACCCTGATAGCTTCGGACGAGATGCTAGCGCCCATATTCTCTAGACTAAGACCTGCCGGCCCGTTCCTGGCTGACATAGCCAAGTTCCTAGGATACATGGTTATTGAGATCTATGCAGACCCTTCGTCCGTTGGAATCTTGTCGAGTGCGTCTTCGATTATCGCAGGTGAAAAAATAAGTATTCGACAAGCTGTAGCTGATGACCCAGATCTGGTGCCTGAGCCGAAGCTGACTATTGTAGCGGACAGGGAGGTTTCAGGAGCGGCGCTTGAAAAGATCCTCAGGATCAGCGGCGTTAAGAAAATTACCGCATATTGAAGAGAGGCTTTTTCCTCAGCTTTTCTTGGCTGGAACTTTCGGTCTAGACTTCTGTATAGTTTCGGCGATCCCCAATAGAATACGAGGTTTTGATCGTCCAGTTTGTTCGACTATCACGTATCCAGTCTTGTCCCACCAACTGCTAGGCCGGCTCGCGCCTTCAACTACTTGGGGGTTCATACCTAGCTTCTTGGCAGCTTCAAAAATTTCTGAGAGTTTAGGAGAGTCAAGCGACAGTGACTTTTTCAGTCTCCGCCCTTCCCTTCTGGTTCTTGAAGAGTTAATATTGGCAGGCCAGACTACAGCTCTTCCAGGCTGCTTCAAAATTCAAGCCAAGCCTATGCCTTTGGTCGTTGTAGAATCGCGTTCACAACTCCATCTTGTCCAGGTCTGGAGGTAACCCTAGCCTCGCCAATGGCAGTTTCGATTATCGCTCCACGTGTGATGACGCCTCTCTTCTGATAGTCTGGGTTCGCCTCGTTCTTCAATACACGTGTGATCTCTACTTTCTGAGCCCGTCCGGTCGAAGGATCCGTCACATTAGCGGTCTTGCATGCGAGCGCCACGCGCTTCACCCCTCCGCCTCTTGTTCTTCTCTCACTCGACCTAGCATCTGAGAGTATGGTCTCAGCTGGCTCGTTTCCCATCTCATGAGCCCTCTTGCCTCGGTAAGCTCTCTTCTTCCCTCCGGAAGCCTTTCTCTTACGTATATCTCCGTGCCACTGAGGCAGTGTACATCAACTCCGAATCAATGAATCATTGGTGTTCGATTTTCCTGATTCATATAAGTGTTGCGTACAAGGGCTCTGGGTAGTCTCCGTCGGATGGGACAGGCTGGAAAAAATCGTCGGATAGGCTACCAAGCACATAAAAGCTAAATTTCCACTAGCCCATCTATGCCTTATGTGCATCACTTTCGTCGACATTATTACTTTTCTTGAAACCAATCTGACATCAATTTTCGTCGTAGTGATTGGTGCCCTCATCGTCGCGTCCCTGTCTCGCTCTGGAGGAAAAGTGAAAATGTTCTTTATCAGACCAAAATTGCGCTTAGTTAATAATGAGGTTGATTCACAATACAACATTGCTTCCACGCGTTCTGCCAAACCTCTAACGGTCTATTTGGCAAAAGTGAGAGTCGTCAACATAGGGCATGACAATGCTGGACACTGTCAGATAAATTGTAGTTTTGACAACGCCGACTACAGTCTATATTGAAAACCAGATAGGATTATTCATCAAAACTGGACTGATGCCTCAGTAGAAACATGGGTTAATCAGTTGTATGCTTTCTTCTATGATGAAGCGAAGCATAGCAAAGAAACTGATTTGTTAAGGAACCAATTTGGGAAAGAAACTCTGGTTGCCGTCTACGTAGAGGGTTCGAAACGTGCTTATTTGTTCGCCAACAACAAGATAGCGTTTGATCCTAACAAGGCTCAAAGAATAAAGATCGTTTTGAACTATGCTAGATTATCAGGAGTCGATACCTATTCTGAGAGCGGTTTGTTTGAACTAAATTTCAAGGAGAATGGTTTCAAAAGGATAGAAAGTTGACTCAGACTCTGGCTTGCGTTCTGTATTAGCGTGACCCATTTGTTCTTACCTTCCAAGGCTTCGTGTGGTCGAATGTAATTGTGAAAGATTTGATAGCCTTTCAGAATCGGACTTGTTTCTTGCTTCAAGCCTCTCATGACCTTTTCTCGATCTCTGACTTCTCCATTGAACCGCTCCATCTTGTTATTGCTGTGCCTGCTCTGAATCGCGATCTCGTGTATGTGCACGGTCGCCGAGGAGTTTGCAAAGTTAAGGAAGAAGCTTGACTTCTTTGCCGTTGATCCTATATGCACCCCCTCCGCCCCACCCCGCTCGGCAAAAGCGGAACATCTGTCAATCTTGAACGTAACAGTCTCAAAATAGGAGACGACTGACGGCGCTTGCGAAAGGTTCGCGGTGAAATAGGCTACAAAGCTCTTATTAGCGAACCGTCCCCACTCAATGTCTCCACGTGGTTGACGATGGTATTATGTCCAAAATGTGGCAGGGAAGTTGAGGAAGCAGCGTCCTTCTGTCCGAACTGTGGAAGCCCCGTCTCGAGTGCTACTCCAACGCATCGACCCGAGTTCGAGATAAAGTATAGGCCTTCCTACTCTATGCTTGTGGTCCAACTCAAACCGAACCAGTCAATAATAGCCGAGGCGGGAGCTATGACCTACATGACGCCGAACATCCAAGTTCAGACACGTAGGCGAGAGAAGAGTATCCTAGGAACGATAGGGCTCTCTGTCCTAGGTCGTCAATCTCTCTTCGTAAACGATTACACGGCCACAGGTGGAGATGGAGAGGTGGCCTTCGTCTCAGCTCCCATAGGAGACATAGAGAGACTTGACATAATGCCGACAAAGGGCTACATAATCCAGAAATCTGCGTACATAGCTTCCACAAGCGGCGTCGACTTGGATGTTCAATGGCAGGGCTTTACAAAAGGCCTCTTTGGCCAAGGCCTCTTCATGATAAAGGTGACAGGTCAGGGCGACCTATTCATAAACACTTTTGGCGCATTGGACCGTCGTGCCCTAAAACCGGGTGAGATGCTAACTGTCGACAACTTCCATCTCGTAGCATTCAGCGACACATGCCAGTACAGAGTCACAAAGTTCGGCGGGTTGAAGGAGACGATCCTCGGCGGTGAAGGCCTAGTAACCGAGATCGCAGGCCCTGGGGACGTGTTGATACAGACCAAGAACCTGAAAGAGTTCGTAGACTGGATCTGGACACTTTTGGAACCTAGGGTTCAAGCCAGAGCACGCTAGTTCAAGCGTTAAGATACATAGTAACTTCATGCGGTCAGACGGTAAGTTTCAAAATCGAATGCTGGTAAGGCCTCAACAACATTTTCTTGGATGGATCCCGGTGGCGGATCTCCGTGCAGAACACGTTGAACAAGAATCAATGTCTACTATTATGCATAGATTATCAGGAGAGGCTTCTGCCCAAGATCCACATGGCAAACGAAATAACAAGAAACGCGGTAATAATGATAAGGGCGGCGCGAGTTCTAAGCATACCAATTATAGTTACGGAACAGTATCCTGAAGGCCTCGGCAGAACCGTGAATGATATTGTTGAAGCTCTAGGTGAATACTACAGACCGATCGAGAAGACCAGTTTCAACAACTTCGAATCGCCAGAGTTTGTTGAGAAACTTGATTCGGTCAAGCCGAAGCAGCTTCTAGTCATGGGGATAGAGTCCCACATATGTGTCTACCAGACGGTGTTGGAGGCTGTTAGAAGAGAATATCGCGTGTACCTTCTGGAAGATGCCACTTCATCAAGAAATCCTGAGAATAGAAGGATAGCCTTCGACAGAATGATTAAGGAGGGCGCCATCGCATCCTGCGTCGAGATGGCCATATACGAGTTGCTTAGGGTATCTGGAACGCCCGAGTTCAAGAAGATCCTCGAATTTGTGAAGTGAGTATTGGAACGAGAGGAAGACTTTCTTTCAACGTTTTCTACTTTTGGCGTATGACCCAGTTAACGAATGAACCTTCTCCAGAAACTTAGGAATGTCCGGATTCGCTAGGCTATAGAAGATCCATTTTCCCTCGCGTCTATCCTTCAACAAACCCGCACTCTCAAGCATGTTCAAGTGATGGGATGCTGTAGGTTGGGTTAGGTCGAACGCGGCCATTATTTCACATACACACATTTCACGAACACTCAGTAGTTTGAGAATCTTCAGACGTGTGGGATCCGATAAGGCCTTAAGAATCCTACTCTGCTGCTTAACTGATTGTTCGTTTACTCTGTTTTCAACGAGCCGTCTAAGCGCCTTCACATATATTGAAGCATTCTCCTCAGTGCATAGTCCAGAGTCCGCCAGCCTTTGAACACGTTCTTCTAGATCTGATCTTCGATCCGCTTTATCCATCATCACGAGATCATTCCAAGAATTGACTCGTGTAGAATGAAATCTGGTGATACATTTTAACCTGTCAACCGACAATTATGTCAGATACTGTTAAGTCTCCCTTTTCCTGAATAATCGCTTTTTAGCCCAGAGCGATACGTTAACGAGGCTTATCAATACTGGAACTTCCATCAGAGGTCCTATAACCGCCGCAAAGGCTTGCCCCGAATTTATGCCGAAGATGCTTATCGCCACGGCGATCGCAAGTTCAAAGTTGTTGCTGGCGGCTGTGAAAGACAAAGTCACCGTTTCAGGATAAGTGAACCTCAGAGCCGAGGACATCAGGAATGAGAGTCCAAACATCATCAGAAAGTAGCTGACAAGCGGAATTGCTACTCGTACGACATCCCAGGGCAAGGCGAGAATGTACTCACCCTTCAACGAAAACATAACGACTATAGTGAAGAGCAGTCCAATCAATGCTGTGGGGCTCAACCGTTTTATGAAGACTCCTTCGTACCATTCCCTTCCTCGGCGTTTCATCAGAGTAAATCTTGTCACGATTCCAGCTATGAAGGGTATGCCCAGAAAGATGAAGACGCTTCTAGCAATGTCCCATACAGAAACGTGTACAACCATAGCGGCTGACTGGCCCGCGATCCAAGATGACAACAATGTCACAAGAAAGTAGGCGTACACCGAGTAGAGAGCGATCTGGAACACGGAGTTCAAGGCTACAAGGATCGCGCAATACTCATTGTCTCCTCCTGCAAGAAGGTTCCAGATTAGAACCATGGCGATACAGCGGGCAATCCCTACGATGATGATGCCGACGCGGTACTCTGGAAGATCGGGTAGGAAGAGCCAAGCCAACCCGAACATTAGGAATGGGCCTACGAGCCAGTTTTGGACGATGGAGACGGCGAACATCTTCCAGGCCTTTGCGACTTTTGAAAGCTCTTCATACTTTACCTTGGCCAACGGAGGGTACATCATCCATAACAGCCCAACAGCTATGGGAAATGAGACCGTATCAAGTCGCATGGCATCAAGTATGTTGGCAACTTGCGGAAACACGGCACCAGCTCCCACTCCGATTCCCATTGCGAGGAATATCCAAATAGTCAGGAACCTGTCTAGGAGCGGTAACTTACTAGCCCTTGGGGAACACGCATCTTCGGGCATAAAGTCGGGTTAGCCCGGACTAACACATTTAAATCTATCGTTATGTCTATGACGCCGTAGTTACGGTCTGCGATGAAGCCAGAGAAGAATGTCCATTATTCCTTGGAACTTCTAGAACTCTCCACTGGAGTTTTCCGGGGTCTTATGAGACTGAAGGCAGCGCGGAAGAGATTCTAGACATGTTCACTAAAGTTAGAGACGCTATCAAGGATAGAGTCTTGAAGGCCATTGAAAATAGGGAATTAGACTAGAGGATCTACACTAGCAACGGTATTAGGTGGGAATCGCTGAAAAATGTATTCGAGGACGTTGGTTGAAGAAAGAACACTTGAGGTGACATATTCAAATGAGTAAGATCTTCAAACTCAAGCCCCCAGACGAGTATCCGCCTGAGGATGGTAGCTATCTACGGGGCAACGACTACTCTCCTGTTGCGGTAGTAATCTTACTTCATACAATATATGAGAAGATCCCGGATCTTCTGGTTGGTTTGTCGAAGGTTTCAGTTGAGGCGGGCGCTGCACTGGCAGGTTTTCTTCAGACAGAAAACATTGGGATAGAGAAGATAATCTGCAATGTGGTCGCCAACCCTAATATCAGATATCTTGTTTTATGTGGAATCGAGTCGGCAGGCCACCATCCCGGCCAGACATTTGAAGCCTTCATGAAAAATGGCGTCGATGACAAGAGGAAGATCATAGGCGCGATCTCCCAGACCCCATACCTCTACAACATATCGCCCGAGGCCATACAACGGTTCCGAAAACAGGTTACGCTTGTGAACCTGCTAATCGAGGAAGATAGAAAGCTTAGGATAGACCCTGAGGCAATCAAAAGGATAATCAACACTTGCATACAGGAGGAAGCTACGTCAATTCTTAACTTCACCTTGTATGATCCTGGAGCTTACCCTGAACCGGCGATCTGTCAGAGGATTACTTGGCGGGTTGAGAAACCTTGGGCTCATTACTCTGAAGAGGAAACTGAAAAGCTGAGGAAAATAACAGAGATGGCAGCCCTTAGGCGCAAGCAGCAGACGGAACAAGAGAAGCGAGACCAAGAAGTAGTTTCTTAGTCGCTATCTACCAAATAGGAGCCTGAAAGAGAGAATAGGCGAAAATGAGCACATGCCAGAGATGCGGCCGGTACATATGTGAGTGGCAAAGATCAGCTGAAAGGAGTATGTGCGACGTCTGTTTCATTGAGGAGATACGTGAGGAAGATACGAACCGAGGTTGAACCCAGAGCGAACGCGGTGGTCGATGCAGGGCCGGTCGTCCTGTTCACTGCTCCAATAGGCTTGGCTCAGTCGACGGTCCCCTCGGAGTCGAATGCTCTGATCGATTCTGGCAACTTGGTGGGGCGTAAGGAAGACCATGAGAAGTTTTGCTCGGTTGCTTTCCAAGATCTACGGAGCAGATTGCCTAAGCAGATTTTCTCGCTAATCGTTTGACATAATCCGCACGATATCGTTCGAAGAGCGTGATTTGATATGGAAGCTGGATTTACAGGTCGGTTAGCCTTGGAGGCACCCGCCTTCCTCCTACCCCCTCCAGAAGCAGCGCATCTACCGATCCAGAACGTGGCGACCATAGGAGGCAGGGAGCAACGATCCATACGAGGAGCTTAGGTTAACAGAACTGTTGAGTTTCACTGAATCGCTGGAGGCTTTCTCAGCTCCGAGCATAGAAACTTTTCAATCTATTTCTGAGTTTCTGCAGGCGAGGCTTCGGTCTTATCGAGAGCTTCATCAGGTGGGTTCGGTCGATGAATAACATCGCCAGGCTTGACTATTTGAAGTTCTTTGAACAGCTTCTGGAGCTGCCTCTTCATGGCCCCGACGTCATGGCTGAGGTTGAAATAGTCTGCAAAGGTCTCGCTCGTTCTCAAGATTTTTGTCTTTCCAGCCTTCTCGTCAACTACCAAACCCGAGTCCTTCAGTTGTTTCACATACTCATACGTGAGTTTTCCCCGGACTTTCACCACATACGCCTGTGAAACAGGCTGTTTTACAGCTATAAACGAGAGAGTCTTCAGTGGCCCCAGAGTCAAGAGTTGGCGCGTCGCAAGCTTCTTGACAGCTGCCACATACTCGGGTTTCAGCTGCATTACGAACCGTCCATCCTCTAGCTCCAATATCTGAATCGAGCTATGGATCTGCTCGTACCTCTCGCGAAGTTTCTTGGCGAGGTCGTGAACAGTGCTCTCTGACTTTACTTTGAGGATTGATCCGAGGAGCTTCAGGTCGAGCGGCCTACCTGTCACGTAGAGCGCAGCCTCAACCATCGCGAGTTGTTCTCTCTCCCTCTGGGATAATGGTTCAGGCTGCAACTGTGGACGTTACCTCTCTGACTAGTATGGCTATATCGCCAAACTCTTGGTCTTGTTGTAACGTTATCTTTCCTTGGATCGCAAGGAACAGGAGCATTATGAAGTCTCTTACTATGTCTAGGAAGCGTTTATTTCCAGTTAGGTTGAGAAACGATATCGGGCCTTCTCTCTTGGCTCTCTTGACTAGGTCTGAGTAGAACTCTCCTATGTGCTTGTCGATGTTCATGAGAAACTCGTCTAGGTGCTTCAGTACGGCGGGCGGTGTTAGGAGAGGCTTCTTTTCCAAGAGAGCTAACCGTTCGCTTTCCAACACTTCCTCTAGGGTTCTTAGCACCTCAGAGATCGATGTTGACGTATACTCGAACCTTATCGGCATGGGCAGGGCAGGAGGAACGTAGTCTTGAGGTCTGGGTTGAGGAGGTTTTGGAGGCTCCTCCATCTTGAGAACCTCCTCTGACTTCAGCCTGTGGATTATCGATGATGACAATAGAGCGATTCCTGAGGCGGGGAAGTCGATGTATCCTTTCTCGTTCATCTGAGCCAAGAAAGAGTTCAGTATGTTGGTCAGGTTGACATCCCATGGCTTCAGCCTATGCACCCTTAGCAGGTCGAATAGGATGACGTAGGGTGGGCGGAGCCAGAACGGTTTCTCCAGCTCTGTCACGTTCGTGCCTCCGGCATAGGAAGCGAAACGGCCTGGGAGACTCCTTCTTGGATGTAGACCCCGTAGATCCTGTCGGCCCTAGAGATGGTTATGTCCCTTAATGAGACTACGATGAACTGCGACCCTCTCGAGCGTTCTCTAAGTAGATCAGCCAGCCTCTGTGTGTTGAGAACGTCGAGATGAGCGTCGATCTCGTCAAATATGTAGAAGGGCATCGGGTTGATCGATTGAAGTGCTAGAATGAAACAGACCGTTGCAACAGACTTCTCGCCTCCACTCGCGCTGCCGATTGTGAGTTCGGCTTTTCCGGGGAACCTCAGGTAGATGTCCATTCCGCCCTTGAACGGGTCTTCCTGGTTTTCAAGTAGAAGCCTTCCAGATCCGCCGTTGGATATCTTGGAGAATATCTCTTGGAAGTTTCTGTTCACGCTGTTGAAGGCTTTCATAAATGTATCGTACTTCTTTCTCTCCAGCTCGTTCATGAAGTCTATTATGGTAAGCTTTTCATTCGAGAGTTCGTTTATTCTGGTGGAGAGCTGCTTATAGATCTCCTTCTGTTCTTCATACTGAGTCACGGCAAGCTGGTTCACCGCTCCGATCTCTTCAAGTTCACGTTTAATCAGGTTAAGCGTCGATTCAGCCTCGTTCACTTCTTCAGAGTCGGCCTGAACCACATCTTGATATCCGAGCTCCTGAAGCTCTTTTAGAAGATATGAGGCCTGTATCTCCTTCTCCTTGAGTTCTCCACTCAACTGGTTTGTTTCTGTATTAAGTTGCTCATACTTTTCAAAGAGCGCCTTCGTTTGCGACTCTAAGAATTTGAGTTTCGTTTGAAACTCGTCTCTAGTATTTCGGACTGTAGACAGTTCTTCAGAGATTGATTTGCGTTCGACCTCGAGTTGGGAGAGCTGGTTGAGTGAATCGTCTACGTTTGTCCTCTCTTTCTGGATGCTTTCTTTTAGTGTGGTTATCTCTTCCTCAAGCTCCGAGACCCGTGTTCTCATCTGTTGGAGGTTTGGTTCTAGGATCTGAATCGATGACTCGAGCGTTCCGATCCTGCTATCGATCTCTGAGAGTTTCCGTTGGAGTTCGCTGGTTTCTTTCGACAATTCTAGGTGCTTCTGCTGAGATTGGGAGAGCTTTGCAGGATCAACTTTCGATCTAGCGGCTTCTCTTCTCTTTATCAGCTCGTCAAGTCTACTTCTAATCTTAGATCTTCTACCACCCATTAGTACGTTTTGATTCTTTTCGTTATGGACTTCGACGCTAAGTTCGTCGATCCTCCTGAGAATGTTTGAGAGTGTACTCTTCGCTCTTTGAAGGCTCGTTTCAACATTTGACATCTCTCCATCTATGTGAACGATCGATCCTTCAGAGTGAACTTTGTTTTCTTTGAGTGCGTCAAGCTCGGCCTGAAGTCGTTCGACATCCTCTTCGCTCTTGGTGACTAACGTTTCAAGTGACTTTATCATTCTTTCAAGGTTCTCGACGGCTAGAGTCTTTGAAATCAAAAATTCGATGTCAAGGGGTTTTCGATAGTATCCTCCTTCTATTCCTCCTTCAGGCTCGTAGACTTCGCCACTTAATGAGACAGCCCTGACGCCGTTCACGGCTGCCATATACGCTGCTTTTTGGCTGTTTGCTAGGACTGTATCTCCAAAAACAAAGTTGACTGCAGGTTTCAAGGGTTCTTCAACTTGGACGAGGCTTGCAATCGGTCCGATGATGTCAGGGTCGTCCTCGGGCCAATTAACGCTAGGGATGGATGAGAGGCTCTCCAATGGGACAATCTTTATCCTGCCCATTCTTGTTCGTTTCAGGCTCTCTATGCATTGGACAGCTGATTCTACGTTTTTGACAACAAGAGCTTTCATCCATCCGGCTGAAGCTGTTTCCAACGCCTTCCGATAATCCTCTGGAACCTTAACCAGTCTATCGAGCCTTCCAACCACATCTGGAATTGCTCCGGCCCGGCCTAGTTCTTCTACCGATTGTAGAGCCTTCTCTTCTGCTCCGAAGGTCTGAACAACGTCCTTTTGAATCTCAAACTCGAAAGTAGTCGCAGAAGCTCTCTCCACGATCTCCTTAGATTCTCGAATATCACCCAGTTTGCTCTCTTTGAGCTCTGCGTGATCTCTGATCTTCTTCTCTATCTCCTCCAGTTGTTTCTGCTCCTCGATGCGTAGATTTGCTAGATCTTTAGATCTCTTCTCTATCTCTTCTATCAGCCGTTCATACTCGATCTTCCTACTCTCAAGGGTCTTTAGATGTCCGAAGACAAGTTGGAGCTTAACCGAGCCTGCGTCTATCTCTGCACCTAGCTTCGCCTCTTCGCAGGACAGTTCATTGATACTATCTTCCAGATTCTGCAGTTCTTTGTTGAAGGCATCAACCGTCCTTGCAGCGTCTTGGACATCTTTCCATATCTCGGTCTCAACCGTCGTCTTTTCGGTAAGTACAGTATACAGGTTCTCTCTGGCTTCTCTCAGCCTTAAGAGCTCAGCCTTGTGGCTTTCAACGGTCTTCACAACTTCGTCTATCTGCTTTTCAAGGTCTTGCTTCTCCTTTTCAACTCTCTTCAGTCGCGTCTCGCTGGAGCCGGTTTCTGTCTGAGACTTTGCTATCTCCCTAGATCGCTCCCCGATCGTTCGCTCAACCTCGAACATCCTAGCTGTCCATTGATCAACAGTCTCACGTTCAAGCCTCTGTTTCTCATCCTCGATCTGGACTTTCTCATTTGAAACTCTGTCTCGCTCCTGTCTTACCCTCTCGGCTTCGACTCGCCTCTTTTCGGAATACTCTCTCTTCTTTGATGCTTCTTCCTGTAAGCTCTTGATCCTGCTCGAAAGCATGAGAGCTTTAGACCGGTTGAACTCGTCCTTGAGAAATCTATACCTTAAGAAATCGTTTCTCTCTCTTTCGAGAGATTCGACGCGGGATCTTACCTCATCTACCTTGGCTGATGCAACCTTCAGGTTCACGTCTGCCTGCTGTAATTGAACCTGAGCCTCAGCCTTCTTCGCATCGTAGACGGCGATTCCTATCATATCCTCAACGATCTTTCTTCTCTCTTCAGGTGTAACCTCCGCTAATCTCGTGATCGCATGCTGCGGTACAATGTTGAAGCCTGTAACCTCTATACCGGCCGAGGAGAGAATCTCAGTAACCTGCTTTCTAGGTATCCTGCGTCCGTTGATTCTGTATACTCCCTCTCCACCCCTGACGAACTCTCTCGATACAGTAACCAAGTCGGAATCGACCGGGATCCGTCTATCCGAGTTTTCGAATTGAATAGCCGCATAGGCAGAGCGCAGGTGGGTTTGAGTTGTCTTGGAAATGAGGTCTCCAAGAGACCCGCCGCGCAACTCTTTCGGGCTGAGTTCACCTAGAGTGAACTTGACGCTGTCCACTATGTTGCTCTTTCCGGAACCGTTGGCTCCTGTGATGACGGTGAAGCCTCTATCTAATGACAGTGAGACCTTCTTGCCAAAGGTCTTGAAACCTCTCAGGTCGATTCTTTTGATATAGACCAATCGCTAGGAGCCCGGCCGGTACAATTCACACGCCGGTAGGTGAGAGGGAACGAGAATTTAGCGGTTCCTGTCAAGAATATGTAGCACACGATCGTTGTAGGGCTTGTATGTCATATTGTCTGTATCAAATTCCATTCAGAACCGAGTGAGAGTAGTCAATGTTCGGACCGATCGATGCATATTCTTCTCTTCAGGCTCCGAACCTTCGTTTTCGCTGTTGGTAGGTTCTGATCGCTCGGAGAAGATCTATCTTCCTAAAGTCAGGCCAGTAGACGTCTAGGAAGCATAGCTCGCTATAGGCTGACTGCCAAAGGAGAAATCCGCTGAGCCTCTCCTCTCCGGATGTTCTCACTACAAGGTCGGGATATGGGTTTGGAAGATGCGCTGTGTACAGATAGTTGCTGAAGAGCTTCTCGTCGATCTGAGCTGAGGTAAGTTTTCCATACTCTACGTCTCTTCCAAGTTTCTTCGCGGCATCAACTATCTCTGCTCTTCCACCGTAGGCGATTGCTATATTCAGGTAGTGGCCATCGTAGTTGCTTGTAGTTTGCTCCACCCTTTCAAAGATCTCACGCATGCTCTTGGGAAGTAGCTCCAGTCTTCCTAGGGCTTTAACCCGCACACGGTTCTCATGTATTCTCGAATCATCTCCTAGACGTCTCAGCTGATTCTCAATCAGTTTCAAAACCCCCTCCACCTCGTGCCCCTTCCTGTTGAAGTTCTCGGTAGAAAAAGTGTAGACGGTTACCGTCTTTATGTTCAGGTCGAGCGCCCAATCGAGAAACTCTTCGCCCGTCTTCGCGCCTCTTTCATGGCCTAGGATCGAAGGCAGAGAATGCCCGGAAGCCCATCTTCTGTTCCCGTCAAGAATCAAGGCTATATGCTCCGGCATCCGGTCAGCTCTCACTTGTCTGTCTAACCATTTCTCATACAGTTTGTAGACGCCTATAGATCTAAGAAATCCTCTTAGCAAGTCTTCAACCTACATCTTCGCGTGCTCGAGAGCTCTTGAACAAGAACATCCTCTCTCCCTCGGGATTGACTTGATCGTCTCGTCAAGAATCTCTTTAATGGCCTGTATGCTCTTTCGGGCTATATCGGTGACCTCTTCCGCCGTTAACCTGCTCTGTAGGCCCGCCGCCATATTCGAGACGAAACATATCGCGGCATAGCAGATCTCAAGTTCTCTGGCAAGAAACACTTCGGGAGAGCCGGTCATGCCCACGATGTCGCATCCGATACTCTTCATCATCCTGATCTCTGCAGGTGTCTCAAATCTCGGGCCTTCTGTTGCTGCAAGAACCGTTGCTTCCCAAGACTGCTTGCCCAGTTTCACTGAAGACGCTGAAAGGAACTTCCTCAGTTCGGGACAGTATGGATCGGTCACATCTATGTGAGTTACAGGCGCTTCATCATAGAATGTGGCTATCCTCGTCTTGGTGAAGTCTATTATGTCTGATGGAACCACTAGGTCGCCTGGTTTGTACCTCTCGTTTATCGCTCCTACCGCGTTGGTTGATATGATTCGTTCTACTCCGATCTTTTTCAGACTCCAAATGTTTGCGCGGTAATTGACTCTGTGCGGTGGGATCTCATGTTCTAGTCCATGTCTGGGTAGGAAGGCTACAGGATGCTCGCCTAAGGTCCCAGTGGATATGGGTGGCGAGATACCGTAGGGGGTTCCCATTCTGAATCGTTCAGCCTTGTCCAAGAGGCGTTCTAGGCCTGTGCCTCCAATCAGCGCTATCCTCGCTTGATGCAACCGTTCCACGTCCCAGTTATCTTCAGAAACGTCGAGGACAGAGAAAACTCTATTGGCAGCGGTTTGGTCTTCTGCGGTCTCACACAGCTCCCCTATCGACAAGTAACTTGAACTCTTCAAACGTCAATTTCTTTCCCTTCTTCAATTTATTCGTAGCTAGGTCCTCGATTTTCTTTCGTATCTCCTCCTCTTTGAGTGCTTCTTCAGCTTCGTAATAGCTCCTGATCTGATCTTCCAACTCCTTGATCATCCCTAGCTTGGCTACGTACTCGAGATGTGCATTGTCGCCTTGGGTTCTAGTATTCATATAGGCGTGGTGGGCTTCATCCGCTTTCTTCTTTAATTCCGTAGCCGAGCTCACAATCTCCATCATCCTCTTATGGTAGACCTCGCTCTCCTCGGCAAGTTCTGTAAGCCGCTTATGAATGATGTTTGCTTGTAGTTCAATAGACTTTGATTCATTATGGAGCTTGGCGATCTTCTTTTCTATCTCCTTCTTCTTCTTTAGAATGGCTAATTGGCCTTCAAGTTCTTTGACTCTTGAGATAAGCTTGTACTCCTCTCTTTGCGACAGAGGGGTCGTCTGGATCTGCCACTCAAGTTTTTCCAGATCCTTCTTTGTGGACTGATAGGTTCCCGGCGCCTGTGTATCAAGTGCACGAAGCTTCTCTGTCAAGGCCTTGACTTCGGCCCGGTTTCTTGAAACAACGGCTCTCGCCTCATCTCGCTTTGCTTTCAGACTTTGAACTTGAGCGTTCAACTCGTTCCGCTTGTTCTTGACTGTCTGGATCTCTTCCTTCAGTCTTTTGAATTTCTCGTTAAGCTCATCTCTTGTTTCCGCAAGTTTCTTAGCCTCTTTGTTGAGTTCATTACGTTGATTGCGAGACGTAGAAACCTGTTCCTCGAGGATCCTGACTTTCTCAGCGATCTCTCCAGGCTCCGACTCGTTCACTTGGCCGCCACCCAGACGTGACAGCCCTAGCTTCAAAAGCTTCAAGAGATAAGCTTTGTCTAGAGTCAATCGAACGGGTGTCAGTCATTCCAGTCGAGAGTGGCCATGAATAGTCGCTCTGCGACGACGCTGGAACTAGAAAGCGAAAATGTGGGAGAGATGGAGATTTTCAAAAGACGAAGGAAAGGGCTATGGTTTGCTATCCAAGCTGCGGGAAAGATTGCCGGTGGGTCTAAGTTTGGAACTCAGCGGCGTCTCTTTATTCCTGTTGGTCTAGCAACCCGCACGGACCCGTCGGAGAGAACATGAAACTCAACCACATCACCTGGCCGCAGTGACAGCAGCTCGCAGAGTCTCCTACCCAAGCCTCCAATATCCAACTCCGTCTGAGGCATCAGTTGATCGCTCCAAACTCGAGTCTGCTACGCGTTCGGCTCGATTCCACCGCATCTCCGGCAGTACTTCGCGTCTATCACGTCGTAGTCGTTTTCAACTTGATCGATGACGAGAGAATCTTGGAAGCTGTGCCCCACTAGCCTACAAATGAAGTTCACTCTCAATCGCCTCCGACGTGTCGATAGTTGTTGGTTGGTGATATATTAACGTTCCGATATTGGTACGTTGACGTTCTCCACAATCTCAAGGAAGAAAGGCTCAATGAAAGGTTTCTTATTGGCAAACGCATATTTTCTACGAGGCCGCATTCACTGCCTGAGGTGAAACAAGATGGGCAAGCCACGACAGATAAGAAAGCCAAAGAAGAAGAAGTAGAAGCCTTACTACGCGCGGTAAGGCGGCTCGGTTCTTTTTCTCCGATTTAGTAGAGCTATGCGTCTCAGTTTATGTACAAACGCGTGTCCGCTAAGGATGTCATGAATTAGTTGGGATTGGCAAGACATAAAAAGCAAATCATACGTACTATGTTAGCCAAGCGAATCTGTCTGCATGTGTCAAGAATTGAGTAGTCTAGTACTCGATACAACAAACGTAGAACAAGAGATAGACCTGCTGAACACGGCTACCAAACGTTTACGTCTGAACCGGTTTCCCGGCTCCACTTTCTATCCATGGTGTAGAGTTAGAGACCCCGTGGAAGATCACTTTCTGGTTCTACATCTTCCACCGGAGTATCGTTTCTCATGTCAAGATGTGGAGAGCTCTATCATACTGAACTCCGTTAAGGAAAGAGTTGCCGACGCTACAGCACGGTAGCAGCTCCCAGCGGATATGGTCGCTGAGACTTTTTCCACGGAAGGTATAGCTTCAGGTATCCTGTTGTTTCTTCTCGAGGATGATCCTTGCGTCTACAACGCTGGCGCCTTTTGTGTATACCATTGTTGGGTTGAGATCTATTTCTGATATCTCTGGGAAGTCCATTGCAAGGTCTGAGACTCTCAGTAGAGTTTCGGCTATGGCTTCTTCGTCGGCCGGGGGAAGGTTCCTGTAACCTTTCAGGATAGGGTAAGCCTTTATTTCATGGATCATTTCGATTGCGTCGGTTCTGGTGATTGGAGCTACTCTAAAAGTCACATCCTTCATTATCTCTACGAAGATTCCCCCGATCCCAAACATTACGGTTTGTCCAAACTGAGGATCCTTGATAGCTCCTATGATTACCTCGGTTGCTTGCGGCGCCATCTTCTGAACCAATACGCCCACGATCCTAGCGTCAGGTCTATGGCGTTTCGCATTTTCCAGAATCTGATCAAAACCCTTCTTCACACTCTCCGATTCATTAAGTCCAACTAATACGCCGCTGGCCTCGGTCTTGTGGACTATGTCAGGTGAAACGATCTTGAGGACAATAGGAAACCCTATTCTCCGCGCATGCTCGACCGCTTCCTCAGCCGTGCTTGCAACAATAAATTCCGGAACCGAAATCTTGTATCTGAGACAGATCTCCTTCGCCTCGTTCTCAAGCAGATTAAGCCTTGACTCCTCTATCGCCCGGCTGATTATCTCCTCAACCTCTTTCTGTCGGATGATCTCCACGCCCCAACCAGCATGATGTTCAGGTTTTCATAGATTTCAAATTTTCTTGGGAAGTTGTGCTCCCCCATATCGTCTAGAGCTAGTCAACTCATAATCGACGGAAATCCTAACCTAGGGAGTAGGTTCCTCACCGCCACTAAGTATCCTTGTTAGGGCTGCGTATAACTCAACAAAACCCGTGAAGGTCTTTGCAGACACAGGGGTCGGCTCGGAGATCAAACCGGCCTGTGATATGGCCCGTGCCAAGTCTCTGTTGATAAGTGAGGCGGTCTCTCCAAGTTGCGCTTCAAGAGAACTCTCAAGTGCCTCGAAATCCTCCGACCAAGCAGTCATCTGATCGAGCTCCTCCTCAGATACCAGATCGGTTTTCGTGATGGCGTAGACCTGCGGTTGAAGAAGCCTGTTATAGACCGCGGCCGCCATAAACATGTTGGATACGTAGTTTGTGGGATACTTCGAGAATACACCATCGAACAGGTATAGCACAGCCTTTCCTTCGTCGGAGATAGTCTTCGAAATATAGGGGCCGCTCTCTCTGAACGCGAACAACTCAAGCTGACCCGGGGTGTCAGCGAGCACTATATCCGCAGCCTCTTCCTCGATGTTATGTCTTATCTCTTCCATGTGGTCAGCAATCAAGTCGGCCGCCATAACGAGAGCGCCGTTCGGCCCCAGTTGGTACTCCTCCATAAGACGCTGCGTATCAACAAATACCCTGCAGTCTACGGTCGGGTTATAAGGCAAGTTGACTGCGCCAGGATCGAAATTGACTGTGATAACGTTCAGTTCCTTGAGCTTCAGCCAATCCTGGAAGGTGCTGACTAGATAGGATTTGCCGGACCCAGCCATACCCACGACAACTATAACATTCACTCATCAATCCCGTCCGACTCTAAGATTCAGCAAGCCCAATTCGTAAAGTAAAGCCCTAGAATTCTCATCGCGAGCTGAATTTAAGGCTGTCAATCGATGACAGCGACAATGAACCCTACCTCGGATATTTCTTATAAGAACTGCCAGTGTTAGCTTGGAGATTCAACCGCATAATGAGGCGGGATTGGGGACAGGTACCGAGCAGGAATTGTTGCAACAACCGCGATATCATATGTACCCGACTGGTATTAGGAAGGATTCAGGGTAAGCAGTTACACCACTCTGTGTATCTCTCTAAAGATGAATATACCATCTAGGTTCGAGTTTCTAGATCGAGTTCTATGCTCTCGCGTTGCAGTTGGTCGTGCGCTTAGGTGGCTCTGGCTCTCACATCTATGGGTTACAACAAATTGATTCAGGATAGCTTCCGGAGCGAGCCTAAACATTATGGCGTGAAAAAATATTTGGTTCGATCTGAAGGTCGGAGAAAGCTCCAAGGCCCAGCAGCGTTTGCGTCAGCTCACATGGACGCCCTTTCTGCTGGCAAGGGGTTTGACAACCGTCCTTACCGCTTTCAAGATCTCTTCTCTTGTCTCTCTCTCATCTGATGAGGTGGCTGAGAAGTGAAGTTCAAGCTTGGAACGTTTCAGTCCTCTGCCGCCTCTTGGATGGGACTTGATGAAGACGTTTGGATAACGGTTCATAGCCCTATCTATTATGGGTGAGAGCTCAGATTCGACTATCCCCTGTACCATGATACTCTTGTCGTAATAACTGGCCTCTCCAGTCCTCGCTCTTATCATCGGCGCGATGCTCGATTTGAATATGGCCCTCATCTCCTTCGGAACTCCCGGAAGGCAGATTATCTTTGTACGACCCTTCTCGGTCAATACGGCTGGAGCACTTCCAACAGGGTTCACAACAGGCTTGGACCATAGTGGTAACCTTGCCATCTTGAGTCTCGGGCGGTTCAAATGAATAGTCTCTCCGGGAGCGATCCTGCGGTAGTGTACCTTCATAAACTCGATAGCCGTCCTGTTAAGTTGGACTGGTCGGTGGATTGCCTTGGCTAATCCTCTTAGGGTCATATCATCATGAGTCGGTCCAAGTCCGCCAGTCGTGATAATCATATCCGGCTTTCTCCTCAGCGCCTCGCGGAGTGAGGAGGCTATCCCCTGGAGATTATCTTCCACAGTGGTTTCCTTGGAGACGCGGCCACCTAGTTTCGCTATCTGACTTGCAAGCCATCGTGCGTTTGTATTCAGTGTTTTGCCTATTAGAAGCTCGTTACCTACGCATAAAAGTTCAACAGTGCAAAGGGGGCGGGGTCTCATGGGTTCTCGGCTTTTTAGTTTACTTCTTGGAAAGCCACCATTTCAGATACTCTTTCTGTTTCCTCTTCTTCTCGTCGTCGCTTCTGGCTCTGGAGTCAAGCATCTTCTCCTTTGCCTCCACGATCTGTTGGAAGGTGAAGGTTAGTCCACAGCTCCTGCAGCTATATTGTTTCAGAGACATATCATATGAGAGCTCTCCGCCACATTCTGTACAGTAATAGGGCATGATCGTCTATCCTCCAGACCAACCTGTACTATGTTTGAAACTGGAGTATTCAACGTTTGCGCAAGGAGAAAAAAGGTTGTTAAGCGAATGCCAAGATCTACTTCTATACCTATGACTATGAGTTCACGATCTAGACCAGTTTCTCTCCGCATTCGACGCAGAACTTTGCCTTCTCCGCGACCTCGGTTCTACATCTCGGACAGAGTCTCACTAAGCTTGGGTTTGATTCAGGTTGAGGCGTAGGCTTCAGTGTAGGTTCAGCGTTCAGGTTGGCGTTTCTCTTTCTATAGAGCCTTCTCACGAACGGTCTGATGTAGGGTGTTATCGCGGATCGTTTCCAGACGACTGCGCCGAAGGCGGCTACACCTGTAAAGACCGATACGGCAGCGTATGTCCAAACGTAATCTTCTCTCCACACCGCGGTGACCGTCCTCGGTCCGTCCATAACGATAGTGGATGTTGGGGAGGTTGTGCTTACATCTCCTGTCCAAGATGAGAAGACATGATTTGCTCCTAGGATGCCCCAAGTCTCCATAGGAACCTTGGTCGGGCTGACGGAGAAGCTGGCCGTTGACTCAGCCTTATACCAACCCTCACCTGTGGTTGAACCGTAGTCGGATATCACCTGTAGGTAGTACTGAGCATCCCAGTTAGCGGTCAGCGTCTTCGGCGAATCCATAACAACTGTCACACTTGGCGAAGTTGAAGTTACGTCTCCACTCCACCCTACGAAACTTAGACGCGACTGGCTCGGAACCTCATTCGCAACCGCGGTTGCGCTCACCGTCACGGATGAGCCTTCATCAAACCAGTCGCTGGAGCGATCGATGGTCCCCTCATTCGGGTTGATCGTTAGATAATACTGGGTTTTCCAATTCGCTGTGAGCGTGTGAGGTCCGTTCATGGTTATCGTGACAGTAGGCGAGGTTGAGGTCAAGTCTCCAGTCCAACTGGTAAAGACATATCTCGTGTCGATGCCTCCCTCAACTGGCGTGGTTACTGAGGCAGTAGCAACTGATCCAGCATCATACCAGTTGTCGCCAACCGGGTTGCCATAGGTGGAGCTAACCGTCAACTTATACTGAGTAACCCAGTTCGCCTTGATCGCTTTCGAGCTGTCCATTAGTACCGAGTTCGAGGCCTCATGCGGATCTGCAGAGAACGTTGCTCCGGACCAAGAGTCAAACCTATACTGCGTCCCAGCTCCCCCTGGTACGATGTCCTTTGCTGATATGCGAGCCCACGTCCCAGCCGGATACCATCCCACGCCGGCCACAGGTCCATGTTCAGATTGAATCTGCAGATAGAACAGAGTAAGGTAGTAGAACGTATGAGACGCATCACCCGACAAAGAGAATGACCATACGTTATCGGGGCAATAGAAGGCGACCCAACTGTACCCAGAATACCACGGAAAACCAGAATAGTATGGGTATCCGTCTGGAACATAACTATCTATAGCGATCTCATGCGAAACGGCATCGCTCATCAGCCTAGTCCATGTTTGGCCGCCGTAGATGGTTGTATTGTAGACTCCGTCAACCCATATACGGGCATAGTAGAATGAAGGGAGACCGTACGTGTTGATTGAAACGTTGTAGGACGTAGCTGCATGGGCGGGTCCAAGGCTACTAGAAACCCCCGTTATTGAAAGAATAGATAACAGAGCAAGGTAAATCGTCAGTCGAGCTATCCTCGCGGCGGTGGGTCTCATTCCTGAACGCTTCCCTCATTTCAGAGTCGTTTAGCCAAGTATATAACAATGCAGTGTGACCTTACACTTGATACCGTAGTGAAAGCGGCGACCTTACACCTGACAATGTAGTTAAAGCGCAACAATGTACAAACCTCTGTTAGAACTTGGTTGAAATATCGCTTTTTGACCAAAAACATTGAAATATGCTCTGTACCGGTAACACTTGGAACATATCTGAGGAAACATGATTGAAGCCGGCTGCTCTGATAATCATTCTATTGACAGCGCTATCATTGATTCCCAACTTCGCCTCTCTCTCTAGTTCTTCATGGAATGAAACCTGGACCGGTTACACTTCCAGGAGGATAGTTCCACTAACGATAAAGGTTGTATTCGTTGGATTGAACTCTGATGTACTTGAAACCAAATACATGATGTGGAGGGAGAACCTTCCGGAAAGTCAAACAAACCTGATCTTGGTAGGCGACAACAATACTGGAGTCTTCTTCAACCTCACATACGACTTCATCTTCCCGGAGTCGGCCTATAAGAATGAGCTGTTGGCTTATCTCGAGGAGATCGGTCGTGCCGGACCCGCCTACAACCCATGGTGGGACATGTTCACCTACAATATCTTCTTCGATGCCCGCAAGGTAGAAAGTTGGCTTTACGAGAATAACGCCGAGTATGGCGGTCTTCCAGAGAACGGGTACACGTTTATCATAGCCAACTTGACCGAGCTCAAATCCGTGACGTATGAACAGATGAACGACCCTAAGTCTTCTCCGCCAACCCCTCACTACTACAGTGTCAACTACGAGGACTGGGATAGAGACTACAGGCTTCGATATAGAGAGTTCGCTGTTGCTTGGGGCGGAGCTTACAGGTTATGGTTTCTAGATCTAAGCGCTGGTCCCGAGTATTGGACATGGGCGACCGAGTCAGATGTGCCTTATGTACCGCTCCAGGTAGCACTCAAGGCTTTCAACATCGATGTCCGCACGCAATTCGGCAGAAGGTGGCTGTCAGAGTACATAGCCGACTACATAGGCGAAGCCGTGAGAAACTTTGCCATTCCACAGTTTGTCTACCTTCCTAGATACAGTGGCCGCTACAGAATAGTCGCCTACCTCCTAGACAATAGAACTGAGGAGGAGAGAAAAGAGGTTACGTTAAGATCGACCGTCAACGCTGAATGGGTTAGCGAAGCCTTCGAACAGCTCTTTCCATACTCGAGAGTGGAAACCTCGGTCAAGATCAAGAGCGTCTCAGACTATCCCGAACTTCAAGAGCAGATAGCAAACTATACCTATTCTAGCATTGACTCGTCAGGAACACCGTACATCGACCTAAGATCGGTCTACAGTTACCTTCAAGCCCATCTGAAGACATTTGTACCCGACTACCGTCGCGACCAAAGAGAGTTCACGATCCCGATCTTTGCCTTTGCATTCTCCGGCAACATCCGATTCGGCTACAGTTACAAATGGTACGTTATGGACGAGCCAACATTCAACAGAGACCTCTACGGCATCTCGCTTGGAGACCTTGCCATCATAGGCTTATCCCATGCCGACTTCCTATTGGGCAACGAGGTTGATCCCCCACAGCCCAACAAAGGGATCGGATACACACAGCTCATAATCCACGAGGCAGGGCATATGATCGGGCTTATGCATCCGCATCAGTACGGCTCCCTAGGCGATTATGTCTCATCCGCTATGAGCTACTATACGTGGGAATACAACTTCAGCCGGTTCGACCTAGACGCGGTGCAAAGAGCTCAAGCAGACCAGTTTATAATGGAGGCTTCATCGATGCTGGAGCAGGCTAAGAACACTATGACCGACCGACTACCTTCATTTGAGTTACGGAACAGGATCGACTCAGCTGAGGATCTATTGACAAAGGCTCAACAACAGTACACGATGATGAACTATGTCTCAGCCCTCCAGTACGCGAAGAGCGCGGTTGAGACCTCGAGAGAAGCCTTAACAGAGGCGAGGAACCAGTGGCTCGCCTTGCCTATATACACGTTGCTTGGAGTTGTGATCGGGATCGCTATCGGTCAAGTTGGCATCCCGTACATTAGGAAGAGGAGACTGGAGGGCGCTTCTAGAACGGTGCAAAACCGTTCGTAAAAGTGTTATCGTAGAACTCGTTAGTGTGTGCCTCTAACCTTCAGGAGCCTTGACATCAATTCCTGAGGGTTTTTTGAAGGTTCCAGACAGACCTGTCCAACACAGGTGTACGCCGTAGGTACATTTGAATCAGCGTAGCCGAGAACGTCTATTCTATCTCGGTCTACATCGAGATCTAGGACTTGAACTGCCTTCCTTGAGGCGTAGAACCTCAAACCTTCATCGCGCAGGTTCGTAGTTGCCGGATCCTTATAGGCGGCCCGTGCATAGCCAGATGTCATGATACCGTATGCTCCATAGGTTTCCTCGAAGATGCCGAGCGTTTCCTTCGCTTTTCGAAAGGCTTCCTCACCCCATTCATGCCAGAGAATTTCAGCCTATGCCGTTCCAGAGATCTCGAACTACTAGCGTGGTACGGGACGCGTCATCTTAGAGTATTGTAGAATAGGTTTATTGTCTACCATTTGGCTGAAGCCGATTAAAGATACTTTTTGATTGTTGGAGGCGATGTCTCGAACCTTTGTAGGTTGGACACTTTGACGCCGACCAGCCTGATCTTTCTCTTGTCTTCCTCAAACTCTTTGAGAAGGTTTCTCGCTGCGCCAGTGATCGCGCTCTCGTCTATCATGTGATAAGAGAGACTTTTACTCCTTGTGAAAGTTTCAAAATCTTCGAACCTTACCTTGAGAGTGACCGTTTTGAAGAGAAGCTTCGAGTCTCTTAGCTGAGCGGCTAGTCTAGCGCCAATAGCGTCAATGGTTTTCGTTACCATCAATACATCATCAACATCTATCTCGAATGTATGTTCACCGCTCAGCGACTTCGGTTCTTGCTCGCCCTCGTACACCTCGCTTTCATCGGTTCCGTTAGCGACACACCATAGTTCGACGCCATATTTTCCAAGTATTCGTTGTAGGTCCTCTCTTGAAGACCCTGCCAGTTGTCCGATCGTGTAGATCCCCATATGTTTCAGAACCTCTCTAGTCTTCTTCCCAACTCCGGCGATTTTCGAAGCTGGAAGGGGCGCCAAGAAATCTTTGACCCTGTCGGGAGTAACTATCGTTAACCCATCAGGCTTCTTGAAATCAGAAGCTATTTTCGCCACGGATTTGTTAGGAGCCACTCCAACCGAGCAAGTCAATCCCACTCTTTCGGAGATAGCCTTCTTTACAGCCTTCACGAGACTCTCGGGGCTGTCGTACTCCTTAACCCTGCGTGTAACGTCTAGAAATGCTTCGTCGATTCCACGCTGCTCAAACCTATCCGCGAAGCCTCTTAGAATGTTCATAACCCTCTCACATACCTCGAGATAAAGGTCCATGTCAACGGGCAGGTATACCCCGTTTGGGCAGAGTCTGTAAGCGGTTGAGATCGGCATCCCAGACCTCACACCGAACGTCCGGGCCTCGTACGAGCAAGTAGAGACGACTCCACGCCCAGTTCCCCCCTTGGGGTCGGCGCCCACGATAACAGGTTTACCCTTCAGGGAAGGGTTCCTAAAGATTTCAACAGACGCGTAGAAGGAATCCATATCGACGTGGAATATTACTCTCTGACCTTTGCTCATTCCGATCAGACATGCATCTAATCTGAATAGTTCTCTCTTCTAGTTTTTCGACTTGAAGAAGAGCCACTGGTTTTGTCGAAACTTAACTAGTTTATAGCCGCCTTTCAATATGCTTCCTTCGAGATCAAATTCTAAGACGTGGTCTTCCCGCTTCTTCAGGTTGTATACGCCTTTATCCCATATCTCAACCGTTCCCGCCCCGTACTCGCCCTCAGGTATTCTTCCTTCAAAGGTTATGTATTCAACAGGGTGATCTTCAACCTCTATCGCCAGCCTACGTACGTTAGGTATCGTAGGAGGCTCTTTTGGAACGGCCCAGCTTTTCAGTACGCCATTCATTTCCAAACGGAAGTCGTAGTGGAGGTGGGTTGCTTGATGCTTCTGAATGACAAACCTCTCTCCGCCAGTTTCGTTCGTCCCTCCTTTGGGCTCGGGCGTTGTCGAAAATTTCCTCTTCTTCCAGTACTCCTCAAGCGACATAACATACTACGCTCAAAGATCCAGCAGGAAACAGGACATGGATTCTCAGCCGAAGGGATAAATCTATTCCGAGATCGATTGGCTCTGTCGGCTCAAGTGGCTGTCAAGGGCTGTTGCCTCTTTTCCTCCTATAACTCACATCCAGTATGGGTAGATGTTCTTCTAAGGGGGGGCATCCAAGGCCCATAGGCAGAGGAGACCAGCTTCTGGCTTGACCTAAGTGGGCACTGTCCTTGAGCTCTAAGAGGCTCTTGTGCTCGATCGTTTTGTGCTGGCGGGTCGGTTCGAGTCATACAACGTGACTACGAGTTTCGAGACTCTCTGGCCGAGCTTCATGCAGAGTCTTAGGTCTCCCTTCTTTGGAGGGCCTACAGCTGCTACCCCGTAGTGTTGTCTTTCTGATCGTCCTTGGACTATCATCCCATGAATCAGCATCGATTCAATTATTGAGAGGAGGGTTGTCTCGGCTCCTGAGGCTGTTGCGCCTGAGCTTGTGAAGGCAGCTCCAACCTTCCCTTCAAGAGAACCATGTATTCTCACGGATTTGTCGATTAGAGCCTTGGTCTTCGCTGACATCTGGCCATAGTATGTTGGGGAGCCTATGATTATGCCGTGAGCCCCTCGTAGATCGGCGAGGTTGGCTCTGTCAACCCTCTTGAGATCGACCGAGACTTGTTTGATGCTTCTAGCTCCCTCGGCTACAGCATATGCCATCCTTCTAGTGTTTCCAGTTTTGGAATCATATAGGACAAGAACCTTTGGCATAGCGGTCAGCTTTCCGGAGTGCTCCTTCTATCATGTGCTTTTATGAGGTCTACCCAGGCGATTCGATCGGGGCTTAGCTATCTGATTATTGGCTAACATCGTCGAAACCTATGAGAACCGTTCCGAAGACGCCTTCCCGGGTTTCGAATTCAAACCAGCCTTTTATGACTTGGTCGCTCTCGCCGCAAGGTTCGCCGAGAACTAGGTTCGTAAAGATGGATTCCTTCGATGTTTCTGTACTTGTTGGCGTGTGGACTATCACGAGTTGGTCAAGTTCAGTCTTCCCTTTGGGTAGCTTCTTCCTGAAGACAGCGAAGTTGTCCCAGAGAAAGACGTTGTCCTTCGATTCTCTTAGAGCTTCGAGCCTCTCGCTCTCGTAGAGTTCTTCTCCTACTAGGTCGTCTTTGTACATCATCCTCATACGAGGCAATGGAAGATACTTGAACTCTCCCCCCTTGGTAACTATTGCTAGCGTATGCCTTCTTGAGATGGCGTCTCTAGCAGCCCTGTTATAGGTTCTGCACATTCCCATGAACTTCTTCTCCTCGTTCCTACTCTCAATTTCCAACAGCGATCTCTTCTCAGCATCATCAAGAATCTTAAGCCGTACCACGCCATCGAGCTTTCCGAAGAAATCCAACGCCTTCCCCAAGCATCTCACCAGAGCCAAACCACTACATTACTTTGCATCAGGCCTTGAAAGAGCTTACGGCTAGGGCCAGCAGGCTATCAGTGACAGCATCGACTTCCTTAGTGGATAGCGCTTGGTTTTTTACTATGCGTTAACTTCGTAACCGTATTGCCGGTAGCAGATAGCGAATGATAAAAGGCATCACCCTTCAGAACTTCATGTCTTACGACCACGCGTATGTACCACTGGAGCAGGGGCTAAACCTTATCTGCGGCCCCAACGGCGCCGGCAAATCCTCTATACTCTTGGCCATATCGGTTGTTCTAGGCCAAACCTACACCGAACGCGCTAGGAGACTGAGCGACCTCATCAGACGAGGCCAAGACCAAGCTAGAATAACGATACAATTCGACAACACACCGAAGCAGGGACGCAGACCCTTCTCCCAGTATCATATGGATACGGTGAGTGTAACAAGGGTTCTGAAACGCACAGGCGACTACATGTATCTGATCCAGAATCGCCCCGCGTCGAAGACTACCGTACTTGAAGCGCTTAACAGGCTTGGACTGAACCCGGACAATATGTTGGTCATAATGCACCAGTTGATGGTTGGAAGGTTTAGCTCCATATCCGCTCAAGAAAAGCTTCGGATGCTTGAAGAAGTCGTCGGCTTCGAATCGTATCGAACCGACGTGCTTGAGGGACAGCATCGGTTAGGGCAGGCTTCAAGCGAAGAAGAAAACCTCGTGAATATCCTCCGGTCCACACAAGAGACCTACGATTATTGGAAGAGAGAGTACGCCAAGTATCAAAGAAAGAAAGAGCTCCAGTCAAGACTCGATGAGCTACAGAGAGAACTTCTCTGGGCAAAAGTCGAGAAGAAGGAAGGAGCGCTATCCAAACTCGAAGATAGAATCAACCGTCTGAAACGTTCACTCGAAACTACCGGTCTGAAGGCTTCCGAGGCGAAGGATGAGAGAGAAAAGCACAGTCAAGAATTGGCCTCAAGCAGGAAGAGGATGAAATCACTGCGGGACGATCAGTTGGCGGAGACTCGAAACGTTGCGATACATGAGACAAACCTCGAATGGATCTCAAAGCTAACTATATCCAACCTAGCTGAAAACCGACCTAGTCATCTGGATGAAAACTCGACACAAGTAGTTGACGGCCCGGAAACGATCGTAGACGATGCGCGTCGACTGGAAGAGCTTCAAAAACTGAAAGAATCCAATCGAAGACTTGAGTCGATCACGGCAGACATAGCTAAACTCGCAGATCAAATAGACCAGGATCTCGCATCCGTCGTAGACTCCAGCGTTAGATCTGAGGTCGAGTCTTTCAAGATCGGACTGCTCAAAGAGCAGATCGAGCATTTAGAAGCTGAGAGGATTGCAGCACTTGAGGAGCTGGAACCTCTCAGAACTGAGGCTGAGAAGCTTGGTTCTAGAATCAAGACATCACGAAGAAACTTGGATATAGTGGCTGAGATCAACACGGTCCAGGAGCAACTCAAGCCATATGCCAACGTTTCCGAAGATGTGGAGAAGATGTTTACGTCCTACACCGGGATGCTTGAAGACCTGAAGGAGAAGGCTGAGCTTGTCAAGAGGAATAAGCAAGAAGTCCAGGAAGAGTTGAACAAGCGCCTAGAAAAATGGAGGGAGGTAATCGAACAGTTCTTCGACCAGCTAAGCGAGAGATATAGCGATCTCCTAGCTGAGGTTGGAGGAAGTGGAGCCGTCAGGCTGACCAACGGGCACGATATCGAGAAAGCTGGCATCGATCTTCTGGTGGGCTTCAAGGGTAGCGGTCCGATGCCTCTGGACTCTTTTACTCAGAGCGGAGGTGAACGGAGCGTGGCCCTCATGGCGTTCCTGCTTGCACTTCAACAGTACGTGACCTGTCCCTTCCGTGGAATCGACGAGTTCGATGTTCATATGGATCCAAGGAATAGGGAGGCTGTCTCAAGGCTGATCGTCTCAAGCTTCGCGGGAACAAGAAACGGGCAGTATGTAGCTATCACTCCAAGCCAAGTCGTAATCAAGGATAGTGACGTACACGTTATAGTCGTACAGAATATTGAAGGCCGGTCCATAGTCAGCGAGGTGAGGCGGAATGATTGAAGAAGGGAACGCGCGGAGCGGGGTCTACCTAGCCTCAGGCAGAACAGAGGTCAGGGAGGTCTTAGAGACATGCGAAGCGATTCAGAAGAGGAAGTTCAATCCATTTCTATTAGATGTGGAACGTGCAGTAGCGACCCTGAGAAAGTACTTTTCCCGTTGGAAAACGTTCAACGACCATTGCCTCGACGCTCGAACCCTCAACAGCCTCACTGAAGTCGTCAGACTTCAGAATAGCCAGCTGAGATATCAGTCGAGTACGCTCTACACTGACCCGAAGCTCCTCTCTGATAAACTCAGATCTCTCTCGGTCGAGGGTCTCGCCCGGATCTTCCTGAAGAGCTGGCATCCCATAGTTGAGCTTGAGCAGCTTGCGACGACTACGGTTAAGGAAGCGCTCCACTATTGGGACACATTGCTCCCCTTTGATGTTAGACGGAAGAGGCTGGAGGCTCGCGAGGCGTGTTCGCCTTTAGCACTTGACTTGGAGAGTCTGGAGAGTATGGGTATCACCGCTGAGCAGACGTTCTCCGAATCGCTTGAGAAGTTCTGGATGGAGATGAGGCGACATGCTGAGCAAAGCGGGAAGCTCAGCTACTGGGAGTTTGTGAAGCGTGATAGCTTTGAAGAGACAGCCGCAAGAGCCTATTTCGTCAGTTTTCTGGTCACTTATGGTTATGCGACTTTGGAGAAACGTGAAAAAGACCTGTTTCTCACACCTCACACCCGAAGGGTGAGGCTCGACCTCGGGAGACTCGTAAGCTTCCCAATTAGCCTCAAGCCTGGGGAAAGAAGGTAGAGACTTAGGAGAACAAGGTTGACTCAGCAGAGCGAATCCAACCCACACTTCTACGCTGAGAAGCTCAAGCGGGCAGCTCATCTACTGTTCTTTAAGCGAGGAAAGGTTCCAGGTGCTAGAGAATGGGAACTGAAAGCGAGACTAGGAAAGAACTACGAAGAGATCCTAACCGACTTGAACAGGGTTCTAGAAGATCTTGACCTCGAAGTGAAGAGAGCCAGAGATGAAGCCTCTTACAGAGCACCTGATCCCTTATCGGTCGATGAAGAATCTGAGGATCGATTTCTTATCCGATTGAAGAGTGAGATGACCCTAACTGAATCTAGGCTCTGCGGCTGGAGGATTGACAACCTCGCGGCTCTTACGATGGCTATAGCCTACGTGATATCTAAGCAGGGAAAGGCTCCGAGGGCTGAGGTTGAGCAGGATCTCTCGTACAAGTTTGGAAGATGGCGATCGATGAACCTTACTGACATCTTCATCAGGACAGGATACCTGAGGGAGGACGAGGAAGGTCTTCTGAGATTGGGTTGGAGAACAAAATCAGAGGTGGATCTGAGAGCTTTGATGACTCTTCTTCTGGAGGCCAAACCAGAACAACCTCCACCGGAGTCTCAGACAATTGGGAATGATTGATGCCGTCTTCGTCTCCACTATGGTCAAGTAATTTGCAAACATAGATCTTGAACCTGTCATTTTCAAGGCTAGTAGTCCAGCTATTTTGTACACTCTAGATGCCATACGATACGCGATCAACCCATACGGTTTATTCGTTGATTTAGCGTACAACATAGCTGCGCCCTCTGAGTGAGTTAGCAGATGAGAGTGGCAATCATACACCCACACCTCTTCGTAAGGGGCGGAGGTGAACGTTTGACGAAGATTCTTGCTACGGGTTTGGAGATGATGGGGGACGAGGTCTCGATAACCACGCACTCACTGGAAGGAGGCTTCCCTGAGTTGAATGAGGTGAGAAAGAAGTACTTCTTCAAAACTTCCTCTACCCCATTGAAGAGCGCCATCCTGAAGAATCTGGCTGGGATAGCCCTATCGATTAAGGAGACGATTAGACGATTCGATCCGCATGTGGTTGTGGCCATGACGGAAGATGTTGTGAACCTTGCCTTTGTCAAACTTGTTAAAAGGAAACTCAGGACGATACAATATGTTCACTTTCCCATCGAAGAAGAATCGGGCTTTTCAAACCTCTACACAGACTACTGCAGGTTTCCTAGCTGGTTTAACAAGAGGTTCCTATGGGCTGCGGACTTCATTTCATGCAATTCGAGATACACGCAAGCAGCTATTGATAGAGTCTGGAAAAAGGCTGCCGATGTAATTTATCCAGGGATCGATTATCCATTCACGGTGAAGCCTGACAATATCGGCAGAGATCGTGAGAATATTGTGCTGTGCGCTGGAAGGTTTACCAAACTGAAGAGACAAGACTTTCTGGTGAGAGCGTTTCGAAGAGTGAGAGAGAAGGTTAGAGATGCCAGGTTGATTCTTGCAGGCTATCCGGACGGGCGTCACAGCTGCTTCTTGAAAAATTTAGTAAACCCTGGAGAAGAGGCTGTTGAGATACATCTCAACCCCTCCGATCATGAATTGATTCAGTTGTATCGTAGTGCTAAGGTCTATTGTCACCCTAGGATCGCTGAGCACTTTGGCTTGACGCCTCTCGAGGCTATGAGTCAAGGCGCACCAGTTGTAGCTTATGATCTTGGAGGGGTACGAGAGACAGTCGTCGATGGAGAGACAGGCTACCTAGCTCAAAACGATGAAGAGTTTACGAGGTACATATCCAAGGTGTTACGATCAGGGCACAGTGAATGGATAGAAATGCAAAGTAAGGCTGTAGAGAGAGCACTGCTGTTCTCACCGGATCTTTTCATTGCGAGGTTCAGGGCGCTTGCAATGTCTGGTATCGGGCCATGCTAGAGGTATGTTTCGTATCGACATATCCTCCAATGCAGTGTGGGATCGCAAACTACACGCACGGTCTAGTTCACGCTCTCATTAACAGCAGAAAAGTTCGAGCTATCGTCATAACGGAGAGAACCGGAGAACCCCCGGTTCGCGGGAACACCCTATGCATTCCAAGCTTCAATAGAAGCGAGGACTACGTCGAGGATATCCTACATTCGATAGTCGAAACTCGGCCAGACATCGTTCACATCCAACATGACTACACTCTCTATGGATTAAGTGATCGTTTTTTCAATCTTCTCAAAAGGATTGGGTTGAATCTTGTTGTCACTATGCATGAGGTTCACACTCCAGCGACGATTGAAAAAATCGGTTACGGCGTTGAAAACTTGGCTAGGAACCATGCGGAACTTGGCAAACTCGTCACAAAGATTGTCACTCACTCAGACACTATGAAAAGGTGGCTGGTAGAATATGGTGTCGAGGCCCGTAAGGTGGAAGTCATACCACACGGGACAACTGTACTGCCAAGAGTTAACAGAGCCCAAGCGAAGAGAGCGGTTGGCTTTTCGGAAAAGGATAGGGTAATCCTCTCTTTAGGTTTCATCAGACGATTCAAGAACGATCGTCTCTTGATAGAGGCTCTGCCAGAGGTGCTCAAAGAGGTTCCAAACTCACACCTCCTCCTTGTCGGTGGCCTCCATCCATACTCCTCACCCAAAGATGTGGAAGAGGCACAAACGCGTAGATCCATGGTCCACAGACTAGGGTTGGATCGCCATGTAAGGTTCGTAGAGCGATACGTAAATGAGAGAGAGATGCACGGTATCCTCGGCTGTGCTGACGTTCTCGTCTACCTGCATGACAAGCCGTACGTCGAGGTTAGTGGTGCAGTTCACCTTGGCATAGGCGCGGGTAAACCTATAGTCGCCACGTCGGTCACTAGGTTCGAGGAGGTTCAGAAAATTTCGCCCGAGACGGTTCTGACCCCAGGCAACACTCGGCTGCTAGCCGAGATCCTATCAAGAGTATTGACCGACAACAATTTCGCTAGTGATCTGGCAAGGCGTACGAAGGCCTACGCCCGTCAGACCAGTTGGAACGAGGTTGCAGAACATCATTACCTAATGTACCGAGAGATGCAAGGCCATGCCAACTAAACTGTGCTGATTAACCCCGGATTTATGTTCGGATATGACCCGCTTTCGAGAGCGCAAATGTTACCCTCAATAAAGCGAAAGGCTATCCCGAGGTTTTCCATGCAAGAGGGGTAAGAGCTTCAGCATCGACCTGAGAACTCCGTATACAAACAAAACATTCAAGATGGACCGCAAAGATCTCATTGACGTTAAGGAGAGTCATAGCCGCTATGAGAAAGATACATTGGACAAGCCGTCGTAACAGGGAAAGATCTCTTCGGTGCGAAGTCTGTGGAACGAGGGTATGGAAGTGGAATCTCCGTAGGCATAAGAGGAAAGTCCATCCAGAAGAGAAAAAGTAGACCGAACGATAAGCACAATCAAAAGCGCCGCCTACTCTCGACATCTAGTAAGCCGAGATGAATCAACTCTCGCGATCCCTAACTGATCTGCTTTTTCTATTACTCGCCTAACCTTACTCGGTTTATTGCTTTGTCTATTGTTAGCCAATAGAAGCGTAATCGTCGGTGAGGCTAGACCGCTTTGAAGATAGGTATGATGACGCCCTGGAACACAAACTCCGGTCCTTCGACGTGTGCCGAACTGATTGGAAGAGAGTGGATCAAGGCAGGCCATGATCTCACGGTTTTTTCGCATGATGGCTCTGCAACATCGGACGGGATAGTCATACAGGAAGATGAACCGTTTGTTGTAAGATGCTTCGGGACCTCCTACTGGAAGCATAGGGACTGGTTAGATGCAGCTCCTCTGCTGAGATCTCGCCATGAACTCTTCTTGGTTCAACATCTCTCGATCATGCCCCTGCGACAACTGCTTGAAGTCTTTCCCGAGATTCGAGACAAGTCTAAGACTGTACTGGTGATCCACGAGAACAGACTTCCATCCGATCTTCTATTCTACCGTTTCTCTTGGGACTCTATAGTCTGTTTTGACGAGCGTTACAAGGCTTTTCTGGTTAAGAGGTTTTCGCCATCAAAGATACACGTTATCCCATTTCCCTATCACCCAATTATGCTCGGCGACAATATAGGCTCGAGGCTTGAGCTCGGTTTGCCGCTTGAGGAGAGAATCGTCTTATTCTTTGGTTACAGCTTGTGGCGTGACGTGCCGGTCCTACCTTTTCTAGCTGAACTCGGGGAAAAGTATCCGATACATGTATTGGCGCTCAGTACGGACGAGCCTAGTCTCGAGCAGCTTAAGACTGCGAGTAGAGGGTTAGACCTCTCTATAGAGATAAGGAGGGAGGCGCCTCCGCTATCTCAACTCTACAAGTACCTTCATGCCTCAGATGTTCTCGTCAAGCATGTTGATGAGGAATGGAAAGAGGATGTAGTCTTGCTCTCGAGTACTGTCCAACTATGTCTTGGTTCAGGATGCCCGATGGTTATCTCAGATGCGAAGATCTTTGAGAAGTATGACCGGCAGGTTCTGAAGTATCATGTATCAGACCCTGAAGATTTCAAGGCATGTCTTGTCACTGTATTCGAAGAGAAACAAGAGCTCTTAGAGCTACGTGAAGCCGTGAGAGAGTGTATTGAAAGGGACTCTGCGCAAGTTGTTGCAGAAAAATACATTAAGCTGTTTGAATCATTGCAGTGAACTTCTTGTTTGTTCTTGCCAGTGTCTACGGTCTTTTTCCAGATCTCTCAGTCTCCACGTCTTCCAGTGATCCAATCAGTTCCGATACTTCTGCTGTGGCGAGGCATATGACGGTGTCCGCTCCAGCATAGTAGAGGAAGACTTGATCATCCATAATGACGGCGCCGCATGTGAATACGACGTTTGGAACTATGCCCTGAACCTCGTACTCTTCTTCCGGTTCGAGTATGGGATCCTTGCTTCTCTTCAGAATCCTTTCCGGATTGTTAAGGTCAACGAGAGCAGCTCCTAGGCGATAGTGCCACTCCCTGTCCACAGCGTGATAGATGAACAGCCAACCGTCCTTCGTCTTTATCGGTGGTGCACCGCCTCCTAGCTTGAAGTACTCCCACTTCTCCTTGGGGCTGAGAACTATGCTCGTTTCCTTCCAATTCAAAAGATCGTTCGAATACGCGACCCAGATGTGAGGTGGGATACGATGATACATTACCCATCTTCCTCCTATCTTCTCTGGAAAGATACACGCATGTTTGTTATCCACAACGGGAAACGGGTAAACCCTTCTTCCCCAATTCCATCTATGTTCTAGAAAATCTCGTGTAGAGATGGAGGTTATCGCTATCTGTATGGAGTCAAATGAAGGAACTAGGCTTGGAACTCTTCCGTAGGCCGTGTAACTGAGATAGATCTTGTCACCGATCTCGACCAGTCTAGGGTCTTCGCATCCGTAGCATTCAAGCTCGTTCCCTGGGTCCGGCTCGAAGACGGGGCCGTTCAGTCTCTTCTCTATTTGGAAACCGTCAGTAGATGAAGCGTAGCCTAGTTTGGAGACGCCACCCTTTGACCCGCGACCCCTGTAAAGGAGGTGAATCTTGTCTGACTTCAGAAGTGCTGCGCAATTGAACACCATCAGCGACTCCCAAAAATGCCTGCTCACAGGTGTGAGTATAGGGTTTCCTTCGTACCGTTTGAATCTGAAGGGCATCTCTCAAACCGACCCTGATGTCAAAGTCTCTGGAACAATTCAATATATCTCTTAGCTATAGCTTCAGCTGAATTCTTCTGAGCGAACTCATCCGCGGCACGGATAGTTTCCCTCAGCTTTCTTCCTCCTTCGAGAGCTTCGATGAGGCTGGCTTCAAATTCCGTAGCTGTCCTATACTTTAGAACCTCTTTCTTAAAGTCTTCAAAGAACGGAGAATCCAAAGCTATGATTGGGCAGCCTGAGCCGAGGCATTGGTGGGCTGTGCTCGAAACGACCGCTTTCTTCTCAGCCCTTCTATGAAGTACGAGGGCATCGGATGCGTGTAGGTAATCGTAGAGGTTCGTCATATCTGGAGCTTCGTGTCTAATTTCTACCTGAACGCTCTGAACCACTAGATTGGTTGGTGCATGAATGCTAACGATCAGGAGCAAGATAGGATAGCGTCTACCAAGACTTGAGATGGTCTCGATCATCTCAAGATCATCTTTAACATGTTGTCCAAATATGAGTAGGATCTTCTTGTCTAGCGGTAAGCCTAGCCTACGTCTCGCTTCCGTTCTATCTCCCTTCACGACGGGACGACATGGGAAAGGGATTACGTGTATCAGTTCTTCTGGAAAGACCTCACGAAGGAAGCTCTTGTATCTTTCATTGAAGCAAGCAATAGCGTCCCATTCAAACTGGTAGAATGAAGCATCTGAAGAGAGTTCAGCGTCATGTATTATGTTCACGGCTCTTGCCTTATCCTTGATGTGGTGAAAGATCTTTCCCAACTCATCTTTCGGTAGCATACCTAGGTCTTGCACAACAAAGAATTCGAAGTTGTCTTCCAGTATCGGTCGAGGGTCAAGACCTCTAAGGGTGCCGAAACATCTCGCGACGTAGCTCTCGTCCTTTCCAACGAAAGCGGTTCCATGAAAGTCCGATCTAAAGAAAGAGTACACCATGAGATCATGTCCCATCTTGACCCATTCTCTGCCAACCAGCTCCGCATGTATCGAGGGCCCTGCATCAAGGTTCCAGGCGCTCATCATACCAATCTTCACAAAACACACCGAGTCAGGGCCCATTTTCAATCTAATAAATTGTTTACCGAGGAGGAAAGGAGCATAGTTAAGCGATAGCTTTGGGCAAGGTTGCAGCGTTACGCCTATCGGTCTTCCACATATAGTTTTAGAAGCTGCATGTATCCACAATGAATATTTTCATCGACTGATGAAACGAGGCCTGCGATGAAGGCTATGGCTTTGCCATCAAATGTCTATGACGTGGTGGGTGAGATTGAGAAAGATACGCATCGTGGAGCGAGAGAACTGACTGTCGTGGCCCTTGAAGGGTTGCGGCGTTCGATCAAGCAGTTTCAAGCAAGCAACGAACAGGAGCTAACCGGGTTTCTGTTGACCGCAGCGAGAGCCTTCGCTCAAGCTAGGCCTAGTATGATCTCGATAACGAACAGCATGTCCACCGTGGTTTACGATGTATTGAGGCATGCCGTTGTTCAGGGAGGATTAAGAGAATGTGTGCTGCACATGATAGATGAGCAATTGACAAGGTTGGAGAAAGCTTTTGGTAACGTCATTTCAAATGCGGCAAATCTTGTAAAGCATAATAGCACAGTCATAACATGCAGCTACAGTTCAACTGTACTCGAAACTTTGATCGGGATTGGGAGGACTGGCCGATCATTTAAGGTTCTAGCCCTCCCTTCGCCTTCTCTCAATGAATCGATAGAGTACGGCGTTCTGATGTGTGAGAGACTACACGATGCGGGTATACGAGCCGCCGTCATAGGGGAAGAGATGATTGAAAAACATGTTCGATTTGTGGACATCGCGTTGGTAGGAGCTGACTCGATACTCCCGGATGGATCTGTAATAAATGGGTCGCCCACGTTACGACTGGCAAGAGAATCTTCAAATTGTAACAAACAGTTTTGCGTTGCATCTGAGACTTGGAAGATCAACCCGCTACCTCTACTTGACATTAAGCCCCCAATAGAGAAGGGTATGGAGAGGATCCCTTCCGACCTCGTCACGACATTCGCTACGGAGGATGGACTGATAGCGCCAAAAGATATCTGTTCTTACGCTAGGAAGTTCTCAAAGCGTTTACGAGCGATCCAAGACGAATGGAGGCTCGGTTGACGTTTATCGTCTCTCACAAAAAAGCTGCTACCTAGAGACACGCTTTTCGAATCATTGGAAGACGCTGGTAGCCGGTCGATGCGGGGGCCTGTGGAAGACGTGCATCGGCTTGGATGATTAAGAGCTCCAAACCATTTCTCCATGATAATCGCACAAGATGCCTGAGAGAGCTACGTTTCGGAAACTTGAGGTTGAATGGGCCATGAGAGAATAGGACTGTTATCAAATGGACGAGTGCAGTTAGCCAGAATATTTCGGTTGGTGAGCGTGGCGCCGCCGAGAGGATTCGGACCTCTGACCAACGGGTCTCTGTTCCCGTTGTCCCACGGGATTAACAGCTTCAGCCTAGACCCTTCTTGGGTTAGTCCGCTGCTCTACCACTGAGCTTTCGTCTATTCAGTTGGTTTGAATAAACGGCGGCTCGTTGCCGGCGGCACCGTTCAAGTTGAAAATTGTTAGCGCTATTTAAGTCTTGGTCGCAGTTTTGATCGTTGTCCATACTCAGTTTCGATGTACCTCCTTATCCTTGTGGCCTGTATCCGTGGAATAAGCTTGGGTTCAGCGAATGTTGCTGCCAGATAGGTTAACTTGGCATTCTCCTCTATTGCTATTGTAGTGTTCAACGCTTCGTTAAGGTCTGACCCGACTGTAACTAGGCCGTGATTCGCGAGAAGAACCCCTACACGATCCCGTAAGACCATTACAACCTCTTTCCCAAGCTCCCGCGTTCCAGGAATAACAAATCTTGTAACAGGAACATCTGAACCGACCAGTCCAGCCATCTCGATCGTCACCAACGGAATCTTCCTCCTCGCGATCGCGAACGCGGTTGCGTATACGGGATGCGTATGGATTATCGCGTTCACATTTCGCCGTCGGCGATATATCTCGAGATGAGTCGGGGTTTCGGATGTAGGCTTAAGTCTTCCTTCTAGAACCTTACCGTTGAGGCCTATGACGCAAATTTCTCTTTCCCTTAGAGTGTTCTTCGCCAGTCCGCTCGGCGTGACTAGAATGCGGCTCGAACGCGGTAGCCTAGCGCTAATATTGCCTAGCGCGTATGATCCAAGAAAAGAAATCAAACCTAGTTTGCCCAAGATCCTGCCGGTCTCAACAATCTCTTTTCTAAGAAGATCTTCCTTGGGAGATACGTCTTCTCTGCGTCCCATACGCAGCCGAGACAGCTTGCCCAAGAGTATTACCCAGAGCTTCACATCTTTCTATGTCAGACAAAGCAATAATCATGGTGGAATACATACGCTCTCATAACCTTGATCTACGCGTGGCTGTAAGAACCGCTTTTATCCCATCAGGACCAAACTAGAGACCATGAAAATAACCTATGAGTCAGCGCCCGATGTGGAAGTGCTTGTGAACGAGATTATATCGGGACTGAATTTTACGCACATCAAATCTTCCCGTGTTGCGTGTGTAAGAAGTATGGGTTCAAAGTCGCGAAGAACCATCGCCAGAATCTATGGTCTATCCAAGATCTGGCAAAAGGCCCTGAACCTAGAGGCAAGCTATGTTATCGAGGTCCTCTCTGAACGGTACGATAAGCTTGATCAGGAAGGTAGAGAGAAAGTTCTTATTCACGAGCTTCTGCACATCCCATTCTCTTTTGGCGGCGGGTTCAGAGGTCATTTAGGCTGGATAAGCGATCGTAAGATAGATCGGCTTCATCAACTCTTGAAAAGCAGCTGAGCTAAGAAACAGGCAAAGACAAGACCGAAAACGGTCGGCGTTATCAAGCCGACTTATCTCTAAATCTAGAATTGTGTGATCCCTTCTACTTCAGAACTTCATTTAGAGACATTGCAGCGTGAGCGAGGACACAAAGAATCTCAAAGACCAAGAAAAACTATTATGGTGGATGTTTGCATTCAGAACGCGAGGGCCCGTAGCTCAGCTAGGTCAGAGCGACAGAACAAGGTCGAAGCTCATAACCTGCTGGTCCCCGGTTCGAATCCGGGCGGGCCCACAGACCAGTCTAAGTTGTGATATCGTAGTCCGCGTTTCGGCTGAGCCTGGGGCTGGCAGCCCAGAGTAGTTACAGAGGCTGTTATGCATGGGGGAAGATGAGATCTGGGCTCAACTGGATGTTGTGGACATGCTAGATCAAATAAACTTCGGGTAGACCTCGAAAATGGGGGTCGCCAGTGACAACCTTTCCGTTCCTTTTCCTTGCTGTCGAGAGTACAATCGAATCGGATAAGCCCCAGCCAGGGGTTCGCCTTTTCATAACAACATCCACCTTGGCCGCTTCCACCGCCAACTCTTCGGTCAGCGCGACGAGGGCGCTTCTTGACTTTATGAAAGCTCTGCGGAGCTCCGCCTTCTCCTGATCCTCAGTCCTCAGAACCTTCGCATATATCTCTGCCAAACATATCGATGGCGTGAGCTTCTCATCGGCCTCAGAGTCTACGATCGCTTTGACCTTCTTGCCCGCGTCAGTGCCCATAAAATACTCTAGCCACGCGAAGGAGTCGATGACGTATCTCAAACACGATCCCTGTGATCTCTCAGGTCTCTCAGAGAAGCCTTCTCCATGGTACCAAACATGCTCTCCCCCTTCAACAAGGCCTCAGCCAAGATCGCGTTAATGGCCTCCGAGAGCCCTCTCGGCCCATACTTGCGTCTGAGGATCTCATACAGGTCCTCTCTAAGCGTGACCGTCGTCTTCATAAACCGTGCTCCAAAACGTAAACTTAAACATAGACATTTAAGTCTTTCCGTTGCGATCAAGCTGGCCCACGCAATCCGACCTGAACCCTGAAGTATTCCTTGACGTAGTGAGAAAGACTCTCAAATTATAGCATCCCAATTTCAGAACCAAACCTAACAACAAAAACGCTTCGATTCCGGGCGGGTCCATCACAAAAACCCTCTGGTCCAGAGAAGATTGTGCGGTTCTATCCTACTTTGGTTTCTAAAGCCAATCCACAATGCGCCCAAGGTCGAATAGACGCTAAAACAAGAACAATCTAATGCCTAGCCCAGAGTTTTTCGGCGCGGGTTTCTATCCATTTCGTCACTTTCTTCTCTGTTACTTGATCGGCTTCGTCTTGCTCCTTTAGTTTCTGTTCGATAGTCTTTAGAAGCTCTTCAGGGTTTACGGGTTTCATGAGGTACGCGTCGGCTCTTAGGTTCAAGGCTTTGACAGCGTTTTCCATTGAGGGGTAGCCTGTAATTATGATCTTAATTGTCTCAGGAAGGTGACCGTTGATTGTTCTGAGCAGTTCTGTGCCTTCCATGTCAGGAAGTTTGATGTCTAGCAACGCGAGGTCGTAGTACTGAGCGCTGGATTTCTCTAGAGCTTCTTTGCCGGTTTCTGCTGTATCAATCTTGTAGCCCTCTGTTTGAAGAATTTCGGTCAAACTCTTGAGTAGCGATTTGTCATCGTCAACTATTAGGATGCGTTTCTTTTCCAATTCTATATCACCTCTTTCTGAGCGGTAGTCTAACTGTGAAGGTTGATCCTTCGCCCATCTTACTCTCAACTGTAATGGTGCCATCATGCGCTTCTACCAGTCGTTTAGAGACGGGCAACCCAAATCCTGCTCCTTTGCTCTTGGTAGTGAAAAGTGGAACAAAGATCTTGTTCATGTTCTCTTGTGGTATTCCCACCCCTGTATCCTGTATACTAATTAGAGCAGCGTCCTCCGTCTCTGAAGCTCTTATGGTGAGTTTACCTCTATTGGGCATAGCTTGAATGGCGTTTGTGACTAGGTTGGCGAATACCCGCCTCATCAACGTAGGGTCGATCTTGAGTTTCGGAAAGTTCTTGTCAATTATTCTAGAAGCCTTCACAGTCTCAGGGACTGTGATCGTTGAGAATGTGTCGTCGAGGAGCTGATTCAGACTGGTTTCAACAGGTTCAGGGCGTATGGGTCTCGCGTAATCCTGCAGATTAGAAACAATCTTGTTCATGTATTCCATCTGTTCCCTCAGATCGTTAAACAGACCCTCCAAACCAAGTTTCGTCGCCACCTCCGAATACGGGAAGGCCAAGTTCTTCACAGCCTTATTGGCTAGAAAGAGTCTGTTAACCATCACCTGCAACGGGTTGCGCAGATCATGCCCCACCATTGCTGCCGCTTCACCGATAGCAGCCATTCGCTCACTCTGGAGAAGCCGCTGCTCCATCCGCTTGCGCTCAGTGATGTCCCTGAAAACACCAACCAGATACGTTTTTCCACCCAACGTTGTCGGTGATGCGCCAACATCAACGTAGAAAATGCTGCCATCCCTTCTTTTCACAGGAATATCCTTGGCCAGCGTAATCTCTTTCTTCGCCGCTCTTTCAAACTGTTCTAGTACATATGGGAGGCTATTCTTGGGATGGATATCCAAAACTCCAATATCCCTGAGCTCTTTACGACTATGTCCTATCATTTCGCAAAACGCTTTGTTACCATCAAAGAATTTTTTGTCTTCTACACTCACCAAATGTATCCCGTCGATTGCATTGTCATAAATGGTTCTGAACTTTTCCTCTGACTCGCGTAGTTCCCTACTTCTCTCTTCAACCAACTCTTCCAAATGCTTGCTCTGTTCTCTAAGCGCATCTTCCATACGCTTAGTTTCGGTCATATCGAAGCTCACTTCTAGTACGAGTGATGAGCCATCTACATCAGTGAAAGGATAATCGTAGATCCTATGAATCCGGCCGTCAACGCGCGTGTGCTCCCATTCCTGAGGCTTTCCAGTATCGAAAACACGGAATGTCATACAGTCATCACAGGGTTGACTTCTTCCATGAAGTAATTCGTAACAGGGGTCTGCCTTCGAGTCGCCATAATGCTCTCGGAAGATACGGTTTGAAAACCGAATCGAATAATCTGGGGCAACGAGACAAATCGGTGCTGGCAACTCTTCCAGAAGGGAGTAGAGTCTTTTCCGCTCGCGTCTCAGCGCATCCTCCATCCGCTCACGTTCGGTGATGTCTGTGTCTGCGCCTCTGTATCCTAGAAGGCTTCCTTTCTCGTCGAGTATAGGAGACCCACTTGTTGAGAGCCAGACGGTCTTACCGTTCTTGTGCATGTTCCGGTTTACGAAATCGCGGAAGGCTTTCTTTTCTGCGAATACTTCAAACGCAGCGCTCTTAAGTTCCTCCCGGTCATCGGGATGGAAGAAGTCATAGAAATGTTTTCCAAGCACTTCCTCTTGCTTGTATCCTAAAATCTTTTCAACAACAGGACTCGCGTAAACGTATTTCCCCTTACTGTCAACCTCCCAAATCCACTCTAAGGCATTCTCCGAAACATCCCTAAACCTTCTCTCGCTATTTCGCAGCTCTGCCTCCACCCGTTTACGCTCAAGAGCGTCTCCGATAATCTTGGAACATACCCTGAGAAGTGCTAGATCACTATCGCTCCACCGTCCAGTTCCAATGACGTTGTCAAAACCTATGAACCCAGCGAGCTCTCCTCCAATATTGAGGGGTAGTACCAGAAGCGATCTTATGTCCTGATCTTCCAGCAGTATTTTTCGTTCGGTTCTTACTTCTACAGGCATTTTTGAAGCATTTTCAATTTGAATAATCTCTCCTTTGCGGAGTTTTGTCATCCACCAAGGAAACTTGTCTGTAGAGAGGTTCTGTAGATTATTGATTTGCCGGCTCACGCCTTCAGCACACCATTCATGTGTGTTATCCATGATGGTTCCATTATCGCGGAACAGAAAGAGGTAAGATCGGCTTGCCCTGCTCAAACGGCCTATATCGGCTAGTGAAGCGTTGATAGCTGTATCAACGTCCAAAACACCGACGAAACTGGATGATATTTTGGAAACAGTTTCTTCAAATTCCAACCTGTGTAGGATGGCTTGTTCTGCCAGCTTGCGGTCGGTAATGTCAATGAGAATGACCGCATCTGCCGGTTTTCCTTGGAAAAGGATCTTCTGTGCGTGAACTATCACGGGGATCTCGGAACCGTCTCGTCCTGACAAGTTAATCTCGTATGGCGGAATGGCTTCTCCGCGTAACCTCTTCGCTATATTCGCCTTTACCAGATTTCGAAATTCCTTTGAAACTGCCTTTTCAATAAAGTTGAATGATGGAGAGGTTAATCCTCAAAAGTCCAACCTGTCCTTTTGCACGCAGCGCTATTCACGTATTTCAAGCTGCCTTCCTGGATGATCGTCACGAGGTTCGGTGAATTCTCAACTATCGCCCGATACTTCTCCTCAGACTCCCTCAATGCTTGTTGGGCTTGCTTACGATCGGTGATGTCTCTTCCATAGATATTGACATAGCCGGTATCCTTAACCGGCACAAGAGTAAACAGAAAGGTCCGGTCACCAAGCTCGACATCTACGCTTCTGCTTGACTGGCTCGTATACAATTCGTTTACCAAGTCACGCCAATACTTTGGGGCCTTGCCGCCAGCCTTACATCCCCAATCCTGCAATAATCGCTCGCTCGCTTTATTCGCGTCAAGAACGACGCCGTCCTGGCTTAGTCGCATTACGGGGTTTGGGTTCTCTTCAGGAAATCTTGCTAAACTCTTGATCTCATCTTCAGCTTCCTTGTGCTCGGTGATGTCGTAGATCGTCCCTTGAACCATAATAGGCTTCCCTGAATCGTCACAGATATTTTGGATGACTTCGTGAACCCATCGTATCTCACCATCTTTGCGTACGATGCGGTATTTCCTTTCCTCTGAATAGTTTGGTGTTGAAGCTACTTTGGATTCCGAGATTCGTGGTAGATCTTCAGGATAGATAATTTGGTTCCATCTTGGTTTTCCAGCAGTGAACTCTTTCTCCGTGTAACCGGTGATTTTCTCGACAGCGCCGTGGAAGAATATTGGAGTCCAGTCCATGTTTCCACGATAAGCTATTCCCTGTAAGTTCCGCAAGAATGAACGGTACCGTTCCTCGCTCTCCCGTAAAGCCTCCTGCGCCCTTATGCGCTCGGTAATGTCTAGGAACGTGACTTGTAGGGCGGGTTTACCGCGGTACTCGAT
>CAZLVF010000007.1:0-8776 GCA_964562925.1 uncultured Candidatus Bathyarchaeia archaeon
ATAACCGTTTTCTCACCGGATGGAAGGCTTTTCCAAGTTGAGTATGCTTCTGAGACTGTTAAGAGAGGCGCCACCGTTCTTGGAATAGTCGGTAAGGAAGGCGCCGTCCTGGCAGCTGAGGAGAGAGCTACATCAAAGCTTCAGGATCCCGCGTTCATGTGGAAGATCTTTCAGATAGACGAGCACGTAGGCGCTGCCGTCGCTGGTTTGAGCTGCGACGCACATATCCTTGTCGATCAGGCTCGGATCTACGCTCAGAGTAACCGTTTGATGTATGATGAGCCGGTTGACATAGAGCTGTTGACGAAGAGGATAGGGGAGATAAAGCAGCTATACACTCAACATGCTGGGGTTAGACCTTTCGGCCTCTCAATCCTGTTTGGAGGGGTTGACGCGAAGGGTAGCCGCCTCTTCTGGACGGATCCGAGCGGCGCCTTCTTAGCCTACAAGGCTTGGGCGATCGGGGCTGGAGGAGACGCTGCAAACGAGCTTCTAGAAGCCGAGTATAATGATAACGTGACGCTCGATGAGGCAACGATCCTCGCCTTGAAATGTATGAGTAAGGTTATGGAAGGGAAGGTTGACGCTCAAAAGACTAGGATCGCGGTTATACCAAGCGACACAAGGAAGTTTAGAAAACTAACGGTCGAGGAAGTGGAAAAGTACCTCAAGAAGCTTGAGCCCAGTAAGAGGGCCGCAGCTAGATGAGCGAGAAGCACACGACAGCGAGGATCTCTGTTGAAGGCGAAAAGTTCGAAATCCTTGTGAAACCCGAACCGGCTTTAGACTTCAAGCTTGGAAAACAAAGAGGAATCTCAGAGATCCTACTGATCGATGAAATCTACTCCGACGCGAGCAAGGGGACAAGATCGTCCGTTGAGAAACTTCAGAAATCCTTCGGCACAACCGACGCGGTGAAGATCGCTGAACAAATTCTCAGAAACGGTGAGCTTCAACTAACCACAGACCAGAGAAGAAGACTTGTTGAAGATAAGAGGAAGCAGATAGTGGCTTTCATATCAAGAAACTGTATAGACCCAAGGAGCGGGACGCCGCATCCTCCCCTGAGGATAGAACAGGCGATGGAGCAAGTGAGGGTCGCTATAGACCCCTTCAAGGGCCCAGAGGAACAGGCAAAGCTTGTAATCGAAGAGTTGAGAAAGATACTTCCGATCAAGATCGAACAGATGCGGGTAGCTGTCAAAATCCTACCTGAATACACAGCGAAGGCCTATGGTGCATTGAAAAGCTTCGGAACGATTGGCAAAGAGGAATGGCAGTCTGACGGTTCCTGGGTTGGCATAATAGAGATGCCTGCAGGCCTCTACGGTCCATTCATCGATAGGCTTGGAAAACTTTCGCAGGGAACGATTCAGACAAAAGTTCTGAAGTGAGATTCTACTCGTCTGCTTTGGAAAGGTTAGAGGCTTATACAATTGGTCGCGCTCGTAGAGAAGAAGCAACTTGTGGTTCCCGGAGAGCAACTGGCAGAGGACGATTACCTGCCCGGCGAGAACACATACAAGATAAGTGGATATATCTACGCTTCTAGGGTGGGGCTAGTCGATTTCTCCGGAAACAAGATCTATGTCGTGCCTCTAAAAGGCGCGTACATACCCTGCGTTGATGATCCGGTCATAGGCAAGGTAACAGACATCGGGATGTCAGGATGGACGATTGATATAGGGGCGCCCTACCCGGCCATGTTGCTTTCCTCAGAAACGTTCGGTCCACGCCAACCGTTTGCGAGGACGGATCTGACTAAGGTGTTCGATGTGGGAGACCTAGTATTGGCTAGGGTGATCTCATTCGACAGGACGAGAGATCCTCTCTTAACCGCCAGGGATCCAGGGTTGGGTAAGGTCTCATCAGGAAGGGTGATCCATATCTCGCCTGTAAAGATACCTCGCCTGATCGGAAGGAAGGGATCGATGATTAGCATGTTGAAACGTGAGACCGGTTGTCAAATCTCTGTTGGACAGAACGGGGTTGTCTTAATCTCCGGTCGTATGCCATTTGATGAGAGTTTAGCGATGTCCGCTGTGAAGATGATAGAGAAAGAAGCCCATACCCATGGACTTACGGATCGGATCCGCGAGATGATTGACAAAGCAAAGAGGAGTGGAAATGTTGAGCAGTGAAATCAAACCTGAAAGGTTGATTGATGATAGGGGTTTAAGGATTGATGGACGTAGACCAGATGAGCTACGCCCGATTAAGATGGAGGTCAGTGTACTCGACAAGGCTGATGGCTCAGCCTACATAGAACAGGGAAAGAACAAGATCCTAGTAGCCGTATATGGCCCAAGAGAAGCCCACCCGAGACATGTCGCTCTTCCAGACCGGGCGGCAATCCGCTGCCGTTATCATATGGCGCCGTTCTCGACAGAAGAGAGAAGGTCGCCTGCCCCTTCAAGAAGGGATATGGAACTCTCGAAAGTGATCAGAGAAGCGGTTGAACCTGTAGTCTTATCAAAGTACTATCCAAGAACTACAATCGACATCTTCATCGAGGTTCTCCAATCCGACGGAGGAACACGATCGGCTGGAATCACAGGAACCTCACTCGCTCTGGCAGATGCTGGAGTGCCGATCAGAGACCTTGTAGTCGCATGCGCAGCGGGGAAGGTTGACGGTCAAATAGTCTTGGACCTATCTGACGCGGAAGATAAGTTTGGAGAGGCAGACCTTCCGGTGGCGATAGTTCCATCTACGGGGTCTATAACCCTGATCCAAATGGATGGAAAACTCTCTCCAGAAGAGTTTGACAAGGCTCTCTCTATAGCAGTGGATGGATGTAGAAAGATCTACGAAATGCAGAGGGAAGCTCTCAAGCGAAAATACCTAGCTATCAGAGAGGCCGTAGAGGAAAAGATAGACGTAAAGGAGGGTGAGTAATGTCATCGACCAGACAGCATCCAATAGCAAAGATAGAATCCAAGACGATAATGGATCTGATAGCTACTAACCGCCGTCTGGACGACCGATCGTCTACAGACTATCGGGACTTAAAGATCGACGTAGGCGTCATCGAAAAGGCGAACGGCTCGGCCCAGGTCAACTTGGGAAAGACGAAGGTGCTTGTTGGAGTCAAAGTAGAGTTAGGCGACCCGTTTCCAGACACACCTGAAGAAGGCATATTGACAGTCAACGCTGAACTGGTTCCTTTGGCCTCTCCCTCTTTCGAGCCGGGCCCACCAGATGAGAACTCGATCGAACTCGCACGTGTTGTGGATAGAGGGATAAGAGAGTCTAAAGCCATAGACCTGAAGAGGCTATGTGTAGAACCAGGAAAGAAGGTATTCGTAGTATTCATCGACGTCTACGTTCTGGATCATGATGGAAACTTGATCGACGCTTCAGCCTTGGCCGCATTGTCAGCCATCATAACCGCCAGGATGAGAAACTACACGGTCGAGAACGGTGAGGTCGTCTACAAGGAAGGGCTGATACCTCTACCCATCCAGAATTATCCGATAGCCATAACAATGGGAAAGATCGGGAGCTCGCTTGTCGTAGATCCCAGCCTAGAAGAAGAACAGGTCATGACTGCTAGACTGACCGTTACAGTGGAGAAGGAAGGGAACATATGCGCGATGCAGATGGCTGGACTGGGAGAATTAACGATAGATGAGTTGAAGAAGGCTGTAAGCATAGCTGTAACCAAAGTCAGCGAGATGAGAGCGAAGGTTCTGGAGGTTGCAAAGTAACCTTGGGTAGCAAGGTAGGGCCTGGAGGAGCTTTCGGAGCCCGATACGGAACGGTAGCCAGAAAACGCTACGTAGAGATAGTCAGCAAGATGCGACGAAGACATGAATGTCCCAGATGCAAGATCAGATCCGTAAGAAGACTGAGCGTCGGAGTATGGCTGTGCAGAAAGTGTGGATACAAATTCGCTGGCGGAGCCTACTCGCCTCAGACCAAGTTGGGAGAGACCTCCCGTAGGTTTGGAGGCCTTGTTAAGCCTACGATGGTAGAAGCCGAGGGAAAAGCTGAAGCAGAAGAAAAGACGGGCGCCAAGAAACGTCGGCGAGAAAAGATAAAAGAAGCTGAAAAACCTGCAGCGAGGCGCATACGGAAAGAGAAAGCCCAGAGAGGAGAGAAGGCTGAGACCAAGCAAGTCAGGAAGACCCGGAAGGGAGCTTCCAAGGAAGAGTCGAAGTGATCATTCTAACTACATGTAGGAGACCGACTCAAAGAATCAGATCCTTTATCCGAGACATACAGATTTCGCATCCGAACACAACGCTCTTAGCCCGAGGAAAGCTCGGCCTAGGAGATCTTCTAGCGACTGCAAGAAGACTCAGCTCGGACAATATCCTCTTCGTCTCTCGATGGATGCGTGGACCGGGCCTGATCGAGCTTCTAAGGGTTAACCCGAACATCGTGTCGAGATCTCCAACACTATATCTGAACGGGGTTAGGTTGAGGAGAGGGTACGTCGTCCGTCGCGCGCCCAGAGCGGAGATTGTAACCACATCAACAAGTCCAAGTTCCGAAACAGCTAAGTTTGCAAGATGGTACCCCCAACTCTTTGGGATGAGGCTGCTTGAGCCCGATGCTACTGGTATCTGCAAAGCTTCGATCCACATAACAGACCATTCGAAGGGAGTCAGAGTAGCTTTGAGGTCGCCCCCAACCGAGTCGGACGTAGGACTGTCATTCACGGTTGGCCGAATCGACTAGAGGACCGCGGAGGCGGTTCTGAATGAAGATGACAGAAGCTGAGGTATTACTAGATTTCGACGGCCCCAAGCAGGCGATAGCTATTTTCAACTCTCTGAAGCCAGAGGCGACGCTTCCTCCCACTCGAAGATCAAGGATAGAGATCCAAAGGAGGAAGAGATCGATTCGCATCCGCTTCGTAGCGAAGGACGTAGTGGCCTTGAGAGCGTCCATGAACTCTATCCTGAGATACGTCCTTGCAGTGTGGAAGACAACATCGTCGCTTAAGGAACTTCAGAGAGAACTCTAGAACCTCAATGCTTGAAGTTCGTTTCTAAGCCGATGGCCTCCGAATAGTATTTATTATGAAGGGGGCATACTCTGCGGACCGTTCCATACCTCGCAGGTTTAGATTCAGCGTCCAGTCTGGAGGATTTAGAGGTTGACTGAAAGCGAACTCCCCCCACAAGTTCAAGAGCAATTGATGAGGCTTCAACAGATGCAACAGACGCTTCAGGCCGTGGTTACTCAGAAACAGCAGCTTGAGATCGAGCTTTTCGAAACTGACAGGGCTATCTCGGAGTTAGAGAAGATCAACGACAGCGTCCCCGTTTACAAAAGCGTGGGGGGCCTGATGGTGAAAGCTGATAGACAGGCGCTCCTGACAGAGCTAAAGGAAAAGAAGGAACTTACAAATACGAGAGTTACGGTTCTCGGCAAGCAAGAGGAAAGGACGCGTGAGAGGATAAAGGAGACGCAGCAGAAACTCGAAGAAAGGTTGAAACCTGCGTCGCCAGAATAGTCTACTCATCCGCTTCTACTTCAACATTAGACGTGTATAGAGTTGAGCATTTCGCTCAAGAAGGCACCGACCACAGAGGAAATTGAAGAGATCTGTATAGCCGCGGAGGAAGCAGCGAGAAGTTCCCTTCTCGGAAAGATACCTGCAAAGAGGCTTGAAGACTTGAACATTCTAGTAGAGGCGGTGGGATCGAAACCACTCAGTCTGACCGTTGAGGTCTCAGCAGAATCGCTTATGGCTGATGACGATTTGAATAGCCTTGTCCAAGAGGCTACGAACGCTGCCTTCAAAGCTGCCGAGGACAAGGTCAGGGAGCTGGGACTCTGCAAAAAGCAAAAAGGCTGAAACGCCTAGTTCAGTCAACCGAAGAAGCTCTAATCCTCTGTCATCAGAACGCCGATCCCGACGCTGTAAGTTCGGCCTACGCGTTGCAAAGCCTTCTCAAGAGACTGAACCCAAAGGTTAGATCACATCTATTTGCGCCTGAAGGGATAAGCGGGATCTCGAGGAGAGTTGTCGAAAAGATCAACGCGAAGTTTCAGAGGGAAGAAGAACTAGTCGACAGCGGCATCATCTTTCTCGTCGACACGAGCACGATCCAGCAACTCGGGCACTGGAAAACACGTGTGGAAAACGCCAAGAGACCGATAGTAGTGATAGATCACCACACGCGCCATCCACAAACATTGAAAGTAGCCTCTATGATGTTCATCGACGAGAAATCCACGTCAACCTGCGAGATCCTCTTTCGACTCTACCAAGACTTGAGGGTCAAGGTTGACAGAAACGTCGCTCAGGCCCTTCTTATTGGAATGACCTATGATAACGGCCATTTCACCATCGCGACATCAAGAACCTTCGAAATCGCCGCTTCACTCACACGCTTAGGCGCTGACTTGCACGAGGCGATCTCAACCCTAACGTATCCGATGAGCGACTCTGAGAGAATGGCAAGGTTGAAGGCGGCCGAGAGAGTCAAAGCCAAGAGGATTGGGAAATGGATCGTGGCAACCACAAATATCAGCTCTCATCAGGCCTCAGCTTCACGAGCCCTGATTGGACTAGGCGCTCACATCGCAATGGCCGCCGGAGAAAAACAGGGGAAGCTGAGGATAAGCCTCAGATCATGTAGACAGTTCAACAGGGAAACGGGCGTCCACTTGGGAAGGGACATAGCCAAACCGCTTGGAGAAGCTGCGGGCGGAATGGGAGGAGGACATGAATCAGCAGCAGGAGTGAACGGCACAGGCCAACTCGAAAAGATATTCACAACCTTCTACGAACTGCTTTCGAGAATGCTGGAAGACCAAGTTAGAAGTCTTTGACTTTCTGAAGCATCTAGATCTCGGACGAGCTTCCTAACGAATGTCTTGGAAAAGACTTATTAGAACTTGGGTCCAGTATTACACCGGGCGCGTCTGCGCCTCATCGGAAACCTAGCATAGGAACATTGGGTCTACTATTATCAGTGGCATACCAGAAAGGTCATGTGAAACGGGTTCACCGAACGCCGAACACCTTGTCCGTCCGGCGATAGCGATACGATTTCAGGTTACACGAATATCTTCAGCAAGAAGTTCGATAACACGAAGGTTTTTGGGCGCAACGCGCCCACTATCAGTTTCATTCTTGTTTCCGACCCCTTTGCTTCAGTGTTCTCTCATCTCCTAAACAATAAATAGATCCTGAAGCTGTGAGATTCTGCCTCAATCCTAGAGATGAGGATCCGTTTGGTCGCTGTCAATGTAAGAGACCTCGCCTTCACCTATCTGGGAAGCCAGACCCCCTCCATCTCAGACTTAACATTCTCAATTGATGCGGGTGAGTTTGTGATTCTAACGGGCCCAAGCGGGTGCGGCAAGACATCGGTCTGTCGTTGCCTGAACGGATTGATCCCGCACTTCTACTCTGGCGATCTTCAAGGCGACGTTCATGTTTGTGAATTAAGCATACGAGAGAAACCTACTAGCGAGCTTGCGAGAAAGGTTGGCTTGGTGTTCCAGAACCCTGAGAATCAACTCTTCTCTTTGAGTGTTGAGAGGGATGTTGCGTTTGGACCGGAAAATTTAGGTCTTCCCCGCGCTCAGACTAGAGAGAGGGTTGAATGGGCGATGGAAGTCACAGGCATCTCTGACCTTCGTGACCGTGCTCCCTACGAACTTTCGGGCGGTCAACAGCAGAGGGCGGCTATCGCAGCCGTTCTGGCGATGAAGCCTGAGGTGATGGTCTTGGATGAGCCGACATCATTCTTAGATCCAAAATCCGCGGCAGAGATACTTCACGTTGTTCATGATCTCAACAGAAAGTTGAGCATAACGATCGTGCTTGTTGAGCATAGGCTTGATCTCGCATCTCGATATGCGGATCGAGTCATAATAATGGATAGAGGAAAGATCGTTCTCGATGGAAAACCCTCAGAGGTCTACAACGAGAGAGCTCACATGATCGGCGTAGGAATCCCACGTATAACGCTCTTGGCTCAACTACTTGAGAAGGACGGCATGTCTTTCCCGATGATACCTCTCACAGTAGACGAGGCCTCCGCTGCTCTCAGGAGGAGCTTCGGTGCATGATCAGGACGGAGACGCTTCACTTCGCTTATCCAACCGGGTTGGAGGTACTGAGAGGAATAGACATCGAGATAGGTGACTCCGAGTTTGTAGCGATAATGGGAGAGAATGGAGCCGGCAAGACCACGCTGATCAAACATTTCAATGGGTTGCTTAAACCGAGCAGGGGCAGGGTTCTCGTCGATGATGTGGATACCACCAAACTAAGCGTCGCATCCATTTCCAGAAATGTAGGCCTAGTCTTTCAGAACCCCGACCATCAACTATTCTGTGAAACGGTCAGAGAGGAGGTTGCTTTCTCTCTTAGAAACTTCGGCTACGATACCGAGACCATTGAAAGAAGAACTAGGAGTATACTGGAGACGCTGGATCTAACCCAGTATGTTGAGTCCTCGCCTTTCACTTTGAGTGGAGGCGAGAGAAAGAGAGTCGCATTGGCTTCAGTCCTTGCATGGAACCCGAAGCACGTGATCCTGGATGAGCCAACCATAGGCCAGGACTATCAACAGAAGGATCGGTTGAGAAACTTCATTCTTCAACTTGTTTCACAAAGGAAGACGGTTATCATAGTTACTCATGACGTAGAATTCGTTGCAGAGTGCAAGCCACGGGTCATCTTGCTTTCGAGAGGAGCGATCGTAGCTGATGGTCCCGCACGTAAAATCCTGACGGACAAAGCCCTACTGAATGAATGCTCGCTTATCCCTCCCCAGATATCAAGCCTGATGCATTCACTAAC
>CAZLVF010000007.1:8876-11594 GCA_964562925.1 uncultured Candidatus Bathyarchaeia archaeon
GTTCTACTGGTCCAAATACCCCTTGTAGTCGTGGCTAAGTCAACGAGGAGATGGCTAAGATCAATGAAGGGAGGCGCCGTGTTGGCTATACTGATCCTAGTTATGAACTTCATAACTGGCGCGACCTTCACCTTCTCGCTCTCTATGACGATCAGGTTCCTTGCACTAATGTCATCTTTCTCAATATTCTTCATGACAACCTCACCTGACGACCTCGGATTGGCCCTAGAAAACATGAAGGTTCCGTACACGTTGTGTTTCACGTTTACAACAGCCGTCAGACTTGTTCCAACAATGGCGGTTGACGCTCAGACGGTTATCGACGCTCAGAGATCGAGGGGATTGGAGCTAGAGAGGGGAAACCTACTCAGAAGAGTTAGAAACTATGTTCCGATCCTAATACCCTTGATCGTGGACGCTATTAGACGTAGCGTAGAATTAGCAGAAGCGCTTGAATCCCGAGCCTTCGGAACATCTGAGAGAAGAGAGCCACTCATAACCCTGAAGATGAAGTCATTAGACTATCTCACGATTCTTGTGACGGTTGCTTTCGTAGCCGCCGCCATCTACATAAACCTCTATGTTCCTTTGCCAACCCTTGACATTCCGATAAGAATGCCACGTATCTGGCCTTGGATGAGCTGACTCTAACAACGATAACGGTCAAAGCAATGTTACATGAGCCGGAGGTTTCTGCTTAGGCAACCTTCAAACTTCTATGGAAAGAGCAGACATTTCTTGCGGTCGGTCTTCGACCGCAAACTAGAAAAAGAGTACATGCAAACTCTATGTCCTCGTGGTTGGGATACCGGTGGCCCTAGTTACCTTCGCCGACGCTTGGAAGGAGATAGTGAGGTTTGCGAACGAGGCTCTCTCAGGGGTTCAACCTGGTCAGATTGACAAGATGGTAGAGTGGATTATCGATGCGAAAGATCGTCGTCTGCTCATTATAGGCGTCGGCAGAAGCGGACTGGTGGGCAGGTCTTTTGCTATGAGAATGATGCACCTCGGCTTCAACGTCTATGTCATGGGTGAGACGATAACTCCCGCCATAGGAAAAGATGATCTTATCATAGCTATCTCAGGATCGGGCATGACGAAGCTTGTTGTCACAGCATCCGAGATAGCTAAGGAGGTTGGAGCAAGGATCGTTGCTGTAACATCTTATCCAGAGTCCGATCTTGGAAAACTCGCGGATCATATAGTCCAAATCAAAGGAAGGACGAAAGTCGCAGCAGAGACCGATTACTTCCTCAGACAGATCACCGGCGCCCACGAGCCTCTTGCGCCGCTTGGAACGGTCTTCGAGGTTTCAACCCTCGTCTTCTTTGACAGTCTCATAGTTGAATTGATGCGTAGGCTTGGAAAAACCGAGAAGGACCTGCTTACCAGACATGCAACCATAGAATAGAAGATCACAATCTAGCATTGGAAAACTGTTTTCTACCTGCACTCGGCAGGTACAAGTATTTCTAGGCTCTGGAGATGCGGCCTTGTCGGTTAGGATAGACAACTGTGAATGGATCCTGACGCAGAACGCTTCTAGAGAGGTGCTTCGTAATCGGTCCATATACGTTGACGACGGAAGGATCGTAGAGATAGGTGAGAGGATAACCTGCGAAGCGGAACACGTACTTGACGGACGGAGAAAAGCGGTCCTTCCAGGTTTGATTAACACACATACACATCTTTCTATGACGCTTCTAAGAGGCTACGCGGATGATATGCAGCTTAGGGAATGGCTAGAAACGAAAATCTGGCCGCTCGAAAGAAAACTGACCGGAGGACTATGCTACGCCGGGGCTCTACTCGGATGCCTAGAGATGATTAGAACCGGAACCACATGCTTCCTCGATATGTACTTTTTCGTGGAAGACGTGGCAAGGGCTGTACACAAGGCGGGTCTGCGTGCTTTCCTATCTCATGCAATAATAGATCTCTTCGTCTCCGAGAAAAAGAAAGGACTTTCCGAGATGGCGGATAGCACGGTTCAAGCGATAAAGACCCTACACGATCCGAAGATTAATTTTGCGGTTGCACCACACTCACCTTACACCTGCTCCCCTGAAACTCTGCTCAAAGCAAAGGAAATAGCCGTGAAAGAACGGGCGCCACTGCACACTCACCTAGCTGAGACCCGCACGGAACAGGTTGAATTTGAAAAGAGTCACAGCATGCGCGAGGTAGAGTACCTCGAGAAGATTGGGTTCCTCTGCGAGAACTTGGTTTCCGCTCACTGCGTATGGTTAACAAGATCAGAGGTTGACCTATTGGGAAGGAGGCGCGTCAAGGTTTCACACTGTCCAGTCTCGAATATGAAGCTTGCAGAGGGCGGCGTTGCCCCTCTACCTGAAATGTTTGAGAGCAAGGTCACGGTCGGACTTGGAACGGACGGTGCAGCCAGCAACAACTCCTTGGACATGTTCGACACGATGAAGATCTGCACGCTCCTCCATAAGGCCCACAGGTGGGACCCAACCGTTCTCCCCGCACAGGTAGTTCTAGACCTTGCAACAATCGGAGGAGCCCGAACACTGGGAATATCAGAATCCTTAGGGAGCATCGAGGAAGGCAAGGTTGCAGACTTAGTTTTAGTTGACCTAAGATCTCCAAACCTGATTCCAATTCACGGAAGAGACACAGTCATCTCAGACATGGTCTACTCGGCTAAAGGCGCCGATGTCGATACAACAATCGTTCAAGGCAAACCTGTTATGG
>CAZLVF010000007.1:11694-29438 GCA_964562925.1 uncultured Candidatus Bathyarchaeia archaeon
CATACGGTATCGATCTTTCTTCCCAGCCACTCGTTTGTAAAGCCTCTTGCCATGCAGGCTGTTATGACGATCTCGAAGCCACATTCGACCTCTAGTCTAATGAGAAACTCCGGGTTCTTCCTCCATAGGGGTGAGAAACTGGCAAGGTCTAGGCTATCGCATAATCTATCGATTCTAGTCTTCTGGTAATCGCTTGCTACAGCTCCAGAGACGACCCCATCAACTTTCAATGAACTCTTGAGAGATGAGAGGCATCTCTCAAGGTCTTCAAGTTCATCTTCTTTCTTTCCCTCGCTCTCGCAGACTACTATTGGAAGGTCAAGGGCTTCCGCCTGGAGTTTAGACCATTCGACATTTGGATAGTGAAACATGTATGAGTCCGGGTTTCGTGAGCGGACCGAAACCAGCGATCCAATGTTCCAGCCTTGGTGGAGGACATGCCAAACCGCGAAGCAGCTATCCTTTCCACCGCTGAATAGAACAGCAACCTTCATTTTCCAGCATCCTTAGCTTTGCGAGTGAGTCTTGACTTCAGTTCAAACTGTTTCTCGTATAATCTTCGCAGGGTTCTGATGGTATCAACCTCGTTGGGGCTCTTATCATCTCTTATCTTCGTTATTCGGGCAAACCTGAGGGCGAAGCCTGAATTGTAATGTGGGCTCTTCTGAATTTCGTTGTACGCAACCTCCACAACGAGTTCCGGTCTAACCAGCACGGTATAATCTGTTTCACTGATTTTCAAGTTCTGAAGTCTATTAGTCATCATCCCGAACTCGACGTCTGTTAGACCTTTGAACGTCTTGCCGACATCTAGGAACCTACCAGTCTCCTCGTCTCTGACCGCTAGGTGATAGTTGCTGAGCCAACCTCTCCTTCTACCGGATCCCCAATCAGCTGCAATAATGACTAAATCCAAGGTCTCCGCAGGTTTGATCTTCAACCACCTCTTCCCCCTCATGCCCGGCATATATGTTCCATCAAGCGACTTGGCCATCAACCCTTCATGTCCTGCTTGAATGGCTTCTGATAGAAACCGTTCAGCTTCCGCAAGTTGATCCGTTACAATCCTTTTTGCCAAGAGGTCAGCGCTACAGACTTTGGTCAGAACGTCCCATCTTTCTTGGTACGGCAAGTCGAATAGAGGAGTTCCATCCAAGAGAAGTATGTCGAAGAGGTAGAGTCTCAAAGGAATCTCTTTGGCTGCCTTCTCAATTTCAGCAGTTCTTCTGAATCTTCTCATGAGATCTTGGAATGGGAGCGGTTTCCCGTCCTCTCCGACCGCAACAACCTCTCCCTCTAACAACGCCTTGGTCGCATGAACCTTCTCCCGAATAGTGTTCACGATGTCAGGTAGGCTTCCGGTCGTGTCCGTGAGCCTTCTCGTGAAGATCACGACCCGATCATTGTCCTTGTGAGCCTGTATCCGTGCACCGTCGAACTTGTACTCGAAAGCTACTCTGCCTCGATGCTCTGAGAAGACTTCCGCCAAACTTGACATTTCTGCAAGCATCGGTTTGATCGGCTTGAACAAGGTTACCGAAACCTCTCTCAAACCATCCAGTCCTTTCTGCAAAGCTACTCGCGCAACGACTCCGAGATTTCCAGAGAGCATATTCGCTCTCTTCACGAGTTCTACATCAACACCTGCTGCCTTTGCTATGGCTTCCTCCATCACTCCTTCAACAACGCCGATGCGCATTTCGCCAAAAAGTATCCTTATAATGTACTCTCGTTCTAGAGGCGAAGCTTGTCCCAGTAATGTATCGACCAAAGCTTCCCTCCTCGCTCTTGAACCTCCGCCATACGCGGATGCTATGTCCCCAAAACTTTTCTGGAGATTTCTGATCGTGAGAGGCGATTGAATCAACGCCGTCTGTCGCTCAGGTTGAGTGATCTTCTTCCATATGGTTGCGTTGCCAACCTCTAGAACTCTCTGATCTGGTTCTGGAAAAGTCCTTCCTATAATCATGGCGACTGCGGGTTCTATCTCGTCAGGTCTCAACTGTTTCAAGAACGTGCTGACAAGTCGTGTTTTTTCAAGTCGCCGACTAGTCTTTTCCAAGTTCACGCAAAGTTGGGCGAGAGCCAAGAAAGGCATTTCATCGATTCTATGATTCATCTCATGTTCCTACCCATTTGGCAAGGTCGGATTGGGTCAGGCTCGAATAGAACCGCTTCATCCTTCCGACAACAGTGTCAACGGACTGCTTTGAGAAGTTTCTTTCATTGCAAAGGAAATCGTAGAGCGCTGATTCTTGAAGGCCGCTGTATTCTATGTTGTACTCATGTGTTATGGGAGGATTCAAGTATATCTTTCGAACGTTTTCATAGTTGACTGATACTTTGACTTTTATTTCCTCAGGAAGATTCTCGATTGACTTGTACCTTGTTATTAGGTCCAAGCCCCTTTTTGGACCGATGCCTCTTACACCTCTATTGAAGTCGGTGCCGATCAGAATTGCAATATCTATCAACTGTTCTTGAGTAACGTGCAACTGCGACAATACCTCACTAAGTGTAATCAGTTCCGGTATGAGTGGTCTACTAACGTCCTTTGCCGGAAGAAACTCTTTCCCAGAGATCGTTACGTATCTAACCAGTCTAGGGGCGCCGAAAAGAATCGAGTCGTAGTCACGGCTATTACAGGCCCATACATGTCCTACTCTTGCCATATAAGCGGCTTGAGCCTCGGCTTCGCTTTGAGCTTGAATGTAAGGTATCCCAAGCAAAGAGAGCAGCCGCTTTGCGTCGTTAACGAGGTTCTTGGATAGACGGGCGGTCATAACAGCTTTTGAGAATGCCTTCTGATAATCGCCTGTCGAAACAGCTTTTTCATACTCTTCATAAGCTTTCTCTCGAATCTTTCGCCGCTTCTGTATCTCCGCTTCCTTTGACGGAGGTGGTCTACCGTCGAATACAAAGGCTAAGGGTATTCCATAATCGTTCATGAGGTGACTTGAACGGAACATAAGTCCGACGAGGTGAGAGGTTACATTTCCTCTCTTGTCTCGAAGCGGGATGCCCTTAGGCGTGCGGACTAGGGCGAGGAATTGATAGAGCAGGTTGTTGGCATCAACCGCAAGTATTTTTCCTCTGAGGCTTTCGAGAGGAATCGTCTTTCTTTTCAGGATAGATCCTATAGCAACACCCATTCGGTCTCTAGAAAACTAATTGCAGTACTCAACCTATCAATTCTATTCTGTTCAGTATTGTCAGTCCCAACAGGCTGTGGCTGGGCTGCGCAGGTGCACCTAAGTATCATACAGGACACAATTAAGCGCCATAGAGGACTATGTGTCATACATGACGCTCGAGGCGAGGCTTTTTTCGACTAGATCCTGTCCTCGTACTTTGACTTCCTTAGCGGTACGAGGCAGTAGGGGCAGGTGGATTGAAACTCAACGAATGCTGTACGGCACTTCGGACAGTACCAGCCCATTATTAGTGTCTTCATCTCATTCTAGAAAGAAATGGCGGATGGTGCATTTGTGAACTTCAACGCATGTACCAGTATGGCTGAGGTTCCTATGGCAGTTGCTGCTGAGCACCCGAGTTTTCAATCACATATCATTCTTTAGTCTAAATACCAAACTGAGACATTGACCTATAAGCTAGCCGATACTGAGGTCATCGTCTTCTTTTCTACCTAATCCCAATCATCTCACATTCGTGACCTTCGCTCTCTCGAGTAGAGAAAAACGGTTTCAACAATTCGCTGCATGTTAGTTTGAAACTTGAAGACTCTTTCCAACGCTGGAACTGAGTCTCATATACAAAACGCTGGGGACGGCTACGTATTCTGTTTCTCACGACCTGGAATTAATGCGTCAGCCTAACTGTGCCAGCCGGGTACAGCGTCACAACAACTTTGGCGACGGTGAAGGTTCAACAGTTCGAAACTGCAACGATAAAAAAAATAACCGCTAGTGTGCACATCCGGACCAACGTCGGTCATCCTACCTTTACCAATGCAATCGTTGAGAGTCATCAACCGTAAAACTATAAAAACCTCGACAAGATCTACTAGCGGGGTTCCATTCTAAGATGGAACCAAAATATGCAAGCCAGCACTTTCTCGTCGCTGGTTCAAACCTAGACTGGAATGGGATAAAGGAATTGCCACGTTACAAGACAACAGCAGAGATAATGAAGATCATACAGAACAAGGACCAGATCCGAAAGACGTAGGATTCATCCACGTCCGGATAATATTGGTATCATTGCTCATGTTGACCATGGAAAAACCACGATGACTGACTCGCTTCTTGCTGCCGCTGGTATGTTGTCGCCATCCGTGGCTGGTACTGCGCTGGCACTGGATTATATGGAAGAAGAACAGAAACGGCAGATGACGATTAAGGCCGCGAACGTAAGCCTCCTTCATGAAAAGGAGGGCAAACCTTACGTGATCAACCTGATCGATACCCCGGGACACGTTGACTTCTCCGGAAGAGTAACGAGATCGTTAAGAGCCATCGACGGAGCCGTTGTTGTGGTTGATGCTGTTGAAGAGGTCATGGTTCAGACCGAGACAGTGACTAGGCAAGCTGTCGAGGAGAGGGTGAGGCCGGTTCTCTACATCAACAAGATAGATCGTCTCATCAAGGAGCTCAAGTTGACGACGGAGCAGATCCAGGAAAGGATCGCCCGCATAATAAAAGACTTCAACGGCCTAATTGATCTCTACGCTGAACCAGAGTTTCGAGAGAAGTGGAAGGTTAGTTTCGCTTCGAACACTGTCGCGATGGGTTCGGCGAAGGATAGATGGGGGTTCACAAGCGATATCGCATATTCGAGGGGGGTTAAATTCTCAGATGTTGTGGAAGCCTACGATACGGGCAAGGTGGATGAACTTCGCGAGAAGAGTCCACTACATGAAGCTATCTTGAACATGTGTATCGCGTCGATGCCTCCGCCACATGAAGCTCAGAAATACAGGATCCCGAAGATCTGGCATGGAGATGTGAACGGCCCGGTCGGTCAGGCGATGATAAACTGCGAGGAGAACGGACCGGCCGTTATGTGCGTTGTTAACATTGTGGTCGACCCTCAGGCTGGTGTTGTGGCCACAGGTAGACTCTTCTCAGGAACGTTCCGAGAAGGAGATACGGTTCATTTAGTCGGAGCCCGATCAGACGCGCGGATCCAGCAGGTATGTATCTACATGGGGCCTTACCGTGAAGTGGTCGGCTCGCTCGGAGCTGGGAATATCCCTGCGGTACTCGGCCTCCAAGCCGCGAGAGCTGGGGAAACTTTAGCGCCTACGTCGGATGCTATTCCCTTCGAGGCCGTAACCTACGTTACGGAACCTGTGGTTACGATAGCAGTCGAGCCAAAATACAGTAGAGACCTTCCCAAGCTTGTTGATACTATGAGGAAGCTTTCGATAGAGGATCCTAACTTGGTAACCAAGATAAACGAGGAGACGGGTGAGTATCTAATATCCGGAATGGGCACGCTCCACTTGGAGATCGCAACAACCCTCATATCAAAGACAGGCCTCGAAATAACAACCTCCAAGCCGATAGTCATCTACAGGGAGAGCATAAGATCGTCCGCGGGACCGTTCGAGGGAAAGTCACCTAACAAACATAACCGCATTTACGTGAGCATCGAGCCTCTCCAAGATGAGATCGTTGATATGATAAAGGCAGGCAGGCTCAGCGAGTACATGGATAAACATGCCCTTGCGAAGATACTCAGAGAGAAGGGGTGGGAGACTGACGAGGCGAGAGGAATCTGGGCGCTCGACGCTACCTGCAATATCCTAACCGAGGTGACGAAGGGCGCCCAGTACGTGCAGGAAGCCAAAGAGATGATCATAGCTGGTTATAACTGGGGTATCAAAGAGGGGCCCTTAGCCTACGAGCAGATTAGAGGGTTGAAGGCGAAGATAACCGATATCTCACTTCACGAGGATCCTGTTCATCGTGGGCCGGCTCAAATAATGCCTATGATGAGAAGAGCCCTATTTGCGGCTTTCCTCTCCGCCCAACCATGTCTGTTGGAACCGATCCAGAGGATAACTGCGAAGATCCCTCCAGACCTGCTGGGAGAGGTCACAAGTGTCATAACACAGAAGAGGGGAAAGGTTGTATCGGTGGATCAGAAAGGCCACTTGATGTATGTGGTTGGTGACCTTCCTACAGCTGAAACCTTCGACCTATCCGAGGCGCTTAGAAGCGCAACAGCCGGCCGAGCTTTCTGGGGTCTAGAATTTGCAAGATGGGCTCCAGTTCCAACCTCTATGCTATCACAAGTGATGCAGGATATTAGAAAGAGGAAGGGTCTACCGCCTGAGCCTCAAAAGGCAGAGGACTTCATGGAAAAAGCCTAGGGACAAACCTCTATGGCGTGAGTGAATCCGTTTTCGTCGAGGTCTCATCGGTAAACTAGATCTTCTTCGTCTTGCCCCAGATCTCGGACTTCTCCCACAGTTCTTTGGTAAGATCCTGCAGGTTTTCTAGGGCGAGTCTGTACAGACGCGCGTTCTCGATCGCCATAGCGCCGAGTCCGGACAACGCTGAGAGAAACTCGATCTCATCACTGTTGAAGCGGTGCGGCTTATCCGAGTAGACTCTCATAACCCCGATCGTTTTACCCCTGATCGCGAGAGGGGTGCAGAGCATCGATGCAATTTTCTCCTTAACGGCCTCGTCTGGATACTGGAGAAGGCGACCGTTCTTTGATACATCTTCAACAATGACATTTTTGCCTTCCAAACACTCTTTATCTATCTGGCTTTTCTCAACCTCGACGGGGCCTTTCTTGAGATACTTCTCGCTCAGTCCATTAGCCGCAACCAGTTCCAGCCTATCCTTATCCCTATCTAAGAGCCTGATAGAGGACGCCTTGACCCCCATCTTCTCCACAGCGGTCGACGTGATCAGATCTAGAATCTTTTCAAGGTTCAGGGTTGAACAGACGCCTCTCTGCACCTCATAGAGGCTCTTCCAGTACTCGACTTCGTCACGCTTCAATGAACTCTCACGTTCCTAGACGTTTATGCGTTGATATAAGTTTGATTTCCCAAAGGTTGGCTTTCTCCAATCGAACAACAACATTTCGAAAAAGCGAACCAAGTCTCGCTTCAATCAATCTATAACACTCTTCGAATCTCAGTTAAGCTTTAATTTATCCTCGATTCAACTGGTAGGCTATTCCAATCTAAACTTCAGCCGATCAACTACGAGAGAAGAATCTTGACGGCCAAGATACTTGAAAAAAGAGATCTGAACGGTTTTGTCGATAGCCTGCGCAGAGACTATGAAGTCTACGGTCCAAAACGGAAACGGCGCGAATACTTTTTTGGCGAGATCGAATCCCCAAGCGAACTTGACCTTACTTCTACTGTCCCAACAATACTGCCGCCAAAGAAGTTCCTCTTTCCACCGTCCGAGACGATCCTCTCTTTCAAGGATGCTCGACCGATAGTCAACGAGGAACGGAGCGACAGAAAAAAGCTGATCATAGGTATACGCAGCTGCGACGTAAACGGCTTTCTAATCCTTGACAACGTCTTCATGGGCCTATTCCCCATGCCAAGTTACGCCGAGAGAAGGGAGAACATGGTACTAGTCGCATTGACCTGCACAGAAGTCGGAGAGACATGCTTCTGTCAGTCTATGAAGACAGGACCTTGCCCACGCTTAGGCTACGACCTCCTCATGACGGACATAGGTGAAGCCTACCTTGTGGAACCCGGGTCGAAGAACGGTGAGACCCTCATGGTCGAGGTCAAAGGTCGCGAGGCCTCGAAGGACGATCTTGAGAAGAAGAAGAGAGCTATTGAAACCGCTGAGAAGAAATTCAGAAAGAAGGTTGACACTGAGAATCTCTCCAAGATCTTTGAGAAGAACCTGAATCACGAGATTTGGAAGAGACTCGGCGAGATAGATTTGGCTTGTGCCAACTGTATAAACTCATGTCCGACATGCTTCTGCTTTGATATTCGGGATAAGCTCGGAATGCCAATGGTTGATGTGGCCAGATGCCGAGAATGGGACGCATGCTTCTTGCTGGAGTTCTCTGAAGTGGCGTTGGGAGGCAACTTCCGGAAAGACAGATCTGCCAGAGTAAGACAGTTCATGGGCCACAACCTAGGTTGGGGCGGAGCCAGCCAGTTTGAGGAGCTGAACGGGGTTACGAAATGCGTTGGATGCGGACGATGCGTAAGGGCTTGTCCCGTCCACATCGACATCACAGAGGTAGCTCGAGAGTTGAGAGGTGGATAGTATGAAGAACCCTTTCATCCCCAACGAGGCCGCGATCAAGAACGTGAAGAGACAATCCTACGACACGAAGAGCTTCACCATAGCCTACACAACATCAGTAGACTCGGCTGCGAAGGATATGAAGCCAGGTCAGTTCGTCATGACATCAGTTCCAGGCCTAGGCGAAGCGGCTTTCTCTCTGAGCTCCTGTTGGAATCCCAAGACGGAGGCTTTCGAGATGACGGTAAGAGAAGTTGGAAACGTCTCGGGATACTTACACAAGTGCAAGGAAGGCGACAAGATAGGGGTTAGAGGACCATATGGCAAAGGATGGCCCATAGTTGAAGCTAAGGATCGTAACGTGCTCATCGTAGCTGGAGGGATAGGATTGGCTCCGCTCAGACCTGTTATGACACATGTAGCCGAGCATAGAGATGACTATGGAGACTTTGAGATACTCTACGGAGCAAGAACACCTGAGGACATGATCTTCAGGGATGAGTTCAGCCGGTGGTCTAGGATCCCTTATACATGGTTCTCCCTCACCGTTGACAAGGTTCCAGAAGGCCAAGCTTGGCAACACAATGTGGGAGTAGTCACAACTCTCTTCGATAAGATGAGGACCGAGCCTGATGATTCTGTCGTGCTGACCTGCGGACCGGAGATCATGATGCGCTTCGTCGCGAGAGATCTCGTCGCGAGAGGTTTCGAGAGAAGCCAGATCTACATCTCCCTGGAGAGGAGGATGAGATGCGGCATCGCCCAATGCGGACACTGCCAGATAGGATCAAAGTTCGTCTGCAAAGATGGGCCGGTCTTCTTGTACTCCCAAATGATGGGCTTGCCAGATCTCACAATATAAGAGGATGATGACGCGACATGAAACCGAAAGTTGCAGTTGTCAAGAATACAGGTTGCGCCGGCTGTCAGATGGAGTTTCTACGATTGGTTGATGAGTATGCTCTACACGTCATAGGAACCGTGGATATTACCTACTTCGTGATGGGTAAGCGTGAGAACTCTGAGGGGCCTTGGGACGTCACCTTCATTGAAGGTTCAATCTCGACGCCGAGAGAGTTGAACGAGCTTAAGGATTTCAGAACGAAGACCAAGACTCTAGTCGCTCTCGGCGATTGTGCGTCGACCGGATGCATACCATCAATTCTGAACTGGACTCCGCCTAACGTATCACGTCAAGTTTATCAGGACTTCCAAGCTATTCACTCGAAGAAGGAGTCTTTCCAGAGGATATTTCCTCTTCACGAGTACGTTCCAGTTGATGTGCACCTCAGGGGATGCCCACCGCACAAGGACACGATGCTTACGGTGATACAGGCTGCTATTATGGACGTTAAGCCATATCTCAGGCAGCATCCTGTATGCGTTGAGTGCAAGCTCAAAGAGAACGTGTGTATCCTCGTATCCGAGAAGAGGTCCTGCATGGGACCTGTAACGAACGCTGGCTGCGGAGCCATCTGTCCCACGGTTAACAGGGTATGCGAGGGATGTTATGGGCCTATGAGCGATGCGAACGCATCATCCTTAGCCAAAACTTTCAGAGAAGACTGCGAGCTCTCAGACGATGAGATCGTGAGGAAGTTTAGGAAGTACGCGGGGGCCACGCCTGCGTTCGCCAAGGAGGCTGGACCGAGATATGAGTAGAAAAACGAATATCAACGTAGGATACATCGCGAGAGTTGAAGGCCAGGGAGAGCTTGACATAAGGGTTGAGGATGGCGTTGTAAGACATGCTCGCTTCGCTGTCTTCGAACCTCCAAAGTTCTATGAGTCATGGCTTGTCGGTAGAAGCTGCAGCGAACTCCATGAGCTTACCTCGAGGATCTGCGGTATCTGCCCGATCCCCCATCAGATAACAGCCCTGAGATCTGTGGAGGACGCAGAGGGGATCGAGGTCAGCGACCAGACCCGAGACCTTCGAAAGCTCTTGATGTATTCGAACCATATAATGAGCCATACCCTAAGCGTCTACATCCTCTCTGCTCCAGACTTCCTAGGCTATGAGAGTATAATCCCGATGGTTGGCAAGCATCTCGACCTTATAAAACGGGCTCTCAAGATGAAGAAGACAGGAAACGATATCTCAGAACTTATTGGTGGGAGGGCGGTCCACCCGGTCTCCGCTATAGTGAAGGGTTTCACAAGCATCCCAACGGAGGCTGAGCTGGAAGCAACCAAGAAACGGTTACAGGAGATTAAGAACGACGCTTACGAGACGATAAAGCTCACAAGCCAACTACCCTTCCCCGACTTCGAGAGGGACTGCGAGCACTTGGCTATCTCGGACCCTAAGGAGTACGCACTTAACGAGGGGAAGCTCAACTCGAATAGAGGCTTCATGGTCGACGAGAAGGAGTATAGGAACTACGTATCCGAAGGCCAACTCGACTACTCATGGACCAAGATCTCAACCGTGAAGGGACGAGACTCATTCCTCTCAGGACCGCTCGCTAGGGTCAACCTGAACTTCAAACAGCTTACAGATGAGACCAAGAAGGCCGCCGAGGAGGCAGGCTTCAAACCTCCATGCTACAACCCCTTCAAATCCATAATCGCTCGAGCCCTTGAGATATACAACGCTATAACCGATAGCATCGCTATGATAGATCGGTTGAAACCTGACCCCAACGATGCCGTGATAGAGGAGAGCTTCACGAAGAGGGCTGGGGAAGGCTTCGCGATTACTGAGGCTCCAAGAGGCCTACTATACCACAATTACAAGATGGACGAGAAGGGTATAGTGCAGAAAGCGGATATAGTAACTCCAACGGCTCATAATGCAAGGAACATTGAAAGAGATCTTGAAACCTTACTTCCAGAAGTCAAAGGTCTTCCCTTGGAGGAAGCGACACTCAAGTGCGAGATGCTCGTTAGATCTTATGATCCATGCATATCATGTTCGGTGCATGTTACAAGGATAGATGGCAAGGATAATCGTGTGATACTGAGACGTAGACTATGCTAGAGACTGGAACCAGACGGGTTGCATGCTTTCGGCTCATCGCAGCTTACTGAGACCCTGACCACCTGTGGACGACTACTCTGCAATGCACCTTTCCAGCATCCCGGACGACCTTAGCCGTTCTATGGTCTCCTCATACTTTTTCTCGTCCGAAAGCATCTGGTTCAACATTGGCTCTTGGACGTGAGTCCCAGCCTTAACCCTGACCTCAACGTTTTTTCCAAACTTCTTTTGCAAAGCGTATTTTATTATGATCCCTATAACTCCGCCCATTGGACAGTATGGCGCCGTCGGTTTAAACTCGATCTTCATCGAATCGCCGGCTATGGTGATGTCGTCTTCCTCTACGATCTTAAGGGCGGTTACAGGCATCGGATACTCTGGATCATAGACTTTCTTCAAGACCTCCAAGACCTGACCCTTATCCATCAGGTATCTCCTATCCGAAGATATTGAAAACTGGAACAAGAGCACTGAGGCGGGCTTTTAAATGTATGCAGTTACAAAAATCCTAGTTAGAGAGGTCACTGTTATTCGCCTATGGCTCCCACGTTCAGGAGAGGCGTATGTCCCACGGACGAGGGTAGGGGATACATTCAAGATCTGTCGAGAGGCGAACCTGGCTTTTTGCCTTGGCAGATCTTAGAATACGAGCTGGGGTTGAAAGATTTCAGGGAGAGAAACGGGTTTGGAACCGTGGGGGTTAGTGCGATCTACTCTGTGACCGTTATCGCTTGGGTGGGACACTGTACCTCGCAGGCTCGGCAGACTATGCATGCGTCATTATTGACCACTACGGATTTCTGTTCGCCTGGAAACTCTGGAAGGTTTTTCATTTCAAAAACGAATACAGGGCAGACGGAAACGCATACAGCATCTCCGTTACATTTCTTGTAATCGACCACAACCTTGACCATTCATGGAGCACCTCCATCTCATTAGTTTCGAGCGTAAGACCTCCATTTCGATAATAAAGGTTTGGGTTGCCGGCTCTATGAATCTACTCACGAAACGTCGGCTGTAATAGAGCGAAGTTGTTCTAGAAGAATCGTGCTTCCGTGGGGTCTTTTTCAATTTTCTGCAAGCATCTTTCGGAAGTGAAAAAGATGAAGTTAAGTTTCGATTATTGAAGATGATTATATTTGATCCATGTTGATTATAGCTGAAGTTTCAATCGTCCCTCTTGGTGAAGGTACAAGCGTTGGAAGATACGTGAAGGCTGCTCTAGAGGCTTTGCAGAGTTCTGGGTTGAACTTTAGGGTCGGAGCTACGTCAACTGCGGTAGAGGCTGGAAGCATGCAAGAACTGCTTTCAGCTGCCGCATCTATTCATGAGGCTGTGTTCAGCCTAGGAGCGAAAAGAGTCGTTACGTCGCTAAAGATCGATGACAGGAGAGACAAGGACGCCAGAATAGAGTCAAAATTAGCCGCTGTTGCGTAGTGTGTTCGTCTATCTGTCGGTGAGGGCAAGCCACGTTCAAGACGGTAAACGCATGCGGCTACTGTATACCCCTTTTCAAACTAGCATGGTTTGACATACAGGATGAGATGTCTACCGGAGAAAAACTACTAATGACAGTTTGTCTCCATCGCAGTGCCTAGGAAGACCCTATTCTATGAAACAACGTGTATACGTACGGTCTGGCATCGCCTGAAGGCATTTGATACGTGTAATCGAAAGCTTCGACCAACGCAATTTTCTTTCCTAAATCTTCTGTTAGGATTTGGCTATCATAATTTCTAACGTCCAAACCATTACATCTCCTCGCTCCTCTGAGTGAGAAAGCGGCGATTATGACGTAGCCTTCCTTCTTGACGATCTTCTTCAATGTTGTGAAATAGGTTAGTTTTTGGTCTTCCTCAAGTAGGAAGTGAAGGAGTGCTCTATCATGCCATACGGCAATGTCTCTTAGTTTGTTAATATGCTTTGGGTCAGTGACATCATCTACAATCCATTTGACACGCGATGCTTTCTCCTTCCCTAACCTTGCCTGCAGTTTACTTAAGGCGACCTCGCTTATGTCCACCGCGATAATACTGGTAAGCTGCTTTTCAATTAGGAAATCAATAAATGTTGACGCACACGCGCCGATGTCTACGACGGAGTCATCCTTACGAATGTTACATTTGGCCAATAGGGAGAGTGAAGGCGTGGGTTTCTCCTCGTACCATGCCAGAGTGTCTACTTCTCTAGAGGCGTAGATATTATTCCAGTGCTCCTTCATCTGAACGTTCGTCTTTTTCATCCTCGAAAGTATTATCGATATCCATTGGAGATCAAAATTGCGGCTTACATTTGTCAATCTCACGAGTGGCATCGTGGCACTGATCCTATTCTCCGCGAAAAGGTTACTGTCCTCCGTCGCCGAAAACCATGCTCCTGAGATGCGCGGCTCAGTACTCGTTATCCTGATCCAGTCGAGGTCGACGAGACCTTAGTCCTCGGTTTACGGATTAAAGTTATTGTCGTGTTCACCTAGCGAATAGGCAAGACCTGAATTAGTCCTCTTAGGCAAGAAGCAAATTTGTCTGATGAAGTATTTGGCTCTTTGCAGCCACCAGGAATTATAGCGTCGGTCGCCCTCCGAACATGAGTGGTAGACAGAGCGAAGAAGAGGGAAATGACGTGGGCCTGTTTAGAAAATACTGTCCGATATGCGGCTTGAAGGTTAAGAAGAATGGGGCTCTTCTAAGGTTTGGGGAACATTTCTGTTCCGAAGAGCATGTGGACCAGTTTATGACACAGATTCAGAAAGGAAGATTGGAAAAGTCACCTAAGCGGCACAGTCACGGTAGATGCTGCTAGAGTCGATCTACAACGTGCAAAGATAGAGTAGATGAGGAGCCTCAAGAATAGTAATCCTGCGATGTTCGGGCGATCGCCCTAGAACGCTGCCGCCTTCCACATGCAAGTGAACCGAATACGAAAATCCCAAAGGTTAAATGCGCTTGAACTAGAATTATTGACTCACCGGTTTTGCCTAGTAGCTAATTCCTCAGACCCTCAGTTTCACGTTTGTAAACGACAAGTTACAATATCTTTCATAACTCGATACCCAGGAACGAAGACACCGCAGCTGAAAGACATGGTATAGGTTGCTACTGTCCTTCGAGCATTGGTCAAGTTACAGTGAACAAGAATGCTATGTTGCTTAGGACTCTTCGCCGGTTACGCTATTGGTTCCATAGTTGGCGGGCCGTGGGGCTTTATTGGTGCAGCTATAGGATTTGGACTAGGATTCTTAGGAGATACCAAGCTGATGCGTGGCCATGGAAGTCATGGAGGCGGATGTTGCGGAGGTGGACACGTACATGATAGAACAAGAGAGCAATGCTTGCTTTGTGGAATGCAGGTGGACAAGAAGACCACGAGATACAAGACAATCCATAAAGGAAGCATCTATTATTTCTGTTCTGAGAACTGCAAGACCGCGTTTGACGAAAATTCACAGAGATACTTGTGAATGTTTAGAGTCCTCTACCTCGTGCTATTTCACAAATCTATCGCCGTTAGATAGTTCTTTGTACCCATCTATCGGTAGGGACAGACAGTGTTCAAGTCGGTAGATGCATGGGTTTACAAAGCAATTCGCACATTTTGGACTCGAGTTGAGACATGTGGTCTTCGCATGCTTGACGACTAATGCATGGAACTCTTGGTAGACATTGAGTTTCCTCGGCAACATCGCTTGGAGGTATGACTGCATCGAATCATAGGTTCCTTTGCGGCCTTGTGCCCGTCCAATTATCCGGAAGGTGTAGAAGTCGACTGGAAGAATCAACCTGTTCCCAGCGTAGAGCAGTATCGAGTCCCCCGTCTCTTTACCGATCCCGTCTAGACCGAGAAGAGCCTCTCTAGATTTTTCCAGAGGCTTTTCTAAGATCCTGCTGAGGTTGCCGCCTGTCTTTCTTAGAAGCTGGTATGCGACGTTTCTGATTCTCCTCGCTTTCTGCTTGTAGAACCCGGTCGGATAGGTGCAGGCCTGGAGTGTCTTTTCTGAAGCTTTTGCAAGCCTCTCCATCGTCAATAGTTTCCTTCTCTTCAAGTTTCGGATAGCCAGTTCAACGTTCCGCCAACTCGTCTGTTGCGTTAGAATAGCTCCAACAACAATCTCGAACTTTGTGCGAGCAGGCCACCAGTTCTGTCTACCATACATATTCAACAATTGAAGATACAGTCTGTAGGTGTCTGTTCTGCCTCTGGCAATCATCCCTTCCCGCCCCGCTATTTTCTTTGAACTTTCACATCTCTTAGACCGAAAAGATTTTGTCCATGCTACCATCAACTTGTTGGAGGTGCAAGGCTTGTACTCGCGGTACTACACCTATCCCTATCTTCAATACGACTACTATTGCATACCAATGTACGGACCGTACTATCTACCGCCCGCCATAAGCAAGAGATGCTGGCAATGTCACGGCGCGATGATGTACGTCAGCTACTATAACAGGTGGTTGTGCCCCTACTGTCGGGCTTACCGATAGAACCTGTGACGCTTCTATTAGATCCTGTTCTTGTAGCCTACGTTTCCACGTAGACATCTCCGTTCTCCTTCAGTTTCATATCTTCATAGGAGGCCACTCGACGCCTATAGAACTCTTGCTTAACACATTCTGGAAGGCCTTGCACCCTCTTATAGTTGAAGTAGCTTGGCTTGTAGAGTTTGACGTGAAGTCTTGTGATGAAGTAGTTTAGATGTCAGTCAATCTTCTTGGGTGGTAGGGTTATGAGTTCATCCACGACCCGTTGGATGAGCCTATCGTATCTAGGCCTATCTATCTGTTTTATGAATGAATCGGATTTTCAGAGAGAAAAAACGACGGTAAGGACTCTCGCGCACTCTTCACCTTGGGAATCTCCTTATGACCAGAAACAGAAAGCCATGCGTATAGTCAAACCTAAAACGGAGACGACGACCACCTAGCCTAGAAAGTCGTCTAAAATCTATATGGGTACGAAGAGCTAGATGATAGGCGGAAAGCAGAATGCGGCCGTAGTCCAGACGAACTATCCGTTGGATAGTTCGGGATAACCTGGTTAAGACGTCGGCTTCCCAAGCAAATGCGGAAGCAGCCGATAACCCGGGTCCGAATCCCGGCGGCCGCATCATCCCTGTAAAACGCTTTCTTGTCGGTGCAGATCTTTCAGTGGACTTCTTAACTGTTGGCTTACAAGTCATTGTTGCTTAGGCGTTGAAGCTTCTTAAGTTCTGATCGATACAATTCTTGGTCGACACTGCGATACGGCTTCCTCTTGTGAGTGGCTGAGCTGAAAGGAATGATCTTCAATCGTAAATCTTCTTGCGCGGATCCGCATCATAGAAGATCAATCTTCGGGTGGCCTCTTCAACTTTGTATTTGATGCGATAGTTGCCAACTCTGTCTTTCCAGAAGCCTTCTAGCTGTCCTTCTTAGCCTTACTCCGAGATGAGGATTCTGAGCAAGCTCCTGCGCTCTTCGTTTGACCCGTTCTCGCGGATCCTTCGGCAACTTCTTAAACTACTTCAGAAAGGTATTGAGGAATATTGCTTCGTAGGTCAACTGGAAAGGACCTTTTCGATCTCGCGAGGGGTTGAGGCGACTTTGAATCTGCCTTCCCTGTATTCCCTCTCTCCAATCTTTAGCCTTCGGACAGTTTCCTTGTCTAGTTGAACCTCTAGCGTCTCAACCACTTCATGAAACCTAATCGAAGCTTCAAACAGGTCCGTGATGAACTTTCTAGGCAACTGCACGTGGACCCCCCTTCCGTGCCACCCCATTCACCTGTAAGCAGCAGGCATGCCATCGATCCTATTAAGCGGTTTCCTCAATCGGGCTTTGTTTCAAAACCCTCAGGTAGATGTTTGATCTTCTGGCGATCAACCTCGTAATTTGGCCTAAAAGGAATCATCAACATGCTAATGGTCAGGAGTTTTGAAACGAAGCCCCTCAATCGCTGGAACTATAATGAAGGACGTGGTACATGGAGCAAAGCAGTGGTGAATCAACGAGGGTTCAAAGCCGCGAGAATTTTGCGACCAATTCCAACAACAAAAATAGTGCGAGTCCCGGCGGCCGCGCAACCGCTTCTTGGTATTAACTCAAACTCATCACTGTAATGTATTCGGGACATTGCACGTCGATGTCTTGGCATCGGAGAAAACGATCTGCTTTTCTGACATTACTCGTTACGGCTCTGGTCATGGCATACTCGAATCTTGGTAATGACCTCGATGCGCTTGGCTGGCGCATGAGTGCAGGCTACGTTGGCTGATCTGGATTTGAATCAACCGAAGCTGACATAGGTTTAATAATGACCATTTGCTCTTTGGCTCTCAGTACGTTGCAGATCCTACTTTTAGGTACTATCTTGCGCGTAACTGACTTGTAAAGTGGTGAGATAGAAGCATGAGTGAAGAAGGAAGATACGGCGGCCGGACTATGTACAAAGCTACATGTTCAGATTGTGGCGCTGAAACCGAGGTGCCGTTCAAACCAACACAAGGCCGACCGGTTTATTGCAGGGAATGCTACCAGAAGCATAGACGATACTAGAATGAGGATTGACAATCA
>CAZLVF010000007.1:29538-57552 GCA_964562925.1 uncultured Candidatus Bathyarchaeia archaeon
TTGCAGGGAATGCTACCAGAAGCATAGACGATACTAGAATGAGGATTGACAATCAATCCCTCTCTTTCACTTATTTTTTCACACAAGACTCTTATGGAAATCGCGTCTCAACAATGGTGATGTTGAAAGTCCGTAGAGGGTTTTCACGAGCCTTTCAATAACTAGCATGTTCCTAGTGGACGTTTCAAGATCCTCGTAACAAAATATGAATTCGCGCTCTAGTCCAAGAGGTGTATGCCTTCCTCTCAGCCCCATAGGTTAAAGAGGCGGATGACTACTATTCTTGGCGACTTCATTGAGAACAGAAATGTTGGATGTTCCGCACGAAACGCGAGGTAGGCCGAGCGGGCCTTGGCACTCCGTCTCTGACAGAGTCTCATTCACCTATCTGGTCAGAATCTCAAGGAAGTATGAAATTGAGACGCCTAAGCTTCTTGAGTGTATTCAAAACGCTCGGACTCGAGGGGAATCATTCTTCAACGATCTGTCAATTAGACGCCGCCAAATGACGTTAGAAAATATGATTTTTCTCATAACTCAAGGTGGGAAGATTATCGCTCAAGTCAAACTTACGACGAAATTGTTGGATTATCTGGCAAAGACAGACATTAACCGCCTTCGATTTGGTGATTACGCCGTAACCAAACGGAGCGCGCCGGGCTCCGAGAATTTGGAGATCAAAGATTTGAACTCTAGGAGTAAACGCTTCAATCTTGAAGTGAAGGTCACTGAGAAATCGACGCCTAAAATCATTCCCTCAATGTGGGGCAAGGAGCTTCTACTTTCCACCGCAACGATCGCGGACCGGAGTGGAACAATTAAGTTGCCTCTCTGGAATGATCAGATAGATATGGTTTCAGTCGGAGACACGTTGCATATCGAGAATGCAGGACTGAAAAGATTCAGAGGAGAACTTCAGGTTAGAATTGGCAAATTCACCAGACTTCGGAAACTAGAGAAAGAAGGAAGATAGATCAATAATCGAATCTCAAACGAGCAATTCTGTAATCTTTGCGGATTTCTTCTCGGCACGCTCACTTTGATCTGTCTACTGTTAGTGGTGACCTATGCGTTTCTGACCAACCTCAAAACGGGTTCCGTCAAGACCGATTTGCCCGCAGCAGGCATGTTGGGGGTGACGTTGAGCGTTCTTTCTGAGTATATCTTCGATCACTATGTCATGGGCATATCATGGGATACATTACTTGCCGATTACAATATTCTCAAGTCAAGAGTATAGGGTTTTGTGCTGTTTGTCAATTTGCAGCTCCACTACTGTTTGGCTCGGTCGTAAGAGATAGGTGTTATAGACTGCTAGTACTTGGTATCTAAAGGATCGGCAGGCCATGGAATGAATCGGATGGTAATATGATATGACGTTGGAAAGAGTCAAACGTTTTCAGAAATTGATGAAGGCAAAGGAAATAGACGCGTCGGTGATTCGGACCCTCTCATCCTTCACATACTTTGCCGGAGTAAGATGGTTAAGGCCAGCGCTTCTTATTCCAGCCGACGGTAACCCCCTGGCTTTCATCTTCAAACATGAGATGAAACCATTCACTGAGAGCGCTTTCATCAAAGATGTTCTGCCTTACGGGGGAGTAGAGGACCTGATGAAGGGTGTGAGCAACACCCTGAGAGAAAGAGGATACAGAAGAGTAGGCCTTGATTCCAGCATCGAAAGAGATGCCTACCAACTCTTCTTCGAGATGTTCAGAAGACTCAACCCTAAGATCGAAATCGTTGATGTTCACGCCCTGATAATGGAACTGCGAATGATCAAGGACGCAGCCGAAATAGAATGCATCCGCCAAGCATCCAAGATAACCGATGCAGGCATGAGGGCAGCTATCAACGCCATCGACGTCGGAGTCAGCGAACTCGAGATTGCTGCTGAAGCGACACACACAATGATGAAGATGCGATCGGAGCATCCCCACTTCTACGTCAATACAGGTGCATATCCAAGGAAGCACGCCGAGCCTAGAGCAGACGCAAAGGTTGGGAAAGGAGACGCGGTCACTATAACTCTCGCAGGAGACTACAAGGGCTACTACAGCAACGAGACTCGAACACACATGATGGAGGGCGCGTCGATAGAGAAACTGAAGGCGCTGGAAACGTTAGAGCAGGTCTACAGTATGGTCAAAGAGAAACTCAAACCTGGTGTAGCCCTGAACTCGATAGAATCCAAGATTGAGAGGACATTGAAGGATCGAGGGTATGGCGACAACTATGTTCAAGGTTTCGCCCATGGCGTTGGTCTGCTTGTGGAAGAAGATCCTATAACAACAATACTCGTACCGCACCGAAGGCAAATTGTCAAAGAGAATATGGTTCTAGCCGCGATACACACGCCTCTCGCAATCCCTAATGTCGGAGCGGTAAAATGCGAGGACACCTACCTTGCGAAATCGGATCGAGTTGAGCAACTCACAAAGTTCCTATGCAAAGCATGATAATAGGGCGATACAGCTCTGCCTAACCATATCCAAGCTAGACTAATACCATGGTCTCATCAGCTTCTTCGGGTGTGCTGATAAATCTCAATTACGAGTGGATGATCAGGCCTAGCATATTTGTTACGTGAGCTGAAGAATGCAAGCTACTGGGATGCCCGGAGATCGGGGTCAGCGTAGAGAAAAGCCATAGGTAGGCGAGAGAGCATGCAATACTGCTCGAAATGGATGTAGAGTAGGACTTTGACTGTCAAGAGAAGCCTTGAATTGCAGTCGAGTTTAAAGGGATGCTCAGTATGCGTGATCATATCGGATCTTGCCATCGTTCTACTCGTGATCTTCTTAGTGTCTTCAAGAATCGTACCAGCCACGTCACGAGGCCACAATGTGACCATCTACTATAATGGGCGATGTCCCTTATGTCAGGATTACGTGAATGCGCTTGAATATGCCTTATATTCAGCAAATATTACGAATGTGACGAAACTCGATTATTCCATTAACGCGACGGCTTATGATGCTCTGAAAGATCTTCGGCATAGGATAGATGTTCCGAGTCAGTTCTTTAGTTATATCACTACACTCGTAGACGAAAAGTATGTGTTTGTAGGATACTTTCCAATCGACATCATAATAGATTTCGTCCGTTCCGACCCAAACTTGGACAAGTTGATAGCGGCGCAAGGTCTGGAAGCTGACACATATCGTGTATACAGCGACGGCGTCGTATTCAACTGCGATTCGTCTACGAAGATTTCAGAATGTCTCCCCTTCAGCACCATTGGAACCCAAAGTATGTGGTTGCTAGTTCTGGTTTCCGGACTTGTAGACGGTTTCAATCCGTGTGCATTCTCGGTTCTTGCATATTTCGTTGGCATAGTCGCAATGTATCGTTCGAGAAAAGGAATTTTCCTAGCAGGGTCGCTCTACATAATGTCCATGTATCTTTTCTATCTGGGAATAGGACTTGGGTTGACCTATGCGATTGAGTTAAGCGGAAAGATTTGGCTTATTTCAAAGATTCTTGGGGTAATCATTGCTGGCGTCGGCCTTGTAGCTTTGATAGGAGCTTTATCCGAGTCAATTCTCTTGCCTAGGATGTCTACAAGGTTGTTCTTGCCTATTGCAACGCGATTCAGCAGTTCGTGGGTTCAGAAGTCAACAATATTTGCCGCATTGTTGTTCGGAGGGCTGGTCGCCGCAATCGAGTTCCCATGTACAGGAGGAATATACATCGCTACTGTTGGGATCCTTTCTGCCCAGGGAGTAGACTGGCTTCTAGTTCAATATCTGCTGGTATACAACTTCATGTTCATAATGCCTCTGATAGTGATTCTAGTTATGTTATCTGGCATTGTCGGTTCATCTTCCTTAGAGGAAAGAATCCGGCGAAAGAGGCATCTTATGGGGCTTGTCTCGGGACCGCTAATGATTGGCTTGGGAATCTTTCTCCTACTTGCTTGAATGATACTGATAATACTGAATAATGATAATAATAATACTGAAACCACAAACGCGAGCAGCTGCGTTGATGGTTACGTACTCTTGAGGGTTTTCATCGTTCATCTCATCTTTCCATCGGAACTGTTCAACGAAGGAGTAACATGTCCGAGGTGAGCACTTCGACAATTTGCTTTTCCGGGCAACAAAGCCACAGTTGAAGGCGGCTATAGTAGATCGATTTGGTGCTAACCTACCTAATCCTGAATTCGTCCAAGCCACGAGATACTATGACACATGTCGGACTCGGAGTAGGCATCTGTAACCCTGAAGCAGTTACTGTAAATCTCTATAGATAATTGATCATATAACTGGAGTGCGTCAAAACATTTTCTTCTCCGTTTCTGATTCCTCTTAATGGTCATTTGGAAATGAGTATCACGCAAACCGAACGGTAGCGAGTTTCTAGAGGCCTATGAAGTTCCGGGCCTTCCTATCCCAACCGTGGATGATGCGGAATTTTCTACACGCTATACTAGAAGCCTATCCTGTATGGGCTGTACGGCGTTCCCGTGCCCCTGAAGAATTTTGTTGAGAATTCGTAGTAAAGTAACCGCAAAGCTTGGATCATGACCACCATCAACTCGAGAGTCAGAGCGAATACATTCAAGAATATCAGACCCAATCCTATCCCCAAAACCGGGTTTGCATGAAGTAACTCCGCAACTACGAGCGCGAAAGCCGCGTGAGCTATGCTGAACCCAGCGATCCTCGCGTAGGAGAGCATATTCGCCAGAGATGAAATGAGGGTTTCAATGACTACGCCTATGCTCATAGTGGCTCCTTCACCAGATATTATGGGCTTGGCCGCGATCGCAACTACTCCGGCTATTGGCATCGCGATCGTCCAATGCCTCAGAACACCTAATCCTAACTCTGGGAAACCGACCCTTGGCAACACGTTTACCCCCAAGAACCCAAAAGCTACTATCACTATTCCCAAAAAAGTGATTAATCCAGCTACACCGCGCTCGCCAAGAAGTGCTTCCAACTTTTCACCTGTTTTAAGATGGTTTCTTATGCTTATGAACAAAGCCAGAGTTATCTGAGCTATTCCGAAGAAGATTGAGATCTTTATCAGCCATACGACGTTACTTGCATACATGGCCCATCCAGGCTTCAATCCAGGCCAGAGGGGATGAACCTCTGTCAGAAAGAATTCTCCAGCCAACAATCCAAAGAGTATGGCGGATAATCCTAGGCCTATCATAAGCCGCCCCAGCCTCGCGAAGTTTATTCCCATCAGGCTCTTTCTTAGTACAAACGCGAAGATCGCCCCCAGCCCCAAGATGACTATGCCCTGGCCGAAATCTGCGAACATTATGCCAAACATCGTCGTCCAGAGAATTGTTGATATGATCGTTGGATCGCTTTCTCTCGGGTCCGGGAGTCCATACTGTCTGGTCAGGGTCTCGTAGGCTCCAAAGAGCTTCGGGTTCTTCATTACAGTTGGTATCTCTTCGTCGGGCAGGGGCTCATCATAGGAGTACTCTATGCTTCCCCCCACCTTCTCATTCAACTCTTTGAGGTAAGCGTTCAATCCTGCGATTCTATCTTTAGGAATCCATCCCTGAAGAACGGTCAGCATCTTACTTCTCAACAGATGCGATTGAGCGAGCGAAAGACCCAGAGAGTATTTGACAGCGGCATCTAAACTTCCACCTCTATCCGCGAAATCCCGCCTAAGAGACTTCCATTCCCCCTCAAGCGACCGGATTTCTTCTTCAACCTTCTTGGCTTCCTTATCGACCCAGTTTATCGCGCCATCTAGGTCGCCCGGAATCTCGGTAGGCAACTTGAACTCCCTGAACTCCGCCGCGGCAAGTAGCTTGTCGCTCCAAGGCTTCAACTCCACCAACCCAGTTATGTAAAGGAAGCTCTCCTTGGGAGATGTTGGCGCCTCCTTGAATGTCAGGTCTTTACGCGATTGGAACCTTAGGCGAAGAGAAGGTAAGAAACGAGTCTCCAAAATTCCAGCCCTCGCGAATATGTGCTTGAAATCTCCTATGTCACCTGGATTGACTCCCTGTGCTTTCAACACTCGGAGCTGCGACCTAGCGTCGCTTAGAATCTTTGATCTGCTCTTGGTCTCGCCGAGCCTCGCTTCCGCAGCTGAAACTTTCTTTTCGAACTCCTCGATTGATGCCTGCAGTTCTCCGATCGAAGCCTTGACTCTATTGAATTCTTGATAGTCTACCTTCATTTCTTCAGGGGTTACGCCGAGCTTTCCTTGAATGGAACGGAACCTTTCCTGAAGACTTTCGTAATCTCTTGTCTCTTCCGAGGCAACTTCCTTGAATCCTACAAATGCGGTTTCGTCAAGGGTCCTTAATTGAATAACCCCTAGCCGCCCTAACGTTTCAAGCAGTTTCTGTTCATTATCGGACAGGGTTATTATGGAAAGTTTCTTTACAGGAACTATCATGTCACTCTCTCACTTTAATCACTCACTATTATCGGGTCCGTGGTCTTGAACTGGATTCAAAAGAGGTTTCAAATCCAGCTGGGGTCGAGGCTCACCACGCTTCGCGACCGGACAGCACGCGAACACATCTGTTTCCGGTATATATCCGTGACCCAAGCTATAAATAGTAGTTTGCCAAAATACTCCGCTACTTAACATTCCGTCGTAACTAAAGCTCGGATATGGTGCATATGAGCGGAAAAGCAATCCGCAAAGCGGTAGTGTTCCTGGTTCTAGTGTCATTCACGGCGATATACCTCGTTGGCGCAGCTTACGGACAAGAAGAAACTCCTGAGGCGGCGTCTGCGATGAAGTACCTTGCCATGGCCCATGCGGTGGGTCTATCATGTGTCGGTGCCGGCTACGCGGTGGGCAAGACCGGCGTCGCAGCATCAGCAACGATAACGGAGAAGCCTGAACTATTCGGCAGAACTATCGTTTACGTTGGTATGGCTGAGGGAATAGCCATTTACGGGTTGCTCATAGCCTTCCTGATTTGGATAACTTAGCCCGGAATCCTGAGGACGATCGATTGCAGGCAGAGCGAAACAAATCGACAAACACTAGGATTGCGGCCGTTTATTTTTCTATTCTGATCGGAGCGCAAGTCGTTGGACTATCACTTCTCTTGAGTGCGCCCACATTCTTTTCAGCTCTAGTGGTAGGTTTGGGAGTTGTGTTCGCCTTCCCCATTATTCTGGGAGTAGTCTTGATCTCTGTCTTTAGATTAAAGTGCAGGCGAGGCTAGTCTCAAGAATAGTTGCAACGTTTCCAGCTATAGTGCCAAATAGCCCTTAACCTGAAGGTTCTGCTGCGTCAGATAAGCGATCAAAGTTAGATTTCTCCGTTCAATTTCGCACAGGGCGAGGTAGCAGGTTGCATACGCAAAGTCGACACTCGCTTCAAGCATCTGCTTCCTAGCTTCCTTCAGAATCAGATTCAAGGCCCTGACTTCCCCCAGGCATTCATCATTCTCTTCTAACAGTGGCTTAACTACTTCCTCGTAGCTTCTAAGAAGTGGCAAAACGGCGTGCGGGCTTTTAGCCTCCGTAACTTCCTTGACCTTCGACGGAACTAGCCTAAAGAAGTGGGGAATAATCAGTTGTTTACTCAACTCTGCAGAATACCCGTAAAGAACCGGAGCTACAACTGTAAAACAGTTTGCAACATCAACTTCAATTCCCAAGAGCCGACCTATTCTTTCTCTATCACCGCCGGGAAGATTTCGCATGGCTTCTAACATCATCGTATAGTAGACTTTTCTCAGGTGGAACTCTAGAGGCAACATGCTATTGTATTCACGGTACCAATCCAAACTCTTTGCAACAGGGGAGTAACAGGTATCCTTGAGGAGCTCCACCGCACTCTCTACATCCTCAGCATCCAGCATGCGATCCAGCCTCAGATCCGTCAGCCCCTTCATAGAGGTGAGGTGGGGTTTGATTTCTCCAGAGGGCTTGCTCATTTTCACTCTTAAGATTCTTGATAGGGCTTGAACTTCCAGTCTGCGAAAATAGGCTCTTAGGAAATCTTGCATAGCGCCTGAAGCCGCGGCCGCCACAAATTTGCACTTCGCTATAAACTCGTCGAAGAAAACTTGCTCCAGAGAATAGGCATTCACATCCTTCAACTCTCGCATTCTTCCACCATAGTCCGTTGGAGACAACATATCGGCGAAATCCTTGATATTCTTTGAAGATGCTAAGGCTTCCATAACCTGCTTCGGCAGAAGGTGGGTGGCTAGTCCATGGCACCTGACAACTAGGTATTCAGGCATAGGCTTTCTTCCTGGAAATTAGCGACCTAACAAACCTCGTCCTGATGAATTCTTCTAACATGTCTTGGTCGAGTCTGTCCTCTATCTGCTTGACAACGAGCCTGTACTCTGGAATCACTATCTTCTCGAGAGCGTTCACTTTTCTGTTCGTTCTTTCTAGTTCGTCTGCGATCCTCTCTATGCGGGATTCCAGTTCAGCAACTTCCAGAAGCTCCTCGATTAGACGGCAAAACTCGTGCGCTACAGACCTAGAAATGAATCCCAGCTTGTCAGCGGTCGAGGGTTTACGTTGAATCTTGAGGTAAGGAATCGGAATTCCCATAACGCTCTTCGGAAGAACCTCGAGATCCAGACTTCCCTCTATCGACGCAACCTGAGAAGACATTACCTTTGATCCCACGGATGCGTATGCTACAGCAAGCTTCCTCAAAACAGATTCAATCTTCACTTCAAGCTGTCTCTTCTTCTTGGCGGTAAGTTCCTCCAAGTTTGCTCGAAGTTGGTTAGCCAACTCGTCGCGTTTCAACTCGAGAAGCTTGTATCCTTCTTCGATAAAGACTACCCGCCTCTTCAGCTGTAGCAAAAAACCCCTTGTGGGCTTAACCCCGGCTCCGAGAACTGCCGCCATTAACTAGATCACAGTCTTTCTCGCTTCTTGGCCCTTAGAGCCTTGGAGTAATCTTCAAGTCCTCTTGTCCCCGGAGCTGAGATCCCAGAGATCCCTGGAACAGAGATCCCAGCAAACCTCATCGCCGGAGCTTGATAAAGATCCTTGGCGTGATACTTCTTTATGTAATCTTCTTTGATCCTGATCAACTCATCTTCCGCAAGCATCGATAGAAGGTCCCAAGCGATATTGAGCGTTCTCTCCAGCGGCCTGTTCTCGTAGACTCCCTGATTGATGAAGAGCCTCTCGAATTCCTCTGCAAACTTGAGGTACTGTCGCTCCCTCTCACTTAATCCAACCTCTCCAATAATCCTAACCAGTCCCCTAGCTTTCACACCCTCAGCATAGGACATGTATAATTGATTAGAAACGTCTGGATGATCATCCCTCGTCCTACCTGGGCCTACTCCATCTTTCATCAATCTAGAAAGCGAGGGGAGCACATTGATCGGAGGATATACGCCTCTGAGATACAGGTCTTTGTCAAGTATCAGTTGGCCTTCAGTAATATATCCGCTAAGGTCCGGGATCGGGTGGGTTATGTCGCCTCCGGGCATTGCTAGTATCGGCATCAAAGTAACTGAACCCTTCTTTCCTTTTATCTTCCCAGCCCTCTCATAGATTGTTGCCAAGTCCGTATACAGGTATCCGGGGTATCCTTTTCGGGTCGGAACCTCCTCCCTTGCTACGGAGATGGATCGCAGCGCCTCACCATAATTCGTCATGTCAGTTAGTATTGTAAGAACATGCATTTCAAGATCATAGGCCAAGTATTCCGCAATGGTTTGAGCAATTCTAGGAGCGACAATCCTCTCGATGATCGGGTCATCAGCTAGGTTGAGGATCATGACAGCGCCTTCCAAAGCGCCCGTCCTCTCGAACTCCCTTCTGAAGAATTCGTACTCTTCACGCTTTATTCCCATGGCGCAGAAGACTACTGCAAATTCCTCTTCTTTACCTGGAATTGTCGCTTGCCTCGCGACCTGAGCTGCGGCTATATTGTGGGGTAAACCGGCCTCGGAGAAGAACGGCAACTTCTGGCCTCTAACAAGCGAGTTCATACCGTCTATAGCCGAGATTCCTGTTTGAATAAATTCGCTTGGCGGTTCTCTAGCCGCTGGGTTAATGACCGACCCGAAGATTTCCCTTCGCTCTCTGCCTATCGGCTCGGGAAGGTGATCCAGAGGCCTGAAGCTTCCGCTAAAAACCCTTCCTATGAGGTCTTCCGATAATGGAATCTTTATGACTTCCCCAGTAAATCGGACTGAGACGTTTAACTCTAAGCCTTCCGTTGCTCCAAAAACCTGAACGATGGCCTTATCACTGAATGTATCCAGGGCTGTACCTATCATTTCGGAGCCGTCAGGAAGCTTGACCTCTACAAGCTCATTGTAGCCTACGCCTCTTGCGCCTTCTACGACTAGCAGAGGCCCTCTGATCTCGTTTGTAGATCTGTAGACAAGTCCAGACTTCTCAACCATTCTGTTCTCACCTTTAGATGGCTACTTCATACTCTTCGCCGATCTTTCTAACTTGAGATTCAACCTCGGCCATCACTTTGTCTATCGATTCTTCTTCTCGCTGCTCCTTCAAGCGCAGGATATCAACTATCTGAGGCAACTCTCTTACCCTAGCGACCGGGACGCCGGCTCTAATCAAGGGCTCGAGCATATTGTAGAATTCAATCATCTTCCTAAGCATCTTGGCCTGTTTTCCAGGTTCGCAGAATGTGTCCACCTTATGGTAGGCTTGTTGAACAAGAAATCCTTCCCTTATGATTTCTGAGATGAATAGAACCAAGCGCTGCTCCTCCGGCAAGGCTTTCTCTCCGATGATTCTAGCTGTCTCCTCTATCTTCGACGCTTCTTCAAGCAAGGATAAAGCCCTGTCTCTAACCTCAAGCCACTCTGGATCGTATTTGGACCAGTAGTCCTTCAACAGGTCGGTGTAGCGACTAAAGCTCAGGAGCCAGTTTATGGCAGGGAAATGTCTTCGGAACGCCAACTCAGTATCCAAGGCCCACAGGGTACCGACGAACCTTAGAGTCAGGGATGTAACCGGCTCGCTAAAGTCGCCACCCGGCGGCGATACAGCGCCCATGATTGTTACGGATCCCAGCCTTTCTTCGCTACCTAACGTGAACACTCTGCCACTTCGTTCGTAGAATTCAGCAACCCTCTCCGCCAGGTAGGCCGGGTATCCTGCCTCAGCCGGGATTTCTTCTAGCCTTCCGGATATATCTCTGAGCGCTTCAGCCCATCTAGATGTCGAATCGGCCATAATCGCTACATCGTAACCCTGATCTCTGTAGTATTCACCTATCGTAACGCCTAGGTAGATGCTCGCTTCCCTAGCCGAAACTGGCAGATTGCTGACGTTAGCTATGAAGACTGATCTTTCCGAGAGTTTCTTTCCTGTTCGGGGATCCTCAAGCACGGGAAAGTGAGTTATAACGTCTGCCATCTCATTTCCTCTTTCCCCACAACCTATGTAGATTATTATATGTGCATCAGACCATTTCGCCAGTTGATGAAGCGTAACCGTTTTTCCGGTGCCAAAGCCCCCAGGAATAGCAGCTGTTCCACCTTTGGATACTGGGAAGAATGAGTCAACGACTCTTTGCCCGGTTATCAATGGCTCGACTGAAGGCAGCGCGGCTTTGTATGGTCTGGGAACCCTAACTGGCCAAACCTGCATAAGCTTGATCACCACTTCTTTTCCGTCGGGAGATCTCAGAGCAGCAACCTCATCCTCGACTGTAACGTCCCCCTCATCGATTGCGGTTATTGTTCCTCTCAGTCCAACCGGTACGAGAATTCTGTGCTCTATGACTGTTGTCTCTGGAACAGTACCTATTATATCACCTTCAATTACTCTGTCGCCTTTCTTGACCCTTGGAGTGAAAGGCCACTTCTTTTTCCGATCTAAGGGAGCTATTTCTATCCCTCTCTTCACGAATGCTCCTCCAAGCTGCGCCATTGCAACCTCAGAGAATTCCAGTCCATCGAATATGTTTCCAATCAACCCTGGTCCCAACTCGGCAGAAAGAGGTCTTCCAGTTGTTGACACAGGCTCCCCGGGTTTAAGACCGCTTGTATCTTCGTAGCATTGCAGGGATACGTCGCCGCCGCTCATCCTAACTACCTCGCCTACAAGTTTCAGTCCGCCTATATGTACGACGTCTCCAATTCTCGCGCCAGGCAGGCCTTCAGCTACTACCAAGGAGCCGTTCACCCGCTTCACTTTTCCTTTACCCGTCAAATCTCAGCCCTCAGTACTAGGAAAATAGGATTTCACCCACTTTGCCTGTCAATATCTCTCTCAACCGAAGTAACCTTCCTTCAAGACAGTTGTAGAATACCTTCGTCCTATTGGGGTTGGAGACTACAACCCCACCTACGCAATTGTACGGGCTATTTTCAACCTCGAGACTTATCTCGGATTCTAAAGCGTCCCTAACTCTTTCTTCGATTCCCCGAAGATTCTTGCGCAAGTATGAGAGCGTCTGCTCGTTGGAGGTCACCATCAACCGCTTTTCTTCGAACTTCTGGGCCGCTTCGCTAAGCAATTGGAATAGAAGTTCCTCATAGTTGTACCCAGGATCTTTCCCTTCAGCTATTCTACTTAACCTTTCTTTAACGAGTTCGAAGACGCGAGATACGACCTCGCTCTTTGCCTGGAGGAGCAACTTTCTACCTTCGAGTCTAGCTGATCCTAAGATCCTCTTTCTCATCACTGAGATTTCTGGTTTTATGGACTTGGCAAGAACTTCGTCAGCAGTCATCTCAGCTGCAGAAACTATGTGTCTTGCCTTTTCTTCGGTTTCTGAAATGATTCTTTCGGCTTCTTCTTGGCTTCTCCTCAGAATCTCAGATTTGATCACTTGAACGGCATCACTCAAATTGGGGCAGCACCTCTTCCAGTACAAGACTGATGGCTTTCTGTATGCGCTCTACGGGTGTTAGCCTAATCTTAGCAGCGTCCGCCGCGTATCTCCTCTTGATTTCTTCAGCCTCCGCTTCGGCCTTTGCCTCCTCCTCTTTCAAGCGAGCCTCCAAAAATTCTTTCTTTGTTACTTTGCTTACGATCTCCTTCGCCTTCTCTCTAGCTTCAGAAATGATCTTTTCTGATTTGGCCTCAGCATCCTCAACCATCTTTGTAGCCTTTCTTTCTTGTTCAATCAGTTCATCAACGTTCACCGCGCTTCAACTCCAATATTCCATATTCAAAATACCAAGAAGCAGGTGACCTCATAACTTTAGTTCCGCACCGACAGCCAGACTTGTGGTCCGCCTCAGTTCCTCAATTCTCTTTCCTTTTATGCCACTATAGTCTGGGACAAAGGCGAAGATAGGCGCGACTCTTCCTTCTCTGATAAGTCTAGACCTGAGCTCTAGAGTGTGCTCAACAAACCTTTCAGGCAGAATAATAACAGCATATTTGCCGCTGTCAGCTAATTCCTTCAATAGTCGAACAAGTTCAGTAAGCTTTCCCTCGTCTTCGGCTTCAAAGCCTTCGGCGCCCGCCATCATGAAGCCTGAGATAAAGATTGGGTCTCCTATCACAGCAGCTTTCATGTTCGGCCGCCTTCATAAAGAGAAAGTTCTACGCGAGGGGTTGTGTGAAAGCTCTGTAATATATATTGTTTGGGGAGTTGAGTTCAGGGTTTACTTCGTCAACGACCAAAGTCTGGCTCGATTATTCGGCACCGTTTCTCTTGACAAGCTCCAAGCCTCGAGCAGGATAAGCTTGGATCGAAGCAACGTACCGTGCTTCGATGACGAAGCCTTGTAACAAGATACGTGATAGCGACAGGTTTCATCTACTCAGCTCCTCCAATCACCGCTTTAACACGTTTCGTGCGAAGAGTTCTTCAAGCATCTCAAGTATGCCTTCTATTCACCGGGTAAGCTCCTTGGCTATGCTTCCTATCCTCGAACCGGTGTATCGAAGTGTTAGACATAGATGAATTCGTGAGAAACCGTTAAAGATAATTAAAAGATCTGCGCGATTACACGTTCTAGTCAGAAATCCGGCAACGGTCCTCACGGTTGATCCCGAACAAATCCACAGCCAAAGAAGAATCAGTTGAGGCACATCATGACATCTGAGCTTAGGGGCTCTTCCATGCAGGTCAGTTCTAGGTTTTTTCCTGTTCACGTGCAGGGATGGATACCGCAGTATATGCTGGTTTGATAGGAAGTTTGATTCACAAGACCAACGGCACACTGAATCATCTGATATCTCTCGCCAACTGAAAGGGCAGGCTCGATTCATAGGCAATGTATGGTCGTCGTTACAGATGCGTACACAGGAAGAAGCCATTCAGGTTTGAAGAGAGGAACAGAACTATAAGGAGGACAGAAGTTACTTGGCGAGGATGTAATCATGGATGTAATTGATGCTATCAAGACGAGAAAGAGCGTGCGGGGATATCAGAATAGGCTGGTTGAGGATAAAAAATTGAACTTGGTCCTGGAGGGCGGCAGGTTGGCGCCTTCTGCTGGGAACCGCCAGGAGTGGAGATTTGTGGTCGTACGTGATCTGGAGACAAGAAAGAAACTCGCTGAGGCTGCGGGCGGACAGACATTCATTGCAAAAGCTCCTGTCGTAATAGCAGCTTGCGCCGAGACGGACGGTCATGTTATGAGGTGTGGACAACTTTCCTACCCGATAGATGTGGCTATCGCATTGGATCATATGTCGTTGACTGCTGTCGAACTGGGTCTAGGTACCTGTTGGGTTGGATCATTCGAGGAGGAGAAAGTGAAGGAAATCCTTGGCATTCCTAAAAGAGTGCGTGTGGTAGAACTTATGTCGCTAGGTTACCCAATCGATCAGTCACCACTAGAAAAGAAGCGACTCACACTTGATACAATAGTAAAGTATGAGCACTGGTAGAGATCGATTAGACTCTGGACAGCGTTAAGCATTGTTTGGCATCTGATCTTGTTCACGGTCTCTGGCCGTTGGCTATGCGGTCGGGAAACACTAGAACAAGTTTGCCTTCGCTGATGCCGATCTTAGCCGCGGGTGTCTTCAGCTACGAGGAATCTTTTTTCTCACCTGTGAATCTCATCGATAATTTTCCCGTAAACGGACACGAGTTGAATTGACAAGGGCATCCGGCCGACCATATGTGTTGAGCAGGATAGGCAGGGATCGAAGCAACGTATCGCGGCTTCGACGCGGTTCAAGACCCCCTCATCCAGTCTTCCATTTCTTATCCTTCTGGAGGCAACCTCCTTTATGGCCAAGTTCATGCCCATGTTGTTGAAGAGTGTTGCGACGAGCAGGTTTGCCTTTAGTATCATACCGGTTTCGTCCACTCTGTAGTGGTGGATGAGCGTTCCTCTTGGAGCTTCTATTACGCCGATGCCCTCCGAGTTCTTGATCTCCGCTGAGTCTATCCATATTTCCCTTGAGCATATTTCATCATCTTCGAAGAGTTCTCTCGTCATTTCAGCAGCGTACAGTAGCTCTATGATCCTAGCGTAGTGATAGTATATGGTCTCGTCTACTACGCCGTTCTTGTTGAGTTTCTGAAACTCTTTGAACTCCTCACCCGCCAAGGGCGTCGGAACCTTGTCCACAACGTTAAGTCTTCCAAGGGGACCCACTCTTAGGGAGCCCTCTGGAAACCCAGCCTTTTTGTAGAAGGGGAATTTCAAGTATGACCAGTCTTCAACCTTCTCTCCTATGATTGACAGGTAGTTGACAGGGTTGAACTTCTCCTCGACCGTTTTGCCCTCGCTATCTTTTATCCTGAGCGTGCCGTCGTACATTTCCAAGCCGCCATCTTGATTCACCAAGCCCATAAAATAGGTGGATATCGGGATCTTGTCGTCCTGCTTCTGGCAGAGGTATTTGACGGGCTCAAGGGCTGTTCTTACCAGCTTGATAACTTCCTCTGTCTGCTTTGCCAAGTTCTCGCGAGCCACAGCCTTGAGCGCTCTAGCGACTCCTCCCGGTATCGCATATTTTGGATGTACTCTTCTTCCAGCCAAAGCCTCTATGACATTTTGGCCGAACTTCCTGAGCTCCATGCCTTTCTTTGCCAGTTCGGGTTGTTTCTCAAGTAGGCCTACTATGTTCCGTTTGCCAACGTCATAGTCGTACCCAAATAAAAGGTCAGGGACTGAGAGATAGAACAGGCTCAGGGCATGAGATTGAATTATCTGCCCCATGTGAAGCAGTAGACGGAGCTTCCTAGCAGGGCTAGGTACGTCTAGCCCCGCGATCGCGTCAACCGCCTTTGCTGATGCTAGGCTATGGCTTACGGGACATATGCCGCAGACCCTCGAGGTTATTACAGGCATCTCCCACATCAATCGCCCCTCGCAGAACTTCTCAAAGCCTCTTAGTTGCACGACGTTGAATCGCGTGTCAACAATGTTTCCATTCTCGTCTGACGTGATCGTAACCTTACCATGGCCTTCGATCCGAGTAATAGGAATCTCTATCCCCTTTCTAAGCTGCAAGGCTTTGGAATCGACGGTTATGAGCTCGGTTGCAGCAGACTTCGTTTGTCGCCTTGCCATTGTAACTCGCCTCTATTCAAAACTCGCCATTTCGCTCGGTAGGATCGGCATTCTTCCCGCCAGCAGTTCTTTGAACGTGTATAGTATAACGTCAGGACTTGGGGGGCAGCCTGGGATGTAACAATCAGTCGTGACAATATTGTTGACGGGTTTCACTTTCTCCAAAAGCGGTGGCAGTTGTCTTGATTGTGGGATCTTTCCTTCAATGGTGCTTTCGGTTTCAATGTATACTCTGGATAGAATGTCTTCTTTGTCAAAGAGATTACGATAGGACGTTATCCCTCCAAAACAGGCGCAGTCTCCGAGGGCGACTAATGTTCTGCAGCTGTCACGCATCCTTCTAAGAGTCTTAACATCCTCCTCGGTGGCAACCGCGCCTTCCACGATGCCCACATCTGCTGGAGGAAACCCTTTGACATCGAGCAAGGGCGTTGACCTCACGACCTCCACTTTCTTTAGTAAATCGATCAACGCTTCGTCGATATCCAAGATTGACATGTGGCAACCGGAGCACCCAGACAACCATACGGTTGAGATTTTCACTTCTTCAAATCCCCTCTTGTTCTGATCTCCGGCGTAGCGAATCCTATCGGGCCGCCCAGTCTCATGGAAAGCTCCGTGATAACCGTCTTTTCATCTTTGATACTTGCGGGCTTTTCCAAGATGCTTCCGATTCTTCGTTCTCCAGTCACTGGATCATAGTGTCCACTTCTCTCGAGCCATGTAGTGGCTGGGATAACGACATGGGCCATCGACGTTATCGGAGAGCGATAGGTGCCATGCACGATCAAGAGGTCCGGCTTTTCCGGACTTGTTATTAGGTAGGGATCGAAAGGTTCATCTCCAAGCATTAGATAGGCAACCCTTACCCTCCGATCGAGGCGGCCAAATCCAGGGGCACTTCTGAGTCTAAGGTGCCATGCACGTGAATTATTTGACCGTGGCTTTATAGAAGTCACAGGGATTCTGCCGTCTATCTTGCCTTTTCTCGTTGCGATTTCGTAGATGGAAGCTACAGCTCTGGAGCCACCCAGCCTGATTAGGTCTTCTCCGTAGATCATGATACACCTTTTGGCAGCGTTGACCATTTTGATAACTAGCTGTAGATTTTCCAGTTTCTCATGGCTTTCCCTAGCAGTCTCTTCTAGGTCTACCTCGTCTCCTTTGATCGCCTTCGAGATCGCCTCTAACAGGATATCCTCTCCAGCAAATCTTGGTTTGAGCCAAACATGTGACATATCCCTAAACGAGTTTTGAATAGAACTGATAACGATCAGATCGGCCGCATTAGACTGTACCGCTTTTCGAATCAATGAGTGAATGGGATTTTGTACTTCAAACCTCAGTCCGATTAGTAGTAGACAATCAGCCTTGGAGATGTCCTCTAGCGAACATTCGACATCTTCACCTAGTCCTTGTAGACTCTTGGTGGCAGTCTTATACCAGTACCCGTCCGTCGTGTCCACATGAGGAGTCCTCAACGTTTCGGTTGCAAACCTCTTGAAGAGTTCGAGAGTATCATTGGAGTACATGCCTGATGCCAAGCATAGGATGCTTGGTCTATCCTTCAAAGAGCTTATCCTCTTGACGATGAAATCTAACACCTCTTCCATCGGTCTTTCTTTTAGTTCGCCATTCTCTCTTATCATAGGTTTCGAGATTCTTCGGTGGTCATTGTACAATATGTCGAATCGTCCAGCCTTGCACAGTTGAACCCTAGGATCTTCCAGATCGGGGCCTTCGATCCTAACGGGTTTGCCGTCCTTTACGAAGATGTTGATCGGGCACCCTAATCCGCACTCTTCGCAAGTTGTAGCGATCTTCTGGCAATCTAAGCGGTTGAACTTGTATGAAGAAGTCTTATCAAATATCGCTCCTGTTGGGCATACCTGCACGCACAATCCGCAACCGATACATGCGGATTTCTCAAGGGGTTCTTTCGAACCAGCCGTTACAAGGGTCTTTGCGCCTCTTTCCGAGAAATCTAGAACATGCAACCCAACTATTTCATCGCAGGCCCTTATGCATCTGCCGCAGAGCACGCAGCGATTATGATCTATGGCAAAATATCTGTTACTCGGATCGACCGGCAACTTCGGGTTGAACATAGTGAGCTGATTGCTGTAGAGCTGGAACCTGTATGCGAGGCTCTGCAACTCGCAATCGCCACTCTTCTCGCAAAACATACAATAGTGGTTGCGCTCTGCAAATAGGAACTCCAACATTCTCCGGCGATAGTTGTTGAGTTCTTCTGTGTTTATTCTGACAACTAGGCCATCTCTAGCCGGGTAAGTGCAAGCTGTATTCAGTTTGTTCTCGCCTTCCACCTCGATTGCGCAGAGTCTACAAGCGCCGACAGGCGTCAGGCCTTTCATGTTGCATAAGGTTGGAACGCATATTCCATTAGCCAAACATACGTCGAGAACAGTTTCGCCTTCTTTACCTTTCACTTCTCCTCCATCAATTCTCAGAGTTATCTCTTTCATTTTGACGTCCCCCTCCCATCCTTTGATCAGTCCGCTTCGAGATCGCATCTCAGACATCTTCCCGCCTCTTCTGTGGCCACAGCCGGTTCGTAATTCTTGATCACTTCATCGAAAGTCCCGGCAGTTCTTATCCTCGGCGCTCTAATCCTAGGCTTTTCAGCGATTTCCTCGTCTGCGGGTGGCACGGATGGGATTTCAATAGCTTCAACTTGGTTCTCGACCGCTGGAGAGGATTCGTCTCCCTCGAGAAACCTTTTGATCGAAAAAGCGGCTCTCATGCCTGCGGATATGGCGTCCGTGACAGTGGCGGGTCCGCTCACCGCGTCACCACCTGCAAATACTCCCTTGATGTTGGTCGCCATCGTTCTTTGGTCTACCAAAACCCATCCATTCTTCGTCAACCCTAGTCCGTTCCCCGCTGGAAATGAGCTGTCCGGTGCTTGGCCTACAGCCTCGATGACCGTATCCACATCGAATAGGAATTCAGAGCCCTCAGTGGGCCGGGCTACTTTCCTCGCGGTCTTGTCGAACTCGTTGAGACCCATGCGAACCAGTTTAATGCTTTTTACCTTTCCATTTTCTCCAATTATTTGGATTGGGGCCGCTAAGCAGTGGATTTTCACCCCTTCCTCCTCTGCTGCGGCTATTTCCTCTTCGATTGCTGGCATGTCCTCCTTGTCGCGTCTGTAGAATAGATGAACCTCAGCCGCTTTCCTGAGGGCTACCCTAGCGGAATCGATCGCGGCGTTTCCACCGCCTATCACCGCAATTTTCTTTCCGACTCTCACGTTCCTACCAGAGTTCACTTGATTGAGAAAGTCAAGGGCATCGTAGACTCCCTGCAAGTCTTCTCCAGGGATGCCAAGTCTTATCCCCCTCGGAGCTCCTGTCGCAATGAAAATTGCGTTGAAACCAACAGAGAATAGCTCGTTCAAATCCGTTACGCGACTATTAAGCCTAATCTCAACGCCGATTCTTTCAATGTCGTGTATTTCTTTTTGGAGAATTTTCTTGGGCAGACGATACTCGGGAATCCCCCATGACAGGACTCCACCGGCGATGTTCAAGGCTTCGAATACGGCGACATTGTATCCGTAGGTAGCCAAGTAATAAGCGCAAGTCAGTCCGGCGGGTCCAGCGCCTATGACCGCTACTTTCTCATCCTTCTCCTTTGCTGTGAACGGATGATAGTCGAAGCCGCGTTCCATCGCGTAATCGGCTACGAACCTCTTTAGGTGTCTTACAGCTATGGACTCATCTGTTTGACTGCGACGACATTTCGCTTCACAAGGAGCGTGGCAGACTCTTCCACAAACGGAAGGGAATGGCAGGCGTTGTCTTATCAATCGATAAGCATCCCCGAATCTTCCTTCTTTGATCAATGCGATATACCCTGGTGCGTCGAGCTCCACCGGGCATGCGTGCTGACAAGGAGACATGAACAGAGCTTGACAAACGACCGCTGGACACTTCTTATCTATCACGTGAGTTTCATACTCGTCTCTGAAGTAGCGTAAGGTTGTTAGAACTGGATTTGGTGCTGTCTGGCCAAGGCCGCAAAGCGAGGTTGCCTTGATCATTAGCGCCAAATCTTGGAGGCGGCCTAGGTCTTCCAATGTGCCATCTCCGCGGCGGATTCTGTCAAGTAGCTCAAGCATCTGGGGTATGCCGGATCTACATGATGTGCATTTGCCGCAGGATTCGTCCTTAGTAAATTCAAGGAAGAACCTTGCCATATCGACCATGCAGTCATCTTCATCCAGAACGACGAGGCCGCCAGATCCCATTATTGCGCCCAGTGCATCCATCGTCTCGTACTCGACTGGTGTATTCAGATGCTCGGCCGAGAGGCATCCGCCGGATGGGCCGCCAATCAAAACTGCCTTGAATCTTTTTCCACCTCTTGGGCCCCCGCCAATATCGAATACTATCTTTCCAAGAGGTGTTCCCAGGGGCACCTCAACTATCCCACTGTTCTTGGCCTTACCTACCAGGCAGAACGTCTTGGTGCCAGGGCTTCTTTCGCTACCTACCTCTCTAAACCACTGGGATCCGTATAGCAGTATAGCTGGTACTATGGACAGGGTCTCGACATTGTTGATAACTGTCGGTTTATCTAGCAGACCCTTCTGTGCCGGAAACGGGGGCCTTGGCCGTGGTGACCCCCTCTTGCCCATTAACGACGCCAGCAGAGCCGTTTCTTCGCCGCAAACGAATGCGCCGGCCCCAAGGCAAATCTCGATGTCGAACGAGAAATTGGTGCCGAGTATGTTGTTGCCGAGCAATCCATACTGCCTCGCCTGTTTGATGGCGTGGTCCAAAGTTTCCACTGCTAGTGGGTACTCAGCTCTGACGTAGATGTAGCCCCGGTTCGATCCTATCGCATAGCCAGCTATTGCCAAGCCTTCTATAACCGAATGTGGATTCCCCTCTAGAACCGCGCGGTTCATGTACGCGCCGGGATCTCCCTCATCCGCGTTACAAACCACAAACTTCTGATCCCCCGGGGCGGCTCTCGCAAACTTCCATTTCAATCCAGTTTTGAAACCGGCGCCGCCCCTTCCTCTCAGACTAGACTTTTCAACCTCGTTTATCACGTCGTCAGGACTCATTCCGGTTAAGACTTTGAGAAGAGCTAAGTATCCTTCACGAGCGATGTAGTCCTCTATATTCGTTGGATCTATGTCTTGATTTCTGAGGATCCTTCTCACTTGAATCTTCAGGTACGGGTCATCATGACCTATCGTGTATGTCCGAACGGGATTCCCGTTAAGCAAATGTTCTCGAACTATCTCTGAAACTTTTTCTGGAGTCACTTCCTTGTATATCACAGTCGTTCCGGAGGGGCTTACCACAGTCACGTTCGGCTCTAAGCTACAGATGCCCATACAACCAGCTTTCGAAAGAAGAACTCTATCTTTGAGGTTTCGAGCGCTGATTTCCTCTTGAAATTTTTCCCATACTTCTGTAGCTCCCCCTGAGATTCCGCATGTACCCAGATGGACTCTGACCTTTGTCCTCTTGTCGAAAGAAGATCGGCTCACCATCTCCTCTCGAAGTTTCCTAAGATCTTCGGGACATGACAGAAATTTCTTGAGGGTGCTCGTCAACATATCGTTTCAAAACCCCCCTCATTTTGTTCAGGCTCATTCGGGTGTATACCTTCTCGTCGATGGCTATGACCGGGGAAAGCCCGCAGCACCCCAAGCAGCGGACGACCTCAAGTGAGAACCTACCATCCTCAGTCGTTCCGCCTGGTCCCAAGCTAAGTTCCTTGCCAAGATAGTTCAGTATCTTCTCGCCACCCCTCACGTAACAGGACGTTCCCATGCAAACCTTGATCGTATGTTCACCCTTGGGAGTGGTTGAAAAGAAATGGTAGAAACTTACAATGCCCATCAATTCGCTTGGAGGTACCTTAGAAATCTCCGACAACTTCTTTAGTGCGGAAACTGGCACATAACCGAAGAGATCCTGGATCTTCCGTATGGTCATTATCAATGACCCAGGCTGGAATCTGTAGCCATTAACGATGTTGACTAGCTCTTCCGACTCTCCGATAGTTTCTTTTGAAGCAGTGTTTCTTTCTAGGTTCCGAGCTTTGCTTTCGTTGGACACCTACTCTGCCACCTCCGGGCTGCGTTCTACTTTCTGTTTTGAAACTTTCCTGGAGTTCCCCAGACGTCCATCTTAGACCAGAGCTCCTCGATTGCCTCGTGCCAATTCCTCATGGCCGCCCGGTATCTTCTCTCGTTTTCCAGCGCAACGCCAATACATCCAGCGAAAGCTTTGATCATCTGGAGGGCTTCGTTCGGAAACTCTTTAGCTCGTGAGTAGGCGTACAGCACTCCTAGAATCTTGTTTCTGTAGGTTATTGGAGAAACAGCCGCTGAGTAAGGCTCTGAATCTAAAATAACAGGGTTCTCTTGCGAGAGCGCCGTTTCGTCTATCTCTGGCAAACCACTTTTGAGATCTTCTTTCGTCAGGCCGAACGCTGTAACTGAACCTGACTCTTCGTCATCCCCAAGAATCCTTGTGATGGATCCGCTGAGCCCTACGGTATCGTTTAGTTTACCGAGACCGATGGTGAGGATTCTTTTCCTATCGAGTGAGTGCATCTCCTTGCCGACCTTGAGCAGACCGGACCACATTCTGACTCTGGGGCAATCCTTCTGACAGCTCCTCCAATCGCAGACTTCGGTACAGATTTGGCTCAATTTTGATCGGCAGTAATTATTCTGGAAAAGATTTAAGTTAGGTGTAGTTATGGTATATTCCGGTAATTACCGGAGCTTGAACCATGGAAAAGCGTAGGGTCCAACTCGTCGGAAGATCGACACTAACGGTTTCGTTACCCACCGCGTGGGTGAAGAAGGTGGGTCTGACGAAAGGAGACGTCATTAGGGTCGCTCCTGAGAAGGATGGGTCGCTTAGGATAATTACAAGTTCTATGGCCCTTGTCAAAGAAGTCTCAAAGATCTGCACTATAAACTCCGACCTATGTCAAGAAGGCGACTCGATCGGAAGGCTTATTGTGGCCGGTTATGTGGGGGGCTCAGACATAATCAGAATCACCGCGAAAAATAGGATTAGCAGCGAAAATATTCAGGAAGTTCGCGACGCAGAGTTGAAGCTGATGGGTTTAAGCATAGTCGAGGAAACGCCCACAAGCATGACGCTTCAATGCTCCATAAATCCCACAATCTTCCCGATTAACGTCGTGATCCGTCGCCTCCACACACTCTTCTCAATAATGTGCGATGAAGCGATCCAGGCCTTGAAGGATTCAAATTTGGAGCTCGCTGAAGAGGCACAGAGACGAGAACGTGAGGCTAACAGGATGTACGCGCTTATCTTGCGGCTGCTGAACCAAGCTCAGACAAACCCCACAATGTCCCAGAAGATCGGCATGTACGATGCTGGAGAGATTCTAGACATGAGCAGGGTTGCAACTGCATTGGAAGGAATGGCCGACTGGGCCGATAACATCGCAGAAGAAGTTAGGAAAACGGAGATTGCAGGAGTTGGGGTAGGCGAAAAAACGAAAGCCTCCATAGAAGATTACAGCAGGAAGATAAGAGATCTTAGCTACAAGGCCATGAAAAGCGTGTTCGCCTTTGACGCCGACCTAGCAAACAAGCTGATAAGAGATTTTGAGAAGAACCTGGACACAGAAGCGTACCGCAAGATCGAGGACCTAACGCTTTCCACCTCATTTTTTGAGGCTTGCCTGTTAAGGCGGATCATCTGGAACCTTCGTAGAATCGGTGAGATCGCTGTTTCCATAGCCGAGACGGCCATAGACAGGGCTATGGAGAAAGAGGGCTTCTGTAGTATCGAACCATCCGAGTTGGCCACTGCAGTTACGAACAAATCGTGGTAGGCGGTCTTGACCTTCGTGTTCTTGATCCATCTATGGTTAGATCTAAGTGGATTCAAAGCTTCGCTTAGTTTGTAGCATGACTTGGCCTCTAAAATCTTTGTCGCAGACTTTCTAGGTTCTGATCAAGGTCATGCCGAGTCTCTCAAGTAGAGTATGATCTAAGCTCAATGCCCCCAAGAACAGCCACACACATTTCCAAGGTAGCAAGACATGATCGAGAGATTTGGGCGGGAATAGTTGAATTATCAGAGGCGAGTCCCAATGTTCCTTCCAAGCCCTAGCAGGTTTTCTATTGGGGCACAGGAACATGTCGAGAAGGCCCTACCTGAAATAGAATTGAAATGTAACAAAGAACTCTAGAAAAAAATCAAGAGTACTACTGGAAATGTGGCTATGATTGTCTAGTTCAGTGGCCCACGCCAAGGTGTTGGATCCATATTCAAGAAGTTGTTCTGGGCGATCGTGCAGAGATTCTTGCATACAATCTTGCCAGGCGAAAGAGTGCACGTTATTGCAGGTTGGCCCGACTGTAAAACCATTTCTTGACAACCTCGGCGAGTATCAAATAGGCCCCAATCAATCCTGCGAGTAGTAGGAAGAAACTGAAAGGTGGTTCTACGAATTGGAACACCGCGCCCAACGGCGTGAACGGGATTACTAATGCCAGGCCTGCGACACTTAAGCTGCTGAATAGCAAAAATCTACCAGGCTTACTTTTGTAGAAAGGTGTCTGCCTCGTCCTTATGACGAAAATAACTAGCGTTTGTGTGCATAGAGACTCCATAAACCAAGCAGTCTGAAATAATGGCCCTGTTGCCTTGAAAATGGACAGCATTATGAAGAACGTTAGAAAGTCAAAGACGGAGCTTACCGGTCCAAAAACGATCATGAATCTTCTGACAAACGATATGTCCCATCTCTTCGATTTCTCAGCGTATTCTTGGTCGACATTGTCCATCGGTATAGCGGACTGAGACAGTTCATACAAGAGGTTGTTCAGCAATATCTGTGTGGGAAGCATCGGTAAAAATGGCAGAAACAAGGATGCGATAGCGACGCTGAACATATTTCCAAAATTGGAGCTGGTGCCCATCATAACGTATTTCATAGTGTTGCCGAATGTCTTGCGCCCCTCTAGGACACCTTCCTGAAGGACCGTGAGGCTCTTCCGGAGCAGAATGATGTCGGCTGACTCTTTCGCCACATCCACAGCGTTGTTTACAGAGATGCCTATGTCCGCTGTCTTCATAGAAGGTGCGTCGTTAATTCCGTCTCCGAGAAAACCAACGACATGACCGTTGTACTTCAACGCATTGATTATTCTGTCCTTCTGAACTGGCGTCACTCGAGCAAAGATGTTGGCCTGCTCAGCCAATCTTGCGAGCGCGCTGTCCTGTATGTGAGCGATCTTTGTTCCGAGTACGATACCCTTGATTTCAAGACCGATCGTTTCACATATGTTTCTGGTAACTAGCTCGTTATCACCGGTGAGGATTTTGAGTTCTACCCCTCTCTTGCGTAGCAGTTGGAGAGACTTCCTAACGCCCTGCTTTGGTGGATCAATGAACGCTACAAATCCTAGGAATAGCATGTCGCATTCATCATTGACATGGTAAACATGCTTCTCTTCTTTGACCTTCTTATATGAGACTCCAAGAACTCTAAAGCCTTGTTGGCTCAAATCATTGTATCTCTGCTCGATCTTCTCCTTGAGCTCATATGTCAAATCACAGATCATTTCGTCAAGTTCGCAGTAGGAGCATAAGCTGAGAATCTCTTCGGGCGCGCCTTTGGTGATTAGGAATCTCTGTATTTCATGTTCGACAACCACCGACACGCGCTTTCTCATGAAGTCGAACGGGATTTCATCTATTTTTTCGTAGCCCCTTATGTCGATATGTTTATGGGCAAGTATGGCGTCGTCGAGAGGACTTTTTAAGCCTGTTTCAAAGTGACTGTTTAGAAATGAGTACAGTAGAACCTTTTCATCGTCCTTGCCGTCCATATCCTCATGTTTTATGAGGGTTATCCTGTTCTCGGTAAGTGTGCCGGTCTTATCGGTACATAGGACATCCATGCTTCCAAAATTTTGAATTGACGCTAGACGCTTCACGATAACGCCCTTCTTGGACATCGAGAGAGCGCCTTTTGACAGGTTCACGGACAGTATCATTGGTAAGAGCTCAGGTGTCAGACCAACCGCGAGTGCAACAGCGAAGAGGAGCGACTGCAAGACCTCGCGTCTGTGAAGGGCGTTTACGAGGAAGACAAAGACCACAAGAAGGAAGGTGGCCTGCATTATGAGGAAACCAAATCTTCTCAGCCCTCTCTCAAACTCTGTCTCAGGCACTCTTGCAACAAGTCTCACAGCGATTCTTCCATATTCCGTACGGTTTCCAGTCGCTATGACAACGGCGACAGCTGTTCCGCTAACAATTGAAGTGCCTAGGAAAACACAGTTGTTCCATTCCGTGATGGCTGTGCCCTTCACTTTCAACGGTTCAACTGTTTTTTCTACTGGAAACGATTCTCCTGTCAATGCAGATTGATCCACGAAAAGGTCCTTTGCATTGATTACTCGTGCATCCGCGGGCACTATATCGCCCGCTGATAAACATACTATATCGCCTAGAACGATCTCTGCAAATCTTACCTCACGCTTGGTTCCATCTCTGATGACGGTTACAGTCGTGGTAACTTTCTGCTTAAGCATCTCCGCCGCTTTCTCAGCCTTGAATTCCTCATAGAAGTCAAGAACTACGCTAACAAGTACTATCGGAAATATCACCGCCGCGTCCACAACATGGCCAACAAGAGCTGAGATGAAGCCCGCGAATAGCAATAGAATAATTAGGGGACTCTTGAAGTGGGAAACGAACTCAACGATGACGACTCTCTTCTTTCTTCTAGCGAGTTCATTATACCCATAGATTTCGAGACGCCTTTCGACTTCGCGAGGAGAAAGGCCGGACACGGATGTGCTCAAACGACCTAGAAATTCCTCGACGGCAAGACCAAGAAGCTCCTCTGCGTCTTCCACTAGCTGCGTCCCGTTTGAGGCCTCTGCCCAACCTTTCTTTCCAGTCGTTGCGATATCACGCAACTCTTGCTCCATAACAAGTCAGATTTAAGACTTGTCGGCTATTGATCCAGGTGCCATAAGCTCTGAACGTTTTCTCCTGAAAGCTGAGCGTTGCATAACTTTTCACAATGAGCGGCCAGGCAAGTTTCGGATTTGGATCGAAGACTCGTGGCAAAATTGCCTAGCCGGCTGTTTCCAATGTCAGAAAATATGTCCGCAGAACATCAGTCTCCTTGACTGGATTGAGGGAGGCTACGCATTCTCTGAGGAAGACACAACTCTCATCTTAAACTCCGCTTCGCTGCATCGTTTCTCCTCTGAGACGACGAAAAAGCTAGAACAAATCGGTCTAAAAGAGTACCTGAATTTCTGCATGTCATGATGCCGCCAAGAGGACCACATACAGTCGTGAGGCCGCATAAACCGATAGAATAACCTGACGTCTCCGCAGAGTATTCATGGTCTTGTTGGATAACACCATTCGAATCATCGAAAATGTTTTCAAGGAGTTATCGGCAACTAGCCCTCTGTCCCCTCGATCACGTGATTGTTGTGACTTGCTATCTCAGACATTTGAAACCTATTTTCGAGAAGGCCGGGATCCAAGTTACAAGCGAGAACAGGAAGGAGATCGACCGGCTAATTCACAGTGTCG
>CAZLVF010000008.1:0-1639 GCA_964562925.1 uncultured Candidatus Bathyarchaeia archaeon
TGCGCGTCGGATGTTGTCGACTTTGAAAGCGGAATGAGAAGACCGGCGACCTTGCAGGATGTAGCTTCATGTGCAAAAGTCATCGACGCGGTTGAAAATTTGGATATGATCTTCTCGCCGATATCAGCTCATGATGTTCCCCGCGGGACTGGAGTGATAGACGAGTATAAGGCTACAGTGGAGAATAGCACCAAGCATGTGCATCTAGTCGACTTGAACTCGGTCTACGAGGCCGAGTATATAATCAAGATCGCAGGCGAGATCATGGGCGGAGTTGACAACCTCATCAAGGAACCCATAATCTCAGATATGCTCTGTACCGTGTCACCTCTGACCATGGATACTACAGCATTGGATACGGTTCTAACCTTTGCACGAAAGGGCCTCCCGGTCTCGTCGACGTCTATGCCTCTGGCAGGAGGAACTGGACCCATAACCCCCGCTGGAACGTTAGCGTTGTCGAACGCTGAAGTGATAGGCGCCCTAGTCATCATCGAAGCTTTCTGCCCGAATACACCAGTCATCTACACAGCGTTTCCAGCCGTAATGGATCCGCGGACAGGATTCTATCGAGGAGCAGCACCAGAGGAGATTTGGATGGGTATGGCGGTGGGTCAAGTTGCAGGCTACTACAAGATTCCTTACATGGTCGGAGGCATGAACAGCTCTTCTAAGACGCCGAACATTCAGGATGGATATGAAAAAGCTATGTGTGCAGTGCTGAGCAGACTTGCCGGAGCGGATATATTGGTAGGTCCTGGACTACTCGACAGCGCGTCGGCGCTGGCTTTAGATCAGCTGATTGTAGATGGTGAAGTCTGTGACCATTTGGACAGAGCCCTAGCCGATCAACCGATCGATGAAGAAACGCTAGGACTCGAGGTAATTTCGAGAGTTGGCCCTGAAAGTCACTTTATCTCAGATAGACATACGCTAAGACACGTCGGAGACATTTGGATACCTCGACTACCCGGAACTGATAGGGTATCAAGAGCGGATCCTGAAAGTATGGTCAAAAAAGCCAAGAAAAGAGTTCGTGATATTCTTAAGAGTCATCAGCCTCAACCCTTGGATCCGTCAACAAAGAAACGGATCGAGATGATCGTTAGCGAAGCTCGGAAGAACTATCAACACTCAAAGAATTAGATTCCCCTGACTTGCTGGTATGACATGCGCAAGGTAATTTCTTTAAATTCACTGTGATCGACTCCAAACAAGAAGAATCAAACTGTAATTCTTGAAAACGAGCTACTATTGACTTAACCCACTTATGAGGGGTCAAGAACTGCGTTCCTTCTTGCGGCTCGTGACTCGGATAGAGGCGAGGATTCTCCTTCTGTCAACCTGAAAAGCCTGTTTCGAGGTTTTTCGAACAACTGACAGAACCGAGATCAATGAAACAGAAGGTTTCTACCGATATCTTAGGTTAACAGAGTACGATTTCCTTAGCTTCATTCTTTGTAGTAACAGAAGTTTCTTCGTCTTTTGCGACTCTGGGTTCCCTTGTTTACTCACCTGCTATCCGTCCCTCATACATGTTCTCCAACAGTTCTGTGACGTTCTCTGTCGTGAGCCTTCTGGGGTTGTAGGTCTGTAAGAAATAGTAAGATTGGCGTTCTTCGAAAAGGTATCTCGCGTA
>CAZLVF010000008.1:1739-6743 GCA_964562925.1 uncultured Candidatus Bathyarchaeia archaeon
ACGCCTTTCGCATCTATAACCACAGCGAACATCGTGGCTTCACTTCCTGTTCCAGAGGTTGTAGGTATCAGAATCTTTGGGAGAGTCTTCTCTTTGACACGGTCCTCATAGAGGGCTATGTAATTATCAACATCTCCTGGATTCGTCGCCACGGCGGCTGCTATCTTCGCGCTGTCCATCGCAGCCCCTCCACCAACGCCCAGCACAACAGAATACTTACGCTCTCTAGCTTTCTCAGTGAGTCTCCTAGCACTTTGTAGCGTTGGCTCAGCTGCGAGTTCATCATATACCTCAACCCGCAGTCCTTCCTTTTCTACGATTTCTCTAATCTTGTCCGGTATCCCTACCTTCATAACTCCCTTATCTGTAACTAACAGGACAGGATCTTTTCCAACTGCCAATCTCCTTGCTTCGGATCCAACGGTCTTGGAGGCGCCAGCACCGTAGATCAACGTTCCGACATTCACAAAACAAGTGATTCTTGCTGCAGGAAGAACGTAGCTCTCAATACTCGTTGCATATCCCTCGGCAGATTCAGCAACGGTCTTGGTCGCTATTTAAGATTAACAGCGCCATATAAGAAGCGTTAAATTCTATGTGACTTTTTTCCTGCTTGATATACATGAACACCACTGTGGCAGTTGCACAGATGAACTGCAAGTTAGGAGATGTTCAAACAAACGTACGTCGAATAAGAGACTTGGCGCGGAAGATCCAAAGAAAAGAAGCCCATATTCTATGCCTGCCAGAACTTGTGACCACTGGCTACTCCCTTGGTCAAAAATGGGTCGATCTAGCTGAGCCTGTTCCGGGACCCACGACAGAAAGATTAGGCAAGATTGCAACAGAGTTCGGATTCTATTTGATAGCCGGCATGTCAGAGCGAGATTTGGAGTCAAATCGAATCTTCAATTCAGCTGTGCTAATCGAACCTGAAGGACAAGTCATAGGCGTTCACAGGAAGGTCCACTTATGGGATGAAGAGAGGCGCTATTTCACGGCTGGAAAAGAGTTCAGGGTTTTCAAAAGCAAAGTGGGAACGATCGGGATCGGTATCTGCTATGATCTGGACTTTCCAGAGTCTGCGAGGATCCTAGCACTAAGCGGAGCGGAGATAATCTTCTTTCCCTCGGCCTATATGAGACCATTTGAAAACTACGCGGATACGTACGCACGCAGCCGCGCAACCGAGAATGGTGTATTTGTATGCTTCTCAAACAGGATCGGCCGTGAAAGCCGGCTTGTTTTCTTCGGCCGTAGCCAAATAGTCTCTCCAGGATGCCGCATCCTAGCACGCGCCCAATCATTAGAGAGTTTCGCTATGGCACGACTTGATCTTGACAGCATACAAAAGCAAAGAGAGAAGATACCCTACCTGCGGCATAGGGTTCATGCGGCATACGGCGCGCTGCAACTTCCACTATCGTACGCCAGCTGAATTCGGTACTGATCAGTTTTCGTTACGCCATTGCGTGAACCCAGGCGAAGCGCTTATTCATTTTTTCACAATACACGAGACATTACCGTTCAGTGTTATATGCCGGTTCATGTGGCTGCCAGCTCTGAAAGCCATCTGACAACAAGCCACGAAACGAGGTAGACTGCCAGTTCCGGATCTTAGGGCCAAGGAAAACGGTCTATTATATTACGATAGTCAAGCGCAACGGTCAATAGCTGGTACTCCAATCCCTTTTTTCGGGTGTACAATATTGAGTGAAAAGAAGAAGATACTCTACGTCCAGACAAGTGGTGTAGACACGCCGGAGAGGCTTTACTCTCCATTCGTTCTCGCCCAAACCGCGGCGGCCATGGATCTAGACGCAACAATATACTTTCTAGGAATGGGAATAACGGTTGTCAAGAAGGGAGAGGCTGAGAAGGTACAGGTCGGGGCTTTTCCAAAGCTAAGAGAGGTAATGGAACAAGCAGTCAATGCCGGTGTCAAGTTGATGGTGTGCGAACAGAGCACGCAGCTACTGAACCTTAAGCGTGGAGATTTTGTTGAACAAGCCAAGATCGTTGGAGCCGCGACATTAAACGACCTAGTACTAGAAGCGAACGGCGTTATGTGGTTCTAGCCACAGTTGAAGAAGATTGCCTTCTAGAGTGTACATGGACCACACTGCAGCCTGCCCCTTGGATCCTGAAGTTATCGACGCGATGCTGCCTTATTATGAAGAGAATTTTGGAAACCCATCGTCACTACACTCTAGCGGATCGGGTCCACGGAAGGCTCTAGAGGAAGCACGAGAGAAGGTTGCAAAGCTCGTAGGAGCTGAAAGTACAGAGATATTCTTCACTTCTGGCGGAACCGAGAGCAACAACCTTGCGATCAAAGGTATAGCGTATAGAAACAGAGACAAAGGCGACCATATCATAACCACATCAATCGAGCATATCTCAATCATAAACATCTGCAAGGATCTTACGAAAGACGGCTTCAAGGTCAGCCATGTTCCTGTGGACAAGTATGGAATGGTCGACCCGAAAAGGGTCGAGGCTGAGATAGGCAAGGATGCAATTCTCATAACTTTAGCCTACGCAAACGGTGAGATTGGAACCATCCAACCAATCAAGAAGATTGGGAAGATCGCAAGGGAACACGGTGTTCCGCTGCACGTGGACGGCGTCCCATCCCTCCATCAAGTCCCCGCGAACGTTCAAGACGAGAACATGAGTCTTCTATCCATCTCTTCCAACGACATGTACGGCCCCAAAGGAATGGGCGCTCTCTACGTTAGGAAGGGAACGAGGATTGAGCCGATTATACATGGAGGAGGACAGGAGAAGGGTCTGAGATCAGGATCCGAGAACGTGCCGGGCGCAGCAGGATTTGGCAAAGCCGCAGAACTTGCTAAAGGAAGAATAGAGAAGGACTCGACTCACCTTATTGGCCTAAGGGACAAATTGATCAAAGGAATCTTGACAAATGTTCCAGAATCCTTCCTGAACGGCCATCCGACAGCTAGATTACCTAACAATGTCCATCTAAGGTTTAATGGAATCGAAGGAGAATCGCTGCTGCTCCAACTGGATGAGAGAGGAATCGCCGCGTCCACAGGCTCCGCCTGCTCATCGAAGACCTTGGAACCATCACATGTACTGATGGAGATAGGGCTTAACGAAGTAGAAGCTCACGGTTCCCTGCTGCTGACGCTTGGACGAGAAAACACAGAGGAAGAGATAAACTACGTTCTAGAAGTTGTTCCAGATGTGGTTACCAAGCTACGGTCGCTGTCTCCCCTCTGGGGTAAGAAGTTGGATCTTGAGAAGTGGAAGAGGGAGATGGAACAAAGAGGACGTGAACATTAGGAAGAATTCAACAGCGTAATTTTCTATAGCTACCAGACGGAGAAATTTTGCTCATTTTCAGGCTGTTGAAGCTCACGGAAGAATGATTTAGTTATTGCTTTCGGGCTTCCAGAGCAGGGTTGGTTGTCTAGCCTACGCCAGCGGATGACTCAACAATTTTGGCCGTGGTAAGCCGAATTCTGCCCATTGGCACCATGGCTAACGCGATAGCCCCAGCGAACATAAACGCGGTCTCCGCCGATCGCATAGCTAGAAATCCTGCAATTAATGGTCCCAAGAAGTATCCTACACCCCAGGATACATTGGGAAAGCCGGAGTAGAGCCCCCGCATTTTGGAAGGTGCTGCATCCATGATTGACGTGGTCAAAGCGATAGCGATAGCACCTTCGCACGCTCCGATTAGCAGAGTCGCAGCGATCAGAGTAGAGACCCCGGTGGTTGCGGCCACCGAGAAGAAAGCCAGACCAAGCACGGCGAAAGAAGACATTACAACAATGCTTCTTTTCCAAACAATGTCCGACAACCTTCCCATAGGAACTTGGACTATAGCGTTGATCATATGGTACCCGGTCACTAACGCACCTATCATAAGCTCCCTTCCAAGCAGATGGATGGCGTAGAGAATGAGTTGCGATACTACGACGCCGTAACACATGGAACTGACTGCTAAACCTATGCATGAGAGAATAACTTGTCTTGGAAATCTCACGCTCAACGTTTGGGAATATCGTGGAAATGTTCTATGGTCAAAGAGTTTCCTTTGAAACGCGATCAGAACTACTATAATCGATATTAGAACGATTAGAGTGCAGATGTAGAATGGCAAAGGAAAAGAGAGAAGCTCTAGCAGTACTCCTGCGATGACCGGTCCAACAGACATACCTGCGTACTGCGAAGCGAAGAGTATACCCAGACTCCTTCCCAACTCCTCAGGTGGATACGCGTCCGCGATTAGAGCCATTGGAACAACCCAAAAAGGAACGTCTACGATGCCTTCAAAGAAGCGAATGAGGGCAAGATCGGAGGGCTTGGTAACCAGCGTGAAGAATAGCAGCGAAATCATATACCCTAGCATACCGCAGATCAGAACATTTCTTCTTCCAAAATGATCGGAGGCCCTGCCGATCAAGAGTGAGCAAAGAACAAACGTCGCTCCATACCCTGCAACGATAACGCCGAGTTCTGCTTGGCTCGCTCCAACTTTGGTCGAGAAAATAGGAACTATCGTTACCACCATTCCAATGACAGTAGCATATAGAAAAGATGAAAACGATAGAATGTACAAACCAAGTCTTTCTCTTCTCATGAGGCCTATTCCAACTCGAGATCTTCATACTTCACTACGTATGCTAACCATCAGATATACATGAAGGTTCTTCATCTGGTATGTCGAGTTGTTTCAAAAATTTCCTGTATGGTCAAATGTGATCAGGCAATTTTCTTCCGCTACCTGCTCACTCTGTTGAGCTGGATGTTTCACGCCATATTTGCTTGGTTACTGTAGGAAGACAAAGATGATCGTTGATACCGACCTCGACCAAAGATCTTATACTATGAAGACACCTAGTCGCAGTTCATGCCAAAACGTACGAAACCAAGGAAAAGACGAGTGGGAAAGAAAAGGCTCAAACTGAGAACACGAGTGAAGCGAAGACTAAAGAAGCGAGTCAGAGTGGTCAGACGCAAACTTGG
>CAZLVF010000008.1:6843-11136 GCA_964562925.1 uncultured Candidatus Bathyarchaeia archaeon
CACGAGTGAAGCGAAGACTAAAGAAGCGAGTCAGAGTGGTCAGACGCAAACTTGGAAAAGGCCTGATGAAGATGGGCAGGAAAATGTCTGCCTAAAGCTGCTTCCGACTCGTAAACTCCATCGCCAACGAACGAACAAGTTCACTTGGAAGATTTCTGCTCCTCCCCAACCACGCCGGTAGAAACCGCTCCACAAGAAAATGAAACGCGTCGACCTACGGTCGGGGCCGCATCAGTACACAGACGCAAAGGCAGGAAAAAGGAGTTTGCTCACTGATCTCGTACTTTCTGAGGGCTTGCATATTACAAGTTTCGAAACATCTTCATTCTACTAGCGATTCGACGGATCGTTCTATCATCCATCTGCACGAGCGTAGAAACTGCCTCTGCAAATTTTTTCCTTACGCTCGCAGCATGCGGGTTTCTTGCCTGAATATCCATAATCGTTTCAACGTTGTCTGAGAAAGACCGTACCAAGCCAATGGTCTTCCTCAGCGACCTTGTCGAGAATTTCTGGATATCCCTGTTCTTCATCAGTTTCGTCATGCAGGCGACCAAGGACATGTAGGAGAAGTGGTGAAGGGCTTGAGTGACCGCTGTTCCTCGATCATGCTCCTCAACTGTCACAAATGTCGTCTTTAAACCACTTTTGGAGAAGAAGTTCAGAATCGAGGCCGATAACGGTCCCATTTTCTTGCCGACCGCCAGCATATTTTCTCCCTTGAATTCGTCCGTATCCGAGCCGAATAGTGGGTGGAGACTCAGGTACTCAATATTACCTGGTACGCTCGGTGAGATCTCATCGACGACCCCATTCTTGACAGAAGACACGTCCACTAGGAGTGATTGAGGCCTCATTCTTTTCAAGAGTCGTTTGCACGTTGTGACTGTTCTCTCGATGGGTACCGAGACAACGACCACGTCAGCGTCTTGAACGTCGTCTACTGGTCTGGTCTGCACCCCTAACCTAAGAAATAACGCCTTAGCCCTACTGGGGTTTCGACTACAGACAACAATCTTTGCTCCGGTTGGCTGAAACATCGTTACAAGCACTTTCCCCATGCGGCCGGTTCCGCCGACGACAGCTATCGTGCTCTTGGATAGGAGCCTAGAACCTTTAGGAATGCACACATCGACTCTAGTTCCTTCAGAGCTGATCGACATTTCTCCTCCACTCTGTGTCCTTCAAAATCGCAGTAGAAGACGTACTCCCATGGCACCCTCCTCGTTGGACGAGACTCTATTTTTGTAAGGTTCAATTTTCTCTTGGCGAATACCTGCAGCGCGCCATATAGCGCTCCAGGAATATGCTTCACAGAGAAGATTATGGATGTCTTATCGTCACCGGTCGGCTTTACATCATCGCGTCTTAGAACAAAGAAGCGAGTGAAGTTTCTTGGGTTATCTTCGATCCCACGGGTAGCTACTTCCATACCATACAACTCAGCCGCAAGTTCCGTTCCAATGGCTGCTGTGTATCTAACCCTCTTCGCCATCCTGACAGCCGTGGAAGTACTGCTTACTTCCTTTAACCTTGCACGCACAAGGTTCTCCTCAAGAAACTTGCGGCACTGGGCAAGAGCTTGTGGATGCGAGATAACGGTACGGACGTCCTGCCATTTTGTTCCCGGCCTCGTGATCAGGTTATGTCTTATCCTCTCCTCGATCTCGCCGCAAACCTTCAGGTCGGAGCTTAGGAGAAGGTCTAACGCGATATTCACCGATCCCTCAGTGGAGTTTTCAACGGGTATAACTCCATAGTCGGCTTCGCCTTCGCTGACAGTTCTGAAAATATCTGGTATGGTGAGATACTCGAGGAACTTGACTGGAGAATTCTTGAAGTAGGTTCTTGATGCCTGTTGGCAGAATGTTCCGGGCGGACCTAGGAAGGCTACTTTCTCCTCTATTCCCTGAATTTTTCTGCTCATTGAGAGTATTTTCTTGTATATTTCCTGTAGGTCATCTTTCCTTATGCCCAGTTCGTGAGCTAGTTTTCCAACATTTGATAGGATTTCCCTTTCTCTACGTGGATCGTGGATCTCCATCCTTGATTTCTTTTTCAGAACGCCGATTCTCCGTGAAAGCTCAAGCCGTTCCTTTAGTAGTTTGGCTATGGAAGCATCTAGCCTGTCCACTTGATCTCGATATTCTCTAAGTTGGCTCATACTCTTCTGTTTCCAAGAACCTTTGGGATTATTCCAACCCTAATCAGATGGTCCGTTAGAACGATTCCGATGCATGCTTCAACTACCGGGACCGCCTTAGGTATGATACAAGGGTCATGCCTACCTTTGACCTCGATTATCTCGTCTTCCATCCGCTTCAGATTGACTGTCTTCTGAGCCTTGGCGATCGAGGATGTCGGCCTGAATGCAACATGTATTCTAACCGGTTGGCCTGTCGATAGCCCACCTATTATCCCACCGACCCTGTTAGTGGGACTTGTTACTCTACCCGACTGAACAGTGTACTCGTCATTAAACGAGGAGCCTCTGAGCCGCGCGGACTCTAAACCTAGGCCGAACTCCACGCTCTTAACACCGGGTATGTTGAAGAGGAGCTTTGCAAGGTCCGCGTCCAATGAGTCATACAAGGGTTCTCCAACTCCGGCCTGCAGGTTCAACGCAAGCCCCTCCACAACTCCTCCAACGCTATCTCCTTCGCCAGCTGCTTCGACTATGGCCGCTTCCATCCTCTTCGCTACGGATGATGAAGCACACCTGACAGAGTTTGTGTATGTAAGCCTTCGAATCTCGTCTAATGAAAGATCTGATTCGACCTTTACGCCAGCGATCTCTATAGTGTGAGCCAGCACCTCAACCTGGACCTTTTCAAGGAGTCTTCGAGCCAATGCGCCGGCCATAACAAGGGGCACGGTTGACCTTCCAGAGAAGATCCCTCCTCCCCGAAAATCGTTAAAGCCCTTGTACCGTTGTGAGGCCGGATAGTCGGCGTGTCCCGGCCGGGGCTTGTATCTTATCTCCATGTATGGGGAATCATCGACATCTCTATTCCAGACGAGCATACAGATGGGAGCGCCCGTTGTGTATCCCTCGAATACTCCTGAGAGGATCTCCACCTTATCCGCCTCCGTCCGGGTAGAGACTATGCCACCCTCACGTGGGACCCTTCGATCTAGATCCTTCTGAACGTCGTCGTCTGAGATCTGTAGTCCTGCGGGACACCCGTCCACTAGTACGCCTACGCACCTTCCGTGACTCTCCCCGAAGTATGTTATTGCGAATTCTTTTCCTATCGTGTTACCTGCCGTGGAGGTTCACCCCTATTCTAGCCAAATCTTGATAGAAGGCTGGATAGGACTTGTTAATGCACTGTGTATCTCTGATTGTGGTGGCTCCGTCAGCGCCTAGAGCTGCAATTGAGCAGGCCATAGCGATTCTATGGTCTCCATGAGGATCTATAACCATGCCTCTGATCGGCAATCCACCCTTAACGATCACCGTGTCGTCTTCAAGTTGGATCGATGCTCCCATCCTCCCAAGTTCAGAGGTTAGAGAAGATAGCCTATCCGACTCCTTGATCCTAAGTCTATGGGTCTTGTGGATGACAGTCCTGCCCTTGGCATAGCATCCGAGGACCGTTATGACCGGTACTAGGTCAGGTATCTGATCCGCATCAAGCTCAATGCCCGAAAGTAGGCCTCCGGCAACCTCAACCGAATCCTCAGATACGTGGACCTTAGCGTTCATTTTTGCAAGTATCTCGACTATCGCTCTATCGCCTTGAAGCGACCGTTTGTTAAGGTTTGTAACTCTGACCTTCGAGCCCGTCACGGCAGCTCCGGCCAGGATAAAAGCAGCAGACGAGTAGTCGCCAGGGATCTTCCAATCTCTAGGTTTGTATGTTTGGCCTGCTCCCACATGATATTCACGGAAATCAGCGTTGGTTTCAACCTCAATTCCATGATGTTTCAGAACATCAACCGTCATATCCACGTAATGACGTGACTCCAAGGGAGACGTTAATGAGACCACAACACCGCTTTGAGCCATCGGCGACGCAAAGAGAAGGCCGGATACAAACTGAGAACTGATATCTCCAGGTAGGAATGCTCTTCCACCGGCGATACCTCCTCCAAAAACTATCACCGGCGGGCATCCGTCTCCGCGGGCCGTATAGCAAGTCACGCCGAGTTCTTTCATAGCTTGGAGTAATGGTCCAATAGGCCTCCTCTTAAGCTGAGGTCTACCGGTTAGGACCGAGATCCCAGGGGCTAAGGCAGCTACTGGAGTCATGAACCGGATCGTAGCAGCTGATTCGCGGCAGTCGATAA
>CAZLVF010000008.1:11236-12720 GCA_964562925.1 uncultured Candidatus Bathyarchaeia archaeon
TCAGAGTCGTCGCTTACAAGTGGTTCCGATATCCGAGATCGGCCGCACGAGAGCGAGGCAGCTATCAACGATCGGTGTGTATATGCCTTGGACGGGGACGCCTTAACTATCCCACCCAGTTTCGAACTTGGATCGATAACGACTTCATTCAAGAGGCAATCATCCTGATCTGCCTGTCCTATTCCTGTCATAAAGAATCATAGTGAATTCCCTCAATAACATTTCTTCATGCACGACCACTCTAATAGTCTCTGCGGATCAAGTCCAATTCTCACTACTTCTCTGATTTCGTCAACAATCGATATTGGCTGAAGAAACATCCTGCAGGAAACCCCGCTTGCTCGATGAAGTAGAAGAATCTACTGAACGAAGTATGTAAAACAAAGATGAAGGCTGCGACCTTTCACCGCATGTGTTTTATAGTCACACCTAGCGACATTAGATGACTGGTGTCGAATTGATCGCGGCTTTTATTCTTCTAACATTCGTTGGCGGCACAGGCGAACATCTAAGCTGGTTTAGGGAAACCAAAGAGAACTTGTTGAAGATCAAAGGAGTCGTAGAAGTCTACGGAGTCTTCGGTAGATGGGATATCATCGTAAGAGTACAGGTAAACTCGGTGGAAGAGTTGGTAGACCTTGTAGCAGACAAAATCAGATCTATGCCTGGCGTTCAAACGAGTGAAACCCTCCTAGTAATTTTCTGAATGCTTTCTGTTGTAACGGTACCACGCAGGCACAGACTTCATCAAACTACATAACAGCATTTCTTGGTTGGGATCTTCTTGAATAATACTCATCTACAATAGTGTCGTTAAGTGCCGATCAGCGTACTATGCATGCTTTCTTCCTGTTCACGCCAGCTAATATCAGTCTGCCTGGATACTTGGTCCAAGCCTTCCTCACTGAGGTGACCTTACCAGATGGAACAACGGCAGCGACCGCCGGACCCTTCCCTGAAAGCCCAGCCGCGACCGCGCCGACAGAAAGAGCCTCAATAGCAATATTTGGGTTGAAGTCGAGCGCGACTGAATGAGCGTAGCCGTTGAAACACATCGCATCCCAATAGTTCCCTCTTAGTGCTTGCTGATGTGCTATTCGGATCAATGGAGCTATCTCTTTCATCTTTTCCACATTCGCTTTGATCGTGTAACTTTTGGACTTTGGAACATGGATTAGGACTGAGTAACCATCCCTTATCCTGTACGTTCTTTCGATCATCATCCTCCTATTGTCGGTTATTACGAGATTTCCAAAGTAGGATGCACAAGCGTCATCAAACGCGCCGGTTATGGTCACTCCCGATTCGATTGCCGCCTTGACCCCAAGCCTAACTATCTCAATATCTTGGACCCTTCTGTTAAGAGCTCCCACTGTAGCCAATGCTATTGCGTTAGCGGCGGCGCTGCTGCTTTTCAATCCACGGGCGATTGGAATGTTCGAGTCAACCTCAACCTCGGCGCCATACTTTTGCTCGAGCTTGAA
>CAZLVF010000008.1:12820-24204 GCA_964562925.1 uncultured Candidatus Bathyarchaeia archaeon
CTGAGAAGTGAACCGTCTAGGATTGAAGCATCCTCGTTTGGATGCATACCGACCGACGTAGCGTTAATGACCAGCCCAGCGTCGGACAATGTCTGCTCTAAAATATCTCCCTGCAAGCCTCCAGAGAATACCCTCTTCTTTCTTTTCCTCGACAGTTCGGCCGCAAGTTTTCTAGCTTTCTCCTCATGTCTGTTAAATATCGTCAACTTGCCAACCATGTTTGAGAGAGTGAACGCGATCGCTCTTGCTGCTCCACCGCCTCCGATTAATACCACATTTTGCCCTTCTAGCGGCGTTCCGCTCTCCTGTATTGCTTTTGCTGCGCCGATACCGTCTGTGTTAAATCCTTGCAACCGTCCGTTCGTGTTCAAAATGGTGTTGACGGCCCGTATCTCCCGTGCTTCCAAAGTGAGATGATCGAGGTACTTGAGAACATCGATCTTGTGTGGTATTGTGACGTTGAGTCCATGTATGCTGAAAGCTTTCATTCCTGCGATGGCTGAGGCGAGTTTCTTCTTCTTGACGTTCATGGCCACATAAACATAGTCCAAACCGGTTGCCTTGAAGGCTGCGTTAAGCATCCTTGGACTCATCGAGTGTTCAACTGGATCCCCTACAAGCCCACAGAGCTTCGTCTTGCCCGACGGCTCCAACTATTCTAGCCCCATCAACCTGTAGATATCCCTAATCTCATCCAAAGTCAGCTGTCCCGGGGCCGATTCCGCGCCACGCTCGACCGATGCATATGTGAAAGGCGCCCCGTAGACTGGGCAGAGGATACGCGAGATCACGCCAAGTTTCCCCATGGCAAATGAGACGACTTTTCCTCTCCGGTTTGAGTTCGAAACGAATTCTAGTATCCTTAGGTTGTCTTCAAACGCGTTTGCCGTCGAGACGATCTTGCAGATATCAGCTCCAACGTTTACCTGCTTCTTGAGAATCATGTTGAGCTTCTGTAGGTTTGGTGTCGACTGGAAATCATGATATGATACAATAACCTTGGCTCCAAGCCTCTTGGCTTTCTTAACAATATCTCTAACATTGTCTGTGGCGAGTTCTATGTCCACAAACTCGCATCCTACTCCAGCAGCCTCAAGAAGCGCCCGAACTCGGTCGGGCTCTCTTCCTCTGAACCTTCCCCCTTCACCTGTACGACGGTTGGTCGCGATCCTGAGAAGTCTAGTCCTAGACGCTAATTCTCTGATTCCTGAGCTATTTTCAAGATAGTCAAGTCTAAACTCGATCAGATCCGCATGTTTCTCCTCTGCTTTTCTGAGCAGGTTTAGAGCTTCTTGAACTGTTGCTGCAGGAATAGGTGCGCAGACCTCTAGGGTCACCTTTCTATCACCATCTCGCCTCTGACAAGGGTTCCGAAGTGGCGTCCGCCTTCTTCCAGTCGGGCGATCACTGTATCTCCAACCTTGAGTTCAGAGACGGAGATGGAACCGTCTGGGGTAACGAGGTGAATCGTCTCAGCGTTTTGAGTTATCGTTTTGATTTTGAAGTCTTGACTTTCAGCTTCGATCAACATCATGGGTCTGGATTCTATCTTTATCCTGCCGATATTGGCAGTTCTTGTTCTGCCGTTCCTGTCAACTATCAGAACTTCGTCACCGGCCTTCAGTTCAGAAAGGTATCTGGTTCTATTCCCGGGCGTAAGCACGTATGAAGAGACCGGTCCAGCGTTTACTCTGAATGGTCTTGTCTCAACATGTGGGTTAACCTGAACCTCCGCCTGGATTAGGAAGAGCCCGAGAGACTGACATCCGACGAGGATACCCTCGCCATGTTTCATGATGTCGCATGTATCGACACAGACCCTTGCGCCCGTTGCCAGGGGCCTCTTGCTGGTCACTTTGGCCTCGGTTAACTTCAGAAGGTTCTCGGAGGATCTGACTATCTCAGCCACTTCCTCGACCGTCTCTGAATCATTAGCTTTCAGTAGGATGCCGTCTGTGCCTATCTCCAACGTCTCGAAGGCGCTTCTCGCCTCTTCCAGATCGGATACCTCGGCAACGAGTCTACTCCTCTCCGGGATCTTTGCGATCAAGTTCTCAAGGGGGATGACCTTCCAGTTCGGGCAGCTTACTAGAACATACTCGGCTCCGGCTTCAGCAGCCAAAATCGCTAGGGACTCATCTTTTCCGCTTTGGACCGTAACTTCGACTCCGGAATTTCCTTCGTGAAGTTTCAGTGTGCCAATCTCTTCTGGGCTGATGAGTCTTGAAATATGGATATCGCCCTTCGATGGGCTTGCTACTTTCCGGGCTCCCATCCCACGGGCTAGGTTGACGTCCTCATCTGAAACAAGGATCACATCGCATATGGCTGTGGACTTTTTCAGAATATCTTTTTTCTTAACGAGTGACAGCTTTTCTGGGATTCTGACCCAGAACTCTTTCATTTCTTTCCCTCAAGGATTTTGAGAGCTTCTTCCAGTTCTGCTCCCTGATGGACTATGGCAGCAAGCGCTCTTGTCATGGATGTTGGGCTTTCATTTTGGAAAACGTTTCTTCCTATCGAGACGCCAACCCCTCCCGCTTTCATAGAATCAACTACCATACGAAGAACCTCGGCATCCGTCTTCGCCCTTGGTCCGCCCGCTATGATAACCGGTACAGGGCATCCGTCGACGACCCTGCGAAAAGTCTCAATGTCTCCGGTGTAGTTCGTTTTGATTATGTCAGCTCCCAACTCCGCTCCGAGTCTAGCTGCCAAGGCTACAGCTTCAGGGTCATGTTCACTAGGAATCTTTGCACCCCTAGGATACATCATTGCGAGGAGAGGTACCCCAAGTGCGTCGCATTCGTCGGCGACAGATCCAAGCTTCTGAAGCATTTCGGATTCGTTGTTTGCGCCCACATTGATATGGAGAGAAACCGCGTCAGCGCCAACGCGCAAAGCCTCCTTGACAGAACAAACACGAACCTTTCGACTTGGATCTGGGCTGAATTGGTTGCTTCCTGAGAGATGCACAATCAATCCCACGTTGCCCGTGTCAACAGCGTTAGCTATTCCCTTATGTACGACCATAGCATCTGCCCCTCCCTCAAGGAGCTTGCTGACGATGGTTTGCATGTTCACAAGACCTTTGATTGGTCCGTTCGTGACTCCATGATCCATAGGAACGACTACCGTCTTTCCGCCAGGCATTATTCTATGGAAGCGTTTCCTCTTGCCCGAATTCAATCTCGACCACACCTCACTTAATGTATCCCTTGGCTTTTAACAGCTCGGCGTTAAGTATTCCTCCACCCGCAGCTCCCCTTATGGTGTTGTGTGACAATCCCACAAACCTGTAGTCAAAGACATTGCATTCTCTAAGTCTGCCGACGGTGACTGCCATGCCTTTGTCATTGTCTCTGTCCTTTCTTGGCTGAGGTCTGTTTTCTTCTTCACGGTAGATTATCGGATGTTCCGGAGCGAGGGGAAGTTTCAGTTCTTGCGGCAACGACCTGAACTCGCGCCATATCTGGACTATCTCTTCCTTGGAGGGTTTTCTTCCTGCAAACTCGACGCTTACGCATGCGGTGTGTCCGTCAAGAACGGAGACTCTATTGCAATGCGCGGAGATCCTTATCGACTCGTTATCTACGAATTCACCATTCTCGATTCTTCCAAGTATCTTAAGAGGTTCCTTCTCAGATTTTTCTTCTTCCCCACCGATGAAGGGCACAATGTTGTCAACCATATCCAGCGAAGCAACACCTGGATAGCCTGCTCCTGAGGTAGCCTGCAGTGTAGTAACAATCATTCGCCTTGCTTTGAAGCCTGCTTTCTCAAGCGCGTAGATGGGCGTGAGGTAGCTCTGCAAACTGCAGTTTGGCTTAACAACAACAAATCCTTTCTTCCAGCCATGGTTCCTTTTCTGGATTGGTAAGATGTCCAGATGGTCGTAATTTATTTCCGGAATTAGCACGGGCACATCTTTTGTCCATCTATGCGCGGATGCGTTGGATACAACTGGAATATCATTCTGTGCATACTTGTTCTCTAGATCCTTGATAGCCTGCTTATCCATCTCAAGCGCTGAGAATACGAAGTTGCATTCTCCAACAGCTTTTTCAACTGCGCTTGCATCCTCAACTTTGAGTTGTCTCACATTCTCCGGTATTTCCGTCTGCATTTGCCATCTATCTGCGACGGCTTCCGAATAACTCTTGCCTGCAGATCTCGGGGACGCGGCAACATAGTTCATCTTGAACCATGGATGATTCTCAAGCAATTTTATGTACATTTGGCCAACCATTCCGGTTGCGCCTAGGACACCAACCTTTGTCATTCACCCGTCTCCCTCAAGGATCTCTCAACGAGTTCCATGGCTTTCGCTCGATCATTCCAGTCCACCAGAACTGTTATGCTCGAAGCGATCGTGAAGATCCCAGCTATGTTGATACTATTGTTCTGAAGAGGGTTGGATATTCTTGCGATTACTCCAGGCGTCTCTTCTAGTTCGACACCGCTTATCTTCAGAAACGCCATGTTTCTCTTCACAGCCATAGCCAGCATCCTCCTATGCTTCAACATGACCGTATGTATAGAGTCTAGTAGTGACTTTGGTGGGTCGCCGGGCAGGTAGATGATCAGTGAATTCGTATTCGCGGTTACACCCAGTAGGTGGATACGCGACGCGTTAACCTTCTCTGCAATCTCCGAGACTACGCTTGGCTCCTTGGAAACCCCTTCGCCCAATACTGTGACCATTGATACGGGATCTGGATAAGCTAGGCCGACCCCTAGATCAACACGAAACTCTCCCTTGACCAGGGTACCTTTAACGTCAAGTCTTCCAGGCGCGTAGGCGATAACCCTTGCATCGATCGATTTCGGTTTGTACTTCAACGCTTTCTTATGCATGAACTTCGCTCCCGAGTCAGCTAGTCCTGCAAGACTCTCCGCACGAATCGTCCGTAAGATTCTCGGCTTCCTAACGAGCTTAGGATCCGCAGTCATGATTCCACCAACATCAGTAACCAAGACGATCTCATCAGCATCCAAAGCCTCAGCCAAGACAAAGGCTGTCGTATCGCTTCCTCCACGACCTATCGTCGTAATTCTTCCATCCAAAGTCTTTCCTACAAATCCAGGAATCACCGGGACGACTCCTTCCTCCCAGAGCGTTTGAAGACCCCGTTCTATCCTCTCCTTGCATTCAGCCAGTAGGGGTTTAGCGTTTCCATACGAGTGGTCAGTGATCATGGGCCAGTCCGGATCTGTTGGGTCAAAATAACGACAGTTCACGCCTTGACTCTTCAATGCTGCCCAGAATATTCTGGCGCTTGTTCTCTCACCCATAGAGAGTATATCATCCAACTCTTTTGTGTCTGATTTGACTACAGAAGAAGACTTGACCGCGGTTTCAAGAAGCTGATCCGTCGTTTTGCCCATCGCCGAGACTACTACTGCTACTCTCGAACCCTTCTTTGCCTCACGGGCGACTGAAGAAGCGGCTTTAGATATTCGCTCACTGTCCGCTAGGCTTGTGCCCCCAAACTTGACTACAAGCTTCCTGCAATTCTTTCTTAACTTACCCACTTTCATAAGATCCTCCAGTTCAGAAGCCTAGACGCGAAAACCAGTTTTCGTGTCTTGGCTCTATTCAAAATAGAAATAGTAATAGAAGAAGTCGAAGAACCGAGCTGAAGGCTTAATTGGAATTGCCGATGCCATCGAGACTCCTTCTGGCGTCGAAGCATATTCAGGCACACTATAAAAGGTTATCGTACATCGGTTTACGGCAGGCGTGACCTCAAACTTCTGGGAACGAAACTGACGGTCTGTCGATTCGACGCTTTTTCAGGCATATCGTCGTGGGCCATTCGACCATAGCGGTCTCAGCGAACCTATAGATACTTAGTCGGCAATAAGCCCGATCACCCTTGAGAAGACTTATAGGGTTACCATATTCACAGCGAGTCGAGATGATCCAACTTGAGAATAGAGCCTTTCAGCTTCTGTGGAAGACTTCTTTTTGGAAGCGGCGTTCTGGACAAGACAGGAGAACTCTGTGAAGAACTCGGCCTGAAGGGAAACGCGGTACTTGTAAACGATGAAATCACATGGAAACTAGCGGGAGAGAAGATCTCAGAGGCCTTGAGGAAACATGGGTTCAGGCAAACGCGAACAGTGAACGTGAAGAGAGGGGCTGTTAGATCTGAGGTCGACAAGGTCAGAACTGCAATTCGCCAACTCAATGCGAGCGTTGTGTTTGGAATTGGAGGAGGAGTAAACATCGATATTGCAAAAGCCTCGTCTTTCAAAGAAAATGCGAAGTGCATCACTGTTCCGACGATCTTCGCGACTGACGCTATGACCACGAACATAGCAACATTCAGGCCTGAAGAAAGAGGCGTCGATGAGCAGCGGCACGAGGGTGACTATCATATCCGAGTCCTACCTGTTTTAGCGTGCGTCGTTGACGTAGACATCATAAGAGATGCTCCTTGGAGATATCAAGCAGCGGGATTTGCTGATTATGTCAGCAAGATATCCGCGATAAGTGATTGGAGGCTTGCGTTCTCACGTGGAAAAGATCCAGTTTACAGTGAGTATGCGATAACGCTTGCGATGTCTCAGGTTGAATATCTCGTAGAGAATGCGGCACGAGTAAGGAGAAAAGAAGACCAAGCTTTTGGTGCTTTTCTCCAAATGTTAGTCAATGACGGTTTTCTTATGGAGGTCGCAGGGAACCGGCGGATAGTAGCTGGCAGTGAACACTTGATTGCGCAGGGGTTGGCGGAGGAGTATCCGACCGGAACATCAGGCGCCCTTCATGGGGAAGAAGTGGGGTTAGGTACGATCTTGATGACTTATTTGCAGGGAGGGGACTGGAGGGCTGTGAAGAAAGCTTTGGAAGAGGTTGGCGCACCGACTACAGGGGCACAGCTTGGGCTGAACAATGAAGGTGTAATAAGAGCTCTGGTTAAAGGCAGGAAGCTTAACGAGACTAGGATGCAGTGGTTTCCCCAGTTCTATACGATTCTAATGGAGAAGGACCTATCCCGAGAAGTTGCCGGTGAAATTGCAAAAGAGACCGGCGTCATCAAATGAGTCACCTTGCGTAACCTCGATCTATCGACTCGCCCTTGATTAATTGTGAGGATCGACCTCATCTAAGCGGGTTACGTCTTTCGCCTATTGGTGTAGGCTCTCCAAGTCATAGCCCACTTTTTCGGATCTGAGGCAGGAGTTGGATCAACCTTTGAGATCGCGCAGTTGTGTGGGGCGGTTCTGATTATCTCAGGGTTTGTGTACGCCTCATCTGATATCTGATGGATTATCTCAACGAATCTATCGAGGTCCTCTCTGGGAGTTGTCTCAGGCGGTTCAGGTGTAATCGGCTCTGGAATTATCCAAGGCTCATGGCTGAGGAAGCACCTCTGAACCCCGAAATCCACTATTCTACGATTGATGTCCGCAGCTCCTATCCCTGTTTCTTCCTTGAGCTTTTGTAGGCTGAACCTGGCCTCCTGCATCCTCGTAGGGTGACTCTTGCTCCAAGGAAGGCTCACTCCGCGAACCTCTAGGAGCTTCTTTACCAAGTAATTGTTGTTTATCACAGCCACCTCAGAGGTTTCTTTCAGACCTTCTGGACCCATGCTCATTATCCAAGCGTAGGCTTTCAAAACATTTGGGATGACTCCGTGAAACTCGCCTACTTTCCCGATAGTATACGGTCTATCATAGTCTAAATGATACTTGCTTCCGTCGAAGGTCACCACTGGGACAGGAAGGAACTTGCTAAACTTCTTCTTTACGCCAATAGGGGCACTACCAGGTCCAAAACATCCATGAGGTGTCGAGAATGTTTTATGAAGGTTGAAGTGGCATAGGTCGGCTCCTACATCTCCGATTCTCAGCCTGCCAAGTATGCAATTCGCGTTGGCCTGGTCAATCGCTACCAGTCCTCCCGCTTCATGAACTATCTTCACATATTCGGCAATGTTGTTGTCAAAGACGCCTGTGTCATATGGATCTGTAATCATTAGACCTGCTGTTCGTTTCGAAACAGCGGCTTTCAAAGCTTCTATATCTGGCATACCAGTCTCATTGTCGGGATATAGCGTCACGATCTTAAACCCGGCTACCGCCGGCGATCCGGCGTTACATGGATGCGATAGAACCGTTGTAACAATCTCGTTTCTCTGTTCGAGCTCTCCGTTCAACCTGTGATAGGCTCTAATTATCTGGGCGTTAGTGAATGTGGCATGAGCGCCTCCTCGAGGTTGAAAAGAAAAATGATCCATTCCAGAAATTTCGCATAAGAACCTCTCCATTCTGAACATTATCTCAAGGATACCTTGAACGGTCTCTTCATCTTGGAGCGGATGTAGATGGCTTATCTTGGTCGACCTGACTAACATCTCATTTACTTTGGGATTATACTTCATCGTACAGGTTCCGACGCCCACGTTGATGCCTGAATCCACTCCGAAAGTCTGCTGCGAAAGGCGGATGTAATGCCTCACAACCTCTGGCTCCGAAAGCTCTGGAAGCTTTGGAGGCGCTTTTCTTCGAATTCTCTCCGGTATACTCGACACAACATCGCCGACCGCCGCTTTGATCTCTTTCTCGACCTTCGGCACCATGAAGCCTCTTCTGCCTTCTCTTCCTAGTTGATAAATCATCGGCTCGTTCCAGACAACCGCATGATAATCCGTAGACTGATCCATCATCTTACAACACTCTCCAACGCATTAACAAGCCTATCAACGTCCTCTTTCGTATGTACCTCCGTAACACAGTATAATGCTGAACTTCCTAGTTCGGGAAACTCTCTGCTAATGTCCTTGCCTCCTTGAATTCCATACTCGAGTAGGGCCTTATTCACACTGTGAACAGTTTTCCTAGTTTTATCAAAGTTCACAGTGAATTCTTTGAAGTGTGGAAATTTGAATATCGGCGTTCTGATACCGTTGATCTCAGATATCTGTTTCATCGCGTAATGCGACTTCTGCATTATGACCTCCGCGATCTCTCGTATGCCGTGTGGACCGAGTAGTGACATGTAGACGGCGGCGGTTATCGCCCAGAGAGCTGTGGTTGTTCCCGTGAATGTTATAGCCTTCTCTCTTGCGGCGTACATCGTTCTCTCAGGCAAGACGAACGTGAACCCGTACCTGCCTTCCCGCTCAGTCGTGGTTAATGAGATCCATCTATTGCCTGTTGCTGATACAAACCGTTCGTCATCTCTGCATGCGAGGAAACCCAAGAGCGCACCTCCGAAATACATATGCATTCCAAGGGGTTGACCCTCGCCGCACACGATGTCTGCACCATACTCGCCTGGAGGTGTCAGCAACCCAAGTGAGAGAGGTTCGACTCCCACAATGAAGAGTGCTCCATGGTCATGAGCTATCTCGCCGACTTCTTCACATCCACCCTCGATAAATCCGAGGTAGGCCGGATTCTCAATGTAGACTCCTGCAGTCTTAGACGAAATTTTTTCTTTCAAATCTTTAATGTCAAGTTGCCCAGTATCCGGACTAGAATCAATCTGCTTGATACTTGCCAGAGGCTCGCAAGCTCTAATAACGGACAATTTATCCGGGTCGATTATTTTAGGAACCAGAATTTCGTGACGGTTAGTAACCGTCACTGCCATTCGAATAGCGTCACCAGAAGCTGTCGCCCAATCATAGACAGGAAAACCGACCATGTCCATCGCAACGAGATCGCCTATCATGCTTTGAAACTCGAAGAGCGCCTGATACCTTCCAAGATCTGAATAGACATCGCCCGTGTAAGCGGTCAGAAATTCTGATCGTGAATTGATCTCGTCACAGACCGATGGAACATAGTGCGGCCAGCAGCCTGCGCCTAGAAACGTTAGAATCTCATTGCAAGGCTTGTTCCTAGATAATGTAGTTTCAATATGCCTTCTTACTTCGTACTCTGATAATGGCCCTGGCAGCTCAAGGTTTCTTGTAAGCCTTATCTCTTCAGGAATCACCGCAAAAAGTTCGTTTACATCTTTCACGCCTATCTTCTTGAGCATCTCCTTCTTTGTCCTAGGAACGCTATTCGGCACGTACTGGTGGGTCGGCATCCATATCACTGAGCGGCTAGAAAAGCAGCCTCTCACTTAAAACGCTCGGCGATGGCGGAGTGAGTGTCTAGCGTCGCGAAGGTTTTTTGGAGCGCTGCGAAATCTTGTGGATCAAAGATATTAGTCCACATATTCACACGAGACGAAACCCTACCCACCTGCCAATCTTGTCTTGTACTTAACATACACAAGAAAATCATCAAGAATTGATGGAGGTTCCTTGATCCGCAACCTTGTACGTAGCTCTTGTCGCATACCCCGTTATCACGTTCATGTAGCCGCTCAGAACCTTGTCCAGCTGTTCATCTCCCGTATCTACTAGCAGCGGTCTCCCATGCAGGGAGGCGAGCTTGCTTGGAGTAGCCACTATTACTATATTCTCTCTGCCCGCCTTCCTTATCACCTGAGGGCTTATCTGCTGATTTCCTCTGCCGAATATGAATCCTTGGCCGCCTATCACAGTCACTATTACCTTCACTTTTCTCTTGTCAATCAATTCTAAGAGTTGACCTTCATTCGCGTCAGAGGCTACAAGGCTCTTTCGATATACGACATCCACTCCAAGCAGAGTCTTTTTCAACCCGAGTTTTTCCATAATAGGCCTCGTCGTTGTTCCCGGTCCTATTACGTAGATGTAGTCATCTCGCATGTTATCTATAATGTCAGAAGCGATAGCCTCGACCGAGAAGTAATCGTCGGCCGCGCTGCTGGATTTCGCGTTCTGAACCAAAGACCTCTCGTATGGAATCCGGAGGTAACCGTATAGGCTGGCTGAAACTCTGTCATCTCTGAACGCCTGTTCATCGACATCCATAACCTCGGCTTCGCGGGTAACCGTCTCTTTTTCTCGCAGAAACATGAGAGCTAAATCTCCTGCGCTTCGGGGGTTTACTGCAAACACAGCAGAGTGAATCTTTACGCCTGCAGGTATGCCGAGGACTGGCACCGTTTGGTCGACCGCTTCGTGGATATCTCTGGCTGTGCCGTCTCCTCCTGCAAAAAGTAAGAGGTCAACTCGGAGTTCACACATCTCTTTTGCCGCATTTCTAGTATCCGCCGAGGTTGTCTTTCCTCTTGTTGCTGAGCCTATAGCTATAGGTTGAAAGCTACACTCTCTCGCCTCGTCTTCACCCATCTCATATGGACATGTTATCAGTTCGATGTTATCCTTGATTGGAGTTAGTCTTCTAAGTGCTTCAACCGCTCTGCTTGGGGAAGTTTGAAAAGCGCCGAGTTCTAGCGCTTTTTCAATAATCTCTTGACCATCGCTTCCCTTTAGTCCGACTCTACCACCTATTCCTGCGATTGGATTTACAATAAAACCAAGTTTTCTCTT
>CAZLVF010000008.1:24304-57160 GCA_964562925.1 uncultured Candidatus Bathyarchaeia archaeon
CGACTCTACCACCTATTCCTGCGATTGGATTTACAATAAAACCAAGTTTTCTCTTGACCAATCTATTCACTTCAAATTCATTGATCTTTAGTAATTCCCGGTTCGACTTGATGATGATGACTATGCTCGGCTACGACCGGCCTAATGTGCCGGACTCGATTCCTTCCGTGAGATTCTAGATATGTTACGAGTCAATCTCAGACAAGAAGATAGGGCTCCAGACGAGTCGGCCATCAGAGAGCAATCCTACAAATGGTAGACTGTTCGTCCACGATCCTGTACTCCCGCGCTCATGAGGAGGTTGCGTTCTTGCAACTGCCACTTGGAGGTCTTATCCTCCTGCTACGAGGGGGACCAGTGAGATCTTGTCATCATTGCTGAGCGGCGTCTTTGATTTCTGGAGAAAATCAATGTCCTTTCCATTCACGAGTATGAGGACAGTGAATTCTCCAGAACTGGTTTCGACAATTGCACGTTTGAAATCTTCTCCATAAGTGTTGGAGAGGCTTTCAACGAGCCCCTCGACTGTCGGCGTAGTCAGCTCAACCTCAAACTCTTTCTTTCCCGTAAGCTGGTTGAGGTGGCCGAACGCCTCGACCTTTACCCGGACACTTTTCTGGACTGTTCTAGCTGGGATTGACATCTTCAAACGCTTCCTCTAGATGCCTCTCGTAATCTCAGGAATCCCCAGCTCTGCCAGCTTCGTCTCGGTAGGCTTTCCTTCCTTCCATCCTCGTATCGAATAGTATTCTTCGAGCATATCTGGGAGGGGTGGAACCTTCCCTGCAGCAGGACTCTCGTTCAGAGGCTCATCGAAGAACCGTCTGGGCAGGGCGTCATCCTTCTCGGTTACCCCCATCCTGACATTGAACGCCCTCTTGAGATTCCAGATTCTCTCACCGTGCTTGAGTAGTTCCCAATGGTCTACGTTTTTGCCGGTTACTGCGTTGAAAGCCTGTGTAACTATGGTGAAAGGTATGACGCCGCCGATCGTGAAGGCGCAGTGTCCCATAGACGTGAAGGCTGCGTGAAAGTCTTGATGAAACTTGACGGCGGCTGCCATGCCCTCCTTCTCGAAGGGCTTCAACTTCTCTGAGAAGCCGAATTCCGGTTGAAGGTATCCCCATTCCAAGTATGCCGGTATGCCCTGATGGTGGCAGGCTCCTCTGTTCGATGTGGCGTAGTTGAGGGCCATAGTCCACCATCGTCTGGGGTCGTGCATGGGAAGCTCCAGTCCTTTTACGTGGATCGCGTAGCGTTCAGATCCTTTTCCCAGTTTCTCAGCGGCTCGTTTAACTCCCTCAGCCAGTACGGTTCCGAACCCTACTCTCAAACCGATCTGTTCGGTCAACTTCAATATCGCGTCTATGTTGCCCCATGTCAGGTCTAGGCCTCCAACATCTTCCCTGCTGAGAATTCCTTTCTCGTAGCATTCCATCGCGAATGCTATCGCACTTCCAGTTGAGATCGTGTCCATCCCAAGCCTATTACAGATATCGTTAGCCCTCACAACAGATTCAAGGCTGTCATTCATACATAACGAACCAAGCGCGGCCAGCGTCTCGTATTCAGGGCCATGGCCGATCCTCCCGTCCGAGCCTTTTACAAACCTCCAGCAGGTTATCACCGTACAGTGCGGACACATGCCGGGTCTTGCTAGGATAGTCTTTGTCATTGTTGGGCCGCTTATGCTTGGAGCTCCGGCAAAAGATCCCCTAGTCCAGTTCTTGATCGGAAGGCCTCCCTGCTTCTCTAGGCCCTCCAATCCACTCGCGGTTCCATCAACTGAGAGAGCCCTTACTCTGCCTTGAGTATAGGCAGGTGCTCTTGGAGGCTTTACGGCCGCTCGAGCTTCATCGGAGAGCTCCCGCAACCTCTCTTCGTTTGCTATGGGCAGTCTTATAGTGCCTCTGACAGCAACCGCCTTCAGGTTCTTAGATCCCATGACGGCGCCCATGCCGGCTCTTCCACAGAACCGTTCTTCATCAGTTACAATAGAAGCGTACCTTACCAGCCGTTCTCCGGCAGGTCCGATACATGCGACCCTCGCCTTAGGCTCGCCCATGTCGGAACGTATGGCGTCGGCTGTTTCAACCGTATCCTTTCCCCAGAGGTGTCTTGCGTTCTTGATCTCAGCATGTCCTTCTCGGACCGTAATACAGACGGGTTGACTCGATCTTCCGGTGACTAATACCCCGTCATAGCCAGAATACTTTAACTCTGCTCCATAGGAACCGCTGGCGCTTGATTCGCCCCATATATCTGTTAGAGGAGACCGTGAGCATACCGTCCACTTTGTCGTTCCAGGAAATGCTGACCCGACCATCGGACCCGCGATAAGGAATATGGCGTTCTCAGGAGCGAGTGGGTCGGTATTCGGGGTTATCATATCGTAGAGTACTCTTGCAGCGTAACCGGCGCCGCCGATGAACTTCTCCGCGTACTCCCTGTTCAATTCCATATCTCGGATATCTTCTTTAGATAGGTCGACGCGGAGGATCCTTTCCATATAGCCTCCGAGCCTATTCACTTGCGATCACCTGCGCTGTAGATATTGATCTGCACTAAGGCGGCTATTTACGCTAAGCACGACGATTTAACATGTGTGATGAGGCTGTCTTCAGATTAGTTTCTCTGCGTCCGCAACTATCTTTCTCATTTTGCGTCGCACGTCTTCGTCTAGCGGCGCTGGCTGATGAGTCTCAAGTATCTTCCTTGCCTTCTCTTTAGCGCTCTTCGCAAGGTCTCTGTCGAGAGTGGTCTCGCGTGTGAAGTCTTCAGATTTGGAGTCGCGACGGTAAAGGGTTGGACGCCATACTTCTTGAAAGTGGGCCAGTGTATGTTTTTCTGCTAGGAAGTGGCCTCCAATTCCTATCTTCTTTATGGCATCAAGAGCCAGCGTTTCCTCGTTCACTTCCAGTCCGTTGGTAATTTTCGAGATGGCACCTGCAATCTCGTCGTCCATAACTAGCTGCTCAAAGCTATAGGTCAAGGCCGAGTTTATGCATCCAGCTCCATGTATTATGTCTGCTCCGGCAAGAGTAAGTGGCAAGGTCGTCGCGGTTTTTTCAAATGTCGACTGGGATCCAGGGATAGTCGCGTCCGTGTTTAGGCCTCCAACCATGCTTGGAATCTTGTAGTATCGGGCAAGGTTCACTAGATATACATGCATCAACGGTCTTTCCATGCATCCAAGTAGGAATACTCCGCTCCGAGGATCCATAACACTCGCGAAGCTAGCACAGAATACTGGGCAACCCGGCCTAACAGCTTGAACAAGCGTGATCCCGCTGAGAATCTCCGCGTTGGCGACCACAAGCTCTCCAGCAAGCGTCATCGGAGCGGTTGCGCCTCCCGCGGGTAATGTGGAGATGCTGATTGGAATATTGTACTTGGCAAATTCCATCATAGCTTGGAGGCCGAGCGGCTCATACTGTAGGGGGCTGGTCGCTTCTTGGATAAGTGAGATTATCGGTCGTTTAGTTAGCTCGTCCTTACCGCCAACGACGCAGCTGGCAATCTCTATTACGTCACCGGCTTCCTTCGTCCCTGTCGCAGGTCCTGGCAACGTACAGATGTGTTTCGAGGAATTCTCAAGCGATAGTTGAAGCCTGTAGTAGTCAAATAGCTTCGTCGGAACCTCGCCTGGAGAAACCATAGGATCCAAAACGTGAATGTTCGGGAGAGCATCAACAAGCCTAGCCGTTTTCACAACATCTTCTTTCGTCGATCCTCTTCTCTTCCCGGTCTCGAAATCTTGGACAGCAATCCCAATCGACGAGGTCTTGAAGTAGGTCTTGCCCTGGCCAACTCGAATATCCTGCTCTTTCCTTCTAGCGTACATGGTGAACTGTTGTGGCGCTTGTCCAAGAGCCTTCTTGATAACTTCCTCGGGAAATCTTGCGATCTGCCTTTGATAATCGATCTCTGCTCCAACTGTTTCTAGCTTTTTAAACGCTAATTTTTCTGGAAACTTAACTCCCACTTCCCTAAGCACGGTCATCGTGGCGCGGTGAATAGCTTCAATGTCAGATCTGGGTATGTCTTCTAAACGAAGCATATTCGCACCCCATTGAAACAATACAGTATGCAGTTAATTTAACCGGGATAGGTTGCTATACATCCTTCGATGGTCCCTTGACTCTGAATCCTAAGATTTGTTGAATGTTTTCCGACCTCTTGAGTACGTCTTCGTCGCAGGTCACAAATGTGTCAAGGTCGTAGCCCCATGCCCTGAGGTTGTCTGCATATGCGAGATGGATCAAATCTAAAGCTTTGAGTTTCAGAGCATGTGCTAAGCGATTTGAACTCTGGTACTCCACTGGAACACGTAGGATCGCCCCCGCGACTCTTATTTTCGCTTGGGCTGGAACAGACGCAAGAGTTAGGTTGCAATCCCTGATGAAGAATTCTACAAGGACGTGGATTCGTCTTCTTGGAGGCTCCTCTAACAGTTCCTTGGGAGCTTGAAGTTCCGCCTCCAGTCTTGAAGTAACCGCCGCAAGCTCAACTACTGATACAGGAGATATTACCTTCCTCTTCCTACTGAGCTCAATGAAGGATGAAGCTTCTCCGTGAAATTCATCGTCGGGAAAGTATTTGGCGACTATTACATTCGTGTCAACGTAGGCCATCACATCCTACCTTCGGAGACAATCTCGACAACGCGTCTGCTAGACTTGAACGAGATCGGAGTCTTCCCTTCTCTACTAAGAGTGATCAGCCTATTCACGAGCGAGGTGACGTCTTCGTCTTCCCCTAACTTCTCTTGGAGCCCCTCAGCAAGGATTGTTCTGATGGCCTCATTTCGGCTACGATATACCCCCCGTTTCATCAGAAGATTCAGCTTTCGTATCTCGTCCTCGCTCAGTCTGACAGGTACGACGGTCATGGTAGATCGCGTATACATTTTGTAGACGCAAGATAAAAAGCGCTCGCTTAGTCCCATGCAACGGGACGCACTCTAAAACACTCGATCATGACGCAGCTAGAACTAGTACTTTTCGTAGCAAGCCATCAACAAAATGGGTCCAAGCAAGCCAGTCAAGTCTACATCCTAACAACTTCCAACTCTACCCCTTCAGATTCGCATAATTTGAGGCTGAGTTACGTCCTCACGACTGGGCGGTTTAGGGAGCGTGCACCCAGAAGCGATGTGGTGCGTATGGCTTCGACAAACGCGAGGCGGAAGAGCCATTAGCCGTGATAGATATGCGTCCTACGGATTCTAAAATCGCTTGAAGCTTGCTATGTCGATCTTCCTACTTCCTTCACCACTTCCTCGAAGATCGTCACAGCCTTGTCCATAAGCTCTTTGGTTATGACCAGCGGCGGTAGAAACCTGAACACGTTAGCGAAGTGACCCGCTTTCATCCCAACGATTCCACGCTCAAAGCATTTGCGTTGGATCTTCGTAGCTCCTTCCGTGAGAGGTTTCTTCGTCTTCTTATCCTCGACGAACTCGACTCCAAGCATCAGTCCTCTTCCTCTAACCTCGCCGACGATCTTGCTGTCCTTCTCCATATCCTTGAGGCGGCTTAGAACTCCCTTACCAAGCGTCGCAGCATGCTCGAGTACCTTCTTGCTCTCCATGTACTCGATCCCCGCCAGTCCACATGCACATGCCAAAACGTTTCCTCTGAACGTTCCCACATAGGTTGCTGGTTCCCAAACGTCCAGCTCCTTCCGGTACATGATGCCCGAATTGGGGAGGCCGATCCCTCCAAGAGCTTTAGCCATCGTTATGATGTCGGGCGTTATCCCAGAATGTTCGCAGGCCCACATCTTTCCAGTTCTTCCGAAGCCCGCTTGAATCTCATCTAGGATAAGGACCACGGAGTTCTCGTCGCAGATCCTTCTAAGACCTTGTAGGAACTCGTCTGGGGGTATTACGATGCCCGACTCTCCTTGGATAGGTTCGACGATCATTGCGCCTACATCGACGAGCCCAGACTCCGGGTCTCTGAATATCCTATCAATAAACTCGACGCAACCCGCAGCGCAGTCCGGATACTCTTTCCCTAGGGGACAACGGTAACAGTAGGCGTAAGGTGCCCTCACAACAGGGATCGAGCAGGGCATCCCTGTTCTATAGCTACGTTTACTCGTAACGGACAGGGCCCCTATGCACTGTCCATGGTAGCCTCCCTCAAAAGCTACCACACCCGGTTTCTTACTGAAGACCCTAGCCAACTTCAACGAAGCTTCAACAGCGTCCCCTCCAGAAGGGCTACCGAAGAAGACCTTCGAATTGTTCTTCATTTTGCCTGGAGCGATCTCTACCAGTTTCTCGATCAGCTTGATCCTTGGCTCCGTGGGAAAATCCAAGGCGTGAACCAGCTTTGAGGCTTGTTTCATCAAAATGTCCAGAACGAGGGGGTTCTGGTGTCCCACGTTTACGACGGATATGCCGGCATACAGGTCGACGTACAGGTTACCGTCGACGTCTCTGAGTGTAGCGCCCTTAGCGCTTTCCCAAGCGGTCGGCAGAGACAGAGGATATATAACGGCCCTACTGTCGAGTCTCGCTTGTCGAGCAAGCAGATCCTTCGCCTTAGGTCCAGGGGGAGTGACTTTTATCGATGGCGCGTCGGGGAAATGGAGATCATCAAATGAGTTATTTGACTTGGACATGGGAGACTACTCCTCATAATCTGTTATATATCATTATCTTCCGGTTAATGTTCAACAATTAGAGACCTGGATTTCTTACAGAGAACAAAACTTGTTTCTATAATCCTGCAGGAAGGAACGGATCGAATTCTTGTCTATGTTTCTCCAGTGCGGCCAGATTTCTATACTCGGGAAGTAGCATCGGTGAGTATCTCCTGACATCGATTCCGGCTTCTTTCAGCCCCTGCTCGTACCTCCATACGTGCTCAATGTTCAATTTGCCCTTGACCTCCGTATTCTTAGCCAGTTTCGCGGCTTCGATTCCTGCACGCATTCCAAAGACGTTATAGTCGAGGACGGAGTTTCCCATCAATCTATTTCTGCCATGAACCCCGCCGGAAGCCTCGCCGGCGACCAATAGGTTTGGCACGTGGGTGTGGCACCACTCGTCATTCTCGATACCGCCGTTCTGATAGTGTAGTGTAGGATACACGAGCATCGGTTGCTTACGGATGTCTATATCGAACCTCTTGTATTGCCTTAGCATGGCCGGGAACGCCCTCTCTATTGTGCCAGCCCCATGTAGGATCTCTATAATCGGTGAGTCGAGCCATATACCTACATGACCGTCAGGCGTTTTAACGCCCAACCCTCTCTTGCACTCTTGGATGTATTCGGAGGCTTCAACATCCCTGGGTTCTAGTGGAAAAACGAAAAGCTCCCCCTTAGCGTTGATTGGTTGGCCACCCATGCCTCTGATCTTTTCAGTGATTAGGAACCCAAGGATCTGTGGCGGGTAGACGGCGCCTGTTGGGTGAAATTGAACCGAGTCCATATGGAGAAGCTTTGCCCCCGCACGATAGGCTATTACTAACCCGTCCATCGTGGCGCCGTAATGGTTTGTCGTGGGGAAACCTTTGATATGAAGCCGTCCGAATCCGCCGGTCGCTATTACCACCACCTTGGCCCTGACCACTGAGTACTCGCCTGTTTCCATGTCGAAGAGTACGGCTCCGGCCACTTTCCCCTCTTCATCCTTAACCAGCTCTACGGCGGGTAGGTATTCTAGAACGAGAATGTCCTCCGGATGATTCCTTACCTCGTCTCGTAGAACACGCATTATCTCCACGCCGGTGTAGTCTCTGGCGGAGAGCATTCTCCTTCTCGAGCCTCCCCCGCCTGCCTGCGTTTGCAGGTTTCCGTCTGGGAGCCGGTCCCATATGACGCCGAGCTCTTCTAGGTGTTTGGCAATCAACGGGGCTTGGGATGTCAGGACCTTCACCAATTCTGGTTTGTTATCGAAGTGGCCTCCGCCTATGGTGTCGAGATAGTGAATTAGAGGAGAGTCATGTGGATTGGCTGCGGCTTGCATTCCACCCTGGGACATCATGGAGTTGGAGTCGCCGAGTCTGAGTTTGGTGGCGATGATCACCCTAGCGCCATTCCTTCTAGCCCAGATCGCTGCCTGACAACCGGCGCCGCCGCCACCGATTACCAAGACATCTGTTTCATAATCCACGGGTTCCAAAGAGAAGCCTCTCGGCAACCGGGCATAGCTCTCTAGAAGATCAACGACCGCTGCGGTGAGATTTTCTCCTTTATTCGGGCCTACTCGGATCGGTCTTCTGGCGTCCGGTTGATAATCGGGATGGTTTTCTCTAAGTACTTTCTCTCTTTCTTCAGCGGTTAAAGGTTTAAGAAATTTCTGGACACCTTCTTTGGCGATTTCAACCCTTCTCGGTCGCGTAGCCTCAACCATTCGCATTGATTCATTCATGTATTCAGGGTAGCCCATAGCTTTCTCCTCAAGTGATCTTGAAGTTTAGTTCTCTCTCATAGTATCTTTTCTTGAGCTGATCAGGCGGGAGGCTGATGATCTCCTTATATCCGTCTTCGAATTTTCCAGTCAATATTTCTTCAGTTCTTTCTTCCAAGAACTTGCTCTTCTTGGTCAGGTACTTTCCGTAGAGCCGCCGGGCGAGAAGAGCCACGTTGAACTGCGTTATGTCCGCTGGGCATCTAGCGCTGCATAGACCGCACACGATACAATCGAATGATAGGTTGGCTGTTAGTTCAAGGTCACCTCTGATAGCAGCCTGCACATAGTCCATCACCTGAAGTTCTTGAGGACAGATTTTGGTGCAAGTGTTGCAGGACACACAGCGATAGAGCTCAGGGTAGTATTGTACGAAGATGTTAGGTTCAGGATTGATTTTGTCCAACTCATAGATTGCTTTGGGAGCTGGGGTGAAGGGGATCTGTACGATTTGCATTTCAGGTTGGACGACCGTTTGGCAGGCGAGCCCGCCGTGCAGTTTGAAGTCTCCTTCCAACCTGTATAGACTGGCACAGGCGCCGCAGAAACCCTCTCTGCAGCCGACGCCTTTCTTCAACTTAAAACCGGCATGCTCCAGTCCCGTTATGATCGTGGAACCTTCGGGAACATAGTATTTTCTGCTGAAGACGTATATTGGAACAAGTCTGTTAGAGGCTTCTTGTTCGCTCACATCCAATCGCCTTCCGTTCTTGAATTCTCCTATAGCTGCAAGGCTTCGGCCATTACTTCGGTAAAGTAGTAGACCGGCAAGCTGACGAAGTCTGGACGCATGTTCCTAATCGTTTCTTGCGTTTCCTTCAAGTTGAAGCTGCATAAGGGACAAGAGTTTATGATGGCGGATGCACCGTTCTTTCTTGCGTTGCCCACTATCCGATAAGTCCTCTCGACCACCGCTCTTCTATCTCCGGCTATGTTGTACGAGCCACAGCATTCATTTCTGAAGGGAAAGTTGACAGCCTCTCCGCCAAGAGTTTCAAGGAGTTCTTCCATTACCCGTGGATTTCCATACTGATTTATGGCTACTTCCTTTGGCCTAAGCAATAGGCAACCGTAGTAGGCAGCGTACTTTCTCTTGAGTGGACTTGCAACTTTTTCCCTAATCTCCTTCTTCATTCCTTTCAGGATCTCAAGAGGGTGGATGACTTCTACGCTTCCGTCGTATTCTGCTTCCTCATCCATGAATGAGTTCACTTTCTTCATCGCCTCCTTGTCGTAAACTGCCATCTGGTTCGCCTGCTTCAGCGTATTGTGGCAGACAGAGCAGAAGGTTGTCAGCTTGTTGTATCCCTCCTCTCTCGCTTTGACCAGACTCCTTATCGCAGCCAGTCTATACATCAGATTGTCTGTAGTCAGACTGTAGACGGTTCCGCAGCAGTACCATTTTTTTAGTTCCTTCAATGTTATGCTGAGTTTCGCAAACGCTTTTATTGCGGTCTCTTCAAACTCTTTCGCGTTCGTTTTCAATGTGCATCCCGGATAGTACGCGATCTCCATTTTTTCACCCCGTATATTTCCTGGCCGCGCAGACCATCGCGATCGTAGGTAGATCCTTGCTCATCATATCCATTCTAACGTAGTCAACGTTCTTTCGTAGTTTTAGCGAACGCAAGGCTTCCATAATCTTTGTAATATCTACCTCTCTTGGGCATATGGTTCCGCATTGATAGCATTGGGCACAGATCCACGGCGTCTTCGAGTCTAGGACGCTCTCATCGTTTCTTACGATGAGCAAGAGCACCTGGTTTGGAAGCAGATCCATCTGTTCTACCATTGGGCAGCCGGCTGAGCATTTGCCGCATTGGTAACATGCATACAAGTTCTGTCCGGAGAACTCTTCAATGGACGAAAGCAGCATCTGCCTTCTTCTCCAAGATTTTCTTCACTTTTCTCGAAACAGGACGGATTACGTCTGTTACCCTATCGGATAGACCCGCGCCTAGCTCGACCTTGCCGATGCTAACGCCGAGAATTCTCACTTCCGGCATCTTCACATATTTCTCAAGGGTTTTGTAAGCGGTCGGAAAATCCACGTCATGACCGACCGCGCTCCCTCCATATTCTCTAATATCTATTTCCTCAACCTTTCCTGCGTCAGTTCCTCTTACTGAATCAATTATTATCGCAAGATCATAATTCGCAATCTCTTCCGCGAGCTCCATTCCTCCAGCTGCTGTTTCTTTCACGTCCGCATTTACTCTTCCTTTCAGTCTCTTCGCTATCTGAAGGCCGATGGCATCGTCTCCCAGTATTGGGTTTCCTACTCCCACGACGACGCTACGCATTTCTTTGAAGCCTCTTGTGCAACCTTCCTTTCCAGTACACGTTTACAACCATCGGCATACTACCCAACGAGTGAGAAGCACAGGCCAAGCATGGGTCGTAGCATCTAACCGCCGACTCAATCCTATTGAGTATGGCGTCGTTTACCGTTCCATTTTCTATTACTCTTCTAGCAGCGTTTGCAACGCTTATGTTCATTGCAGCGTTGTTGTTCGTCGTAGCGACTATCAGGTTGGCGTCCTTCACCAGTCCCTCACTATTCAGTTTATAGTGATGAATCAGTGTTCCACGGGCGGCCTCGACAACTCCCACGCCTTCTCCGGGTTTTGAAGGCATACTTCTTATGTCCTTGCCGGTAAGCTGATCGTCTCTTGCCCGCTCATGCACTCTTTCAGCTGCGTTTAGCATCTCGATGAGACGAGCATGATAGTATCCAAACGTTTGATTCACGAGCCCTTTCTTCTTGAACTCTTGAAACTCTTTCATAGCTAGACTCGTGTTCATTCCGTCTGCGGAGTTTAATCTGGCCAGAGACCCAACCCTGTATATTCCGCTATTTTCACCGTCAACGAGACCTCTCCATCCAACTCCTTTCAGGTAAGGAAACTTGACATAACTCCATCCTTCAACATGTTCTTCTATGTGATCTAGAATCTTCTCGGGTTTTATCCTTGCAAATTCATCGCCTGAAGGCGAAACGATCCTTACGTCGCCATCGTAGAAGTTGACATGGTTAGCCGAGTCAACCATGCCCATATAGTAAGTATTCATTGAATCTAGACCTAGACGCTGATTCCATTCCTCGGTTGAAAACAGCTTCTTGAAAATTTCCAACGATCTTCTCGCAAATGTGATGCATGATTCTGCTTTCTTCTCAATCTCTTTCCGTTCTTCCTCCTGAATTCTCTTGCTGACTCCTCCAGGAACAACTGAGACCGGGTGGATCTCTCTTCCACCTATCGTCTTTACAATCTCCATTGCGTAGCGACGATGTTTGATGATTTCCTTTCCTATCTCGATTCCAAACTTGTTTATTAGTCCAATAATGTTTCTTTCCTTTCTCTCTACGTCTCCGAGCAGTAGGTCTATTCCTCCGAGATAGTATAGGTTGAGGCAGTGGTCATAGAAGATATACGCGTTGTAGAGAAGTTCTCTTATCATCCTCGCGGTCTGCGGCGGCTCGGCTCCGAAAGCCATGTCTAGAGCCTTTGCAGAGGCGGTGAGGTGAGCTTCTGGACAGACGCCGCATATGCGGGATGTAATTATAGGCATATCCTCGGCTCTTCTTCCTCTACAGAAAACTTCGAAGCCTCTAAGCTCGGGAGTCTGCATGTACGCCTCTTTCACGTTTCCTTTCTCGTCTAGGAAGATCTCAATCTTACCGTGTCCTTCGAGCCTCGTCATGGGATCGATACTGACTTTTAGATCGACCTTAGGCTCTTTCATCTTTCCACCTGCCTTCCGGTAGAAGTTTCGCTGCGCTGTACTTGTAGAACGTGCCGACCGCATCGTTGATGCTTGCTATGATCTCGCTTTCTTTCTTCTCATCTAGTTTCTCGTTGAGTATTGACGCAATTGCTGAAAGTATTGCTGCACCTTGATTCTCTACTTTTGGAACTGGTCCCATGCAACCTGTGCAAGGGATGCCTGCAGAAACGCATTCTCCTGCACATCCTGCTCTGGTAGATGGGCCTATGCATATGATTCCCCGGGCTATGAAGCAGGAGCCGTCATCTTCCTTTTCATGCCATCTGTAGAACCTCTCTACCTCTATCTTCTCCGGCTTGCTGTCTTTCCGAGGACATTCATCACATAGAGCGGTGTCTTTTCCAAACTCCGTTCTTCCTTCTAGTAGTGCGCTCAAAGCCTCCTTCAGTACGGGCGTTGGAGGAGGACATCCCGGGATTTTGGCATCCACTTCGACAACTTGATCAAGAGTTTTCAGATAGGGCAAGACGGGTGTAAGTTCTAGTTTGCCAGTGCCAGGGACAACTCTCTGAGCGTTCTTTGTTGTTTCACTATTGAGATACACCGACTCGAAGATCTCCTCTCTTTTCGACAGATTAGCTAATCCAATGACGCATCCTTCGATTGCGCATGATCCGTAGGCAACCAGAATCTTCGCTTTTCTTCTAAGTATCCTCAGCATCTCTTCGTTTTCTTGTGTTCTTACTGCTCCGTTGTAAAAAACGATGTCGATGCTACCGTCTTCCATTTTCTGCAAGTCTTCATGTAAGAAGTCCATAGCACACGGCCAGAAGACAATCTCCACTTCCTTCAACAGATCAATAATGTCTTCGTGTACTCCGAGGAGTGAAACGTCACATCCGCCACATCCTGCTCCCCAGTACATTGCGATTCGCTTCGTAGTTTGACCTCCTACGCGAGCCCATGCAAACCTTGAACGTCATTGACAAACTCCTGAACAGTCTTCGCGAACTTCTGTCCTTCAGATGCAGAAATCCACTCGAGGCGGAGTCTCTTCGGATCTATTCCCATCTCCTTCAGTAGCTTCTTCAGAATTTCCACTCTTCTTCTCGCTCGGAGGTTCCCGCTCACGTAGTGGCAATCTCCCGGATGGCAGCCTCCTACGAAAACGCCATCTGCTCCTCTTTCAAAGGCCTCGAGAATGAACTCAGGATCGATTCTACCCGAACACATGACCCTTATCGGGACGATGTTTGCTGGATATCTGAGTCGAGATGTTCCTGCTAGATCCGCTCCTGCGTAAGCGCACCAATTGCATAAGAAAGCTACTATCTTCGGCTTGAATGTCATAGAGCTACTTCCACCATCTTCATAATCTGTCTGTCCCTGTAGTTTCGCATCTCGATATTCTTGCTTGGGCATGCTGCCGCGCAGGTGCCGCATCCTTCACATAGAGCTTCTAGGCACCTCGCCTTCCCTTTCTCCGTCTTGGTTATAGCTCCGTATGGGCAAACGCCAATGCAAACGCCGCATCCTGAACAATGTTCTTCGTCGGCGACTGCGATCAAGGGATCCTTCAGAAGCTCGTCCCTTGAAAAGATGGTCAACACCTTTGCGGCAGCCCCGGAAGCTTGTGCGACCGCCGCTGGAATATCCTTTGGAAATTGAGCGCAGCCGGCGAAGTATATCCCTTTACTCAGCGCCTCTACCGGCTTCAACTTTGGATGAGATTCTTTGAAGAACCCGGTCTCATCAACTGCCACCTTTAGCTTCTGAGCAACTTCCTGTGCGTCGTTTTTTCCAACAGCAGCCATAGCCAGGACAACTATGTCCGCTTCGACCTCGACCCTCTTCCCGGTAAGTGTGTCTATGCCCCATACAACGATCTTGTCTCCTTCCCGGTAGATTTTCGCCACCTTTCCCCTGATGTAATTGATTCTCTCTTCTTCCATCGATCTCGTGATGAATTCCTCGTATCCTTTTCCTGGCGCTCTTATGTCGATATAGAACACATAGGCTTCGCCATCAGGAACGCGATGCTTGTACAGTAGAGCATGCTTGGCGGTATACATGCAACAGAAGCTGCTGCAGTATTCCATATGCTGTTTGTCTCTCGAACCTGCACATTGTACAAAGACTATTCTCTTGGGCGTATCGCCTGTGGAAGGCTTAACCACCTTTCCTTGCGTCGGTCCGCTTGCGGAAAGCATCCTTTCGAATTGTAAACCCGTGATGATATCGCGATCCTCTTTGCATTCGTACTCGACGAGTTTGCCTTTATCATATAAATCATAGCCCGTGGCAACAATGATTGCTCCTACGTCTTCTTCGACATACTCAGGTTGCATCTCATAGTTGATTGCATTTGGTCCGCAAACATTTGCACACTGCCTACATTCAGTACATGTTCCCTTGTCGAGTGTATAGGTAGCAGGGATCGCTTGAGGGAATGGAATGTAAACCGATTTTCTCGGTTTCAATCCCTCTTCAAACTCGTTAGGTGCGGTTACGGGACAAACACTTTCACATTGTCCGCAAACTGTGCATGCATCCTCATCAACGTATCTTGGTTTCCTCATGATTTTAGCATGGAAATCTCCTACGTGTCCTGATACATCCATAACCTCTGAGTATGCGAGCAGCTGTATGTTCGGATGTCTGGAGGCAGTAACCATTTTCGGGGTCAGAATACATTGAGAACAGTCTAAGGTTGGGAATGTCTCGCTTAATTGACTCATCCTTCCTCCTATACTCGGATCTTTTTCGACCAATATGACCTTGTAGCCAGCGTCGGCCACGTCCAGAGCCGCTTGTATCCCCGCTATTCCCCCTCCTATGACCAAGCATTTCTTTTCAACAGGAACGACAATAGGAGCAAGATCTTCGTTTTCCTTCGCCTTCTCTGTAGCAGCTTTAACAATCTTTACCGCTTTGGCTGTTGCTTCTTCTCCTTCATGAACCCATGAACAATGTTCTCTAATGTTTGCCATCTCGCATCTCTGTTCGTTGAAGTATGGCTTACACACACTCCGGAAAGTTTCCTCGTGCATAGCTGGTGAGCAAGCCGCGACAACGACGCCGTCTAGATTCTCTTCCTGAATCTTCCGCTTTATCAGATTCTGTCCTGGGTCGGAACACAGGTACTGGTAGTGTGTTGCTAGAGCGACTCCAGGATGTCTTTCAAGTTCCTTGGCCACTCTCTCTACGTCAACTGTTCCTGAAATGTTGACGCCGCAGTGGCAGACGAAGACCCCTATTCTCTTTGCCATCTCATCTTCACCGGCTCCTAGGGCGGCCAGCCGTCCCGTCTCCTTGTTGAAGACCCGGAAAATGACTGTAGCTCAATGAGGTCTCGTATTTGTGTTGGATTCTCACTTTGTCGGCCCTGGAATCTGATATTTTTTTACTCCTTCCTCGTACAAGTCCCTGCCGCGAGTATCGATGGCTACAGTCAAGGGAAAGTTCTCGACCCCGAGTTCTCTTAGGGCTTCGGGTCCCAGATCTTCATATGCGATTACCTTGGAAGTCTTGATTGACTTGGCTAGGAGAACGCCGGCTCCACCCGTGGCAGCAAAGTAGACCGCTTTGTTTCTTACAATTCCATCAACGACCGCTTTGCTCCGCTGCCCCTTACCGATCATCCCTTTGATTCCGGCATCTAGTAGGGTAGGCGTGTATGAGTCCATTCGACCGCTCGTCGTAGGTCCAGCAGAGCCTATTACCATTCCAGGTTTCTCGGGGGTCGGCCCCACGTAGTAGATAACCTGGCCTTTAACCGGGAGAGGTAGACTCTTTCCTTCCCTGATCAGTTGAACCAACCTCTTGTGCGCGGCGTCTCTTGCTGCGTAGATCTTGCCTGTTAGAAGCACCTTATCACCGATCTCCAGTTTCTCTATATCCTCGTCTTTCAGAGGGGTGTGAAGAGCTACTTCTTTGACCATTTTCTCCGCCTCTAGATAGTTGCTTTTTTATGCCTGGCAGCATGGCACTGGATATTAACTGCGACCGGCATACTGGCTATGTGGCATGGCATCGCCAGTATATGAACTGCCAAGGCAGTTATTCTGCCGCCTAGTCCCATCGGGCCAATCCCGAGTCTGTTGATCCTATCTAGGAGCTCCTCTTCAACAGCCGCCCACTTCGGATCCGAATTTCTCACGTTGAGTGGCCTCAAGAGAGCTTTTTTTGACAGGATGGCACATTGCTCAAAGTCTCCACCTATGCCCACGCCAACGATAACCGGCGGACATGGATTTCCGCCCGATCTCTTTGTCCGGTCGACCACGAAATTTTTTACACCATCTAAGCCGTCGGCCGGTTCCATCATCTTTACCTCGCTCATATTCTCAGAGCCCCCACCTTTTGGTGCCACTGTGATCTCGATATGATCTCCAGGAACTACCTCGGTGTGGATTACAGCTGGCGTGTTGTCTTTCGTATTCTTACGCTCGATTACCGGGTCGCCCACCATGGACTTTCTTAAATAGCCGTCCCTGTATCCCTGTCGAACGCCCTCATTGATCGCTTCGTAAAAGTCTCCGCCTACAATGTGTACATCCTGTCCTACCTTTGCGAAGACGATGGCGACGCCGGTGTCCTGACACATGGGCATCTGCTCTTCGGCTGCCAATCGAGCATTCACCAGTATTTGCTCTAGTATCTCTTTTCCGACTGGAGAGTCCTCTCTCTTTAGAGCCTCCTTGAGCCTTTCAATGACATCATCGTCGAGATAGTTGTTGGCGTCTATACAGAGCTGTCTCACGACGGGGACGATCTGGGAAACGTTAATCTCTCTCACGACAGTTCCTCCATGCTTCTTTGCCAAGATTAGTTTGCGTAATAATAGGCAACTGTACAGTCTATCCTTGGACCTGTAAACACCGGTTCGACCTCAAAAGTGAAGATGCAATTTCTTTGCTAGGATCGAGCAAAGGCAAGATCTTCACGATCGTCTTATCGGCTGTTTCGACGAATATACCTCCTTCCGACGTACTACATAGCCGAGCTATATCGATATATGCAGAGACAAGTCTGCCAGGCTCACCGTTGATCAAGAGACTGCCTAGCTTGCGTTCCTTCTCCAAGTTTGATGATGCTCCTGTTTATCGCCGACTCGGCGATATCTCCACCGAGTTCTGTCATCCGTAGAAGGCTGCTCATAACGGTATAGAGAACGAAGAATCTCAAAGGATTTTTTTCCTCATAGCTTGAGATGGTCTTCACCATTTCCTGAAGCGATCTTCCAGCGCTAGCCTTAAGCTCTAAAACCTCGTTGGCCGCTTTAACCTCCGCGGAAAAAAAAGACTTAATCGCACCGTCACAGACCGCGTAGGCTTCGTGACCCAGTCTTATCAGAGGCTCGACTCTAGAAGAAGAGAACTGGTCGATTCCGCCTTCCATCAAGAGAACGGAACGGGCGATCGCGACCGCGCAATCTGCGATATGCTCTATATTCTGCACCACTGTTTGATAATCGAAACAGTCAACGAGTTGGAGGCCTAACTGATTTGCCAAGACAATATTGTAAGAAACGCTTCTAGTCAATCTAAGTAGCAGAAGCGAAAAGTTGTCGACCTCATCGTCTATCGAGATGACAGCATTGGCTAGGTTCTTGTCGGATTCTACGAGTGCCTTCATGGAGTCTTTGCACATACCTAAGGTTATTGCATGCATCCGTCTAATTCCAGTATCCAACGGAACCTTCGATAGTTCAACCAGACTCTCTATTCGAATCTCTTTTGCGCTCGCATCCATGATCCTCATGTATAGTTTCTGACAAAGTTCGCGGATAATTTGTCGTTGTCCAACCGTGAATATCTGTGTCGAGACTAGCCTGACACTAGAATAGCCGCTGAGGTAACATGCAATTACCTTGCGGTGGAGTAGATCTTCATCTTTAGGCTCGATCGAAAGCGTAATCTCACGTGACTCTCCTCTTCTTGAGGCCTCAGGATATATCGCGATAGATCCATCTGCCTGAACCATCAAGAAGACGTCGTCATGCCATTTTACCCGGTTCAACTCGACCCATTTCTTGGGTAATGAAACAACCAGGGTCGACCTTCCTAGTTTTACGATCTTGCGGTATGTCATGGCTATGAACTTCTTGATAATACATGCTATATTATATATGTCCTAGCTATATTATGCCGGCTCTCCATAAGTTCGAGAACAGAAGTCATAAGAGGAAAGGTTATGAAACCTACAATCGATGAGCTCTTAGCGAAGGCAGACCTACCGAAGAAGCTTGCGTTGAAGTATCATCCCTTCTACAGGGGGAAGATTGGGGTCGTATCAAAGGTCCCTGTTCGAACCTCAGACGACTTCGCTATCTGGTATACCCCAGGTGTGGCTGAACCATGCAAGGTCATAAACAAGAATCTAGACCAGGTTTTTGAACAGACCAACCGATGGAACTACGTTGCGGTCGTAAGCGACGGGACAAGAGTCCTCGGGTTAGGCGATATCGGACCTGAAGCGGGACTGCCCGTGATGGAAGGCAAAGCCCTCCTCTTCAAGTATCTTGGCGGCGTCGACGCTTTCCCGATCTGCTTAGGTACTAAGAACGCGGATGACATAATAACCGCTGTTAAATGGCTTTCACCCACCTTTGGTGGAGTAAACCTCGAGGACATAGAGAAGCCGAAGTGTTTCTACATACTCGACCGGCTGCGAAAGGAGCTTAAGATACCTGTATGGCATGACGACCAACAGGGAACAGCGCTCGTAACTCTAGCGGGGTTAATCAACGCCCTTAAAGTCGTTGGAAAGAAGCTTGACGAAGTTTTGATAACTTTGGTGGGGACGGGCGCTGCGAACATAAGCGTGGCTCGGTACCTGATGGTAGCCGGAGCGAAGGCTGGCAACATGATAATGGTCGACACCAAGGGGATACTCCACCCGGGCAGGACAGATGTAAAAGATAAGGATCCAGCAAAGTGGGAAATGTGCTTCAAGACAAATGCTGAGAAGAGGACCGGAGGTATACCTGAGGCACTGAAGAACGCTGACGTCTGCATTTGCCTTTCGACGCCAGGTCCGGGAGTCGTAAAGAAAGATTGGGTAGCCGAAATGGCGGATGATGCTATAGTATTCGCCTGTGCAAACCCGATCCCTGAGATATGGCCTTGGGAAGCCGAGGAGGCTGGGGCTCGGATAACAGCGACTGGACGTTCAGATTTTGCGAATCAAGTGAATAACTCACTTGGTTTTCCCGCTGTTTTTAGAGGAACTCTCGACGTTGCAGCTAAGACGATAACCGATGAGATGTGCATAGCCGCAGCTTACGCAGTGGCCGAATACGCTGAAAGAAAAGGGATCGACGAGCAGCATATTATCCCCACGATGGAAGAGCCCGAGATGTATGTGCAAGAGGCAGTGGCGGTTGGCATGAAAGCAATCGAACAGGGTTTGGCGAGGAGAAAATTGAGTAGACAAGAACTGACGGAGACCGCTGACTCAACCATAAAGGAAGCGCAAAAGGTTACAAAACTCCTTATGAGAGAAAAGATAATCTCATCACCGCCAGAGTAGGTGTGCTTGAACTAGCCTCTCCCAGACGGTGATGGTGCTCTCGATCAACCGAGAGCCAAACGTATCTCACACATAACATCTTCAGAATTCGTCGTAATCCTTGAGGGTAAAAGTTTTATGGTTCTCGGGCGGGTTGTAGCCTGCGTGAGGGCGACTAGTTGTCCTTCGTTCAACTTGAACACGTCTGGAAGGTTTTTGGCGAGACAACCGCGGTGAATGATGTCAGCCTAGACGTGAAGAAGGGCGAATTCCTATCACTACTCGGACCAAGCGGTTGCGGAAAGACTACAACGCTTCGTATCATAGCCGGTTTCGAGCATCCGACCAAAGGCTCGGTCTTCATCAAAGGAGAACTTGTCAACGATGTGCCTCCATACCTCCGGAACACTGGAATGGTATTCCAGAATTATGCATTATTTCCGCACAAGACCGTGTACGATAACATAGCGTTTGGATTGAAATACAGGCATTTTCCAAAGGCTCAGATCAAGGATAAGGTGAAACAGGCGCTAGAGCTTGTTCAGCTTCCTGGACTCGAAGCAAGGTACCCTAAGCAACTGAGTGGCGGCCAGCAGCAACGCGTGGCTTTGGCAAGAGCTCTCGTCATCGAACCTGACGTACTCCTCTTGGACGAGCCTCTCAGTAATCTTGACGCTAAGCTACGTGCTCAAATGCGAATAGAGCTGAAGCAGATCCAGCGACGTATAGGGATTACAACAATCTTTGTGACCCATGACCAAGAGGAATCGATGACGCTTTCTGATAGAACCGTTGTGATGGATCAAGGCTCAATCGTTGAAGAGGGAAGTCCATTTCAGCTTTACGAGGAGCCCAAGTCTCAATTCGTAGCGAGCTTCATAGGTCAATCAAATTTCATCGATGGAAAGATCTCTGAAATTGGTGAGCGTGATATGAAGGTTTCACTCAGCGCCGGTCCTTTGCTAACGGTTCCTAGGCAGAATGAATTCCGCAAAGGCGATGACGTAACAGCATTTGTGCGGTACGAACGCCTTGAAGTATTACCTGCAAAACCGGATGACGAAACAAATCTGATGGGTGGAGTGATGGACCATATTATGTTCCTTGGGACATCGTATCTATACCGCATCGCTTTAACCCCAAGCCTCATGGTCATAGCTACTGAAGCGAACACGCGGAGAAAGCAACCTTACGAGAAAGATTCGAAGGTTTGGATCAGAGTCGAACCGGAAAATGTCGGATTGATCCGTAAACCTTGAACTTTCGGGGTGAACATGAAACGAGTGACGACCGGCGTTCCGTTGGATCATCGATTAAAAGCGAATCAAAGCTAGGCGGGTTTCCAAGAGCGAGGCTGGCTCCAGTTCTGTTGATTGGCGCGGGAGTAGGTTACGTACTCGTATTCCTCTTCATCCCGATGGTGCTCACAGCTGCCTACAGTCTCGAGGGGGAAAGCTACTGGCATATATTTACAACAGAATTGTACAGGATCGTTCTTCTTAGATCTTTGAGGGTTGCAGTCGAGGTATGCGTCGCTTCCATTGTTCTGGGCTACCCAGTTGCCTACTATCTTGCGAAACTTACTTCCATGCGTCGTGAAACCGTAGTTGTCCTGCTTCTCTTTCCACTCTTCGTAAGCTTCCTCATAAGAACTTATTCCTGGTTCTACGTCATAGGCTCGAGAGGACTCATCAACTATGTTCTCTTGTCGGTCGGCATCATTCAATCTCCGATAAAGTTTCTCTTCACCGAGGGGGCTATCGTTCTCGGACTTACAAACTGGGCCTTGCCATTCATGATACTACCCATCTACTCTTCGGTGGATAAGATCGATAAGAACTTGATAGAAATGTCGAAGAATCTCGGCGCCGGTGATATTTCGACATTTTGGGAAGTTACCTTTCCACTCAGCGTTCCAGGCATGGCCTCGGGAGTCATGCTCGTCTTCATTCTTTCATTTGGTGCATATATCACTCCTGCGATCCTCGGAGGACCCGAACAGGCTATGATCGCCAACATGATCTCAATGTTGTTCCTTGTAATGTTGAATTGGCCTCTAGGGACGGCTTTGAGTGTCATTCTAGCCCTTATCACCTTGGGGATCGTATACGTCTACAACAAGGTTGTCGGATTGGACAAGCTTCTGGAGGCGATGGGCTGACCTTGACTCACTTCTTGGCTCGAAACCTATCCAAAGTTTCGACTCGGCTTCTAAGATACTTTGCACTCATAATCTATGTGTTCATCCTTGTCCCGGCTGGGTTCGTCATCCTGATGTCGTTTCATCCAAGCGTGATACCCACGTTTCCCCCTCCTAGTCTAACGATCAAATGGTACGTCGAAATGATACGGGACTTCAGGTTGGTGAAAGCCATCTACAACAGTCTGTTCATAGCTGGGGTGGCAACGATTATCGCAGGCATAATCGGGACGGTGACATCTATCGGACTGGTCAGGTACAGGTTTAGAGGACGCGAGCTGCTCTCGGCGCTTGTAATAGCGCCTATGGTAATTCCTGAGATCATCCTAGGCGCGAGCTTGCTGACTTTCTTCGTAACCTTGGGGTTGTCTCTTTCACAGTACTCCTACCTCTACATGATTCTTGGACACACTCTGTTTATTCTGCCGTACGTCATCATGAATGTGCATGCACGGGTTTACGGACTTGACAAATCGCTTGAGGAAGCCTCGCTGAACCTAGGAGCGAACCCCATCCAAACCTTTGGAGAAGTTACGCTCCCTCTCATTCTTCCCGCAGTGCTCTCAGGCACGCTCCTTGCTTTTGCCATGTCACTGGACGACTATACGGCCAGCCAGTTCTGGGTGATGCCACAGACCGAAACGATACCAGTAAGGATATTTAGCGCGTTAAGAACGGAGCTTCCTCCAACAATCAATGCGCTAGCGACCCTACTGATAGTAGCTACGCTACTCATCTTCTTCCTGCAGGTAAGGTTAAGTAGAAAGGTAGCTCTGAGAAGAAGACTGTGAGTTAGCACGTATCTTTTTTTGAAAAAAAAAAGTAGGTTCGGGCTATCCGCCCGCCTTAATTGTCTCGAACATCTCAGACCATTCGTCTCTGTGAGCATTGTAGTACGAGGTGTTTGCGAAGCCAAGCTTATCATAGTCTTCGCCTACGTAGTCTGGCAGTTCCTTAAGCTTCTCTTTTACCTCCGCTGAAACGTACTTCACGTCTACGATTGGGGGGTACAGATATTCCAGTGCCATTGCCTCATTTATCTTTGGATCCAGAAGCCAGTTGATTAAGAGTTCAGCTTCGTATTTGTGAGGAGCGTTGATCGGGACTACCAGAGCATCCGTCCAAACCTCTGTACCCTCCTTTGGAAAGATAGGTTTCACGGGAACTCCTCGCTGAGCAAGCTTTAGAACACGCCCTCCCCAGAGGTCTCCGATCCAAGCTTCCTCGTTCGTCAGCATAGTTTCCATTTCAGACCCTGAATCCCAGTACTTGAAAACAAGTTTCTGTTGCTCCCTAAGTGCTTTCCAGATCGCGTCAATATCGGCGATGTTGTTGTAATCTTCACCTAAATATGCGGCAGCGTAGCGTATCCTCGTAACCCACCAGTTTTCAAGACACATCCTGCCCTTCCATTTTTTGTCCCAAAGGGCAGCTATGCTATCCGGCTCAGGACTTATCTTTTCTGTGTTTATGACTATCGGCGTCGTTCCATACATTGGACCCGGGATACCGTGGTAGATGCCGTCTTTGTAGCCGGGATCGAAGGCTCCCCAGCCGTTCGTTCTAAAAATCTCCGGCAGCTTCTCGTGGTTCGGAATGTTCTTCAGATCAAGAGGTTGCCAGAGGCCGTCAACAGTTCCGTAGTAGATAGTGTCGTTGTCTACCTCGATCATATCCCATTCTCCGCCTCCCGCAGCCTTGACCTTTGCCATTATCTCCGAAGTCTGGCCGAAGCTTCCTTCTTCGACCTTGATCCCGTACTCTTCCTCGAAAGACTTGAAGCCGATTCTGCTTATGATGTCTTGTGCTGTTCCTCCCCAGCCATCATATCTAATCGATTCCGGCTTGATCCAACTTGTTGTGGCTTCAGTTGTCGCAGTAGTTGTTTCCTCAGGCCCTTTGGGCATTGAGAGGTAGTATCCTCCCGCAGCCGCGGCCGCGACGACTACAACTGCTCCAGCACCTAACGTGACATACTTGCGCCGTGACATCTTAGGGTTGGTAGCTCTTGCAATTCTAATAACATCTTTCGCCATAACTGGTCCTCACGAGACAAGTCGGGCTTCCAGAGTATAAAAGCTTTGGGAACCCGCTCAACTCCAACGAAAATTCAGTCTTGTCTAGATAGAAGTAGATGCCTCTCTCAAGCAACTCTTTTGCAAACCTCTTACATTTCTAAGTTGATGCGAGCCTTGTGGCAGTTCAAACAATATCATTTGTGCAAATCAAGCTGCAAGATTTACGGAGATTCTCAGTTCGAAACTTTGCAATGAACACTCACGAAAAATGAGCAATTGCAAAAAGAGTTAAATAGCCATAAATTGCGTCTCCATGCGAATGCGAACAGAAGGGGCATAAATGAATGTGCTTGTTTTTGGCTGCGGGTTGATGGGTCGCGCGATAGCGCTAGACCTTGTGGAGGCGAACGAGGTCGAAACGGTCACCGTTGGAGATGCCGCAATAGAGAAGTTGAAGGCGCTGGAGACTGAGACCAAAGCTGAGAAGCTTTCCACGCAGAAGATAGACGTTTCCAACAGAACCAAGCTAGCCAATTTTATGAAGAGGTTTGATGTCGTCACGAATGCGCTGCCACATTCATTCTCGGTCGCGACCGACAGAGCCGCCATCAAATCAGGCGTCAGCATAGTGGACCTGTCATTTGATGATGAACACATGCAGCTCGATGCGGCCGCCAAGAAGGCAGGCGTCACGGTTATTCCAGGCTGCGGAGTCGCACCGGGACTCACCAACATACTGACGGGTTACGCGTACGGTCAGCTTGACAAGACCGAGAGCGTGGAGATGATGTGCGGAGGACTAACCCCGAAACCTTCTTCCCCCCTCCTATGGAAGTTCGTATTCACGCTAGAAGGAGCTTGGGGCCTCTACTTGAAGCGGCCGAGGATCGTGAGAAATGGTCAAATAGTCGAGGTTGAACCAAGGTCGGGGCTCGAGAGAATCAGTTTCCAAGAACCATTCAATAATCTTGAGGCTTTCTACACAGACGGATTGGCGAGCCTCCTTTACACGATGAGAGATAAGATCCCGAACATGGTTGAGAAAACTATTCGGTGGCCGGGCAACCTTGAAAGAGTAGGCGTGCTTGCAGAGTGTGGACTACTATCGGATGAGCCGGTCAAGGTCGACGGGATGAAGATTACGCCTAGACACTTCAACTCGCTTGTCATGACTCGCCTTCTCGAACTTGGCGACGAGAAGGATGTCACACTTATCCGTGTCGAGGCGATTGGAGAAAAGAACGACCGCAAAGTAAAACTGCGATGTGACATGATAGACTACTACGATGAAAAACGTAAGGTTACGTCGATGGGAAGAACCACCGGCTATCCTTGCTCGATCGCTGCACTGATGATCGGACGAGGCCATATCACAACGCCGGGAGTCGTGCCTCCCGAGGTCGCTTTCAGGGGCAAACAGTTCGAGGAATTTGAAGCTGAAATCAAGAAAAGAGACATAACTTTTGAAAGGAGTATTTCGCATCTTTCTGCGTGAACGAGATCAGAATAGGCCTCTACCATAGTTAGGCCATACAACTTCTACTTTGCCGTCTCTCACTCCATAATATTTGGAGTAGAGTTTGGCTGTTGTGTCCGCATGTGGCGGTATTAGCTCGAAAACATCGCCAACTCTGATCTCTTTGCTAGGATCCTTCAGAATCGCACATGCATGCTCCTCACGTTGATATACCTCCTCAAACCCCTCAACATCCTTGAATTTTGGACCAACGATCACGTGATAATCTTCACCACATTCATCCGAACATGAATTCATGCCAAAATCGAATATCGCCTCGTTCGGTTTAGGCCTACTTATGCATGTCGTTAAGACTGTGAGAGCGTAGTCGAATACGCTGATTCCCTCAAGATCATGATGAGAACACCAGTCACTGAATACATAACTTCCTGCTTGAACTAGCACGTTGCTGAGGCGAGGATATTCCGGCGTAATGTTCCAGGTACAGGTATGTCCAGCGCTTATCATTTCTACGCTTGTCCCGGCATCCTCGATTTCATCTTTTAATGTTGCAATCCTATCCAGTGTTCCAAAATGGATTCTTTTTCTTTCCTCAAATCCCTTTATAGTAGATTCGCTTCCGTGATGCCAAAGGCCCCTAAACTCAACTCCTCTGTACTTCGCTGTCTCCTCAACTAACGATTTCGCCTTGTCAAACTCTATTCCACAACTTCTTCTACCTGCGTAAAGTTCAACCGCCACATTGATCTTCGAACCACTGGCTGATGCCACCTGTGATAAGTGTCGCACATTCACAACGTTGTCGACGCTGACCGTCACATTGGCATGTTTTGACAGGTTGACTAGTCTTCTTATCTTGTTCTCACCGTATATCTCAGCAGTAATCAGGATGTTCTGGATTCCCGAATTCACGTAGAACTCGGCCAGCCCAAGTGATGTCATCGATACCCCCCTCGCGCCGGCATCTATCTGTTTCTTCGCGATTATGGGCAACCTGTGGCCCTTTTGGTGAGGCAATAGCGCTGCACCTTTCTTTCCAAGGTAGTAATCAGCCATAACCTTGATGTTCTTCTCCAAAGTGTCTAACTCGATCAGCAAGGCGGGTGTGTCTATCTCTTTTTTGTCCATCCCCACAAGCGACATGCTTCTCGCCTACTCTCGTGAGCTATCTTCGGGCACTCTAAGCTTCGTGATTTAAAAAGCATAGGAGAACCGACGAGTGGAAGATGGCTGGTCAGACACTATTCTTGTAGATTCAGAGACTCTACAGGTGCATGATAAGAAATATCTGGCGATCAGGCCACATTCTATTAGTTCAATTTCGATCGCCTTTAAGTTGCGGCATGGTCGAATCGGGGTCTAGGAAGGAGATCTACACAGAATATTTTCGATCGCGTGGGCAAAGACGGCTGTTGCATCTTTGACCTGACGTATGCTTGTGTATTCCTCAGCACTATGTCCCAAGTCCATTCTACCAGGACCGAATAGGATCGTTGGGATGTTCGCTCTGTAGAAGTGTGTGGCATCGCAGAAACTGAGGATGTAACTATGTCGATGTTGGCCTAGGACTTTGTCCATAGCTTTCTCGAACGCTCTAGTGTAGACGTTTTCTGATTGAATGAAACCGACGTTCATGCTATTTAGTTCAATCCTGTTTTTCTGACCATGCCTGTTGCCATCGGCTACAAGCTTCTTGATTCGGTTAAATGTCATCTTTGCCGACTTTACTGATTTTGCAACAGTTGCCTCTGGGATAAGCCCAAGCAAGCAGTCGACCCTAAACTCCTCCATAGTCATCCAAGCATATGACGGAGGAGGCACGTGCCCAGTCGGAGAGAAATTGAATGTTGTATCCATACTAAAACCACGGTACTTCTTTCTTTGGATGATCCTCCCATCCTCCAGGATTCGATTGCAGAGGTTCGTAGCTTGGACAAAAGCGCTAGCCCAATGGTCAGGTATCGTGGTTTGACCGTGCCTCGACTCTCCTTTGGAGTATATGTTGAAGTAGATGTATCCTGCTTGGGCTATGCCTAACCTGTTCTCTGTGGGTTCAGCGACTATCACAAAGTCTCCACGCTCCTCCTTCAGGAAATCCATAGTTCCTTGCCCTATGGTCTCTTCGTCCACAACAAGCGAGAGTACCAATTCGCCTTGCAATTTGGAGTTGGACTCCTGTATGGCTTCGGTCGCGGCTACGATAGCTGCGATTCCTCCTTTCATGTCAGAGCTACCTCTCCCGTAGAGTCTGTCACCAACCACACGAGGTTCAAAACCTTGGTTCATAGTGTCTCCGGAAACAGTGTCAAGATGTCCATTTAGGATCAGTTTGATGCCATCCTTGCTTCCGGTTCGTGCGATCACGTTTGGGCGGGTAAAGGTCTTGTGTTCTGTGAATGCGCGACGGTATTCGCTGGTAACCTGTTGAAGGTTAACCTTTAGGCCAGCGTTTTCAAGCTCTTGTTTCAGAAAGTTTGCAATCTCCTGCTCGTCTTTGTCAGAGACGTGAGGATTGGAGCTAGGTATAGAGACCATCTGCTTCAACAAGGCTACAGCGCGATCTTGCTTCCGCCGTAAAACTTCATTATCCAACGATCTTGTGCGCCCTCGCTTTCGGAAACGCTCTAATTCTTCCTCTCTCGATATAACAGTTCTCTCTCCAAAGGGTTCAACCACATAAACATGGAAATTGTGGAAAAACTTCGCTGAACCAACCTCAACAGCATGCAGTATTCTCGAAGCATGCTCAACAAAAAAATTTTTTTGTCGGCTGGTCTACGAAACGTACGACCCTCAATTCTTATATGATCCCGGTTAACTAGGAGGCGCGGACATGTCATGATCGAGAAAGAGCTAGTCGTGTACATAAATGGCAATTTCTATCCGGAAAGTGAAGCCAAGATCTCTGTCTTTGACCATGGCTTCCTGTATGGCGACGGTGTCTTTGAAGGAATTAGAGCATACAATGGCAGAATTTTCAGACTGAAAGAACACATCGACCGGCTGTTCGAATCCGCAAAGACCATCGGGCTAACGATACCTATGTCCAAAGAACCCATGATGGAGGCTTGCGCCGAGACTTTGCGAAGGAACAACCTAAACGAAGCCTACCTCAGACTCGTTGTTTCAAGAGGTGTTGGAAAAATGGGTCTTGACCCAAGAAATTGTCAAACGGCAACTGTTGTAATAATTCCTGCAAAATATGTTATCACACTTGCCGATCTAAAACCCGTCAAAGGAATCACTGCGTCCGTAAGAAGGACTCCTACATTTTGCCTCCCAGCGTCTGCAAAGACACTCAACTACCTGAACAACATTATGGCAAGAATAGAGGCGATCAACGCTGGTGCTGATGAAGCTATCCTAATGGACTGGAGGGGATACATATGCGAAGGCGCTGGCGACAACATCTTCATAGTCAAGAACGGTACATTGCTTACCGCGCCACTTGAAGCCAGCATACTCGGCGGCATAACTAGATTGACGGTTATAGAAGCTGCTAAGAAGTTGGGGATAGAAGTTATCGAGAAAGATCTAACATTACATGATATGTATAATGCGGACGAAGCTTTCTTGACGGGAACCGGAGGAGAAGTCCAACCCCTTGTTCAGATCGACGGGCGGACTATCGGGACCGGAGGGGAGGGTCCTCTCACCAAGAGAATCAAAGAAGCTTTTCACAACGAAACGCGGAAGCCGGAAAAAGGATATCCGATATGGAAATAGAAAGAACAAACATTATGAATCGATAGTTCGTTTCATTTTTCCGCGTGTTCGGTCAAGATCAGAGGCGGTGGCAAAGCGTCCGATTTTTCGACAGGCCAATGGGCAGACAACACTAGCTCGGGCTCCTTCACCATCAGTGAGACAACCAAAAGTAGCATCTGACGGATCATCATCAGGTCTACATGTGACAAGGAGCAGGAGAGTTTGAATTTCATTTCATCGAGACGGCAGTTCCTGAAGAGCGCGACCCTACTCACTGGAGTAGCAGTCGCGGTGGCAGGCGGCGGATATTCGGTTTACTCGAACGTGATCGACGTCACGCGACACCATCTAGAGGGGATTCTCGGAGGAAATCGACCAGTGAAGATCGCTGTCGTATCCGATTTTCATGCCCCTCGTTCCTTTGTCACATCGGACTGGCTGGCCGGAGAGGTGAACGGAGCGAATTGTGACGCGCTCGTCATTGTTGGAGACACAATCGATCGCTCGACAAATGTCAGGCTAGTCACCGATCTTTTCAAGAACATCGAAGTTCGCGGTCCCAAGCTTGCCGTTCTAGGAAATTGGGAGCATTGGAGCAACGTCGATCTTGAAGCACTCTTTAAGGGTTACGAGGATGCGGGCGTCCGACTCCTAGTCAACGAGACCGCCACGTTAACTCCTGGAGCTAGCCGCCTCACAATCGTGGGAGTTGATGACCTGATTGCGAGTCAGCCAAACTTTGAACTCGTCAGGCGCCCTGATGGGCTTAGGATCGTCCTCGCTCATTGCCCTGCGAGTTTCGATCACGTCCGTCGAGTTGCTCAGGGTCCTACTCTGACCTTGAGCGGGCACACGCATGGCGGTCAGATCGCACCGTTTGGATTTCCGCTGTGGCTACCGGAAGGGAGCGGACACTATGTTCGCGGCTGGTATCAGGTGGATGACCACCTACTGTTCGTTACTAGAGGACTGGGCAATTCACTAGTTCCATTTCGCATTGGGTCACGCCCGGAGCTAGCAATAATTCAGCTGAGCTAGCTGCGACCTAATGGCTCATGAATAGGCCAGTGCGCCATTTACGAAAGAAAGATAAGATCGCCGAGCAGATCAACTAGACTCACGCTAGAAAGAAGGCGAATCTACCGGCGAATGTTATGCGGAAGGTTGCAATTATTGGAGTTGGTCAGACGAGGTTTGGCGAGCATATCGAAAAAACCTCGAAAGAGCTTTTCGTTGAGGCTTTCTACGAAGCGATTGGAGACGTTGGTAAGGGTATCGAGAAAGAACAGATTCAAGAAGCCTATGTAGGCAGCCTAGGCGTCGGGGGAGGGCAACTCGGCAACTTCTCGGCCATGTTAATGGATAGTGTAGGCCTTTCAGGCATCCCGGCTGTTCGATTGGAAAATGCCTGTGCGTCGAGCGGTTTTGCGATGAGAGCAGCTACTTTGGCTATAAGTTCAGGTGAATGCGACATAGCCATAGCTGCCGGTGCTGAGAAGATGAGAGATCTATCCGGCGATAGACAACGATACTGGCTTGGGGTATCTGGAGATACGGAGTGGGAGAGGCTGGCCGGGATGACTTTCCCCGGAGTGTTCGCTTTGATGGCCTTGCGACATATGCATGAGTATGGAACCAAGAGGGAACAGTTGGCGATGGTCGCGGTGAAGAATCATAAAAACGGCAAAGATAATCCCAAGGCCCATTTCCAGCGGGCTATCACGATGGAACAAGCCATGAAGGCTCCGATGGTGGCGTATCCATTAACAATCTTTGATTGCTGCCCAACATCGGACGGTGCTTCTGTGGTCATATTATGCGAGGCTGATATAGCTAAGAAGTTCACGGATACTCCCATCTACGTAGCAGGCCACGGAGCCGCCACTGACAGGCTAGCGCTGTATCAGAGAGAAGACATTACAGATCTACAGGCAACAGTGAAGGCAGCTGATCGAGCATATCGGATGGCCGGGGCCCAACCAGACCAGATAGACGTAGCTGAGGTTCATGACTGCTTCACGATCGCAGAGATAGTTGCATATGAGGGACTGAAGTTCTGCGTGAAAGGTCAGGGTGGAAAGTTCATTGAGGAGGGGCAGAGCGAGATTGACGGCAAGATCGCGGTCAACCCTAGTGGAGGTTTGAAGTCTAAGGGTCACCCGATAGGCGCTACGGGTACGGGCCAAGTATATGAAATCGTAAAGCAGCTACGAGGAGATGTTGACAAGACCAGTCGTCAGGTTAAGGGCGCTGAGCTGGGCCTGACCCATAATGTGGGAGGCTCTGGCGGCACAGCAGTAGTTCACATTCTCAGGAGATGATAGATCTGAATGTCGGTATCAATGGATACGGAGTCTACATTCCCAAGTATAGAATAAAGGCAGAAGAATATCTCAAGTCTTGGGGAAGCTTCGCTGCAAGAGGAGTGGAAGAGAAGACTGTACCCGCCTACGATGAAGACGCGATCACGATGGCTGTTGAAGCCTCTTCCAACGCTCTAAGAATGGCTGGATTAGCGCCGGATAAGTTAGAAGCACTCTATTTTGCCTCTACCTCTGCACCTTATGGTGAGAAGTTGGTGGCTAGCACGATCGGGTCGGCTTTAGGCGCTTCGACTAACATTTCGACATGTGATTGTGGCTTTTCAACAAAGGCGGGGACCTCTGCAGTGCTGACCTGTTATGATTTCGTCGCTTCGGGAAGAGGAAAATCTGGACTGGCGGTTGCTTCTGATTCGCCTGTTGCAAGTCCTGACGACCCGATGGAACACGGCTTTGGAGCTGGCGCATGCGCCCTGACGATCGGTAGCGGTGAGACTGTGGCCACTATCGATGCTACTCATTCCGTAATTGGCGAGACATTGGGAGAGAGATTTAGAAGATTCGGAAACAGGTACACCAAGGACTTGGCAATAAGGCCGTATACAGAACTCGTTTTCAACTCAATCTTGAGACAAAGCATAACCGGCCTGATGAACAAATTGAATATGAAAGCTGAGGACTTCAACTATCTTGTCGTACAACAGTTTGATGGAAGAGGCCCCTTCGACATTGGGAAGAGGCTCGGTTTCAAAGATACGCAGGTTTCACCTGGCCTGATCGCCAACAAGGTTGGGGATGCTGGGGCAAGTTCTCCACTACTTGGATTGGCGGCTGTACTCGATAAGGCGAAACCAGCGGAAAGAATCTTGGTTGCATCGTATGGGTCTGGAGCAGGTAGTGACGCATTCAGCATAATTGTCGAGAAGGGAATAGAGAACAGGGATCGTGGAGTCGCATCGGTGGAAAGAAATCTGGAAGCGAAGCAGTACGTGGATTACGTTACGTATCTAAAGACTCGAAAAATGCTTGCAATGGATATCTAGCGAGGAGATAGAGTTGGCACACGTGTCTATTCCCGCCTACTGGAAAGCGTTTCCCCAAAGATACTGTCTGACCGGTTTGAAGTGCAAGGCTTGCGGGTCGATCAATTTTCCCGCAACGGAGATCTGCACGACGTGCCGTAGAAAATCTGAATTTGAAGCGGTAAAGCTGAGTGGTAAAGGAAAGATATTCACGTATACGATTATCTCAGTTGGCGGCGCTCCCCCCGAGTTTTCCGAACAAGAAAGGCTTGCAGGCGCATATCCTTCAGCAATTGTTGAACTGGATGAGGGAGTGAAGATAGTTGCACAAATCTGCGACTGCAGACATGAAGACCTGAGAGTCGGAATGGAAGTTGAGGCTGCTCTAAGAAAGATATACGAGGAGGACGGAGTTATCCGCTACGGAGTAAAGTTCAGACC
>CAZLVF010000009.1:0-6961 GCA_964562925.1 uncultured Candidatus Bathyarchaeia archaeon
GTACTTGGTGGAATGCTGTACCAGGAGAGCGATGATATTCTGCTTGACGAGAGCCGCATGTCAACGCCGACAAAGAGAAAACCAACCCCTGAAGAGATGAAGGCTCTCATATTCGGCTGGAAATTCGCGAAACATGTCAGATCCAACGCGATCGTCCTCGCCTCATCGACACAGTTGATCGGTGTGGGCGCTGGACAGATGAGCAGAGTAGACTCCTGCAGACTAGCGATCTCAAAGGCTCAAGACGCGGGACTGAATACATCGGGTACCGCCTTGGCCTCAGACGCTTTCATACCCTTCAGAGACACCATTGATAACGCGGCAAAGGCGGGCGCCACGGCAATAATCGAGCCTGGAGGATCATTAAGAGACAGAGAGGTTATCGAAGCCGCGGATGAGTATGGTATGGCGATAGTCTTTACTAGCATCAGACATTTCAGACATTGATCATCATACGTATATATCAAGCCTCGTTGTTTACAACAGAACATCCAAGGATTTGACTGGATAGGCGAAACGCGGTGTTTCGCGCCCGCATCAACGCGTAGAAGTGGCGCCCTTCGCCAGAAACGTACGCAGCCACGTTTCTCTGGGCGGGATTTGAACCCGCGTCGTGCGGGCGACAGCCGCGCATACTACTCCAGCGCAGAAGACTGCGTGACCGGGCTATACTACCATTACGCATCAACTTTAAGCTGATTGGGCGGGGTCTATGGCCCGATGCTCTGCGCAGCGGTAGTCTTGAAAAGGGGACTCCATTTAAGGATTGTGCGATGAAACCTTGATGAGGCGGTCATAACTAGCTGCGGATAGGGTTGCTCAGCAAATCAACGAAAATCAGTTGCCTAGTGTGTTTCTCTACAAAACCAGAGCGAACCACCATCTCTTCGCATGGTCAATCAACGATCAGTTTTTGAATACCTTCAGAGGCCAGATATACTCTCCAAAAGGCATTGGCTAGGATACGTGAAGCCTATGAAGTCTAGTTCGGTCTTAGAGAATGTTGCATTGGCAACCGACCTGTATGAGCTTACGATGGCCGCCGCGTACCACGACAACAAAGAAACCAGCGAGGCTACCTTTGAACTCTTCGTCAGAATCTTCCCAAAGAATCGTTCCTATCTTATTGCAGCCGGATTGGAGCAGGCTGTAGAGTACCTGCAGAGGCTAAGGTTCCGAGAAGAGCACATTAACTATCTTAGGAAGCATCCCAGCTTCGGAGATGTCAGCAGTGAATTCTTCGGTTACCTCAGGAATTTCAAGTTCACTGGAGATGTCTGGGCGATCCCGGAAGGTACGGCATTCTTCACCAACGAGCCTGTTATGCGGATCACCGCGCCGATTATAGAGGCTCAGATAGTGGAAACCTACCTGTTGTCAACGATCAATTTTGAGACATTGATCGCAACAAAGGCCTCTAGAGTGGTTGAGAGCGCCAGGGGGAAGAGTGTCATCGAATTTGGCGCCAGACGCGCCCACGGACCCGAGGCAGCCGTCCTAGCAGCCAGGGCGGGCTTCATAGGAGGTTGTGTTGGCACATCGAATGTGCTGGCAGGTTACAGGTTTGGCATCCCAACATATGGGACGATGGCTCACTCCTTCATAATGAACTATGACTCGGAACAAGAAGCCTTTGAGAGATTCTGCAAAGTGTTCCCTTCAAGCTGCGCTCCTCTCATAGACACCTATGACACCGTTGAGGGAGCAAAAAAGGCTGCTTCTCTAAGCGTGGCGCCTTCGCTTGTAAGACTCGACAGCGGCGACCGTTACGATCTTAGTATCAATGTTAGAAAGATCCTTGACGACGCCGGTTTGAAGGATACAAAGATCTTTGTCAGTGGTGACCTGAACGAGTACATACTAGACGACCTCACATCTAGAGGAGCGCCGATCGACTCTTTCGGGGTTGGAACGGAACTCGTGACCTCGCGTGACGATCCGGCCCTGCCAGGAATATACAAGCTAGTCTCTGTAAGACGGCGTGGGAGAATGATCTACCGGGTCAAGACCAGCGCCAGCAAGCAAACGATCCCAGGTGGAAAACAGGTCTACAGGAGATACTCAGAGAAGGGCGAGATTGTTGAAGACATACTAGCGTTAGAGGATGAAGAATCGCCCGCCGGCACAGTTCCGCTCCTGGTTAAGGTCTTTGACCGAGGAAGACTCGTATACGAGCTGCCGAGCATCGGTGAAATCCAGGAGAGAGCTAAGAGAGAGCTTGTCGCATTGTCTCCAAGGTACAAGAGTCTAATTGGTTCAGTGGACCCACCGGTGAGGCTTAGCACCAGACTTAAACAGCTGAGCCAATCGCTCTGGACAAGAAAGGGAGAGACAAAGAGTTAGAATTGACTCAGATCTTGCACGTCCACAACTCTCATGAGATCCTAAGTGAGAAAAGTTCATCAGCTCCTGTAGCTGTATGCGTGTACACTTCTATGTTAACCGAAGCCTGAAAATGCGTAAGGGAAGATCGCTCTGACATGGGCGTCTCTCACTAGTGAGATATGGATATCAAGAAGTTTGAGCAAGTGTCTTGTCTGACATCAAGATGTTTCTGGATCTGTCTGTCGTCCATCAGGAGGACCCTAGTATCTGAAGCTGTCGACAGTTGTTGTCTTGGTCATCCTCGTAACCGCTTCCTTACCCACTTCACAGGCTGCAGAGGAACCTCTCTACGTCACCATCTACGTCAACCGAGCCGTTGAAGAAGAGAGAATCGTGGTGACCCTCTTTGGCAATATTACCAGAGCAAACCGATCTCCGGTGATTCTGGCAACGGTCTCGATCGAGGTTAACGATCCGCATGGCAGTAGCGTTCACATAGCGTTACTTCATTCAGACAATAAAGGATCGTATTCCGATACGTTTGAACTGGGGCCAGAACAGACTACAGGAAACTATACGATCTATGTCACAGCAAGTAAACTGGGGTTTCGAGATGCTCAAGCTATACTGATCTTCTCGATTGGCATTGCGCCTTTCAGTATCTCTGTATCGCCTGCTTCTCTTACGATCACACAAGGGGAAACGGCCGTTTTTGAGATAACTCTTCAAAGTGAAGGACAGATTTCCTCAGTCGTGCACATCGAGGTGACCGGCCTTCCCGTCGCTTCCTCCTACAGCCTAAGCTCAAACAACGAGACTGCCCCTGCTACCGTTACATTGAGGATAGAGACTTCAACCAAGGTCAATTCGGGTTCCTACACATTAACCGTTATTGGCAGATCCAATGGAGGGGAAAGTAGAGCTACCGCGGAGATCCTGGTAGAGGAAGCGAATATGATAGGATATTACGCATCGATAGTACTTCCGGTCGTGATGGCCTTGGCGCTATTGGTTCTTGGGATTCTTTTCTATAGAAAAGTGAAAGCAAGGAAACAGCCTAAGCCTCTGACGGATATTCCAGAATACGTGCAAGGGTTCGCGCTTAGTCCAACAACTCTCATCTCTCTTCCTGACCATCTCAGAAAGACCGCAATAATCCTCTGTAACCTAAAGGAGGCCAGTGCGAACGAGATCGCGGCTCGTTCGGGGAGAGCGAGGGCCGCAGAAAGCGACTACCTGAATCAACTGGTAAGGATGGGCATCGTCAAAAAGAGACGTAAGGGTCGAGAATCGTACTTTTTTGTCGAGTGAAGATTGCAGTTGTTCCATGAGTTCTGGTCTCAAGTGTACCGTTGTAGCACATGTAATGGCTTAAATCTCCGGAGGCAACCGTAAGGTTCGAGGCGATCACGGATGCGTAAGTTTTGGATCACTCTGCTATTACTTTCGGTCTGTTTAATGGCGATTGTTTCTCCGGTAGGGGTTATAGGTGATGATGATGAAGACGATGACGATGATGAAACGACTACAGGGGGCTTCATCCTTAAGGTAGATCCTCCGTTACATACAGTCCATCTGAACAAGGAGAGTAAGAACGCAACGTATGCTGTCCGGGTAATGGCTTTGGACGGATTTGAGGACGAGATAGAACTCCATGTGAAGGGTCTTCCAGACTCGTCTGAGGCGATATTCACTCCTGATGAGGGTGTGCCCGATCCGGTCTTTACGTCAATACTCAGAGTAGAAGTCAGCCTATCCACACCTCCGGGGGCGTACACACTCACTATAGTCGCGGTAGGCGAAGGCGAAAACGGCGAAGATGGCGAAGACGGTGGGGACACCTTCCTCAAAGCGACAACAATGCTGGTCGTCCAAGGTGAAGTATTTACAACCATCCAACGCGTTCAGAATAGGCTTCAAGTAACCCTGATGACAAGCCAAGAAAACTATCAAAAGGGTGCCGAGGTAGACATACTCGGACATGTTGGAGTTCGTCTAGGCGAATCGACCGCGGACGCCACAGTATCCATCGCCGTTGTGAATCCCAAGGGACAAGAGATTCATGTGAGATCTATGAAGACGGACCAAGTAGGACGCTTCTCAGACAATTTTACGCTCTCGCAGACCGCGGAGGAAGGCACTTATGTTGTCTACGTCACGGCGGGTCTCTCGCCTTACAAGGATGGTCTGGGAAGGACGACCTTCACGGTCGGATCGAGCGATGTACCGAGTGTGCTAGTAACAAACATCACAGTAACTCTAGTTGATGGTACAACGCCAGTCGAGTTCTATGCTGGACAGACGGTTGTTGTATGGGTTGCAGTCAACAATAGTGGGGCCGACTTGGAGAACGGTATGGTTTGGGTTGAGATCATAGATTCGAACAACGTTCCAGTAGCAGTGGTTGCCGTCATAGTTACGATTCATCACGGAGAGCAGGTGACAGCAGGTCTTCAGATTGCTTTGAGATCGGATGCACCTACTGGAATCTATGTTGTTAGGGCCCTTGTTTCGGACGGCCTAATAACAAAAGGTGGCAAATTCTTAGATAGTGAAGAGATAGGTTTCGTAGTCGCATAGGTCTAAGCTAGGCCTAGTCCAACATCGCTCGGTGCACCGAATGAGATATCCGGTACTTTGCATCCTGATGCTTACTGCGGTTCTGTTCCTCACTTATCTCGAACCTTTGAATGCTGGAGGACAGCTCTCGGTAACCGTGTCAACAGACAGGCAGACTTACGGATTGGAAGAGACGGTTACGATCACCGGAAACGTCTCGGACGGGAACTTGCAGGGGGTGCCCTTCGCGAGCGTCTCAATACAGGTTGTCTCTCCTAGCGGTGATCCTATGCATATAGCCTCAGTTATCACATCCGCCGATGGAACATACACAGATCAGTTCACGGTGCCCGCAGGCTCTACCGATGGAGGATACGTCATATATGTCACAGCCAGCAAACCTGGATATAGCGATGCCAGTAGTCAAACAGCTTATACAGTCGTACCGGAATTTCCAATCTCTGGTTCACTATGGCTAATGCTCTTATCGATACTTTTCGTAGCGCTGTTTGCGAGGAGAAAGCAAAGCAACCGTTGAATCTCCTTGCTGTGTTTTCCTCATCGATTCTCTTGATACTCTGGTGTCTCGTCTGACAGCTAACTAGACTAGGGCAACGAACACATGTTGTGTGCACCCCATCGTACGGACGCTGGAGATGAGTCTAAAAGTTACCCAGTTCACACGAACTTACAAGAGGTGCAAACGAGTAAGAAAGACTTTATCAAAGGGCTCTGAAGGTTGTCTCTACCGCGGGCCCGTAGCTCAGTCCGACTCATTGCTTGAGTCCTGAAGAGGTAGAGCACCGGGCTTTTAGCGGAACTCGGAAGCCACCCGGACGCTGGTGTTGGAAACAGCGGGGGCAGGGTCCCGGGTCCGACTCCCGGCGGGCCCGTCAAATCAAATGTAATCCCTGTATGCTTCTGTGCTACACCATAGCTCCAACCTTCGATAGGTGAAACCTTGACTCTGCTTGTCGTCGTGGACAACTTGCAATAGGTCATCTAACGATATTTCTAAGAAGGGCTTTTGTTATTCCACGAGAGAATCAGCCGACACGCGAGGGTTATGATTGCGTAGGCTAGTGGCGTTGAATATCTTCGACGCGTTCGTCACCGGAGCCTACATGCTGATCATTCCGCTGCTACTCGTAGAACGTAGCGTCAACCTTGCTACTATTGGAGCCGTGTTCTCTGCTTTTCCAATAGTGTTCATGGTAACTAGAATACTGTTTGCCTCGGCAGCCGATACTATCGGTCTCAAGAAGTTCTTCAACCTGAACGCTCTATGTAATCTTGTTTCAGTGGCCTTGTACGCAGTGTCGACATCTCCCTTGTCATACGCCGCTGCAAAAGCCATTCAAGGCGTTAAGGAAAGCTCTCTCTGGGCTGTGAATAGAAACGCTGTATACGAGATTACAACCAGCGAAAATCCACAGATGGTTACTGTAACTGTTATTTTCCTTCGGGCTCTAGCCCTTGCTGCTGGAGCCGTCGTCTCAGGCTTCCTGATATTGTATGTAGATTTCCGAGGGGCCTTTGCGCTCTTAGCAGTTGTTTCGACTTTGATCTTTATCCCCGCACGCATGCTCGACGTTGGCCGTGAGAGACATAGGTTAACCCTCAATGAGCTCCTTGGAAAACTAGATCCGGCATCTGTCGATCGAAGGATCTGGCTGACTTCGTTGGTCATGAGTATCTATGTGGCAGGGTCGACTCTATCTGTGGGGTTCGTCCTCCCGATTCTTCTACGTTCAAGAGGCCTCGGATACTGGGAGACGGGTATTACACTTGCCATGTATAATGGAGCCGGAGCACTTTTGCTTCCTGCGACTCTTCGTAGAACGCCATCCGCCAAGAATACTATTATGCTTCAATTGTTCCTCTATCTTCCAGCTGTAGCTCTGATCCCGGTCGCTGGAAGTTGGTTTGTAATGGTTATGGTCATAATGATGGCTTTAGGCGAATCGACAAACTACATCACATGGGAGTCTTTGGTAAATCAGACAGTCAAGGGATCTGAAAATATGGCGACGGCGATAGGTTTCTTGCACACCCCGTCCAAACTTGTTATGATACC
>CAZLVF010000009.1:7061-33401 GCA_964562925.1 uncultured Candidatus Bathyarchaeia archaeon
ATATGGCGACGGCGATAGGTTTCTTGCACACCCCGTCCAAACTTGTTATGATACCCTCCTTTCTAACTTGCGGGGTTATTAAGTGAAAAGTTTGGATATGCTGCTCCTTTCTGGATATCGGGCGTCCTCTTCCTCTTCTACTCTCTCTGTGGCTGGCGACTCCTAAGGACCAGACCCTAGGAGTAGAGTATGATACAACAGATCATGTCTGGCATTCCTTGTACATGATATCGCAGAAACATTTCTTCTAACCCGTAACTCTGTAGCACAGGTTAGAGATTAAGTAGAGCCTTTGTGGTAGGTTTCGGTCGAGGTTTGCAATGAGATACCTGAGCTGGCTTCTAGAGTCTCTTCAAAGCGGACTGGTTATGATCCTGATTGTTATGTGGAGTGCCGCTCTTGCACTAATGTACATTCTTAGCGTCTCTCGTAGATGGGCTACCAAGATCCTTGAGAACCGAAGAAGCGAGAGAGCATACGTCGGCGCGCCTGCCGCATAAGCGCCTACGTAATCGAAAAGCCCAAAGCAATTGCTGAGCTCGTAGCTAGGACGCCGTTCGCCACATGGGGCTATAACTTCGGCCGGGGCTCCCAACACTGAGTTCCCGGAAAATGCTTAAAGTACCAGCAAGACTTATCACTGCTAGGCCTATCCCTCTCTAGAGCCGCATTCCAGAGAATTGGAAACCCCGTCTTGAAAAGTGGTCGACTTGGAGGCCTCGAGTGTCCAGCAGGAGACCGTTTACGTTAAGGCGGTCACGTTACGTGAGCTTGCCGACGTCGCCAAGATACGGTCAGAAGTGAATTTGGGGAACATCCTTATTGTGCGTATAACGCCGTTGGCGAAGAAGAGCGTTGAAGATACCAAGAATGCAATTAATCAACTCTGCGACCATGTCAAGGGGATGGGCGGGGACATAGCTCGGCTTGGGGAGGAAAGGATAGTGATCACCCCCTCAACCGTGAAGATTTGGAGAAGCGGCCAGGCGTTTCCTCGAGAGACCACTACAACGGCCTCGAAGCATGGAGTCCGCAAAACCTAGTACTTAGCGAAGGTCGCTCCAGCCATTATCGCAGTCTCACAGTCTCCAAAATGTCTGGTGCGATGGCCTTGGTCTTCAGGATCCTGCTCAGGTTAAAAGCGATATTGTCACACTTCTTCCTCTCTCCATGTCCGACTATGACTCTAGAAGGTCTAGGCGACATCCTCTGTACAAATGAGATTATCTGATTCTTGTCCGAGTGGCCTGAGAAGCCCTCCACAGATTCTACATGAGCATTCATTCGGACAGCTTCTATCTTTCCATTCGAACCCATAAGTGAGACCTCTTTCAACCCATTCTTTATCCTACTTCCAAGGGTCCCCTCAATCTGGTAGCTTACGAAGACCACCGTATTCTTCGCATCCGGCGTAAGCCGTCTGAAGTAGTCTATCGCCGGGCCGCCCTCGAGCATACCGGACGTGGCAAGAATTACGCAGGGACCCCCAGCGACGATCTCTTCTCTATCGCTTGGATGGTTTACGACGGTGAAGTAGTCGGATTGGAACGGGTTGATATCTTGATGTAGTATTTGGTCCCTAATCTCTCGGGCTAGGTATTCAGGATACGCCGTGTGTATGGCCGTGGCTTCAGAGATCATGCCTTCTATGTAGACGGGAAGCTCCTTCATCCACTTATTCTTCATGTACCGGTCTAAGACTAACATGATCTCTTGAGCTCTCCCAACCGCTGGTAGAGGAATCAACACCTTTCCTCCCTTCTCTGCTGTCTCGTTCACAATGGATGTAAGTCTCTCCTCAACGCCTTCCCTCTCGGGCATTAGATCTTCAGGTCCACCATAAGTACTCTCCAAAATGAGCGTCTCAACCCTAGGATAGACCGAGGAGGCCGACTCGAGGAGCATCGTTCTTCCAAACTTGAAGTCGCCCGAATACACTATGTTATGCAAACCTTCGCCTATGTGAAGATGGATTATTGAGGAGCCGAGTATATGTCCAGCATTGTGTAGTGTCAGCTTCATATCGGGGCCGACATCGGTTACGACACCGTACTTGAGAGGTATAGTATGCATTACAAGTTCCTTGACGTCCTTCTGATCGTATGCGGCGTAGACTCCCTCTCTAACTGCAACGTCAAGGTAATCGAGTTGGAGAAGCGTCATCAAACTGGCTGTTGGTTCTGAGCAGTAGACGGGTCCGTCAAACCCATACTTGTAGAGGAAAGGTGCCATACCGCAATGGTCCATGTGAGCATGGGTTATTATCACCGCGTCAAGTCTCTCCAGGCTGAACTGGTCGATATCAAACCTTGGATATGCGTGCACAGGGTTCTGCGAGCTCGGGTTTACTCCACAATCGAGCAGAACGCTGCTCTCATCCGTCTCTACGAGGATTGAGGATCTGCCGACCTCATGGAACCCTCCAAGTGGAGTGATCCTAACAGTACTTGTTCCGGTAAGTGTTGGTCTGAAAATCCTCTCACCGACATCACGTAGGATCCTACTCCTCTCCTCGCTCTCCGTATGGAGTATATGCCTTGAACTCGTTATGATCTTTGACGCCATCAAAGGTCCACGGAGAACGCGAGGGCGCCAACCTGTCTTTCTTATGACCTCTTGCAACGTGAAGCCGTCTTTTCCTATCGCTAGGCCAGGCTTCTTGGCTTCGATCACAACCTCTCCAAGGCTCGGGTCGAAGGTGACATTTGTAATGTCCGCTTCGACCGGAATCAATGTCCGAATAAGTTTCTCGGCTCCTGCCTCCGGAAGGCGGATCGACGGATCGGAACGTATGACTATCCGCTTATGAAGAAGGTTCACTATATCCGTTACAACGTAACTCTGCTCTACGAGCAGTGTTACGTTCCTAACGTAGACGGCCAAACGTGGGCCTTCAAATTCTATTCTCGTCACTTCAGCCTCTTTCGGCATACGCTCAAGTATCGTCTGACGGATCTTCGAGTGAGCATCGTTGATAAAGCCTTTCAAGTACGTGTCCTCTGAAATGGCGACCGTGAAAACGGTAGTCTAGGCCTTGGCCTCGATGAAGGATCTCTTCTCTTCTTCAGAGAGTTCTCTATATCCTCTCGCGTTGACTATGGCTACGTCGAAACTGTCACCACTCGCGGCATCCCTCTTCATCGCCGAGTCCACTGCCTTCAATACTATCGGAACAGTCTCCTTAACAGTTAGACTCTCCTTCAACTGGGACTCGAGGACGCCGTAAGCTATAGGCGAGCCTGACCCTGTTGAGACAACTTTCTCCTCGGTCAGGCTTCCAAAGGGGTCAAGCGCGAAAAGTCGAGATCCCAAATCATCTACCCCACCTATCAAAGCTTGGAGGAGTAGTGGAACCATTCTTGACGAGAATAGTAGGTTCGCTATGAGGCGGGCTGCAGCACCTATCGGCATCGGCCTTCCATTCTCAAGTTTGTATAGTTCAGCGTTGGCCTTCAGTATCTCAACGACGGTCTGCGCATCTCCAACGACCCCCGCGATCGTCATGGCGATGTGATCGTCAATCCTATAGACCTTCTTCGCATGTTTATGGGCTACGAAGAAGCCCATCGTCGCCCTAGTATCAGTGGCTAGAACAACTCCATCCTTGCAGACGACGCCGATAGTCGTTGTACCTTTCAGCACTTTGTCAGATATCTTGTATGGATACATGTACTCTGCCTCTAAAGGATCGTGAGAAGATCCTTCTCAAAGGACTTTAGAAGCGCGCCCGAAAAGTAATAGCACGCCGCTATGTGACAACCATAAACAGCTTAAAAAGATTTCGAGAAGAAAGAGAGAGCGTTCCGATGAAGGTTACAATTGTTGGAGTGAAACAGGCAAAACTTGGACACATGTTTCTCTTTAGCGGCGCAGCGGATTCATGCAAACATTGTAAGTATTATCAATCTTGTATAGGGACTTTGGAGAACGGAAGGGTCTACACGATCAGGAGGGTCATGGATAGGGAGATCCCCTGTCTCCTTCACTTGGATGGAGGAAAAGTGGTCGAGGTTGAAGAGCCCTCAAAAGAGGTTCTCATCGACTCTAGGTCTGCGATACAAGGAGCTATCATAAGGTTGGATCTAAGCCGATGCGAGAGATTCGACTGCAAGAATAGCGAAAGATGTTTTCCGTTAGGACTTGTGGACGGCGATAGGTGCAGGGTTCTTGAGGTTGCACGTGAAGCTACTTGTTCACTTGGGCTTCGGCTTGTTGCGGTTTCTGTTCAGAGGGAGCCTGTGGTTTCTTAAACGTTTCAACGAAGGAGACCTTCTCGAATTCTTGCATGAACTTCTGAAAGTCCGCGGCGATGGCCCTCTTCGCAAGTTGTATCCCGTCCAAGAAATATACCTCCTCAGGTAGCTCGATGACAGCCTGCTCGGAAAGCGTGAGGCCGAACTTCTCAGCTGCGACCGCGGGTATCCTTCTATGTATGATAGCTCGAGCTTTCTCTTCTTTCGAGTCTAAGACCTTCTCCACTTTAAGCTCGTATACCAAGGTCTTTCCAGCCAGCGGATGGTTAAAGTCAACTTGGACCCTTCCAGCTCCAACGGATCTAATCGTCGCAGGCTTTCGATCTATCTCAACCTGCATTCCAGGAGCGGGGTCAAATCCTTCCTTTTTGAATCTTCTAAGCGGGAGTAGCTTAATCTTCGAGGGGTCTCTTGGGCCGTAGCCTTTGTCAGGCGCAACCTCCACGGTTGTTGCATTTCCAGCTTCGAATCCAATCAATCCTTCATCGAAGCCTTTGGGAACCCACCCCTCGCCCTGAACTAGAAACATAGGCTCGTAGATATGCTCCTTTTCATGCTCATGGTGGAGCCTTGCCTCCTTTCCAACAGACTCTATCGTGGTATCAACTACTTCGCCGCTCTCTTTTACTCGGCATGTGTAGTCTACGAGGATGAAGTCACCGTTCTTTATAGGCACTTGAATCGCCTAAGAAGATAGCCTGATCCGAAACAATCTACTTTAACTTTTCTCACAGCGTTTGCGCGGAGATTTCCATCGTTCAACTGAACTCTAGAAGTTTCACGTCTATAGTATCGGTTAGCTCTATCAGTGAATAGAGCTGGTTTTGAATGGGGCCTGGATTCAAGACCAATGTTCTTCCAATCCTATCTATTCCACGAGCTTCGTGGATGTGGCCGCAAACGACTAGGATCGGTTCCACTTCTTCTATGAACCTTCGAACTGCGCGACTGCCGACATGTCTGCCTGAACGGGTCAAGTCGACCGAAGTATTCTTCGGAGGCGTGTGTGATAGTAGCACTATCTTCGCCTCTTCGCAGGCTTTGACAGCCTTATGGAGGGTATCATAGCTCTCCTCCTCACTACTCTCGAAAGATGTCTGGAATGGTCCCTGAACCATTCCACCTAATCCGATGAAAGAGAAGCTACCAAACCTTTCGCATCTTCCATGGATGCATGTGAACTTTCCAGGGTTTTGAGCAGTTGTCAGCTCTGGGATGTCCATATTTCCTGGGACAAAGAAGATGGGGACTTTGGAGTTTGAAAGTCTTTGAAGAATTGAAAATGCTGAGCCAAAGTCATGAAAAGCCAGATCACCTGCTATGAGCATCAGCTCTGCACCCGTTTCAGCCGTGGCGTCCGCTGCTTTTTCAACAGCAGTAGAACTTCCATGGAAATCTGAGAAAGCAACAATTTTCATGTCTAGATCCCAGTGCTATTGCCACTGAAGGTCCTGATTCTAGCTGTTAACCTATGTGATCTCTCGTGGGGAAAGCTGTTGTTGAAGGTTGCGAGTGTTGCCTCATCGGGTTTGGTTTCTCTTCGTTAGAGCATCTTCTCTCGGGCAAAGACCTCTCTCGCAGCTGAGGTGCCTTCCCCTAGAGTCAATCTGTACCCGAGGTCAGACAACGTGCATTCCAACGCGGTAAGTGTCTGAAGTATGTTAGCGGGGCTTATCATTCCCATCACGCCAAACCTGAACATGGTGAATTTCAGTTTTCCCATGCCGCCTGCTATTGAGATCCTATACCTTTCGAGCATCCTCTTGCGTATGTCTTTGTCTGAGATCCCGGGTGGATTGTTAACCGCAATCACAACATTCGATCTAACGCTTTTCTTTGCGTAGAGGTTTAGTTTCATAGCCTCGAGGCCTGCGTACAGTGCGTCTGCGCAGACCTTGTGCCTTAGGAAACGAGGCTCTAGGCCTTCCTTCTTTATCATCTGGAGCGCTTCGTCTAGGGCGTATATGAGAGGAAGCGCTGGGGTGTATGGTGTCTCACCTTCAGCGTAGAACTTTCGGTAGGCCAGGAGGTCGAAGTAGAACCTACGTTTCGACTTTTCTATCACCGGCCAGGCTTTAGGGCTTACAGAGACGAAAGCCAATCCTGGCGGTGTCATCAGACTCTTCTGCGAGCCTGTTATACACATATCAACTTTCCATTCGTCTACAGGAAGTTTGTCTCCGCCAAGTATCGAGATAGCGTCCACTATGAAAAGAGAGTTGTATTTCTCGCATAGATCACCTACCTCTCTGAGGCATCGTGTCGTGACTCCTGTGGCAGTCTCGTTGTACACGATGACTACGGCTCTAACTTCCTTCTCTCTCTTCAGGGTCTCTTCAACCTGCTCAGGGGTTACAGCATCTCCCCACTCGACGGGGATCTCTATCGGGGTTCCGTCATAGACTTTGATTGTGTCTCTTACCCTTCCGGAGAAGACGCCGTTGACAGGGATAATTATCTTCTCACCACTTGTGAGGATGTTCGAGATGGCGCATTCAACTCCTCCGGTTCCCGATGAGGTTAAGGTAACCACGTCACTCTTGGTTTCGAAGACGTATTGGAGGTTCTCTGTGACTCTTCTGAACATTTCACGAAATTCCACGCCTCTATGGTTGATTATGGGTTTGGACATAGCTCGCATAACTCGAGGTGGAACGTTCGTCGGCCCCGGTAGCATAATGAGTTGAGGTTCCTCGCTCACTTCTTATCCCTCGACATCAGTGCTGGTTTTACGGTTGGAATCTTCGATAATGCCTAGAACTTATAAAGAATCTCTCGAAGTCAACGATAGAGTTTGCAGTCTCATATTAGCGTTGTAGGGATTGATCATATGGTTGTCGTTACGCTGCTTTCAGATTTTGGTTTGAAAGATAGTTACGTAGCCCAGATGAAGGCGGTTATACTATCCATCAATCCGAGAGCTGTGATAGTTGATATTGCACATGACGTTCCAAAGTATGACGTTAGAAATGGAGCGTTCTTACTTGCGTCCGTCGCGTCCTATTTTCCAAGAGGAACTGTACACTTGGCTGTAGTCGACCCAGGTGTAGGAGGGAAGCGAAAGCCGATAGTTGTCAAGACTATGAGAAACTTCTACGTTGGTCCTGATAATGGGCTCTTGATGTTGGCGGCGACACCTGAAGGGGTTCGTGAAGTGTATGAGATAACTGAGGGGAGATTCATGAAGAGAGGTGTCTCAGCCACGTTTCACGGCCGCGACCTATTCAGTCCGGTGGCAGCATATCTCTCGAAGCGAGTTCGAGTCGAGGAGATGGGCAGACCATTCAGGACCTATGTACAGCCGAGTTTCAGCGTCGCTTCGGTCGGCGTCGGTTTCGCAGAATGTGAGGTTATCCATATAGACTCTTTCGGAAACGTTGTGACGAACGCTCGACCGACCGATCTATCCAAGGTTGGTGCACGCTTTGGATCGCATCTAAGGTTAAGGAACCGGAGGTTCACTTTTCTTCGAACATACTCGGAGGCGGCCACGGGGTCGCTTCTAGGACTGATAGGGAGCCACGGTTTCTTTGAGATAGCCGCCAACCAAAGGAACGCGGCTGAAAGGCTTGGTTTGAAAAGAGGAGAGAGACTTCGGATCTCTGTCAGGTCTTAGGCTTGTCGTCCAAAGCTAGCTCGTGAATTCTCTCTATGCCGCCGATCTCCTTCATGAAGCTGGCGACGGCCTTGGGAACGAGCGACTGCCAGTCGCGTCCTTCGATTATCCGGTTTCGAATCTCCGTAGCTGAATAGTTCTGTCTATTGAAGAACGGTATAGGCTCAGCTTTTACGCCTGCTTCTTTGAAAAGCCTCTTCGTCAGAGGTTCATTCGAGAAAACCAGATCGAACTTTGGCGTTAACGCTCTGATATGGTCGACCCAAATGCTATGATAGTTTATGTCCTCGACGGGTATGATGAAGTAGCTTGACCGGTCGAACCCCGCCTCGTCAAGCGCAGCCTTGATCATCATAACCCTCTCTCCAGCTGTGAAAGGATTCTCGAGCGTGTGACTGTACTGGGCGCTTCCTACCACGACCACAAGTTGCTCAAGTCTTTTCAACGCGTATTTGGAGGCTTCAAGGTGGCCTAGGTGGAATGGTTGGAAACGGCCGACGTAGAGTCCCCGCAAGTCTTTCTCGTTCACCTCTTATCCCCCGACTTGAACCTCCAGAGGCTCTTTCTTGAGATCTTGCCTCTTTCAAACTCTACGCCCTCTCTGACCAGAAGCGCACGTTTGATCTCTGGGTTGAAATCATCGTCTAGAGAGAGCGAGTAACGTCCCACATCCATCGTTGATGGCACAGCCCTATGGCATGGAACGAAGAGGGTGAACGGATTAGTTCTCATAGCGTTCCCTGCCGCTCTATACGCAAGCCGGTTACCCGCTTTGGCCGCTATCAAGCCGTACGTCGAGACGAATCCTTTAGGGATCCTTCTAGCCGCCTGGTAAACCCTCTTCCTGAACGGCGAGAAATATCGCATCTCTAGGCTCGGATGCTTCTGCAAGGTCTCTCCCAAGTAGAGCTTGTACATCATTCGCAGATTCGGGGATTCGCGTCCAACCTCTTTCGCTTGATCTCTCAACCCACGAGGGAGACACTGAATAACCACTCGGACAGCCTCCCGTTTATCCTCCAATGAGAAACTTGAAGAGAGAAGACGGTTTCTCTCATCCTCCGCCACAGCAAACCATACGTCATCAAAAGCTTCGGTTCTGATCGAGACCATCGCCCATCACTTGTCAAGTTTGCTGGGATCAACACTATGAGGCAAGTAATTTAAGCGTTGGACGCCCTCGAACTGGTCAAGGCGGCGAGTGGTCAAGATCAGTAGCAAGGAGTGATACCTGTGTCCGTTGATATTCCTGGCGACATGCTTGAAGGTGGGGGGCAGATCGTAAGGACGAGTATTGCTCTTGCAGCGCTCTTGGGGAGGAGCATCCGTGTCAGAAATGTTAGAGCCAAGAGAACGCCTCCAGGGCTCAAGGCACAGCACCTAGCAGGGGTGAGGGCTGTTGCAGCGCTTTCCAAGGCGGAACTTACCGGGCTTGAAATAGGCTCGACCGAGTTTACTTTTGCACCTACGTCGAGGCTGGCAGGCCGGTTCAGTTTTGATATTGGAACTGCGGGTAGTATTCCGCTTGTGCTTCAGGCGCTGATGCCAGCAGCCGCGTTTGCACCCGGCCCCCTGGAAATCGAGATAACGGGTGGAACGGATGTCCGTTGGAGCCCTACCATCGATTATGTGAGGTTTGTGAAGCTTCCTGTGTTAGCCAAGATGGGTTATCAGGCTCAGCTAAGAGTGTTGAGAAGGGGACACTACCCGAAGGGTGGCGGAAGAGTTGTTATCTCGGTCAATCCACCAAGAGAACTTGAAAGGATCAACCTAACCACACAAGACGGTCTTCGAGAAGTCCGTGGCCTTAGCCACTGCGTTAAGCTGCCTAGAGACGTGGCAGAGCGCCAGGCAAGATCCGCTAAAGGTTTTCTACTGAAAGCTGGATATTCGAACGTTAGAGTAGATCTAGAGTGGTATGAGACGCAAAGGGATCATCATCTCGGACCTGGAAGTGGAATCTTGCTCTATGCAGAGACGGGTTCAGGCGGGGTCATCGGGGCTGATGCTCTCGGAGAGAGGGGAAAGCCTGCAGAGAAGGTTGGCTTAGAAGCGGCTGAGAGCCTCGTCGCACAAGCCGATTCTGGAATGCCTGTGGACAGCCACCTGGCCGATATGCTGATACCTTACATGGCGGTCGCGGAGGGTCAATCAAAGATCTCAACATCACAGATAACCTTGCATACGCTGACGAATATTCGGATAACCGAGCTCATAGCGAACGTCAGGTTCAATACCTCGGGGGAGTTGGGCAAGATTGGAACGATCGAGGCTGTAGGGATCGGTCTCAAATTGTAGTTCGTCTATCTCTTCCGCCAGAGAACCTCTCCAGTTCTAGTATTCTCGACCGTCACAACTCTGTGGAAGGGTATCAGAGTCTCATCTCCGGCCTTCTGCAGCAAGAACCAGGATTTGCCAACTTTCTTGATAGTGGTAAAAGGAATCTTCCGGATATCGCCTACAGCCCCACGATGTATGTATGTGATCGTATAGTCTCTCAAGTCTCCTTTTCTGTTCCATAAGATCCCGTTGAGGATGTTCCTGAGGGGATGCAAACGTCTTCGCCCATATGTTACAATTCATTTAGCAAATCAAACTTTGTAGTTGGAACGATTCTTGGGATCCCGTTCAATTGGGATGGCTACTCTATCCCCCTAGAGGGGTAGGGGAGACGGGGGGGTCATACATGCTTAGCTGCTCGCTTCTCACTTTCAAACTTGGTCGAAGATCTGCCTTATACCTGCAACTGAAGTCTAACGCAGCACATACCTGTAAACCTATTCTTTGGACTTGCGGATTGGGGAGAGAGTAGGCAGAACTTTGAATGTTGCTTATCCCAGAGGGAAGAAGATGCTTTTCAAGAGTCGATCATGAAATAGGGAACATGCGCGGTTGACACCGTCAGATGGTGATTGGAGCTAGACGAAAACTATCTCTATGCCGTTTCTTGTCGTTTAGATAGAGCGCGTTAGAAACGCATTGCTTAATAAGTTGAGCCTTATCTAATGCGGTTACCAATTCTCGGATCGGTGTCTACTTATGGGTCAAGAGGTTCCATTCATGCCTGGAGCGACGACCCTTGGACTAGTCTGTAAGGACGGGGTTATTCTGGCTTCTGAGAGAAGGGTCTCATATGGATACTTTGTCATGAGCAAGACCGGGAAGAAAGTCTTCAAGATTACAAACAGCATAGGAGCCGCCTGTGCGGGACTCGTAGCGGACATGCAGATACTTGTTCGCGAGGTTGCAGCATACATAAGCCTCTACGCCTATGAGACGAGTAAGGATGCAGGAGTGAAGACTACTGCGAAGCTGATGGGCAACCTTCTATTCCAACGGAGACTCTTTCCATATCTGACGCAGACCATAGTGGGCGGAATAGACAGTGGAGGACCAAGCCTCTACGTACTCGATCCTCTGGGTTCGGTGATAGACGACAAGTTCGCCTCTGTGGGAACAGGAGCCGAGATCGCTGTAGGCGTCTTGGAGTCCGAATACAAGGATGGTATGAGCATCGAAGAGGCGAAGAAGGTTATCGCAGACGCGTTCAAATCAGCTGTAGCTAGAGATGTAGGAAGCGGCGAAGGCGCGGACCTTCTAATAATAACGAAAGATGGTATACAAGAAGAATCCTTGAAAATCGCGTGATACGGGAATACCGCTCGTATAAAAGCTTCTCATCTAACAGGCTACTTAGTGAACGCTATGCAGACCCTTGCCACATCCGAGTTATCAGAGGTTCTGAAAAGGCAGAAGTATCAGATCATTGGAAGGCATTCAGCGTCCAAGAAATGTCGCTGGCTACATAAAAGCCTCATAGAAGACAAGCCCTGCTACAAGCAGAGGTTTTATGGAATTCAGAGCCATCGTTGCATACAGATGACGCCAACCCTAGACTGCAATATGAGATGTAAGTTCTGTTGGAGGATACAGCCTGACGATTTCTTAATGCCTTGGATTCTTGCCTCAACGACAGAATGGGATGAACCGGCAGAAATAGTTCAGGAATCTATCAAAGCCCAGAGGAAGATCCTCAGCGGATACAAAGGTCAGGTTATTCAAGGAAAAGTTGACCGTGACAAATATCGGGAAGCCTCGGAACCCAGGCATGTCGCCATAAGCCTAGATGGGGAGCCAACGTTCTATCCCTTCCTGAGTTCACTTATACATGAGTATCGCAAACGCGAATTAACCGTCTTCTTGGTTACGAACGGAACTAACCCTCACGCTATTGAAGCGCTTAAAGAGGAGCCGTCTCAACTCTACGTCTCGCTTTCAGCGCCTGATGAGTCCACTTTCATCACTAGTTGCAAGCCCTCTATTCCTGATGCGTGGAACAGGTTGATGAGGACTCTCTCGATACTTCCGAGCCTCTCATGTCCCACGGCGATTCGGATAACCTTGGTTAGAGGTCTCAACCTTAAGAACCCTAGAGGTTACGCTAGGCTTCTTGACCCGATCTCGCCAACCTACGTGGAACCGAAGTCGTACATGTACGTTGGGTGGTCGAGGCGGAGGCTCACCTTTGAATCTATGCCCAGCCATCATGAAATAGTTGATTTTTCAAAGGATTTGGCACAGCATATGTCGTACAAGATGATAGACGAGTCGCCTGAGAGTCGAGTAGCACTTCTGAGCGAACTCGAGAGGCCGAAGAGACTCTGTTGACGTTCTCCCAAATGGTTTATCCTACCGCGTAACCGCTTATACCCGCTGAGTAAGTGTAAAACGTTGCTCGACAAGAAAGACTTGGAAAGGATACAGGCGGATCTCGAGGATTACGATCAAGCCCGAGAGAAAATGTTTGAAGCTACAAGGGCAGCCTCAAGGTTGTCAGGGTGGGCTATCGTCCAGATTCACAGGCAGGAGACGGGAGCTGCTGAGGTAACTCTGAAAAAAGCAAAGCTAACCCTGATAGGTCTCAGAAAGCTGTTAGACTCACATTTGGAGTTCAGCTCTTCACCCAACGTTGTCACAGCCTACCAAGAATATGCTGAAGCAAGATTACTTCAGGTAATTGCGTCGAGAGGGAAGGTTCTTTCACAGAAAGAGGTTGGAGTAGACGTTCAACCGTATCTTCTAGGCCTACTCGACTTTACAGGAGAACTCAGGAGAATGGCTTTGAATCACTTGAGAAAGGGTGAGGCCAAAGAAGCGGAAAAGACCCTAGCGACCATGGAAAGCGTCTATGAAGATCTATACTCTCTCGATCATACAGCTATTATACCCACATTCAGGCATAAGATGGATATCGCTAGAAAACTGATCGAGTCGACAAGGGGCGATGTTGTCACCGAGACTAGGAGGCTATCCCTTGAAGACGCCATCAAAGACCTGAAAAACCATCTTAAAAAAACAAAAGGGCTCAAGTTTGACCCCAGCGTCTTCAGAAGCTCCTGCTCTTGAAGAGCCGCCCCCTGCCACCGACCTATTCTCATTTGAAAAGGCGACCGCGGCTCAAGAAAGCTTCTCAAAACTCGTCAAGAAGCGATCCACCCTTCCCAAAAGGATCGTATATGTGGCAGGCGTTGATGTTGCATATGCTAAACAACTATCATTCGCAGTTGCTGCGGCGCTCAATTACAGGAACCTTAAGCCAATAGAAGTTCAGCATGTCAGTAGCCTGGTCAAGGTTCCTTACCGTGCAGGCTTCCTCGGCTTCCGGGAGGCTGCTCCTATGGTGGAAGCCGTTAGGGAACTGAACATGGTACCGGATGTCGTCTTAGTTGACGGCCATGGACTAGCCCATCCGAGAGGGTTCGGTCTAGCCTGCCACGTTGGAGTGGTGCTGGATCTGCCGACCATCGGAGTCGCCAAGAGCCTCTTCTATGGCAAACTTCACAGAAACCGTGTACTCGATAGGGAAGGACGCAGTATCGGCGCCGCAATAAACGTCAAGGAAAAGATCTTCTATGTTAGCGTTGGCCACAAGATCTCACTCAACAGAGCTGTTGAAGTGGCTAGCAATTGCATCATAAGGAACATGCTTGAACCAATTAGAATAGCCCATCAAGAAGCAACCAGAATGGCTAGGAAGATAGAGAGTTGAAGGGAAACCTATTCTACATGTTGTACAAGCTTGTTGAGTTGAGCGCTTACGTTGGAAATGTTCCGATCACAACAAGCCGACTGGCAGAGAGCGTTGGAACTTCCCAGCAGACAGCTTCTAGACGGTTGATGGAGCTTGAGAGGGCCGGGTTGATAAGGAGGCTGAGGGTCCCCGGAGGTGAGAGCGTTCAACTCACAGCCGATGGGAAGCGTGAGCTTAACGTAGCGTACCTGACGCTCAGAAAAGTCTTCGAGCCAACTCCAAGAGAGATAACCCTAGAGGGAGAACTCTTTTCGGGTTTGGGAGAGGGAGCCTACTACATCAGCCAACCCGGTTATGGGAAGCAATTCGCTAAGAAACTTGGGTACGACCCTTTTCCAGGAACGCTGAACATTAGGCTTGACAAACAGTTTCTAGACGAGAAGGCTCTAATGGAAACGATGTCCTTTATTCTGATAGATGGATTCAGCGACGGAAGACGAAGCTTCGGTCCAGTAAGGTGCTACCCCGTCTCTGTCAACGGAGTAGCACGTGCCCATATAGTTACAGCAATGAGATCTCACTATGGCGAGGAGATACTGGAAATAATCGCCCCAGTTAACTTGAGAGAGAGACTTAAGCTAAAAGATGGAGACACCGTTCATGTCAGAGTCTCCCCCAGCTCTCGATAACCCTGCGCTTAATCTTCGATGAGCTGTAGAGATCAGATCTCCCAAACCTCCCTATCCGGACGATCCTGATCCTCAAACGATCCTCCCTAGCAACTTTTTCCACAGCCCTCCGCACATCCTCCTGATCATACCCCAAGGCTATGATATTCGGCTTGACTCTTTCAATCACCTTTCTAATGCTGAACCTCCTATAACCAAGAATAGCCTCGTCCACAGGTTTAAGGCTGGCAACTAGAGTTTTCCTCTCATTCTCAGACATAACAGGCCTCTTTCCTTTCAGTCTCTCGATAGTGCTATCTCTGGCGACGAGTACGATGAGCTTCGACTTTTTTCCACCAGCTCTCTTCGACTCTTCTAGGAACCTGAGATGCCCATAATGAAGCAGATCGAACGCTCCCGTCGCTAGGACTATCTTACTTTTCATCGCATGGTCCCAGAGTGCTCGTTTACGATCTAGCTTTTCATCGTTATCTATTTTTCATAATGATCTGATTCTTTTATCTTCGTCATTCAACCGAGGTTAGAACCTGTCAAAGTTGCATCTTGCAACTCTTCGCTTGGCCAAGAAAATCTAGCGATCTTCAACAACCTCACCGCGTCAAGTAGGCCCTCGGCATAAGATATCGAAGCCAACGCCGTTGTGAACTTGCCTTCGCCGATATGATATCTAGTGTCGGAGACATATCTCTTGATTGTATCGATGACCTTTTCAACTCCGCTTGAAGTAACCGTGGCGGGCAAATCGATGCACCTAATGTGTGCTAGAGTTCCCTCGACATTCTCAATATATCTTTCAGCTCTTTCACGTGCATCCTCGTTCAAAGGTTCTCCTCCAGAGCTTCTTTACCAGTTTTGGCGAAGGCTTGAAGCGCCTCGGCTTCGACAAAGTGCAATCGACCTGGGAAGATGATTATGTGCGGTGGGCCTCCGAAGTCGTGGCTGGTCAAATCTTTGATGCGACCGCCCCTGACTACCATGTCGCTTGCGCCAATCCGAGCAACGCCGACAGCCAGTCTATCCTCATGGGTTACATGTTCTTGTCGTTTCTGCTCGATAGCTAGGAGTTGCCTCAGAGCATCTTCTATCGAGAGGCAGATGCCTGCATCCGCTTTGATGTCCAGAAGAACCAGCGTGTGAAGACCTCTGAGGCTATTCTCTTTGATGACGTTGTAAGGCGTCTCTACTGGGGGGCCGAACTCTGGAATTGGAATTGTAACGGCCTTGCCAAACTTGTAGCTTTGAAGTCCCGTAGATCCCGCTGCAGCAGATATCGCAGATACGCCGTGGATCACGGTTGTCTCGATCGTTCTCTTAGTAGCGCGGAGTCTCAGATCTACGTGGGTGGTAGCGGTCATCGGATCTCCCGGAACAAGGAGGGCCACTTTGGCTTCTTCTGCAAGTCTCAACAGTTTCTCTTCAGCTTTCTCCTCTATGTCGGCTCTTGACAAAACCTGGATCGATTTACCGACGAGTGTTTCAAGATTCATCATCGATAAGCCGGGCATGAGGCTCGTGTAGAATTCTGCAAAGACAAAATCAGAAGTCTTCGCCTCTTCCAAGCCTTGCAGAGAGATTCCACGTTCATCATTCAGGCCTAGGCCGATGAATGTGAGCATAGGGAACCAGTAACATCAGCAGCGGACAAAAGGTTATCTAATGTGTCATTTGAGTTTCTCTGTGGCACACTCGGCGTTTACGTGTCGTGTCGGAGCTTTATCTCGTTTCTATATCAAATGTTTTTTTGTTAGCTTTGAGGTAGTGGTTCTCCTCCTGGAACATCTAAACCCATTCGGCGGGGCCTTCCTTTTGTAAGCCCAAATACTTTACTAGTACGCAAGGATACCATGCGACATACCCATGTACGTAGATTTCACAGATGGAGCTCTTAGATTCATTGAGCATAAGGGTTTGAACAGCCCCACTGTACAGGTGAGGCTCGACCGAAGATTTGTGAGAGGTTGCTGCTGGGGCGGTTTCATACCATGCGTGAGAACAGGACTAAGCGATGGGAAGGATTCAGATGAAGACTTCGTTGAGTTGAGATCTGACGCAGGAGTGACAGTTCAAGTGGCAAGACAGATCTGCGAGGCGGTGCAGCGAAACAACATTCCCTTAACGATAGCCACTTCAGGCATATGGAGGTTTAGGAAGTTGAAGATAAGACAGAACTTATTCTGGCCTTTATTCTTAGAACCAACCCGCATCGAACTAGCTTCTTTGCCAAAGGCTTGATTCGCATGTTGCGGACTTGGCAGGCCCGTTGACCAAGAGATTCCCAATCCTAACACTATCGGGAACATTAGAAATCAAAGTCGGTCAAACTGAGCGGTCCTCCTATCGGATGCTCTTTCTATCTGAGACTTCGGTCGGAGGACTTGGAAGATAGGCTACCGCTAACTGTCGGGAATAGTAACAGTTTAAACGGTGGGAGTTCATCAGAACCGATACCGGGCCCGTAGCTCAGTCAGGAAGAGCAGTGGTCTAACATCGGCCGTTGGGCTGAAGCTCTTAACCCAAAGGTCGCGGGTTCAAATCCCGTCGGGCCCGCCAACAGCTCTTCTCAGGAGAATGAGGTCCCTGCAAGTGAACAACTGACTGCATGGATCACAACGCTATTTGCTCTCAACATATCACGAGAAAAACTGACATTCGCAGTGTTTTGAACACTGCCTTACCACACGTTCGCATGTGAAGTACAGATCCGTGCTGAAGTATCTCTCAGTTCGGTCTGGAAGTAGTATTGCAACTTTCTTGTCTCTACCAATCTGATCTAGCATCTGAATCCCTGCCCAAACGTTTGCTCCCGACGATATTCCTACTGGTAATCCCTGTTCTCGAGAGTCTCTTAGCCATCTCGACGGCATCATCACTCTTCACGGTGATTACTTCGCCTATCATTCCTTTGTCCAAGACCTCGAGAACAAGGCCATCTCCAATGCCAGCAATCTTGTGATCCTTGACGTCTTTTCGACCTGAAAGTACAGCTGCCTCTTCCGGCTGGACTGCGACAAGTTTTGCTGAGGGGTTTCTTTCTCGCAACGCTTTTCCTACATCCATGAGTCTTCCACCTGTTCCCACACCTGCCATGAACCCATCGACATCATCACTAACTTGCTGAGCAATCTCCCGACCGGTCGAATAGTAGTGAGCCATTGTGTTGCCCGGATTTCGGAACCGGTTTGCTAGGAAGTATTGAGACTTACTGCTGGAAATCTAGTCGGCTGTATCCATCGCTCCCTCAAAACCATTCTCTTTGGGCGTCAAAGACACATTTGTTCCGGAAGCTGTCATGACATAGCACTTCAAAGCAATTGTTTATTAACAGTGATCTAGTTTATAGATCATATGACAGTGCAAATAGATAGATTGTTTGGCTCTAAGACGAGGGTTGCTCTGCTATCCAAACTCATGATGAACCCTGATCAGAGCTTCTACATACGTGAACTCTCCAGGGACATGAGGATCCCATACAGCATGCTCTACAAGGAGGAGAAGAATCTTGTCTCCCTAGGTGTCATCAGCGAGGACAAGAGAGGCAAGGTTACACTTGTATCTGTCAACAAGAGACTACCTTACCTCGGTGAGCTGAAAGGATTGATAGCGAAGACAGCAGGCCTAGTAGCCATGCTGAAAGACTCCTTTTCAGAGATAGAGAGAATCAAGTTTGCGCTTATTTACGGTTCGTTCGCAAGTGGAGATCAGACGGAATCGAGTGATATCGACCTGCTTATCATAGGAGATGTCAAAGAAGAGAGTGTTCTGAAGTGTGTTGGCTGGAATTCCATCTGACTGGGCATAAATCATTCCAACCTTATCTGCTGGAGGCGTGACGCTGATCGCCACGTAGTCATGCCAGCCGTGGTAACCCCCCTCGAATTTAAGTATCTTCTCCTTCTTCGTGTAAGCTCTTGCTAGTCTGATGGCGTGATACGTGCCGTCGGAACCGGCGTTACATATCCTAACCATTTCCGCTGATGGAACATATTTTGATATTTTTTCACTGAGCTCGCACTCTTGCTCATACGCACCGGTACCCCATAAGTCGCCAGTTTCGGCCTGTCTCTTGACAGCTGCGACCACTTTTGTATTGCAATGCCCCAAGATCACGGGACCGAAGGCCATGTGAAAGTCAATATACTCATTTCCGTCAACGTCAAAGATTCGAGAGCCCTTCGCTCTTTTGAAAAAGATTGGATTAGGCTGCATGAAGCGCAGCTCGTCATGTACGCCACCAGGAGTGATCTTCTTTGCCTTCTCGAACAAGATTCTTGACTTATCCAATTTAAGCACTAGAATCCTTCCGACCGATCTGATACCGGTTTCTTCTATAACTCCCTTTCTGTCACATTGCCAAGGCTCGTCTGCCATCCTCTCGAAGCGATAGATACGCGGAAATGAGGTTTCTTGTGTCTCTCATAATTATCTAGGAGACCGAAGGAACAAGCTACATAGTCGGCGTTGGATTCGTGCCACTCTGAATGCGACGTTTGCCATCAGATTCTATCTTCACTAGACAATCCGTTATGGTCCTGCAGATTATGCAAACACCTCAAGTCTGGTTCTCCCGTTGTAGACAATCATCTGAGGAAGCTCACAGATGACTGAAGGGTTAGAGTCAAGATGCTGGGTGGAATCCGCTTCTACCTGCGAGGTCGATAGACATCGTCAATCGCTCGGGCAGGCAGCAAATCTCTTGATGGAAAGACTTATCCCAAGATCAAACAGGAAACGCTGCGGACGCGAAACACTTGGAGAAGACCATAACTTACTTCGAGAAGGGTGGAGCAAAAAACACGAATAAGACTCTGTACGCGGCTAGGAAGAGGGCTAAAGAGCTTAGAATCAAAGATGTTGTCGTTGCGTCAACCCACGGGGGCACTGCGCTGAAGGCAGTGGAGGTCTTCAAAGATCTAGAGATAAACCTTATCGCCGTTTCAATCTCAGAAGCCTTTCAGAAGGAGGGATGGGTGATGACAAAGGCGGAGAAGAAGAAGTTGAGCGACAATGGAGTCAAAGTCCTCACCTCCGTCCACGCCCTTGGCGACGGCGTCGCTGCTGCGCTAACCGAAGAATTCGGAGGTAGGTCTATTGAGGAGGTCGTTCGGGAAACACTCTACCGCTTCTCGCAAGGAATGAAGGTCTGTGTCGAAATCGTTCTCATGGCTACCGATGCGGGACTAATAGCGACGAATAAGGAGGTCATGGCCATTGGCGGGACCGGAGAAGGCGCCGATACCTGCATCGTCGTTAAACCAGCCTACGCCAAGGAGTTCTTGAAACTAGAAATCAGAGAGATAGTGGCCAAGCCCAGAAACCTTTCGTAGCGTTTGGACGCTGAGAGAATATCTCGCCTTCCTTAGCGAAGCAGTTGAACCCCGACGTTATCGTGGGACAACATCCCGGTGACCGATATTCCTGACCTCTCTCTTCTTGCTATGATAATCCATTGGCGCGTTGTAAGCTTTCTCATTACTAGACCGTCCGACGAAGCAGATCTGCCAACTTCGCGAAGAATTTCCATATCTCCCGCTTTTCGGTATATGGAAGCCTCGTGGCTGTGATATCGAACCAGATTTTGTCAAGCTCGCCATCTCTGAGTCTTCTTGCGTAGTCACGTACCCGATTCAATAGATGCAAGGTCAAGCCTGCAGCCGTGGTTCTGTCCACCAGCGATGGTAGATCAACCTCCTCCATTCTGTCCCGCAGCAGTGAAATCAAATCGACCGCATCCTTGTCCCTGCCAACGGGCATCGTCTTCAGGACGATGAGGGTCTCCAAGTCAGCTACGAGAGCTTTCAACGACGTGTCCTTCGAAATGTATCCTCTTACTGTTAGGCGCTTTGCGTACTTGAAGAACGATGAATTAATAGGATATTCTTTGCCTGTGGATATGTCACGGATTCTTCCCACACTGATGTGGAGATCGACAAAACCTTTACTCAGTTTTTTGGTTCCAGCGATACCAAATTCTGTGTCACGAATTGAATAGCCCAGACTTTTCAGTAATCCTTTCAGCTTGCCTAGCACTGGTTTGTCTGCTACCAGATCGATATCCTTTGTGTAACGGTAACCGCGGGTGTAAGCGGCGACTGCGTATCCTCCAATGATAACTAGCCTAATACCTTGCTTGTGTGCAGCATCGAGCATGTCTTCTAGGTCTTCCAAGCTTCTTCGTTCTACTTGTTCCTCGCTCATCATCTCACCAAGTCCGTCAGCACTTTGGAGACAAGCGCATGGGTCAGATGCAGCCTAAGATTCCATTTTGAAGAAATCGATCCATACAACTTCTCTGCAGGTTGGGTGATCATGCTTGTGGGAAAATCAAGCCTCGCGTGCAGGTTTGACCGTCTCAATATATTGTTGATCAGATTCTTCTCAAACAAGGGCTTTTGCGATTCAGAATTCAAGATATCCAGAATGCATCCGAGGAATCTACCCGCATTGTGAGCTTCGGACAGGTCAAGAAGCACCTTCCAGTCTAATCTCTTCCTATAGGCGATAAGGATCGCGAGCACATCTTCCATGTTTAGGTTTTCTTTTGCAATTCCCAAGGTAACAAGGGCCTCTGGCGAAAGATACCTGATTCCATCAATCACTCTTGTGTGCTTAGAAAGCGTCTCGTCGAAGTCTGAGTGCAGATGTATGTTTGTGCTTGCTGGCTTTTCAGCAGGGATCTCATCTATTGAGAGAGCAATGTTCGGCTCCGAGAGCAGTGCAATCCAGGTAAGAAGCTGATCGGGTCTAACTGATATGTCCATACTCTCCGTAGCTGAATAGCGATGGTACTCGTACGCTGCGTATGCCCCACTCACATAGTATTCCAAATAACCAGAAACTGCCCTGAGCTTCTCTGCGACATCATCAGTCTTCGCTCGCGACTGGATTGCCATCGCGAGAACAATACTCTGAGGGTCAACAAGCCTGAACAGCTTCTTCCTCGGGTCTAAAGGGTCTCTCCGAACAGTCATATACCCGAAGGTTCTCAGTTTAGCCAGTGTCTTCCCGATAGGTCGCTTATCTTTCAGTTCAAGTATTGCTCCCGCTTCGGAAAAATCGAAGATGTCCCTTCCCTTCGCTAAATGCAATCGTGCGTACGCCTTTGCAAGCCAGGGCGGTATCCATTTCATAGCTCGTCACCATATAGTCTCCCCATTAGGGTGACTATTTCATTTAGTCTCCCTATTAGGGTGACTATTTAGCATTTCGTTTGTTTGGCTTGAATAGATAACACTACGAGAAGTGCCGCGACTACGCGCGCAGTGCGAAGACGATAGCGATCCAATTACAATCCAACATCCGCATTGGTCTCAATTACTTTCCTCATACCCACGCACTTCAGTTGCCGATGTTATGGCTGTGACGACTATAATTACCACCGCTGCGACTACCACAGTCGCTACTAACGCGATGACCATGACGATGACGACAATTACGGCGATGATTACTATAGCGATGCTAACTAGCAGAACAATGATGACTGCCTTGCATGGGTGCGTTTGTTCCTTCAGCAAAACATAACCAGAGATTGATTCTGTTGGGACCCCCCAATGTTACTCTATTAGGAGCTGAGCTCAACGTAACGACAACAGCTGGAACAGCGATCCGGAATGAATCATACAAAACAAAAGAGTTTAACCCTTATGATATCTTGGGCCAACATCCCGTGGGAGAGAGTTGATCGGTCAGTTGCTAGATGACTTCTAGTTCACTTCTGATCTGGTGCCTTTGACGTGTGAGGTGTTGACGATGAAGCGGTGTCTCATCCGTCAAAAGAAAAAATTTGGCGTGCATGCCCATAGTCCAGCTAGGATCAGACGCCTCGTGGCATGCGGTCTGAGGCAAGAATATGTGACGACGTTATCGCCATCCGTTTCCAATATGCTCAAAATCAAACGAAGAAGAGTCGAACTCATTATATAGGCTGGCAGATAGCAAACCAAAACAAGCTAAACTACTTCAGCTGTACTAATTTGGTTAGGAGCCATAGTTCGTGACGGTGGGTCGTTTCCAAGTAATGGCAACGCTACAAGCTGCCAGAGCGGTCTTGCTTGGGCTCTCAGTAGGCCAGGCAAAGAGCTGGGGCCTCAATAGAGCGATATTCTACGCCGCCGCGAAACGTGGATTCAAAGAGATGAAAATCATACATCGTACACCGGAAGAGATTCAGAGAAAGCCAGTTCAGAAGACCGGAGACGCGTACTTCCTAGGTGATGAGGTGGCGTATATGATGAAGAAAGGAGGTCGTCTCTACTTCACGATGGGAGGAAAAGCCCAAACCGAACACGACTTCCAACAGCAGATAGAGAGAAGGTTTGGAGCCGCTTTCTCTAAAGCTTGGAGCGAATCACTTGAGATAATGCGGCAATACCCGAAGGAACTATTGCTTTCGCAGAGCGGCTTCTTTGAACAGATCTATAGACCACGTAGAGATGAACTTGCGTCAAAGTGGACTGAGATGAGCCTAACATGAGAGACACCTGCGGAACTATTCGGTCGGATCTAGAGCTTTTAGAAAGGCTTCAGGCAACCTATACACATTGAACTAGTTGTCGGATGTTTCGTTCCCCTAGGTTGTTCTATGTTCAACTGTTTTGGTATCAATGACCACAGCATCGTATGAGGTTGCCACCTCCCTTAATGTATTGACGCTTCCCATGAATATTAGAACCATGCCCGCCGTGAAGAAGGCGATGATTGACAGAGTCATTTAGCTAGGCGAAGTTAGGCTTTGGGTTCCGAAAAACAAGGACACTAGCCGGTGCCTACTCGTAAGTAATCTCTCAAGGAGTCTACTCATTTGTCTAACGTGCTAATAGTGTGAACGCGAAACTAGGTGTGCAAGTTCTCGCGCAGGTGCTATACCCCAGAATATCGAACTCTTGTTTGCAACTAACGCGTTAACAAAGAGTTGTTCCCTTATCATACGCGCCTCTGTTCTCCGGCGCGTTAGTTGCTTTTTCTCTTAACATAGCACAATGAACTATATCAGTTCCCGGAATCGTGCCTTCCTCAACTATTTCAAATCCGTAATGCTTGTAAATGGGGATGCTTTCTTCATTGTGAGTCTCGAGAAAGCAAGGCAAATGTTCCTTATCTATTCGGATAAGCATGGGCTTCATTAAAGTACTCGCATAACCTCTGCCCTGAAACTTGGGGTTGACGCCCATGAGACTCAAATACAAACAGAGAAACGGTGCATGGCGACTGCGTATCCTAGAAGCATATTCGTCATAAGCCAGCAATTTTGACGACAAATCTCTTCCCTCCTTTCTCAAAAGATAGTATATGAGAGATAAACCTCCTACTCGAATCATTTTCCATGTCGTTACCTCATATTTGTCGGAAGGAAACCAAATTGCGACACCTTCCATGCTGGGAGATGTCGCATACACTTCACCGTACGAAATTCCAAAACGAATCATGAATTCGAAAAACCTGTGTAGCTTCTGATCTCTATCGCGCGCACTATACGGAATAATGTGGGTGAGTAGTGGGTAATCTTTGAACGCTAAGGTCAATGTCTCAGCAGCTCTTCTTGCTTGGAGGTTTGATACTCTAAAAAGATTGTCTGTGTCAATTACCAAAGTGTACCACACACCTAGGACGGGTATGAAGGCTCCATCTATATATATGGATGCTGAGGCTTGTTCTGTCTTTCGGAGCCGAGATCTTTCGCGAGCACAGGCAATCTTGAGGAAGAAAGACGTTGATTTCATACTTTCCAAATTGCGAGAGTCTAATCTTCTCTTGGTTTGTTGGACAGCACCCAGCAGAGATTGGCAGGTAGCTTAACCAAGCGGCCGAAGCGTCTCGGCCTACCGAATTAGACAATCATAGATTCGAAGACTTTCGAAACTCGATTAAGCGAGAGCTTCTGCGAGAATTGTAGAACGCTCCTCATCTCTTTTTCTTCGCCGTTTTACTCTGTTAACAATGGCTAAGAACTCCTCCTCGGTAAGCTTGCTGACGCCCCCGTCGCATGACAGCCCAGTTACGAACTCCACTTCTCTATCTATATCCAACCTTTCTTCATGGGTTGTCTGGATGCCGAGCAACTTCAGCCACTCTTTCACCTTGATTGACATCACATATACTTCCGCTAGTTTTGCAGATTGGGCTTTTCCACATTGCTATCTAGTTATGTCGGAAACTCGACCGCAAGTCTTGGCTCGAACCTCCAGCTGACCAAATCCGAGTTGATGAACACTAGTACAGCTCGAGCCTTTTCCGGTTTGATGCTGAGAAACAGTCTAGCGACATGTGGACAGAACCGCTTCTCCACACTAGATCTCGACCAGACAGGGCAATAATGCGTGATCAGACGCCTCTCAAAGTCTATGTCGACTGAGGTGTCTCCAATATATGCTGCCAAGGCTCTTCTGCTATCCTCTCGAAGCGACACGTCCGAGTCTGGAATAGATCGAGCTTTTTCTATGGTATCTGTGTCCGCGAAATTTGTCAGCAGTTTTTCGAGAGCTGTTTCTGCGACTGGTCCGATCCAAGCTTCTAATCCTCGCTCCGTCGGAACCTTGCCTTTCCTGTAGGAAGAGACTCTTCGCAATGCCGCCGTTCTATGCTGTGTGACAATGCCAAGCATCTCCATCATTTGGAGGCAATTCTCAGGAGCGTAACCGTGGAAATGATTGTTGAAATAGCCCAGCACGCGTTCTGTTTTTCCAGAGACTTCTCTAACCTTTGGAACCCATTCCTCTAATTCCTCTTCCGAGTACTTGTAGTTGAACCATGGCTTGCTTGCTCTGCCGTGCCAACGTATGTATGCGAGATTAGATGTAACATGGATTTCGGATGGGAGAAGAGGTTCGTCAACAATCGTGTATGCAACCTGGTATTTCTCTAGGAGTTTGAATGCCTCATACTTCAGCCAAGAGTTGTGTCTGAACTCGATTGCAAAACTTGGACGGCTGGGGAGGACGGATAGGAAGGACTCAATCCTCTCGGCGCTGAATTTCATGAATGGAGGAAGCTGAACGAGAATACAAACGAGCTTTCCAGCATTTGTGAGAGGTTTCATGGTTTCGAGGAAATGGTTGAGATCAGCCTCTACTCCTTTAGCGGTGTCAAGCGCTTTCTTGTGTGTAATTGCTTGGGGCAGTTTGGCCGAAAAGAGAAAGTCTGGAGGCGTATACCTACTCCAGCCTAGGACCATACCTTGCTCTGGAAGTCTGTAGAATGTGGAATTGATCTCAGTAGTCGGGAATATCGACGTGTACTGCTTCAGCTTATTCTGTTTCTGGGGGTAGAGGATGTCCTCCCATTCGGCGTAGCTCCAACCACATGTTCCAAGTAGAATCTCGAGCATAAGAGGTAACTCCCAACTTAGTGAGGAAGAGAAGTCCACTATAAACTTGGCACAAAACTAGCTACCGGCCAAAACCTGTGATGCAAGAATCTAGATGCACGCGTGATCCATGAAGATTCCTAAATCGTCAAAAATGCGTCCGCATCCGCTACACTTCAGAGGAATCCTAGGTAACAGGATATCAAACATTGTTCATCCGTCAGAAGCTCTGCGGTTCCTCATCTTAGGCAAGAGAGCTAATAGGAACTGAACCAACCAGCACTTTTACATCTACCGTCCGCTTCTCATTCTCTCCGCCTATGGCCTATACTACAAGGGGTAAGTCTCCCGGCCGACCGGCCAATCGGCCAACGGGCCAGATCATTTACTTTGTTTGTGGAGGTTTTGAACCTACATGACCGGTGGCGATGCTGAGGCGGAAGAGAGACTGG